>NZ_SPQP01000006.1 GCF_004571075.1 Blastococcus sp. TF02A-35
TGCCGTCCTCGCCGCCGTGGGCGCGGCGGTCCTGGCGGCCGTCCCGGCTCTCGCCCGGTCCGCCGGGGGGCTGCTGCCGCCCGACCTTCCCGGGGTGCCGCCGTCCGCGGCCCTCGTCCTCCTGGCCGCAGCGGTGGTCCTCGTGCTCCTCGCCGACCGGGGTCTCGGCCGCATCGGCGCCGGGTCGCTGCGCTCGACCGGTGCGACGGCGTCCTACGCCTCGGCCTCCGCGGTGTCCATGGACTTCCGGGACCTCGGCCGGGCACTCGGTGGCCGGCCCCGGGCCCCGCGGCGCCCGCGCCGCTTCACCCGGGTCGTCGGCCCCTCGCAGGCCGTCGTCGCGGCCGACCTGCTGCTGCTCGCGCGCAGCCCCTGGCAGCTCGGCCAGCTCGTGGCGGCCGTCGCCCTCCCGGTCCTCGCGGTGCGCACGGAGGGGCTGGACCGGCTGCCGGTCGCCGGCGCCGTCGGCCTCCTGCTGGGGTGGCTGGCCGCGGCGGTGGCGGTCGGGCACCCGGCGCGGCAGGCGCAGGCCGCGCCCGCGCTCGACCGGCTCCTCCCGCTCTCCCCCGCGCGCGTGGTGGCCGCCCGGTGCGTCGTGCCGGCGCTCGCGCTGGCCGTCGTCTGCGGCTGCGGCGGCCTGCTCATCGGGCAGGGCAGCGGTGACGCCGCCGCCTGGGCGCTGCTGGCCCTCGGCACCGTCCCGGCCTGGACCGCGGCCTCGCTGCGCGGCGCCTACCGGCCCGAGCTGGACTGGGCCGGGCCGGTGGTCTCGACGCCCATGGGCATCATCCCGGCGGGCGCCGCCGCGACGACCGTGCAGGGCGTCGACGTGGGCCTGCTGGGCAGCCTGCCGCTCGTCGCCGCGCTGCTGCTCGGCGGGCACCCCGGACCGGGACTGCTCGCCGCGCAGTGGGGGTGGGCGGCCGCGCTGTGCGGGCTCGCGCTCACCGCGCTGGCGCGACGGCGGGCGAAGGCCTGGGACCGAGGTTCCGTTTGACACCGTGTCACCGCCCGGTGTCACATGGGTGGATGCCTGGCTACGACGTGCTCGCCATGGACGGCCTGAGCATCATCGGGACCGTCGGCTTCTTCGTGCCCGCGGCGATCCTCATCGCCGTCGTCGCCGGGGCGGTGGTCCGCGACCGGCGCCTCAGCGCGCGGGAGGCCGCCGAGGAGGCCACCCGTGAGGGCCTGGCGCGCGAGGCGCTGCCCGACGGAGACGCGCCTACTCCTCCTCGAGCTGACTGAGCGCGGTCTCGACCGCCGCCTCCACCTCGGTCGCCATCTCGGTGCGGAAGGCCGCGAGCATGGCCTGGGCCGCGACCGGCTGCAGCCGGGTGACCGTGGCCAGGATCTCGTCGAGCCGCTCCCGCGGGGCGCCGGCCTCGACGAACGCGCGCCACCCGGTGTCGACGAACATCTGCACGTAGGTGCGCGCGATCGCCCGCACGTGCTCGTTGACCTGCGCCTGGGCGGCGATGAGCGCCGCCGGCGGCACCCCCAGCCCGACCACCTGCAGCCCGGCCATCAGCAGCGCCGGGTCAAGCACCCGCAGCCGGCCGTCGTCCAGGCGCTGGACCAGCCCCAGCTCGACCAGCTGGTCGACCACCTCGGGCTGCTCCGGCACGCCCGCCCGGGCGGCGAGCTCGGCGCCCGTGGTGATCTCCGGCTCCGGTGGCAGCCACGGGGCCAGCAGCGCGCGGTGCAGCGCCAGGGTCGCGGAGCTGGCGGTCGGGGGCGCGCTGGCCAGCGTCCGCTCGATCATCGCCAGCGAGTAGCCCTCGGCCAGCATCTCGCGGACCAGCAGCAGGCGGGCGACGTGCTCCCGGCCGTAGTAGCCGGTGCGCCCGACCATGCGCGGCGGCGGGAGCAGCCCCCGGGCGGAGTAGGCGCGCACGTTGCGCACGGTGACGCCGACCCGGGCGGCGAGCTCGTCGACCGTCAGCTGCGGCTCGGACGTCTCTCGCGCCGGGTCGATCTGCGGTGCACTCACCCGCTCCTCCTTCCCGTCGTGACCACACGGTAAGCCGCTCGTTCTATGTATCAGTTGTCGATGTCACCGTGATGGGTGTTCCATAGCCCCATGCCTCGAGGGGATGCCATGCCACTGGCCGCAGAAACCCGACCCGCCGGCGGAGCCGCCATCGGCGAGGTCCTCCTCGCCACCGGGATCGGCCTCGGTCTCACCGCGGTCCTGCTCGCGCTGGTCTGGATGCACCGGACCCGCCGCTCGGCGGTGCTCACCCGGGTGGGTGACCGCCTCGGCTCCGCCACCGGCGTCCCGGCCTGGGTGGCGCTCCCGACCGTCCTCACGACGATCTCGCTGCTGGTGGCCCTGCTCGGGATGCTGTGGGACATCAGCCTGCACATCGGCGTGGGCCGCGACGAGGGGCCGCTGGCCAACCCGGCGCACTTCCTCATCCTCTTCGGGCTCTTCGGCGTCTTCGCCGGAGGCCTCCTGGCGTGCGCGATGCCGCTGGACGAGAAGCCCGGCCCGGCGGCGGTGCACTTCCTGCGCGGCTGGGACGTCCCCGTCGGCGGGGTCATCCTCACGGCGGCCGGCTTCTACGCCCTCCTCGGCTTCCCGCTCGACGACGTCTGGCACCGGCTGTTCGGCCAGGACGTCACGCTCTGGGGCCCGACCCACCTGATGCTCATCGGTGGCGCCGGCCTGTCGATCATCGGCCTGCTGCTCCTGGAGCAGGAGGGCCACGGCGGGCTCTCCACCGACGACGGTGACCGCAAGGTCGGCCAGACCGCGCGCTTCATCCGCCAGGCGTCGGCCATGGGCGGCCTGCTCCTGGGCCTGTCGGTGTTCCAGGGCGAGTACGACTTCGACGTCCCCCAGTTCCGGCTGGTGCTCGAGCCGCTGATGATCGCCGGCGCCGCCGGTCTCGCGCTGGTCGCCGCGCGGCTGTTCATGGGCCGCGGCGGGGCGCTGGCGGCCGTCGCCTTCTTCCTCGTGATCCGCGGCGGCATCTCGCTGATCGTCGGCGTCGGCTTCGGCGAGATCACGCCGTCGTTCCCGCTCTACCTGGGCTCGGCGATCATCGTGGAGCTGCTCGCCCTGTCGGTGTCGCTGGCCCGCCGCCCGCTGGTCTTCGGCGCCGTCGCCGGCGTCCTGGTCGGCACCGTCGGGCACGCGACCGAGGCCGGCTGGACCCAGTTCACCCAGACCCTCGGGTGGACCAGCGACATCCTGGTCGAGGGCACGCTGATGGCGGTCGTCGGCGGTGTCGTCGGCGGTCTGCTGGGCGCGCTGCTCGCCTCCGGCCTGCGCCGCCGCCTCCCCCGCCCCGCCGTCGCCCGCACCGTCGTCGTCGGCTCGCTGGTCGTGCTGGCGGCCGCCGTCGCCAACGGGCTGGTGGCCACGGTGCCCGACGACGTCGAGGCCACGTTCGGCATCGAGGACGTCGAGACCGACCCGCGGACGGCGAACGTCACCGTGGAGATCGACCCGGCCGACTTCGTCGACGACCCCGCGTGGGTGCAGATCACCGCGTGGCAGGGCAACGGCCTGGTCGTGACCCCGCTGGAGCGCACCGGCGAGGGCACGTACCGGACCACCGAGCCGGTCCCGCTGCACGGCACCTGGAAGACGCTGCTGCGCATCCACGACGGCCGCACCCTGACCGCGGTGCCGATCTACCTGCCGGCCGACGAGGCCATCGGCGAGGACGAGCTGCCGGCCGAGGACGGCATGACCCGCTCGGCCATCCCGGAGATCGAGATCCTGCAGCGCGAGCTGAAGGACGCCACGGGCAGCCTGTGGACGATCTCGAACCTGGTCGTGCTCGCCTGCACCCTCGCCCTCATCGCCGCCATCTCCTGGGGCGTCGGGCGCTACGCCCGCCGGGCCAGCGTGCGGGAGCCCTACGCCGACGCACCGGCCGACAGCCCTGCCGAGGGCACGACGCAGGGCAGCGTGGGCCGATGAGCCGGCGGTCCCTCGCCGTCCCGCTGCTCGCCCTCCCCCTGCTGCTCGCCGGCTGCGCCGGCACGGAGGCCCCCGAGGCCGCCGAGCCGAGCGCGGCCACGAGCAGCGCGCCGGAGAGCAGCGCGCCGGACAGCACCAGCGCGGCCCCCACCACCCCGGCCGAGGCCGCCGGGACGGCTCTGGAGGTCCAGGTCGCCGGTGGCCAGGTCACCGGCGACACCGGACGAGTGCCGGTCCCGCTCGGGGACCGGGTGACCGTCACGATCACCAGCGACGCCGCTGACGAGGCCCACCTGCACGGCTACGACGTGCTGGCCGACCTCGCCCCGGGCGCGCCGGCGGAGCTGGTCTTCGACGCCACGATCCCCGGGGTGTTCGAGCTGGAGCTGCACGACGCCGGGACGGTGCTGCTCACGCTGCAGGTCTCGTGACCCTGCTGGCACACGGGGTCGGGTCGCGCACCGATCTCCCGATCCCGCTCGGCCTGGCCCTGTACGGGGCCGGCGCCGCGATCCTGATCAGCTTCGCCGCGCTGCTCCTCTTCTGGCGCACGCCCAGGCTGGGCGGGCCGGACGGCGGGCGGCCGCTGCCGGGGGGCGTCCAGCGGTTCGTGGACAGCGCCGCCACCCGCCGCCTGCTGCAGGCGGTGGCGCTGGCCCTGCTGGTGCTGGTCGTGGCCGCGGCGGTCGCCGGGCCGGCGGAGACCCGGCGCAACCTCGCCCCGTGGGTTCTCTACGTGACCTTCTGGGTGGGGCTGGTGCCGGCCAGCCTCCTGCTGGGGCCGGTCTGGCGGGTGGTCAACCCCCTGCGCCTGCTGCACGCGGTCCTGCGCCCCGTCGTCCGCACCGCCCCGGGCGCCGACCGCCTCCCGGCCCTCGGGCTCTGGCCGGCCGCGGTGTCCCTGGTGGTCTTCCTGTGGTTCGAGCTGGTCTTCCCCGGCCGCGCGGAGCCCGGGACCGTCGCCGCCTTCCTGGTCGGCTACACGGTCGTGCACACCGCGCTGGCCCTGTGGTTCGGCGAGGGCTGGTTCGCCCGGGGCGACGGCTTCGAGGTCTACTCCGCGCTGGTCGCGCGGCTGTCCCCCTGGGCCCGGCGGGCCGACGGCCGGCTGGTGGCGCGCAACCCGCTGGCCAACGCCTCCGCGACGCCGGAGACGCCCGGGCTCGCCGCGGTGGTCGTCGTGCTCCTGGGGTCGACGGCGTTCGACGGCCTCTCCCGGACCGCGTGGTGGCAGAGCGGCCCCGGGGCGGCGAACGACTCGCTCTCCGGCACGGTCGGGCTGGCCGGGAGCATCGCCCTGGTCGCCGCCCTGTACCTCGTCGGCACCCGGCTCTCCGGCCGCCTCGCCGGCCAGCCGGTGGCCGTGCAGCCGGCCCGGTACGCGGCGAGCGTCATCCCCATCGCGCTGGGCTACACCGTCGCCCACTACTTCAGCCTGCTGCTCCTGGACGGCCAGACGACGTGGATCCTGGCCAGCAACCCCTTCGGCACGCCCGGGGTCGACCTCTTCGGCACCTACGGCAACGTCGTGGACCTGACCGCCGTCAGCCCCGACACCATCGCCTACGTGCAGGTGGGCGGGGTGGTCGCCGGCCACGTCGCGGGCGTGACCCTGGCGCACGAGCGCGCGCTGCTCTCGGAGCGGCACGCACGGGCCTCCGACCAGCTGCCCCTCGTGGTGGTCATGGTGCTCTTCACGGTGGGCGGTCTCGGCCTGCTGTTCGGTTTCTGACCTGCGGCGACGACCTCCCCGGACGGGTGATGCCGCTCGGCGGGGGCTACAGCCGCGCCGCCGGACGCCCGATGTCCTCGATGACCCACCGGCGTCCCGCCGGCCCTGCCCGTCGAGTCCAGAGGAGCGCTCCCGTGATCGCTGTCACCTGCCGCAACGGCGAGCACTTCTCCGTCGACCCGGACACCATCGAGCGCATCGAGAAGCGCGCCGACACCCTCGTCGTCCTCGTGGACGGCACCCACTTCGTGACCGAGACCGACTTCGACGAGCTGCTGCACACCATCAGCGCCCACCGCGCCGGGGCGCTGGTGACCCGGGCGCGGCTGGTCAACGGGTACGCCGCGATGCCGAACGCCAGCCGGCTGGCCCGGCGGCACGGCTCGGGCACCGCCGGCAGCTGAGGGCGCCGCGGCGCGCCCCGGGCAGCGCTGGGCCACGAACCGACCGGTCGGCCGGTAAGCTCCGCCGACCCCATCGGCGCTGCCTGGAGATGCCCGTTGATCGAGCCGCTGACGAAGGCCCCGCTCCCGCCCGCCCTGCTCGGCCCGGAGGAGGCCGTGGACCTCGCCGGCACGCTCACGACCTGGCGCACCGTCGACCGGCGCCTGGTGCACAAGACGGCGCTCACCGAGGTGCTGGTCACCGACCTGCGGCCGCTGGGCGAGGACCTGTTCGCCCTCGCCTCGCAGTGGCCGAGGCAGCACGCCCTCTTCCAGCCCTCGCCGGACGAGGCGCCGAACCCGCTGCTGTTCGTCGAGACCCTCCGGCAGGCCGGCATCTACCTCAGCCACGAGCGCCTCGGGGTCCCGCTGGACCACCAGTTCGTCTTCGAGTCGATCTCGGCCGAGTACCTGCGGCCCGGCCCGCGCCCCCGCACCGACCGCGAGACCGTCGTCGTGCTGGCCGTCCGCACCGACGTCCGGCGCCGGGCGGGCCGTGCCAGCGGTGCCCGCCTGGAGATCGAGGCCTGGGCCGGCCCGGAGCGCATCGCCACCGCCGTCGCGGCGTACCGCTGCCTCCCTCCGCAGGTCTACGGCCGGCTGAGGTGGTCGTCGCTCGCGACCACGCCTCCCCCGGCGCTCCCCGCCCCCCGGCGCTCCGCCGAGTCCGTCGCGCAGCCGCAGGCGACCTCCGCGCTGCTCGACGTCGACACCCGCCACCCGACGTTCTTCGACCACGGCGGTGACCACCTGCCCGGCATGCTGCTGATCGACGCAGCGCTGAGCGCGGCCCGGCCCGCCCACGTCGCCTCGGACCGGCCGTGGGGGTTCGACCTGCGCTTCGAGCGGTTCGCCGAGCTGGGCGTGCCCACCACGGTCACGACCCGCCCGACGCCTGCCGGTGTCGCGGTCGCGCTGACCCAGCCGGCCGGCGTGGTCGCCGCCGGGACGGTCTCCGGTGGCTACCCGGCGGCGGGAGAGCCGGCGTCGGCCGGTCCCGTGGCCGCCGTCGGGCGCAGCTGAGGCAGGACCAGCTTCCAGAAGTTCTCGAGCCGCGCGAGCAGGTCGCGCCGGTTGGTGAGCTCCCACGAGACCTGCTGCATGCCGAAGAAGCTGGCCACGATCGCCTGCGCGGTCCCCTCGGGGTCCACGGCCGGGTTGACCTGGCCGCGCCGCTGCCCCTCGGTGATCAGCGAGCAGAGGGCGCCCTGCCAGCCGACGTAGGGCTGCGGCAGCTTGGCCAGGGCGTCGGGCGGGAGCTCGGCGAGCAGCCGCTTCGCCGCCTGCGTGGTGAGGTCGGTGCTGAACTGCTCCGCCGCCTTGTAGGTGACGGCGACGAGCGCGTCGAGGGCGTCGTCGTGGGCGGCGATGACGGCACCGAGCATCGGCGGCCAGCTGGCGTACATCTGGCGCACGATGTCGAGGGCGATCTCCTCCTTGGAGGGGAAGTGCCAGTAGACCGCGCCCTTGGTCATCCCTGTGCCGGCGACGATGTCGGTCAGCGAGGCGCTGGCGTAGCCCCGCTCGCTGAAGAGCGCCGCGGCGGCGTCGACGATGAGGCGGCGGGTGGCGGCGCTGTCGCTCGCCCGCCCGCGGGGTCGACGCCGGGCGGTCGCAGCGCCGGGCTGCGACGTGTCCACCGGCTCGACCACCACCACATGCCTCCATCGGTACCGCATCCTCGCGATGGGCGAGCGTAGCGGTACGAGCTGTGAAAACCGGCCTCCTTCTCATCTCGCGGGGTGAGAAAGGCGACAGGCCCCGTCCCCTCGGCGCCGCGGGGACGGGGGCCGGTCGACCGGGGTGACCGGATCAGCGGCGGCGCGGCTTCTCCCCGAGCCCCAGCACCTCCATCGTCCGGGCCGCCATGCCGGCCTCGCCGAGGGCGTTGGGGTGCACGATCACCGGGTTGGTGCCCTGCAGCACCGGCTCGACCCAGCGGGTGCCGATCGGCTGGCAGGCGTCCCGGCCCTCGGAGACCTGCGACAGGTCCACGTAGACGGCGCCGGTCTCGGCCGCCGCCCGCCGCACGACGTCGTTCAGCGTGGCCTGCAGGTCGCGCAGGTAGGGCACGTCCCCCTCGGCCACCGGCATCTTGTCGAAGCAGCCCTTCTCCTTCGGGAGGATCCAGGGGTAGCCCAGGATCGCGACCTCGGCGTCCTCCGGGATCCGTGCGCGGACGTCCGTCAGGGCCTGGACGAGGGCGGGGTACGTGGTCGTCAGCACCGTGTTCTTGTACGAGTCCCCGTACTTGTCCTTGCACGGGCTGCCCTTGCCGAGGGTGGAGAGCCCGGCGACGCCGCAGGACAGGATCGAGTTGATGAAGACGCTGCTGTCGTTGCCGCCGATCGTCATGGTGACCAGCTGGGTGCCCTGGCCGAGCGCCTCGAGCTGCGGGGCGACGCCGGGGTACTGCGAGCCGGCGAAGTCGCCGGTGTCGGCGCCGCCGCAGGTGACGTCGGTCAGCGTGGCGCCGATCTGCGCCGCGATGACGTTCGGGTAGTTGCGGATCGAGCGCAGGCACTGCGGCGGGGCCGTCGGGTCGGGCGGGAGGACGCCGGAGGCCGCGCTGTAGGAGTCACCGAGGGCGACGTACTGCAGGGGCGCCGGCGGCGCCTTGGGCTTCGCCTGCGCCGCGGGGGCGACGAGCAGGCTCAGCAGGACCGCGGCGACGGCGAGAACACAAGCGGCGAGACGGCGCACGTCTCCTCCAGTCGAGTGGGGGGCACTGTGCGCGGAACAACGGCCGAGACGGTTGATGGTTACGCGCGTCACAGGTAGTTGCCGCCGGAAACGCAGCAGGCCGCCCTCCGGACGGAGGACGGCCTGCTCGATCGGGTGGAGCTGAGGGGACTCGAACCCCTGACCCCCACACTGCCAGGGCGGCTGAGTGGGGTCCAGGGCGGTACGCCAGAGTTCATTTGCGCAGGTCAGAAGGTTGCGTTGTCATCTGCGGACTCCTGCGGACGACCATGAATACCGTCGTCAGGCCACCATGGTGGCACCACACGGCAGCCGCCTGACCGACCGTTGAGCGCCGCCTGAGCAGCTGACGATCGGACGGCCTCCTCACCTCGGGGCTCGTGATGCGCTCACCTGGACGATGCACGGCTATTTGGTCATACTTCCGACCATGACGACTCTGTCGCTCGCGGACGCCAAGGCGCACCTGTCGGCCCTTGTGGCCCGGGTCAGCGGCCAGCACGAGCGGGTCTACGTGACGGTCCACGGCAAGCCGTCGGCCGTCCTGGTGGCGACGGAGGATCTCGAGTCGCTTGAGGAGACGATCGAGATCCTGGCCGATGCCGAGACGATGCGGCGATTGCACGCCTCGGATACCGAGCTGGCCCGTGGCGATGTGGAGACGCGCGAGGAGCTGGACGCGGCCATGCGTCGGCGCCTCGGCTCCGGTTCGTGACCGAGGAGCGGGCGGACTACGACCTAGCGATCACGCCGACCGCCCGCCGCCAGCTCGCCGAGAACCTGCCCGAGGCGGTCGCCGCGGCCGCATATAAGTTCATCACCGGCCCGCTGCTGGACAACCCCCATCGGGTCGGCAAGCGGCTTCGTCCCCCGCTCGAGGACCGGCACAGCGCGCGCCGCGGCACCTACCGGGTCATCTACCGCATTGACGAGGACATCCACACGGTGACCGTCGTCGATGTCGCCCATCGTCGAGATGCGTATCGCTCCGGCCATTGACCACCTGTCGCTACGTTACTGCCGAGGACAGAATCACCAACCGCCAGATTGCGAGTTCGCTGGTGTGCGGTTCGCGGTTGTCCGCCCCCGTACGGATGTGCAGGTCAACGAGGCAGGCCGGTCGGGGGCGAACGGTGCTGGATGACCGTGAACGCCATGCTGTGGCACACACGCTGGCACACAACACCACCAGTCGAGGCGATTGGCTGCCCTCCGCCCGGTCCGCGCCCTCGCCGTCTTTCCAGCCTGAGGCGGAAAAGCTCGTCAAGCCGATCGGCCAACCAGGCGAGCCGGGCCCGAATGGAGCGAGCCTGCAATCCCGCGCCGGCCGCGGTGAGGATCAGCGCGGTTCTTCGAGCGTCAAGCGTGGACGGAACACGCAGGAGACCGGTCGATTGGGCTCGGTCGACGAGCCGACTGGCCGTGGAGGGCGCCACGTCGGCCACGCGGGCGACGTCGCCGATGGTGACTTCCTGGCTGGCGGCGGCCCCCCGAGCGCATGCCTCGACCACGAGCAGGCTCGACATCTCGACCGGAGCGTCGTCCTCCGTGATGATTTTGTAACTGGGTGCGCTCCAGACCCACAGGTCCGGTGGACGGCCTTGCTCACCTAACAGTCAGACCACAGCGCCGTCCTCGCGACGCGGACTGGAGGTCCGCCGCCCGGCGGCGACCGGAGCCTCGGGCCGCGGCGGCCAGCGTCGGTCCAAAGCCACGGTGAGCGGGACGGCGACCGACACCGTGGAGATGGTGCCGGCGATGGTGCCGAGGATCAGAGCGAGGGCGAAGCCGGTCAACGAGTCGCCGCCGAGGGCGAGCAGGGCTGTGACGGTGGCCGCGAAGAGCGTGTGCGGGAGCGCGAGGTAGACGAGGACTGGCCCGTCGGCGCACCGCACGATCGGCCGCAGGTCCTCGGCGGAGGTGACGTCGGCGGCCACATACCGCAGCTGGCGGCACAACGCCGCCCGATGGGCGAAGTCGACCTCGGCGGCGTGCTCGGCGAGTGCAGCGGCAGCCTGCTGCCTGAAGGCGTCATCGTCCCCATCCTCACGGCCGACGCCGATGATGGTGAGGGCGTCGGGCAGTCGGCCCGCGCGCTGCAGATGCGCGAGGGCCGGCAGAAGGTAGCGCCTGCTCAGGTCACCGCCGGCACCGAGGAGCAACAGGGTCGAGGGCACCGGTCCTACCTCTCCGCGTCTTGGTCCGCTGCGCCGGGGCCGCTCAATTCTGGATGGCAGCAAACGCCAGGCAGGCCAGGGTCAACAGCAGGCCGGCGCCGAGGGTGATGCGAGCCATGTAGGCGTGGCGCATGGTCGTTCCTCCGTCGTAAGCGTTCAGACCCAGGCGAACCGTTCGGTGTGGATGCGGTCGGCGGGCACGCCGATCGTGGGAAGAGCGGCTTCCATCGCGTCGAGCATCGGGTTGGGGCCGCAGGCGAAAAACTGGAACCGCCGGTACCCGGAAGGCAGGTGGCGGCGCAGCACGTCGACGGTGACGTACCCGGTTTCCCCAGTCCAATCCGAAGGTGGCTGCTCGAGCACGTGCACGACCCGCAGGTTCATCCGGTCGGTCAGCTCGTCGAGTTCCGCACGGAACGGGATACTGTCCCAGTCCCTGTTGGCGGCGAAGAGCACCACGGGCCGGACGTCGCCGCGATCGGCCAGCGTCCGAACCATGCTCATCGCCGGGGCGAGACCGACGCCGCCGGCGATCAGGACGTACCCGGCACCCTCGTACTGGTCGATCGAGAACGCCCCATGCGGGCCATCGACGTAGACGGTGGTGCCCGGTGCCACCCCGCCCACGGTGGAGGTGAAGTCGCCGGCGGCCTTGATGGCGACGGCGATCGTGCCGCCGTCCTCGGCGCTGGAGGCCAGGGAGAAGGGGTGGGAGGTGACGGTGAACGGGGACCGGCCGACGGTGATCCAGGCGAACTGCCCCGGGGCGAACTGCAGTCCGTCGTGCCCCTCGGCGCGGAGGGCGAGGACGGTGGTGCCTCCGGGCTCGGGGACGACCCGGTCCACGGTCCAGGGCCGGCGGCGCAGCCGCAACGGCCGCAAGATCCGCACCCAGATCAGCAGCCCGACGAACGTCGCCGACATCAGGCCCCAGAGCACCTGCTTCCCAACGCTGTCGACGTAATAATTGACCAGCAACACATGAATCAGGGCGGCGAGGACCGCAACGACCGCCAGGACGGCGTGCGTCAGCTGCCAGGCCTCGTAGGACAGCCACAGCCGCCGGCGCCACACCGACGTCGCTACCAGGACGAGCAGGGCGAGCGCCGCCGCCACCCCGAACCGGACCCGCCACGGCGTGTCCGGAGAGAACAGGGCGGCGACCAGGCCCCAGTCCGCCGACAGCGCCACATGGACCATGACGAAGGTCAGTCCGATGTAGCCGATGTGCCGGTGGAACTGGACCACCGCGTCGGTGCCGAACGGCTCAGCCACCGCGCGGATGCGGGCGACGAGCGCGAACTCCACCCCCATCAGCGCCAGCCCGACAAAGCCGAGCGCGACGGAGAAGTCGGTCCAAAAGCCCTGTCCCGCCCGGTTGGTGCCCACCAGCGCGAACACCAGCGGAGCCAGGCAGATCCCGACGAACACCGCCAGCCAGACGATCCCGCGGGCGACCGGCCTCATGCCGCGCTCCCTGGCGTGCTACCGGCGAGCCCACCGGCCTTCCGGCGGGGTCCGTATCGGGAGCGGAAGAGCAGGTAGGCGACCGGCCCGGCGAGGATGGGCAGCCAGTAGGAGGCCAACCTATACATCAGCGTGGCCAGGACCGCCTGACCGGTGGCCACGCCGGCGAGCGTGAGGGTTCCGTACAGGCCGGCCTCGACGAAGCCGAGCCCGCCAGGGGTGATGGGGATCATCCCCAACAGCAGGGCGGAGGCGAAGACCAGCAGCACCAGCGAGGGGTGCGGACGGCTGCTGCTGGCGGCCAGGGCCGCCAGCAAGGACAGGTAGTCGAAGCCGAGCTTGCCGGCCACGGCCAGCAGCGCCTTCCACCAGCCGGCGCCGAGTACCGCGCGCACGGCGTTGCGCTCCTGCAGCAACCGCTGCGGCAGCCCCGTTGACGGCGGACGGCGGCGGACCAGCCGGTTGCGCAGGGACTGCACGGCTCCGGCCGCGGCGACCAGCGGCCGGTCGGCGACCAGCACGGCCGCGCTGAGAGCGGCGACCAGCACGAAGACGGCCCCACCGAGGATGGCTGACTGGAGCAGGGTGCGGGGTACGTAGACGCCGGTGAGCACCGCGGGCAGGGCCAGCACCGGCAGGAAGAGGACGCTGGCGGTCTGCAACACGGAGAAGGCGGTCAGCCCGGTGACCGCGGTGGCCGGTTCGATGCCGGCGCGGCCGAGCATGCGGAACTGCAGCGCCGCGCCGGCGGCCGCGCCGCCGGGCACGACCCGGCTGAACGCGTTACCCGACAGCTGGGCGGTCGCCACCGGGAACCAGGCGGTGGTGCGCAGCGCCATCCGCTGCAGCACGAGCAGGCAGCAGACGCTGGCGACCTGCCCGGTGACGACGGCGGCGAACCACCCTGGGGCGATGTCGGACAGCTTCGGCCAGGACGCGAAGACCTCGGTGACTTGCGGCGCGAACAGGTACAGCGCTACCCCCATCACCGTGAGCAGGAGCACCCGCCCGACGCGGATCCGCCCGACCGGCGTCCGGGTGATCCGCTCAGCTCGCGTAGCCCCCACCCCCCCAGTCGGCCGGCCCGCTCACGGGCGACCGCGCCGGCCAATGGGGCTGAAGCGGCCGGGGGCGGCCCCGCCGGCCCGGATCAGGTGCATGACGGCGTTGATCAGCGCCAGGTGAGAGAATGCCTGCGGGGTGTTGCCCAAATGCCGGCCGCTGTGCGCGTCCAGCTCCTCGGCGAGCAGCCCCAGGTCGTTGGCGTGGTGCAGCAGCAGCCGGCACAGGTCGTCGGCGCGGGCGGTCTCGCCGATCTCCACCAGCGCGGAGACCAGCCAGAACGAGCAGATGACGAAGGTGCCCTCCTCGCCGGACAGGCCGTCGTCGGTCTCCTCGACCCGGTAGCGCAGCACCATCTCGTCCTCGGTGAGCTCGTCGGCGATCGCCAGCACGGTGGCCCGCGCCCGCGGGTCCTCGGGCGGCAGGAAGCCCATCAGCGGAATTAGCAGCGCCGAGGCGTCCAGCGCGGTGCTGCCGTAGAACTGGGTGAACACGCCGCGTTCATCGACGCCGGAGGCGCAGACGTCGGCGTGGATCTCCTCGGCGGCCGCGCGCCAGCGCGCGGCCTGCTCAGTGGCGCCGCAGAGGTCAGCCAGCTTGGCGCCGCGGTCGGCGGCCACCCAGCAGAGCACCTTCGAGGAGGTGAAGTGCTGCAGCGCGCCGCGGACCTCCCAGATGCCGGAATCGGGATGCCGCCAGTGCACCAGCGCCTGCTCGACCTGCCGTTCCACCAGCGGCCACAGCCGGTCGGGCAGGGCGCCCACGGCGGTGGTGTGCAGGTAGATGGAGTCCAGCAGCATACCCCAAACGTCGTGCTGGGCCTGATCGTAGGCGCCGTTGCCGATCCGCACCGGACGGGAGCCGGCGTAGCCGGACAGGTGCTCGAGCTCGACCTCGGTCAGCGTCCGCTCGCCGCCGATGCCGTACATGATCTGCAGTCGGTCGGTCTCCCCGCCGGCGACCTCGGCGATGAAGTCGAAGAAGTCGCCCGCCTCCGCGGTGAACCCGAGCGTGTGCAGGCCCCACAGCGTGAAGGCGGCGTCGCGGATCCAGGTGTAGCGGTAGTCCCAGTTGCGCTGCCCGCCGAGCTCCTCGGGCAGGGAGGTGGTCGCTGCGGCGACCATCGCGCCGGTGGGCGCGTACACCAGCCCCTTAAGCGTCAGGGCGCTGCGCTGCATGTGCGCCCGCCAGGGATGGTCGGGAAAGGTGCCGCCGGCCAGCCAGTCTCGCCAGTACGTGCCCGTGTACTCAAGCCGCTCGTGTGCCTCGGCCACCGAGCCAGGTGGTGCGGCGCCGGCCCAGGACAGGGCAACGACGGCCTCCTCACCGGCGGTCAGGACGGTGCGCCAGCCCACGCGGGCGCCCTCCGCCAGTAGCGGCCGGTCACTGGTCAGACGCAGCGAGAGCCCTGAAACGGGGTCGCTCGCCGACGCCTGTCCTTGCGTGGCGGGATCCAGCTGCCAGGCCGGCGCATGGCGGCCGTAGTCGAAGGCGGGGGTGCAGTCCACGCTCAGCTCGACACTGCCATGTTCGCAGCGGGCGGTGCGCAGCAGGACGTGCGCGGCCCGCTGGCCTGAGGCCTCGCGGCGGTAGGGCGGCAGGTCGCCGCAGGCGTCGTCGTCCCAGGGGGCGACCAGCAGCGCGTCGGTCACCGTCAACCAGCCGGAGCTTGTCATGTACGTCGTCTCTAGCACGAGCGTGCCCGGCAGGTAGCGTCGGGTGACTGGTACCGAGGTCTCCGTGGGGGCCAGCGTGAAGGTGCCGGCGTCGCGGTCGAGGACTGCGGCGAACAGGCTCGGCGAGTCCATCCGCGGCGCGCACAGCCACTCCACCGCACCGCGGGAGGTCACCAGGGCGATGGTCTCCCCGTCGGCGAGAAGCGCGTAGTCCTCGATCGGCGGAAAGCCCTGGGTGCGGTCGACATGTGTGTCCCGGGGCGAAGAGTCCGGACGGCTCATGACGGGTCGGCCGGCGAGCTGGAGACCGCCGCCGGGTCGTAGGTCGCCACCGGCACCTGCAGCGTCACCGACCCGGCGCCGGTGAAGGTGAAGGTGATCTCCACGCTGGTCCCGCTGCGCAGCTCCTCTCTGAGCCCGGTCAGCTCCAGGTGCGGGCCGGCCACGTCCTGCAGGTCCGCCACCCCGCCGGCCGGCACCGGCACGTCGATCGACGACGTCGCGGCCTCCCCGCCCTGGCGGAGGACGACCTCGGCGGCCTCCTCGCTGCTGACAGCGGATAGCGTGTCGTCGGCGTCGCCGTCGTTGGCCACCGTCAGCAGCAGCTCCGCGCCGCCTTCGGGCGTGTGGGTGCTGCCCCGCTCACCCGGCGAGGCGATGTACACGTGCAGCAGCCGCAGGTCACCGACCTGCCCCTCGACGCTGTCGAGATCCGGACGGCCCACGCTCGGACTCAACGGCGAGCCGTGCTCGGCCTCGTCCTCGCCGCACCCTGCCCCCACCAGTCCGACGATCAGCAGCAGCAACAGCAGAGGAGCGGCGGTGGGAACCCAGCCCGTGCCGCGATCGACATGGAGCATTACGCCCCTCCCAACGCATCTCGCCTGACCGACGGACGAGCTCAAACGGTGCGGTCGGTTGCTCGACCCCGGAGCCTCTTACCCTGGTGACACCGTCGGAACCCTCGTTCGAACACCGTCCTCGTCGCCGGGTATGTCCACGTATTCGGCGGGTACCAGTCGCAGGGGCCGAGCAGACGGCGCTGCAGGACGGTCCCGGCAGAGCCGGTCGACGTGACTCGGATCCGCGCAGCGCGCCGGGCCCATGAGTTGTTCCACTGGGTGCCTGCGGGGTAGACGTCGTCGAGCGAAATGGGGGGAGACAGCGCGTGTCTCACTTTTGTGCTTAGCGTGTCGACGTCACGTCCGCGGACCCCACGGGGCACGTGCCCGCAGATGCAGCGATCAGTCCTTTACTCGGCTCGAACCCGCACGCCCTCGCCACGCATTGAATGAGTGAGAACGCCTCGACCAAGCGCGAAAGGCGTGTCAGGTCCCCTGCCTTCAGTTCCGGCCAACCCACGCCCGGAGGTACTGACAATGGCGGCACACGTGTTCGAGCAACTGAACAGACTCGTCGGTTCAGCGGTATCGGGATCGAGTCTCGCGGATCTGTCCAGATCGAAGCGGCAGGCCCTGCGGGACTCCTTCTTGATGCCCGACGCTCTCGACCTCGAGGCCGTGCACTCCAGCGAGGAATTGCAAGACATCAATGTCGTCGTCGTGGGCGGTGGGTTCGCCGGACTTTCCGCGGCCTGGTACCTGAACCGCTGTGGGGTGCTGGTCGCCGTACTCGAGGCCTCGGAGCGGCTCGGCGGTCGGGTGCGCACCGACCGGGACTTTGTTGCGAACAGGACTGTCGAGGCGGGCGCCGAGCTGATCGGGGCGAACCATCCCATGTGGAACGACCTGGCCGACACCTTCGGATTGCAGCTCATCGAGGTTAGCGAGTCCGACCCCCGAGTACGGATCGGAGACCACGACCTCACCCACGATGAAAAGAAGCAGGTGTACGACGAACTGTTGGACGTCATCGACGTGATCGGTCAGGACGCGAAGGACATCGACCCAGTACATCCGTGGCTCTCGCCAGGCGCCGCCGCCTTCGACGCGATGACCGTCGCCGAGCGGCTCGACGAGTTACTCGGGGCCGCCGGCTCGCTGACTCGCTCGGTCATTGACTTTCAACTAGGCAACGACAACTGCGCGCCACCCTCGCAGCAGAGCTACCTCGGGCTGCTCGCGCTCGTAAGCGCGGGCCGCGTCGATGATTGCGACGAGACGACGAGCTTGCGCGGCTACTGGGACTACACCGAAACTTTCCGCTGCAGCGGCGGCAACGATCAGCTGGCAGCCATGCTGGTCGGCGACATCGACGCGGACAACGTGACCCTGAACGATCCAGTCACCGACATCGCGGTCCGGGAGGACCGAGTCGACTTCACCACCGCATCGGGCACCGGGACGTGCGACTATCTCGTGCTTGCGGTGCCGCCGACGGCATGGCCGTCCATCACCTCCCACCTCGAGTGGGATCCCGCCGAACGCACTATGACCCACGGGCCGGCCGTGAAGTACCTCAACAGCTTCGTCACCGCGTTCTGGGACGACTCAGGACTCACACCCAATGCGCTCGTGGACGGCATCGGGTCAGTGTGGGAGGGCACTGATAGTCAGCCTGTTGCGCCTGACGCGGAGTTCGCGCTGTCGGTCTACTCCGGCGGCACATTTATCCGTGACCGAAGCAGCTACCCGACGCAGCTCGCCTCGATCTTTCCGGGCTACGCGCCGGTCGATGAACGATTCGTGGACTGGCCGAATACGCCGGGCGTGCTGACCGGGTACTCGGTGCCCGCTCCGGGCGAGGTCACCACGGTTGGGCAGGCCCTGGCTGAGCCGCACGGCCGCATGTACCTGGCGGGCGAGCAGACCTGGATGCCGTTCTTCGGGTACATGGAGGGCGCGCTGCAGTCCGGGGCCCGCGCCGCCCGGGAAATCATCCGGCTCGAATGTCCGGAGGCGATGCCGTGATCGGCGCTGAAGCGGACGGCGAAGACCCCGGCGATCACCTCCTTGCCGCCGCGCACGGCGATCGCCATGGCCAGCGCGGTCTACGCCAGCTGCGCGTCGTGGGCTCACCGGGGCGAACCCTGTTTGACCTCAGCTCCTTGGGCCTCCTGTGCGTTCAGCTTGCCGGTCTCGAACACCAGCCGGACCGCGCCGGACTTGAAGTCCTCGTCGAGCTTCTGGTACTGCCTCGTCATCGCTGCCCTCCTCACAGACGCGATGTCTTCACGCTATGGGGGGAAGCTCAGCGCTGTCTCCATCGATTTGAGGGAGGAGCGCTGAGGCTCGCTGTCGGTGCGGACGGAGCCGAAGGACTCATTGTCGGGTGAATGCTCTCCGTCGCGCCGGGTATGGCCCGTGGCGGTTGAGCAGTCAGCCTCAAGCATGTGGCGTCCTTGGCAAGACTTCCGCTGGAGAGTTCGGACGGCGCCCATGGAGGGCTCTGGCCTCGGAGCGGGGTCACGGGACGAGGAGAAGGCGCATGAGTCAGTTGCTCGTGTTTGGGGTGGACAGCCCGCAGACCGCTGAGAAGGTCTTCGAGCTCGCCGGGGAACTCGATCGGCAGCAGTTGCTGGAGCTGGCCGACGCCGCCTGGGTGGAGCGGACTCCCGACGGGAAGATCAAGCTGCACCAGTCGGTCAACCTGACCGCGGCTGGAGCCAGCTACGGAGCGGCCAGCGGCGCGCTGTGGGGGTCGCTGATCGGACTGCTGTTGCTCAACCCGCTCGCCGGCGCCCTGGTGGGGGCGGGGGTGGGTGCCGGGTCGGGAGCCCTGGGTGGGTCGCTGGCCGATGTCGGCATCCCCGATGACCTGATCCGTGAGATCGGGCAGACCCTGCAGCCCGGTGGGGCGGCAGTGTTCTTCCTGGCCCGCAACGCCACCGTCGACCGGGTCGTTGAGGCGATCCGGCCCTACAACCCGACGGTGATCCAGACCAACTTGAGCCGCGACTCCGAGCGTGAGCTGGTCGCGCTTCTACAGCAGAACCACCCCGTCGGTGCCTCGGCGGCAACCGGGTTGTGACCCCATGTCGTCCCCGCGTACCACTCGAGACGGGGCGCCGTCTGCGGGTGTGTGCCGCCACGTGGTGGCCCGACCGCGGTCAGCAGTTGCGGCAGGCGTAGTCGCGGCTGCACTGCTCACCGGCGGCTGTACCGGCTCCGACTCCTCGGCTGACCAGCAGGCGTCCAGCGCCACGACGACCGCTCAGCAGCCTGCCGAGGCGGCCGCCGGAGGCCTGGAACAGGTGCCGCAGGTCCTCGCGCGGGCGCAGCCCAGCGTGGTGACCGTGCTGGTTGCCGGCGGAAACGGCAGCGGGGTCGTCTACACCGCCGACGGGCTCATCCTCACCAACGAACACGTCGTGCGCGGCGCCTCGGACGTGGAGGTGGCCTTCGCCGACGGGCGGCGCGTCCCGGGCACCGTCACCGCCACCGACCCGGTCACCGACCTCGCCCTGGTGCAGCCCGACCGGCGCGACCTGCCACCGGCGGAGTTCCGCACCGACCTGCCCCAGGTGGGCACCCTCGCGGTCGTCGTGGGCAGCCCGCTGGGCTTTGCGAACACCGTCACCGCCGGCATCATCTCCGGCCTGCACCGGGAGATCCCTGGCAGCGCAGTGCAGTCCCAGGCGCTGGTCGACCTCATCCAGACCGACGCCCCCATCAGCCCGGGCAACTCCGGTGGCGCCCTGCTCAACGCTGCCGGTGAGGTGATCGGCATCAACGTCGCCTACATCCCACCCCAGGCCGGCGCGGTCGCCCTCGGCTTCGCCATCCCGGCGGCAACCGCCGTCGACATCGCCGACCAGCTGCAACGTTCCGGTCGCGCCCAGCACGCCTATGCCGGGCTCGTGCCCGTGCCGATCACCCCGGAGATCGCCGCGCAGCTGGGGCTCGGCGACCTGGAGGGGGTCATCGTCGCCGCTGTCGCCGCCAGCGGCCCGGCCGAGCAGGCGGGCTTGGCCCCCGGCGACGTCGTCACCGCAGTGGACGGGGAGCCGACGCCCACGCCTGAGGACTTCCTCGCCGCGCTGCGCCCGCACAGCCCCAGCGACGTCCTGACCCTGACGGTCACCCGCCCCGGTCAGAGAGAACGCGAGGTCGAACTCACGCTCGTGGACCGACCCGTCACCAGCAACCCCTGAGGGCACTGCCGCCCTCGGCACAGTCGCCGCCCGACGCAGTCTCGTTGGCCGGCGCGGGAGCCTCCGCCCACAGGTCGGGAGCGGAGCCGATCAAGGAGACAGCGTGACCGACATCAGTAGCCTGACCTGGACGCTGACCATCGTGCTCGTCCTCGCCCTGCTGGCCGTGGACCTCGTCCTGGCCGCGGTCCGTCCGCACCGGGTCGGCTTCCGCGAGGCCACCGCCTGGTCGATCTTCTACATCGCCGTCGCGATCGCCTTCGGGATCTGGTTCACCACGCAGTACGGCGGCGGACCGGGCACCGAGTACTTCGCCGGCTACATCGTCGAGAAGAGCCTGTCGGTCGACAACCTGTTCGTCTTCGTGATCATCATGACGACGTTCGCCGTCCCCGAGGAGCACCAGCACAAGGTGCTCACCTTCGGCATTGTGCTGGCGCTGGTCATGCGGGCCATCTTCATCGCGCTCGGCGCCACGCTGATCTCGCTGTTCTCCTTCATGTTCCTGCTGTTCGGCCTGCTGTTGATCTGGACCGCCGTCCAGCTGTTCCGGCACCGTGACGCGGACCCCGACATCGAGAGCAACGCGATGGTCAAGGCCGCCCGCCGCTTGCTGCCGGTGACCCCCGACTACGTCGGCGGCAAGCTGACCACCCGCGTCGACGGCCGGCGCATGGTCACCCCGCTGTTCATCGTGCTGATCGCGATCGGCAGCGTGGACCTGCTGTTCGCTCTCGACTCCATCCCCGCGGTGTTCGGGGTGACCGATGAGCCCTACATCGTCTTCACCGCCAACGCCTTCGCCCTGCTCGGCCTGCGCGCGCTGTTCTTCCTCGTCAAGGGACTGCTCGACCGGCTGGTCTACCTGTCCGCTGGGCTGGCGTTCATCCTGGCGTTCATCGGCGTGAAGCTGATCCTGCACTGGGCCCACGTCGACATCGACCCCAGCGTGCCCGAGATCCCCACCCCGCTCAGCCTCGGCGTGATCGTCGTGGTCCTGGCCGTCGTCACGGTGGCCAGCCTGCTCAAGACCCGCCGCGACCCCACCGCCAAGGCCCACCCCGGATCACTGCGCGCAACCGGAACCAAGGACCGGCACGCCCGTCCCGGGTCCACCGGCGAGGGAATCGGTGCCCACGGCTCCTGACGCACCAGCCCCCTGCGCGACCCTCCATGGGCGGTCCTGGTGGAGACCGGCGCCGATGCGCAGCCCTTGATCCATGCTGACGGGGACTCGTGAACGGTCTCGAGATCAGGTCTTACCTCGTCGGGCTGTACAGCGGCAGGTCGCCGATCAGAATCTCGGTGGACCGCAAGTCCGCAGGTGCGAGACGGATCAGCGAGCGGGACAAAATCCGGTTGATCGACGCGGAGAAAAGGCTCCCCACGAAGTAGCCCACCTCGTACGTGGTCTTCGGCTGTGACATCTCGGTCCTCCGTGACCATCGGGTGCTCCTACGGCCTTGACTGGCGTGTCCGGCTCTGCAAGGTGTGCGATGGGGAAGACACCGCCCCGTCGTCGACCGGCAGGAGCACGACGCCATGAGCACTCCGGGCACCGATCCGCAGTCCGGTTCCGGCCGCATCGTCGTGGGAGTGGACGGCTCGTCGCACTCGGAGGAGGCGTTGCGCTGGGCGCTCGGCCAAGCGCGGCTCACCGGCCAGCCGGTCGAGGCGGTCATCTCCTGGAGGATCCCGGCGGTCGGGGTCGATGGGGCCGGTGCCCTCATGGCCATCGACTGGGAAGGCGATGCGACCAGCATGCTGGAGAACACGGTCGCGAGGGCGGTGGACTCGTCGGATGCCGACCGGGTGTCCCAGCGCGCGGTCATGGGTCATCCGGGGCAGGTCCTGGTCGACGCGGCGGCAGATGCGGCTCTGCTCGTCGTCGGCAGTCGTGGCCGTGGCGGGTTCACGGGGATGCTGCTGGGCTCGGTCAGCCAGCACGTCATCGCCCGCGCCGCCTGCCCGGTCGTCGTCGTCCGCGGCCCCGTCGACCCACCGGAGTGACCGGACCGCGCGGGCGGACGGCCGGGTCGACGGCGACCTGGCCGTGCCGGTCTGCGGCCCGTTGGCCGATCGACGCCGACGTCAGACTGCTAAGGGCGTCCGCCAGTAGGGATGATCACCACGTTCGGCGTGGCTGGTCGTCGGGGGCAGGCACGAGGGCCACGCTCGCGAAGGTGCTGACGCTCCGTGAGCTGTGGACCGCTCGTGCCTGCCGTCCCATCGTGCATCCTTGACCCGCTGCGCGAGCAGTTCCTCGCGCTGCTGCCCACGCGTGTCGATGAGCACCCGCTGGGCTGTCACCGGCCGCGCATCGCCGACGCCGTGGTGTTCGACCACCTGGTCGCCGCGCTGGTGTTCGGCGCCGGCTACGACCGGATCGCCGACGCCGACTGCTCGGCCACCACCATGCGCCGCCGCCGGGACGAATGGATCAGGCTGGGCATCTTCGACCGGCTACGGCTGGCCTGCCTGGACGCCTACGACACGATGATCGGCCTGGACCTGGCCGACCTGGCCGTGGACGGCTGCACCACCAAGGCGCCCTGCGGTGGACAGTGCGCCGGTCGCAGCCCGGTAGACCGCGGCAAGGGCGGCATGAAGCGGTCCCAGCTGTGCGACGGCGCCGGCGTGCCGATGGCCACGGTGTCCGCGCCGGCCAACACCCGCGACGACGCTCTGCTCGGGGAGACCCTGGACGCGCTCAAGGACTTCCAACCCCTGCCAGCGGACGTGACCGTGCACCTGGACGCCGGCTATGACTACCGGCCCTGCCGGGAAGCCCTTGACGAGCGAGGCCTCGCCGGGCAGATCGCCGCGCGCGGTACACCCGCGCCGATCCAGGTCGGCCGGCGGTGGGTTGTCGAGCGGACCAACTCCTGGCTCAACGACTTCGGCCGGCTGCGTCGCTGCACCGAACGCCGCCAGGTCTGTGTTGACGCCTTCCTTGCCCTCGCTACCGCGATCGTCACAATCCGTGCGTTGCTGCGGGCCGCCTGGTACCGCTATCGATGGGACACCCGTCCAAGATCACCACGGATCCGCTGACCTAATGGCGGAGGCCCTAAGCGCAGTTCAGCGCTCGCGCTGATCGAACGGCCCGTCCGATCCGGCGGGGTACTCCTGGAGCGGAACCAGGTCCTTGGCCCATGCGTCGAGCACGGGTGTAACGACGCGCCAGGATTCCTCCGCTTCGTCACCGCGGATCGACAGGGCAGGGTCACGGTGGAACACGTCCAGCAACAGCCGACCGTAGGCGGGTAGTTCGGCCGGTTCGAGTTCAGCGGCGAGGGTCAGCGGGACCAGCGTGTGCGCGCGGGCGCCGACGCCGGACATCTCGACGACGACGCTCTCGGGCTGGAGCCCGAAGCGCAGCACGTTGGGTTGCGGGTCGCCGCGCATGCCACGGGGCAGGTGCGGCACCGGCCGGAAGTGCACCGCCACCTCCATCCGGTTCCGCCCGAGCGCCTTGCCGGTCCGGAGCCGGAACACGGTGCCGCGCCAGCGCCAGTTGTCCAACCGGAGTTCCAGCTCGGCGAACGTCTCCGTCCGGTGGGCCGGGTCGACGCCGTCCTCCTCCACGTACGCAGGAACGGATACGCCGTCGACGAGCCCGCTCGTGTAGCGGGCCCGACGTGTGTGACGGACGACGTCGTCGGCGCTCAGCGGGCGGATCGAGCGCAGCACGTCCACCTTGCGGTCCCGCAGGTCTCGGGCGTCGAGACTGATCGGCGGCTCCATCGCCACCAGGCAGAGCAACTGCAGCAGGTGGTTCTGCAGCATGTCCTTCAGCGCGCCGACGCCGTCGTAGTATCCGGCCCTACCCTCCAGGGCGAGCGTCTCGTCCCAGACGACGTCGATCTCCGCGATGTGCGCGCTGTTCCAGATTGGCTCCAGCACCCGGTTGGCCAACCTGGTGCCGAGGACGTTCTGCACGGTCGTCATGGCCAGGAAGTGGTCGACGCGGAACACCGATTCCTCAGGGACGACCCGGGCGAGCAGGGCGTTCAGCTCGACCGCCTGGGCGAGATCCTCACCGAACGGCTTCTCCAGCACGATCGAGCTCCCCTCCGGCAGCCCGGCACCGTGCAGCGCCGAGACGGTGGGGGCGAACAGGAACGGCGGAAGGGCGAGGTAGGCCGCGATCGGCTCGGCACCCCGGACTACGGCGCGCAGGGCGGCCGGGTCGGTGACGTCGGCCCGGTGGTACTCGGCCGCCGACACGATCGCGTCCCGGTCAGCGGCCGGGAACTGCCCCCCGTGCTGACCGAGCTGGGCACGCGCCCACCCGCGGAACTGCTCGTTCCCCCAGTCCTCCCGGCCCACGCCGATCAGCCGGAACCCGTCGCCGAGGTGCCCGCCGTTGCCCAGCGCCGCAAGCCCGGGCAGGAGGTATCGCGCCGTCAGGTCGCCGGTGGCCCCGAGGAGGACGAAGCGCTCGATCACCTCCCCCTCCTCATCGCCCTGGCCAGGTTCACCCCGCTGGCGATCACTCCGATGTGGCTGAACGCCTGGGGAAAGTTCCCGGTGAGTTCACCGCTCGACGGGTCGATCTGCTCCGACAGGAGGCCGAGCGGGCTCGCCCTGGCGCACAGCGACGCGTACAGCCCCTCGGCCTCATCCAGCTTCCCCTGGAGTACCAGGTTGTCGACGAGCCAGAAGCTGCACAGCAGGAACGCACCTTCGTCACCGGCGAGCCCGTCCGGGGACTCGTCGTGCCGGTAGCGGTAGAGCAGGCCGTCGCCGGCCGACAGTCGCTCGGCGATCGCGGCGGTCGTGGCGACCATCCTCGGGTGATCGGCCGGGATCACGCCGCGCAGCGGGAGCGCCAGCAGGCTGGCATCTAGGCTGTCGCCACCGTCGAGGTGCTCGGACAGGGTTTTCGCGTCCTCGTTCCACGCCCGCGTCAGGATGGTCTCCCGGAGATCGGCGGCCTCCCTCCGCCAGCGCGCGAGGGGTCCGGCGAGACCGAGTTGCTCACCTGTCGCCGCGGCCCGGTCCAGCGCCACCTGGCACATGGCGGCGGAGTAGGTGAACACCCGGCCGCTGCTGCGCACCTCCCAGATGCCCTGGTCCGGCTGCCGCCACGCCCGGCCGGCGGCGTCGGCGATGCCGCTCAGCCCACCCCACAGGGCGGGGTCGAGCCGGCCGCCCGCCTTGACCCACTGGTCCGCGCAGTCGAGGACCTCGCCGTAGACGTCGTGCTGGCGCTGGTCGGCCGCGCCGTTGCCCCAACGCACCGGCGCCGAGCCGCGATATCCCTCGAGCTCGACGTCCTCCCATTCGTCGGGGATCGGGTCGCCGGCGATGGTGTACATGATCCTCGGCTGCCGGCTCCGCTCGAACGCGTCGAGGACCCAGCCGAGGTAGGCATCGGCCTCGTTGACGAAACCGATCCGGCGCAGCGCGAAGACGGCGTAGGCGGCATCGCGGACCCACGTGTAGCGGTAGTCCCAGTTGCGGATCCCCCCGACGGGCGCCGGCAGGGACGACGTCGGCGCCGCGACGAGCGACCCGTGCGCCCAGTGGTCGCAGAGCTTGAGCGTGATCGCCGCCCGCCGGACCATGTCCGGCTGCGGGCCGTCGTAGGAGAAGCCGGTCATCCACCGCCGCCACCCGTCGGCCGTCTCGGCGAGCCTCGCCTCGGCGTCGAGCGGGTGGTGCCGATGCAAGCGGCCCCACGAGAGGACCAGGTCGAGCCGATCGCCCTGCTGCAGGTCGTGGGTGCTCAGCAACCCGGGAAGCGGGCGATTGGACCGCAGGTGCAGCCGCAGTCCCGGCTGGCGGGCGCACTCGACGGCCAGGCCGTTGAACGCCGGGCGGGGCTGCGCGCCGCCGCGCGGCTGCACGGCGACGCGGAGCCGGACGTACCCGGAGAGCACCACCGCTGAGCGGACGAGTTCACCGCGGTCGGCGGGGGCATCGTCGGTGAGATCGGCCCCGGAGCGCAACGCCAGGGCGTCCGTGAGTCGCACGAGCCCGGTGTCGCTGCGCAGCTCGGTGATCAGGACGCCGGTGTCCGGCTCGTATCGCTGCCGCGCCTCGACCAGCCGTTCCGGTACCACGATGAACGAGCCGCCGCGAGCAGAGTCCAGCAGTGAGCAGAACAGCGGTTCGGAGTCGAAGTCGGGGACGCACATCCACCGGATAACACCGTCGAGTCCGACCAACGCCGCGGTCGCTCCGTCGCCGATCAGGCCGAGGTCGGCCAGTGGCGGGTAGCCGTCGTGGAGCCGGATCGGCCGGAAGCCGGGATCGAGGTCGAGCACCGCGGACCCTCCTAGAACTTGATGAGCACCTTGACCACGTCGTCGAGTTTTGTCTTCCAGGGGTGACAGCCCGGTCAGCGGCCGACCGCGTCGGCGGGTTCCGTGAACCTGTCCGGCCGGACGTCGGTGTAAGTGCGGATCGGCACGGAGAGGGTTACCGAGCCGGCGTCGCGGAACTCGAAGGTGACCGGGACGCTGAAGCCGCTGCGCAGGGCCCCACGGAGCCCGGTCAGCTCCAGGTGGAGGCCGCTCACCTCGCGGAGGGCCGCGACCCCGCCGGCGGGCACGGGCACCTCCAGGCGCGGTTCCGCCTCCTGGTCGCCGTCCCGGAGGACGACCGCCTCGGCGACCTCGGCCGAGGCCCCGGTGAGTTCATCGTCGGCCTCGCCGCCGTTCGCGATCGTCAGCAGGAGAGCGGCGCCGTCCCCGGCGATGTGCAGGCTGCCGCGGGTCCCGGGGGACGCGACGGACACGCCGAGCAGCCGGAGGTCTCCTACCCGCCCGTCGACGCTGTCGAGCCCGATCCTGGCCCGGTCGAGGTTCGGCGGGTCGGCGCGCGCCGACGTGCAGCCGGCCAGCACCAGCAGGGTGAGCAGGGCCGCCACGGCGACTCCGGTGCGGTTCATGTCAGCTCCTCCGGGGCTCAGGTGGTGATGAAGCCGGTCCACAAGCCGACGACGCCGGTGATGCCGGCGGCCACGATCACGGCGCAGAGCACCATCTCGGTGGGGCTGAACAGCCGGCGGCTGTGCTCGCTGCGCGCCTTGACGTACAGTAGGGTGGCCGGGGCGAGAATCACCGTGGCCAGCAGCAGGAACTTCAGGCCGGCGGCCTCGAAGAGGAACAGCGTGTAGGCGGTGGCGATCCCCGCGATGATCGCCTCCTTCCGACGCGTCCTGGCGGTCACGTCCTCGTAGCCCTCCCCCGTGAGGCCGAGCTTCAGCGCGTACGCGGCGGTCAGGAAGTAGGGGATCAGCGCCAAACAGGTGGACAGATCGAGCATGAAGTTCAGCGCATCGGTCAGGACCAGCGTCGCGGCGAGGAGGCCCTGGACCGCCAGCGAGCTGACGACGAGTGCCGTGATCGGCGTGGCCTTGTCGTTCTCCCTACCCAGGAAGGCCGGGAGGTCCTCATTGCGGGCCGGGATGTACATCACCTCGGCCGCCATCAAGCTCCAGGCGAGGTAGGCGCCGAGGACGGAGACGATGACGGCCGCGCTGATGAACCAGCGGCCCCAGTCGCCGACGACGGACTCGAAGAGGCCGATCATCGACGGCTGGCGGGTCGCGGCAATCTCCGGCTGCGGCATCACCCCGTAGCTCGACAGCGTCACCAGGGCGAAGATCGACAGCACGCTCAGGAAGCCCAGGACGGTCGCCCTGCCGACGTCTTGGCGCCGCTTGGCGTAGCGCGAGTAGACGCTGGCGCCCTCGATGCCGATGAAGACGAACGTCGTGATGATCATGGTGTTGCGGATCTGCTCGTCGAGCGAGCCCAGGTCGCCGTAGCCGGTGGCGATCCAGTTGTCGGCGAAGACGCCGGCGTCGAACGCCACGAACAGCACGACGATGAAGGTGAGGATCGGCAGAATCTTGAACACCGTCACGATGCGGTTGACGATGGCGGCGTCACGAACGCCCCGCGCGATCAGGTAGTGGAAGAGCCAGACACCGACCGTGCCGAGCGCCACCGCGAGGACCGTGTCGCCGTCACCGAACACTGGGAAGAACGCGCCGATGGTCGCCGTGATGAAGATCCAGTAGAAGGCGTTGCCGGAGACCGTGCTGGCCCAGAAGCCGATCGCCGAGTTGAACCCGACGTAGTCGCCGAACCCGGCCTTGGCGTAGATGAAGACCCCGGAGTCCAGCTGGGGCTTGCGGATCGCGAGGTTCTGGAACACGAAGGCGAGCATCAGCATGCCCGTCCCCGCGATCGTCCAGGCGATCAGCGATCCGAGGACGCCGGTTGCCACGCCGAAGCGCGCCGGCAGCGAGAAGACGCCCGCGCCGACCATGCTGCCGACCACCATCGCGGTGAGGGTGGGCAGCGACATCTTTCCCGGCGTCGCGACCGGGGCGTCGGCAACCGCGCCGGCAGCCCGTGGGGCCGTGTCGACCATCGCAGTCACTCCTGTCCTGGGGCTCGGCCGAGCGCCACCGGCTCGACCTTTTCGATCTTGAAGCCGACGACTCCGTACAGAACGCATAGCGCCGCGATCGCGGCGCATCCCACCAGAGCCACCTGAAGTGGTCCGTCCAGCGCGTCGAAACCGAACAGCACGAGGGAACTTGCAATCAGGACCGCCAGGGCGACGAGGTCCAGCAGAGCATCGACGAGCAACGTCGGCCGTCGCGCCGTCAGGACATCTCGCTCTTCCATGGCGTCCCTCTCAATCGGGCAGCCGAGGCCCCGGACGCCAGGCTCGGTGACGGACTCACCGACTGGTCTGACCGGAGCTCTCCTCAGTAGCAGCCGGACGGTGCCCGGCTCGACGAGCGATCGGCTCAGACGTCGACGGGGTCGCGGATGATCGGGCAGGTCATGCAGTGCCCGCCGCCACGACCCCGGCCCAACTCCGCGCCGACGATTGTGATCACTTCGATGCCGGCCTTGCGCAGCACGGTGTTGGTGTAGGTGTTGCGGTCGTAGGCGAAGACCACCCCTGGGGCGACGGCGACGACGTTGTTGCCGCTGTCCCACTGCTGGCGCTCGTTGGCGTACTCGTCACCCCCGGTCTCCAGCACCCGCAGCTCGGACAGACCCAGCGCGTCGGCGACGACGTCGGGAAAGGTCCGCTTCTCCTCGGTGACCTCGACCGGTTCCTTGTCGCCGGGCCGGAGGCTGAAGGTATGGATGCCGTCGACGATCTCCCGGTAGGCGGTGGCGACGTCACGGTCGGCGAAGGTGAACACCGTGTCCAGGTGCATGGCGGCCCGCATCTTGGGCATGCCGGCGACGATCACTCGGGTGGCGGCGCCGTGCTCGAACAGCGCTGCAGCGAGCTGGGTGATGGCCTGCCGGGAAGTGCGCTCGCTCATGCCGATGGCCACCGCGCCGTTGCCGATCGGCATGACGTCGCCGCCCTCGATGGTGGCCAGGCCCCAGTCCCGCTCGGGATCGCCCCACCACACCGTGGCGCCGGCGAAGTCGGGGTGGAAGGTGTAGATGGCCTTGTAGAGCAGCGTCTCGTCGTGCCGGGCCGGCCAGTACAGCGGGTTGAGCGTGAGCCCGCCGTAGATCCAGCAGGTGGTGTCGCGGGTGTAGAGGGTGTTCGGCAACGGCGGCATCAGGTACTCGCGGACGCCGAGCTGCTCCCGGGCGAGCGCCAGGTACCCGGACCGGAAGTCGGCGGGCAGGTCGACCGTGGCCAGCCCACCGATGAGGAGCTCTGCCAGCCGGCGGTCGTCCAGGGACTCGAGGAATGCCCGCGTCCCGTCGACGAGCCCGAGGCCGACCTCGTTGGCCGTGACCTTGCGGTCCAGCAGCCACGCCTTCGCCCCGGGGATGGCCATCGTCTCGGTCAGCAGGTCGTGCAACTCCACGACCTCGACACCGCGACTGCGCAGCTTGGCGACGAAGTCGAAGTGGTCCCGGCGGGCATTGTCGACCCAAAGGACGTCGTCGAACAGCAGGTCGTCGCAGTTGCGTGGTGTGAGTCGGGAATGGGCCAGACCCGGTGCGCAGACTAGGACCTTGCGAAGCACGCCGACCTCGGAGTGCACGCCGTAGGCGGCGACCGGCACGTCTGCGCCCGTCCTGGGAATAGTCGTATCGGTCATCGTCCGCGCGCTCCTCGCTTGAGAGAGGACCGGTGGCCACCGGACCAAGGCGGGACGAGGTGCCCCCACGGGAGGAGAGCTAGTTCGACGAGTCGCTCGACAGCCGCGGCTGTCGGAGGTAGATCGCCCTCAATAGGCTCGGACGCGCCGGCCGCCTTCGGTATTAGCGGGAGATGAGGCGTGGGGTTGACCAGCCGTATTCGGCACGCACGCGTGGTGGCAAGCGTCTGTGCGCAGACGGAAACCCGCAGCCCTTCATCATCGCAGAACGAGATCGCGGAGCCGTCCACCGCGACGGTTGAATTGCCTGTGAGAGGCAGTACAGCCAGTGCATCAAACAGCCAACTGGCGCGACGGCGGTCGAGATCGCCAATGGGTCCGACCCACCCCGCGAGTGCATCCACCCACAAGACGCGGTGATCAAAGGTCTCGGCGGTGGGCGGCTGAGCAGTAACCAGACGCATGAACTTGCCTCCGGGTGCCGGAGGCCTAAGCCCTATCCGGGCGCTCCCGCACACAATGTATGTGCTGAACGGCCCGATGCTCGACCGATTTCACGGTAGAGCGGCAACCCCCGACGCGCAACTGGACGCGGCCAGCAGGTACCTGCCGCAACGCGTCCGATGATCAAGGCAGGACCGCGAGGGCAACCCCATACGTGCGATGACGTCGTGAACGCCAGCCCGCGACCGTGGACAGGATCACGACAGTGCCCGTGTGGCGGATCGACGGCAATCGCCTCCGCCTACACGCCACGCCACGCCATCAGCCATCAGTGGCGTCCGGTGAGCAAGGTCCCCTCACGTATGTCATCGGTTCCCATGCTCAGCCGCTGCCCGTAGGGGACGGCCGTCCTTCTCATTCATCACACGGTGAACCGCCCCGGGGCGGGACAGGCAGCGGGAATGCGGCTGCGGCGATCCAGCGGCAAGAGCCTCAACGACGACCTTGCCGAGGGGGGGCCACAGGCGGACACCCCTCCCAGGGGCTCCCACCGAGGCCTTCCACCGAACCGTCAGCAGCTCGCCATCCAACCCGTCACTCGCCCCCTACCCGACCGATCGACCAGCACTGGAGATCTCCCCTCCCAATCAAGATCACGAGCCGACACACCTCATGCACTTGCGGTCCTGGAACTCGTGGTGACGAGTTACTGCAGGGTCGTCTGCCGACTCTGTGCCATGGGAACCATCGGAACCCCCGAGCACCGGGCCCGCCGCCGAGCTCGTGAGCAGCAACGGCGGCAACACGTCGCCCAGGCACCGACCGTGTCCGCCGATGCAGAACAGACCGGCGCTTCGGCGGAAGGGCGCGAACGGCGCACCGCCGCGACGACCTGCGGATGGTGTGCTGGGCCGATCACGCCGCGCGGCCGGGGGCCGATCCCCAAGTGGTGCTCGGCCACCTGCCGACACCGAGCCTGGGAGCAGACCCGCGCGGCGGCCTCCGGCCGATCCGCGGTGCAGGTGGTCGAACGGCGGGTGCAAGTCGGCGTCCCCCTGGAGCCGACCCGGCGGGACTGGCCGGCACTGCTCGGCGAGCTGACCCGGCAGTTGGACGACGGCCGCATTTACGACCGTGACCTGCCCGGCCTCAGTCGGTCACTACAGCCCGTACTGGAGGCCTACCGCTGGCGGGCCGGCCGGACCGGCGCCCCCGACGTGCGCTGAGCCGCGAACCTCCAGTTTTTCTCCAGTAGTAGCAGAAGACGACTGCGCCGGAGCACGTGCCCTGGAGAGCCGGTGCACCGAACCGCGGACCGATCGCACCGGCGTCGTCCGAGGTCGACGACGCACACAGACGTCATCCCATCTCCTGCTCGCTCAGCGAACCGCCCGAACCCAGCGCAGTTCTCGTCACAACGGATTCGCTCGGCCTGGATGCACCAGGTGTGTCGGCTCGTGATCTGGCTGCGCGGCTCGGGCGGACGGGATAGGGGGAGGCAGCAGCACGGGCCTAGCAGAAGCGCTGCTCGGCCGGCGACCGTGGCGAGCGGCGCGGCCGGGAAAGCGAGCCAGCCTGCGGCACTGCAGTCCCATCCAGACGCCTGCACGGCCGCGTCCGTGGAGCCGGCCGCAGGCGAGGAGCCGAGCGGCCGGTGCGAAGCGCCCCGGGATAGCCGGTGCGCGAGCACGACCTGCACACGGTCTGGAGCGCCGATGCAGCTCTGCTCTTGCGACGCCCGGCCTGGGCGCTGTCGACAGACCTGCTCCGCGAGTTCGTCCGGACGCTTGGCGACCGGGGCGTCCGATGCCCGGCCACCGCAGCCCCCCGCAGGCGCGACGCCGTGCTGGCAAATAGCAGCCCATGGCGCCACGACCCCGCCCGAGCAGGCGCCGGTTCATGCCTTGGACGGGGTGACGCCCACCGCCCTCCGGGGTGACACCGGGCGGTCACCTGCGTTCTGCCATGTCACCCCGGGCCGTCCCGCTGTCGCGGCCGGCCTAGCGGCCGCACGGAGGCCGCGGCCCCTGGCACACGAAGAAAACCGGAGAAAATCAGGAGATTGCCGCGGCAGTGTCACCAATCGGCCGAAAATGGCGCCTTCTCCAGGTGGGTTGCCGCGCCGAATGCCGGCGCACGAGGCCAGCCGACGAGGAGGGCGACATGGGCCACGCGCAGCGACCTCGGGAGCCGGCGCCCAGCGAGCCGCTGCTGCTCACCCCCGAGGAGGCCGCTGAGCTGCTCCGCGTCGGCCGCACCACGATCTACACCCTCATGAAGGCCGGCGACCTGCGCCCGGTGCACATCGGACGCAGTTGCCGCCTCCCCCGGGCTGAGCTCGAGCGCTACGTCCGAGGGCTCGAGGCTCCCGCGCCGAGCGCGCCGGCTCACCCGCGCCGGCACCGGCGAACCAGCACGAGTCAGCGCGGCTTGTTCGAGCTCACCTCCGACCCGGTGGAACGAGCCTGACCTGTGGATTCCCAGCACCACAGGTCAGCGCGCACCACGACACTCGACGCCGAGTCTGAACCAGCGACGCAGGGAGCGACCGATGACGGACGCCAAGGAACCAGACAGCACGCCCGCGCGGCGTCGACGAACGTTGGAGCAGAGGAAGCGTGCCAGCGGCGAGTCCTCCATCTACCAGGACGAGGACGGCCGATGGCACGGCTTTGTCTCCATGGGGAAGAAGGAGAACGGCCGGCGCGACCGACGCCACGCCTCCGGCGCCAAGCGCGCCGACGTGGTGTCCAAGGTCCGTGCCCTCGAGGCCAAGCGGGACGCTGGGATGGTGGACGCGGCCGGCCGCGCACCCACGGTCGGTGAGTGGCTGGACCACTGGCTGGACAACATCGCGGCGCGGAAGGTCCGCGCGCGGACTCTAGAGAGCTACCGCAGCACCGTGCGGCTGCACCTGCGCCCGGGCATCGGGCACCACCGGCTGGACCGGCTGCAGCCAGAGCACCTGGAGCGTCTCTATGCCGCGCTCAGCGACAAGGGCCTGGGCCCGGCCTCGATCCTGCGCGCCCATCGGGTCCTGTCCCGCGCCCTGCGTATCGCCTCTCAGCGCGGCAAGGTCGCGCGCAACGTTGCCACCCTCGTCGATCCGCCTGCGGTCAGGCGACCCGAAACCGCCCTGCCGCTGACCGCGCCGGAGGTCAAGCAGGTCATGGCCGCCGCGCTGACCCACCGCAACGCGGCCCGGTGGACCGTGGCGCTGGCCGTCGGGTTGCGTCAGTCCGAAGCCCTCGCGCTGCGATGGAGCGACGTGGACCTGGACAACGGCACGCTGAGCGTCCGACGCGGACTGCACCGGGTCAGCGGGCGGGGGCTGATCTATGAGGAACCGAAGGCCGACCGCAGCCGCCGCAACCTGGCGCTGCCCACACCACTCGTGCAGGCGTTGAGGGCGCACCGGGCGGCCCAACTCGAGGAGCGGATCGCCGCCGGCTCGTTGTGGGAGGACCACGACCTTGTCTTCGGGCAGCCCAACGGCCGGCCAATCGAACGCAAATCGGACTGGCGAGCCTGGAAAGCCCTCCTCCAGGAGGCGGGCGTGCGCGAGGTCCGCCTGCACGACGGGCGGCACACGGCGGCGACCCTGCTGCTGTCCGAGGGCGTGCATCCGCGGGTCGTCATGGAGGTGCTTGGCCACGCACAGATGCGCACGACGACGGACACCTACAGCCACGTCATGCCGGCCCTCGGCCGGGACGCCGCGGACCGCATGGGCCAGGCGCTGTGGGACTGACGTGGTGCACTGCGTGTGCTCCGGTGGTTGCCACGCTGGCTTAGCGGCGGCGCTTCGCCTTGCCGATAAGCGCATCAGACTCGCGAATCAGGCATCTCGAGTGGGCGAGTTGGCGGCTCGACGGTCGTAGAGGGCGTTTTCGACTTGCGCCCCCGCGGCAACCCGGCACAGCGCGCGCTCACCCGACAAGGTTGGCCAAGTCCAATTCGATGTCTTGACCATCCACCGTCACGACGATGCGTGGATGGTCGCCAGCGGCCGTCAAGTACTGCGTCAGCGTGGATAGGAGCATGTCGTGCTGACGCTCCAGGCGACTGATGACCGTCTGGGCCACCCCCATCTGCGTAGCCAGTGCGACCTGCGTCAGATCGGCGGCCTTCCGGATCTCTGCGAGACCTGCTGCGTGGACTCGGTCAGTATCGACCATCTCGGCCCGGACCTGTGCGGAGCGCTCCGCCACACCGGGGATGGAACGGGCCCGCGCCATCTTCTCCGCAGCGCGCTCGGCCCCGACGAACGTGGCCTGTTCACTCATCACTGTCTCCCTCGGTACGGGTGCGAAGCAGGTAGCTCTCGATAGCGGCGTCGGCCCGCGGCCCAACGCTGTCGTAGAAGACATCGCCCATGCGGGCCTTGTCGGCGCCGAACAACACCAGGACGACCTCGCCGGGGCGATCGGGCGGAAACCAGACGATCAAGCGGATCGCGGTACCAGGGCTGAAGGGATGGGCCACCCGCCAGACCTGGTGGCGGCGCGACTGGTGAACCCGGCGCAGCGTCGGCGTGTCCGCATCCGGTACAGCTGTGAGTTCCTGCAGGACGCCGAGCTCGGCGTCGACGAGTGCGAGCTGCTCGAACGAACGTCGATCACCACCTTCGGCGCGCTCGATCAACTGGTCGTACCAGCGATCGAATTCGCCGGTCCAGTCGATCAACACGACATGAATATAACACAGGAGTACTAGTACTCCAGCATACTCAGCGGGCGCCCTGGACCCTCGCAGCCGACAAGCCGGCTAATGACGGCCGCCGTCTCACCCCACGACCGGGTTCCCTCCCGCGCGAGGTGGGCGGGCCGAGCGCCGGGTGCGCACGGCGGACCGGGTGGGACGCGCTGTCCGCCTGACCCTGGCACCGCATCTGCACCGGTGGCCACCACGCTGGCACCAAACACGACTCAGGCCGCCCCTCCGGAGGAGGAACGGCCTGGTCATCGGGGTGGAGCTGAGGGGACTCGAACCCCTGACCCCCACACTGCCAGTGTGGTGCGCTACCAGCTGCGCCACAGCCCCGATCCTGGCCCGGTCTGGTGCGTCCGAGCCGGGACAAACTGTACAGGAGGCGATCCGCACCCCTGCGCAGGGGTGGCCCGGGCGGGTCAGACCTCGACACCCCTGGCCGCCAGCCACGGCACCGGGTCGACCTTCTTCCCGTCAAGCCCGCCCTGGTGCACCTCGAAGTGCAGGTGCGGCCCGGTCGACTGCCCCCGGTTGCCGAGCAGGGCGATCGTCTCCCCCGCCTCCACGTACTGGCCCGGCTTCACCAGGATCTTGTCCATGTGGCCGTAGACGGTGACGTCGCCGTTCTCGTGGAGGATGTAGACGGCCAGGCCGAAGCCGCTGGCCGAGCCCGCCCGCAGCACGACGCCGTCCATCGCGGCGTACTCCGGCGTCCGCATGGGCGCGGCCAGGTCGATGCCGTAGTGGAAGGTGCCCCAGCGGCCGCCGTAGCCGCTGGTGAAGCGGGCGCCCGCCACCGGGAGGACGGCCTTGGGCCGTGCGGCCTCCGCCGCCGCGGCCGCCGCAGCGGCCTCCCGCTCGTCGCGGGCGGCACGGGAGGCGGCGACCTCCTGGAGGCGGGCCTGCGCCTCGGCGACGGTGATCGACGCCTGCGGCAGCATCTCGACGTCCTCGTCCGCCGCGAGCAGCGCGTCCTGCGCGGCCACGACGGAGGTGGCGTCGGCCGAGGCCGCGGGGGCGCCGGGCAGGCTCAGCAGGGACGCGGCGACACCGCCGGCGAGCAGCGCGCCGAGGAGGAGCGCCGGACGACGCCGCTCGTGCGGGACGGGGGCGCGCCGGGCACCCCGGGCACCGCGCCGCCCGGTAGCCGGGGCCGTGGCCTCGAGCAGCGCCGTGCCGAGCTTCGCGTCCATGCACCGTCCGTCTCGCGTGTCCCCGCGGCCCCCATCGGACCGCGCACATCGAAACATTCCGTGACCCGTTCGTGACCAGGCGTCCGGCGCGTCTCGCGAGACACGCCGAGGTGAGGTGCACCACAGGCCCCACGCGCCACAGGAGTGACTTGCACCGATGGGATTTGGAGTCCCGCCCGGGCATCGGTGATCATGGACACCCGACGGTCGCCGGCCTGCGGGTTTGCGGAGCGCACGGCTCGGGCACACCGGTTCTCCGGCGTGAAACATCCCGCGCCGCTCGGCGCATCACGTGTCTGCAACGTGACGCCGGACGTCATTGCGCGGCGCCCAGCGCACCCGTGTACTGCTGGTCCACCCGTACCCGGAACGGGTCGGATCGGATCCGCCGTGCGCCAGGAAACAAGAAGGAGGGATGCGATGACGCAGGCAGAGCTCCTGCCCCTCCCGGCAACGGCCGGACCCGCCGCAACCGTTCTTCCCCCCGGAGTCGCACCCACGGCTCCGCAGGCCGCCCCCGCCCCCAACGTGGTCGCGGCGGCCGAGGTCCTCCCCCTGAGCGACGCCACGCTGCCGCACCACGGCGGGCAGCTCGAGGTCCCGACGTACGACCGGTCCGCGCTCACTCCCGCGGTCGTGCACTTCAGCGTCGGCGGCTTCCACCGCGCTCACCAGCTCCTGTACTTCGACGAGCTCGCCGAGCGGCGCATCAGCACCGACTGGGGCGTCGTCGGGGTCGGGCTGCGCAGCCGCACGATGAAGGACGCCCTGGCGCCGCAGGACCACCTCTACACGGTCGTCGAGCGGAGCCCGGACGGCGAGCGGGCCCGCGTCGTGGGCGTCATGGTCGGCTACCACTTCGCCCCGGACGACCCCACCGCGGTCCTGGACCTGCTCACCGACGCCCGCACCCGCATGGTGTCGCTGACCATCACCGACAGCGGCTACCGCCTGGACGCCCGCACCGGCCTCTTCGACTCCGACGACCCCGACATCCGGTGGGACGTCCGCGAGCCGTCCCGGCCGCGCACGGTCTTCGGGTTCATCGTCGAGGCCCTCGACCGCCGTCGCCGGGCCGGGATCCCCCCGTTCTCGGTGGTCTCCTGCGACAACATGCACCGCAACGGGCAGGCCGCCCGGGCCGCCGTCGTCGGCTTCGCCCGCCTGCGCGACGAGGTGCTCGCCCGCTGGATCTCCGACCGCGTCGCCTTCCCGAGCAGCATGGTCGACCGGATCACGCCGCACACCTCGCCCGAGGAGCGCGAGGCCGTGGCCCAGCGCTACGGCGTCGACGACCGGTGGCCGGTGATCACCGAGCCGTTCTCGCAGTGGGTCATCGAGGACACCTTCTGCGACGGCCGCCCGCCGCTGGACGAGGTCGGCGTGCGGTTCGTGCCCGACGTCGGGCGCTACGAGCTGATGAAGACGCGGCTGCTGAACGCCAGCCACTGCGCCCTGGGCTACCTGGGCTCGCTGGCCGGCCACACCAGCCTCGACCAGGTCATGGCCGACCCGGTGTTCGCCGCCTACGTCACGCGACTCATGGACGTCGAGGTGACGCCGCTGCTGCCGCCGCCGGGCGGCATCGACCTCGCCGACTACAAGCGCTCGCTCCTGCAGCGCTTCGCGAACCCGGCGATCGCCGACGGCCTGGCCCGCCTGTGCCGCCGCGGCTCGACCAAGCTGCCGCACCACCTGCTGCCCTCGCTGCGCCAGGCGCTCGAGGAGGACCGGCCGCACGAGCTGCTCACCCTCGCCGTCGCCGGGTGGGTGCGGTACCTGCGCGGCACGGACGACGCCGGCCGGCCGCTCCCGCTCGAGGACGCGCTCGGCGACCGGCTGCGGGCCCTGGCCCGCAGCGGCGGCACCGACCCCCGGCCCCTGCTGGGCGAGACGTCCGTCTTCGGTGACCTGGGGGACCTCCCCGGCTTCGCCGACGAGCTCGAGCAGGCCCTCGTGGCCCTCGAGCGGGACGGCGCCCGGGCCACCGTCGCCACGCGTTCCCTGCTCCCGACAGCACTTCCGCGGTGAGCGCCACCCCGCCCACCCGACCGACCCCGAAGGGAGCCCACCCGGTGCCGACCGTTCCGCCGACGCTGATCGAGCGGGTCACGTACCTGCTCTGCGACGCCGACGGCAACCTCTTCCCGTCCGAGGAGCCGGCGTTCGACGCGTCGGCCGAGGTGACCAACACCTTCCTCGCCTCCGTCGGCATCGACCGCCGGTACACCGCCGACGAGCTCCGGCACGTCGCGACCGGCATGAACTTCCGGACGACGGCGCTGACCCTCGCCGCCGACGCCGGCGTCACCGACGTCGACATCGAGCCCTGGGTCGCCGAGGAGCGCCGGGCGGTGACCGCCCACCTGGGCGCCACCCTCACGCCCCACCAGCCGACCATCGACGCCCTCGCCGCGCTCTCCGGGGAGCTGGAGCTGGCCGTGGTCAGCTCCAGCGCGCTCTCCCGGCTCGCGGCGTGCTTCACCGCCACGGGCCTGGACGACCTGCTCCCGCCCGAGCGGCGGTACAGCGCCGAGGACTCGCTGCCGGTGCCGACCAGCAAGCCCGACCCGGCGGTCTACACGCACGCCTGCGCGGACCTGGGCATCGAGCCGGAGCAGGGGCTGGCCGTCGAGGACGCCGTCGCCGGCGTGCGCTCGGCCGTCGGTGCCGGGTGCCCGGTGGTCGGCAACCTGCTGTTCGTGCTGCCCGCCGAGCGGGCCGAGCGTCGCGAGGCCCTGCTGGCGGCCGGCGCGCTGGCCGTCGTCGAGTCCTGGCAGGAGCTGGCCGACCTGGTGCTGCCGGTCGTCTCCGGCCGTCCCGGCGCCGGCGAGGCGCTGGCGGGGGCCGCCCGGTGAACATCGTCTTCGTGGCCTTCCGCGGCCACTTCTCCGACAGCCCGCGGGCGATCTACGAGGCCCTGCTCGAGCGGGGCACCGACGCCACCTGCACCTGGCTGTCGGCTCCGCACACCCAGGCGACGTTCCCGGCCGGGGTGGACACCGTGACCTTCGGCTCCCCCGAGTGCATCGCCGCGCTCGAGGCCGCGGACCTGGTCGTCTCCAACGACCACATCCCGCTGGACTGGGAGAAGAAGGCGGGCGCGACCTACCTGCAGACCTGGCACGGCACGATGCTCAAGCGCATCCACAACGACGTGCTGTGGGCGCCGGAGGGCCGGCTGGCCTACCTGGACCAGGACATCGCCCGCTGGGACCTGCTCCTCTCCCCCAACGCGGTCACCACCGAGCGGCTGCGGAAGTCCTTCGGGTTCACCGGGCCGGTCCACGAGACGGGACTGCCGCGCAACGACCTGCTCTCCAGCCCGCGGCGCGACGAGGTGCGCGCCCAGGTGCGCGCCGACCTGGGCATCGGGCCCGGCCAGACGGCGGTGCTCTACACGCCGACCTGGCGCGACAAGCTGGTCTTCGAGAAGGCGGGCTCCCAGGACTTCGAGTTCGCCATCGACCTCGAGGACTTCTCCGCCCGGCTCGGTGACGACCACGTGCTCCTGCTGCGGCTGCACAACATGGTCATGGACCGGCTGGAGGTCGTCGACGGCTCTGCGGTGCGCGACGTGTGCAGCCACCCCGACATCCGGGACCTGTACCTGGCGGCGGACCTCATGGTGACCGACTACTCGTCGACGATGTTCGACTTCGCGATCACCGGCCGGCCGCTGCTCTTCTACACCTACGACCTGGAGAGCTATCGCGACGAGCAGCGCGGCTTCTACTTCGACCTGGAGGACGTCGCCCCCGGCCCGCTGGTGCGCGACAGCTCCGAGCTGGTGTCCGCGATCGCCGACGTCGACCGGCTCCGGTCGGAGTACGCGGAGCCCTACGCCCGCTTCCAGGAGACGTTCTGCCACCTCGAGGACGGCCACGCCACCGAGCGCGTCCTCGACCTGATCCTCCCGTCCGCATCCGCGTCCGGGCAGTCCACCAGCATTTCCGAGGGAGATGATGTCCGTGCGGACCGGTGACCACGTCCTCAACCCCATTCGTCGGGGTGGATCCCCCTCGTCGGCCCGCACGGCGAGCCGACGGACCCCGTCCCAGTCGGTCCAGGTCGTCATCCTGGCCGCCGGGATGGGCACCCGGCTGGGGCGCAAGGACCCCAAGCCGCTGACCCAGCTCAACGACGGCCGCAGCATCATGCAGCGCCAGCTGGACGGGCTGCGCTCCGTCTTCGGCGCCGAGGTCTGCGTGACCGCGGTGGTGGGCTACCGCAGCAAGCGGATCATGAAGGCCGCCCCCGAGCTGCTCTTCACGTACAACCCCGACTTCGCCGTGACCAACACGTCGAAGAGCCTGCTCCGGGGCCTCCGCACCACCCGCGAGGGCGGCGTCCTCTGGCTCAACGGCGACGTGGTCTTCGACCCGGCCGTGCTCGAGGTGGCCCAGCCCTACATCGCCGCCGACCAGAGCTTCGTCTGCGTCGACACCAGCACGGTCGCCGAGGAGGAGGTCAAGTACACCCTCGACGGCGACGGGTACATCCGCGAGCTGTCGAAGATCGTCCGCGGCGGGCTCGGCGAGGCGGTGGGCATCAACTACATCTCCTCCGCCGACAAGGCCACGCTCATCGAGCACCTCGAGCAGTGCTCCCACGAGGACTACTTCGAGCGCGGCATCGAGACCGCGATCGCCGAGCGAGGCCTGCGCGTGCTGCCGGTGGACATCTCGCAGTACTCCGCGGTCGAGGTCGACTTCGACGGCGACCTGCAGCGGGCCAACTCGCTGTTCGGCGGCGACGCCCCGAACATCGTGGCCGAGCTGAGCTGACCACCCGCCCCGACCGGCGAGGCGCGCGTCCCCCTCAGGGGCGCGCGCCTCGTGCGTTCAGGGGACGGGGACGGCGTGGCCCGCGGCCGGCTCGCCGGCCTCGCGGAAGCGGCGGGCCGCCGCGATCCCGCCGACCACCAGCCCCACGCCGAGCGCCGCGAGCAGCGTGACCGCCGCGCGGGCGAGCAGCTGCGGGCCGGCCGAGGCGACGTTGGCCGACCAGAGGACGTCGACGTCCGGCAGCCCCTGCACCAGCAGCAGCCAGCCGCCCACGACGGCGAGCAGCCCGGTCATCGCACCCCGGCCGCGCCAGGCCGCCCGGACGCCCAGGACCGCGCAGAGCAGCGCCGCCGAGGCCGGCATCAGCGCCGAGACCACCGCGCCGACGTGCGAGCCGGTCGTGACCGACGGCTCGGGGGTCGCCACGGCGTGCCAGAGCGCGGCGACCGCGCCGACGGCGAGCAGCGCGCCGAGCGGACGCGGGGAGCGGGCCACCAGCCCCGCCGCGGCGGCGGCCACCACGAGGGCGGCCACGAGCGGCCAGGACAGCCAGGGCGAGGGCGGCGGGCTCCAGGTGAGCACCCCGGCGACCTCGGCCTCCGTGCTCCCCTGGCGCAGCGGCACGACCCACTCCGAGACGACGTGCTCACGGGTGGGGTCCTCGGCCACCCGCGGCGGGAGGACGCCCTCGCTCATCCAGTGCGTGCGGTGGTCGTGCCAGACGTACTCCGACCGGGTGGAGACCTGCTCCCAGTCCGGCGCCGCGGCGGGGTCGGCGGAGCCGGGGATCGGCGTCCGGCCGTAGCGGTCCAGGTTGATCCAGGTCGCCGGGCTGTTCGCGTTGCGCCAGACGCCGTCGGGGCCGATGCGCAGGTAGGGCTCGTCCGAGTAGCCCGGCACCAGGACCTCGGTGCCCGAGTCGTTGACCAGCTCGAGCTCGTCGCCGAACTGCAGGATCCGCACGGTCACGCCGGGCAGCGCCGGCGTGACCGAGACGATCCGGCCGTCGAAGTCGCTGCCGGCCGCCTCTCCCCCGACGTGCGCCGACGCCGGCCCGGCCAGCGCCAGCAGCGCCAGGACCCCCGCCAGGACGACCAGCAGCCGAGCCGGCGCGCGGCTCACGCGCCCGCCACCCGCCGGAGGTCGTCGGCGATGTCGCGGGCGCTGTTCTCGCCGTCGAAGGCCACGCGCGCCTCGTCGTCCTCGCCGTACAGCAGCAGCAGCGTGGAGTGCAGCCGGCCCTCGTCCTCGGCCTGCGGCACCCCGGCGGCGAGCTGCGCCTGGTCGATGGCGTCCTGGTCGCCGGTGAGGCCGATGAACGAGGTCGGCAGGCCCGAGTCGAAGCGCCCCAGGTACTCGCCGAGGACCTCGGGGGTGTCGGTCGCGGGGTCGGTGGTCACGAACACCACCTGCACCTGCTCGGCCAGCTCCCGCTCCAGCCCGCTGAGGGCCACCATGACGTCGGCCATCGTGGTCGGGCAGATGTCGGGGCAGTCGGTGTAGCCGAAGAACAGCAGCGTCGGCCGGCCCGCCGTCTCGGCCGCGAAGTCGTACGTGGCACCGGTGGTGTCGGTGAGCGTGAACTTCGGCCGGCGGTAGGGCTCGTTGAGGTCGATCCCCGCGTAGACGTCGTCGGGCCCCTCGACCGTGGCCGGGGCGTTGCCCGAGTGGTCGTGCCCGCCGCTGCTGCCGCCGTCCTCCGACGTCCCGCACCCGGTGGCGAGCAGAGCCGCCGCGAGGAGGAACGCCGGGAGCGTTCGGGAGGGACGTCGGCGGACGGCGGAGCTCACGAGGACACGGTACGTCGGTTGGCCCGCACGCCGAGGACCACACCGGCGAGCGCCGTGAGGAACGCGAGGATGGCGAAGAACAGCGCGAGCGCGCCCGGGTCGTCGGTGTGACCGCCCTCGTGGGCGGCCTCCTCGGCAGTGGCGCCGTCGGTGGTGGCGTCGTCGGCGGCGGCGTCGCCGTGGCCCCCGGCCGCGGCGGTCAGCGTCAGCACCGGCGCGGGGCGCTCGGGCTCCTCCTGGCCCTCGACGGTCGGCTCGATCCAGGCCGACTCGCTACCGTCGCTGTAGGTCTGCACCGCCGGGAAGCTGAGCTGGTCGACGTCGGGGAACTGGCCGCCGGAGAGCGCGAACTCCTGGAACTGGCCCGGGGCGATGCCCACGCCGTCGGTCGCCCGGAACTCGACGACGGAGACGTAGGCGGTGATCTCCTGCCCGTGCACCTCCAGCGGCTCGTCCAGGTCGGCCGTGGTCATGGAGACCGTCCACCCGGGGACCGGCTGCGCGCGCAGCGAGCCCATGGCGGCGTCCTCGGGGATCTGGATGCGCAGCGCCACCGTGCTGGCCGTGTCGCTCTCGTTCGGCACCCGGAACGTCAGCTTCCCATAGCCGCCGGGGGCGGCGTCGGCGGAGGAGACGGTCACGTGGGCCGAGGCGGTGGCGGAGAGCACCACGGTGGCGGCGAGGGCGCTCACGACGGCCGTCAGGAGGACGGCGAGGCGGGTGAGCGGGCGGGGCAGGGACACAGGGCTCCTGTTCGTGGACGGGGACGTGCAGGTCGGGGTGGTGCGGACGGGGGTCACCGCACCGGGAAGTCGGTGGCTGCGGTGAGGGCGGTGAACTCGTCGAGCCGGACGGTGACCGTGAGGGTCCAGGTCCCGGCGCCGGGGATGGCCATGCCGTCGCCGACGAAGTGGCCGGGCCCCGCGGGCTCGAGGTCGACGTCGAGCGGTCCGATCTCCTGGCTCCGCTCGGTGAGCGTCACGCGGATCTCCGCGGGCTGGGTGAGCCGGCCGGCGTCGTCGAACAGGTAGACGTGCAGCGAGTTCTCCCCCGGGCGCGCCGGGTCGACCGACACCTGCACCGTCCCGGAGGCGGCAGCGGTCCCACCCTGCAGCGGCAGCACCGTGTCGACCGGCTGCGCGACCGACGACCGGGCCGGCGGCGTGCCGACGAGCACCGCGGTCAGCGCGAGCACGACGGCGGCCAGCCCGGCCTCCACCAGCAGCGAGCGCCGCAGCGAGGGCAGGTGCGCGACGGCGTTCTCCGCCTGCACCCGGTCCCGGTCGGCCGCGGCGGCGAGCTCCTGCGGGCCCGGCTCGGCCGAGGTCGTCGCGGAGAAGGCGTGCACGGTCAGCGTTCGGCGCCGGCGGGGCGGGCGGATGCCGAGCCGCTGCTGCACCCACACCCGCGAGACCCCCGCGGCCGCCAGGGCGACCACCACCAGCAGCAGCTTGCCCATGAGCAGCTGGCCGTAGCCGGTCGCGGCGAGGGCCGTGGGCGAGCCGACCTCGCGCACCGACTGGACGATGCCGGAGATGACCAGGACGCCGACGGCGCCGAAGGCCAGCCGCGAGAAGGCGGGCAGCGCCGTCGCCACCTCCGACGGCGGCGTGCCCGGCCGGACCAGGGCCAGCAGCAGGCCCGCCAGGCCGCCGAGCCAGACGCACATCGCCGCGGCGTGGACCGAGGCCATGAGGACCGCCAGCGCCGGCCACGGGCCGGCCACCGGGTGCCCCGTGGCGGCGGTCGCGACGACGAGCCCGACCGCGACGCCACCACCCACCGCCAGCAGGGCGCGCGGCGGCTGCTCGGCCCTCCGGGGCACGCGGCGCAGGACGAGCAGCAGCGCCACCGCGAGAACCGCGCGGGCCAGCGCGGCCCACCCGGCCTCCGAGCGCAGCGTGGCGCCCAGCAGCGACGGGTCGGCCACGGACGCCGGCCCGGAGCCGGCGGCGTAGGGGCCCTGCAGCACGAACGTGGCCAGCGCGCCGACCACGACGGCGACCGCACCCGCCGACGCCGCCCGCCGGAGCCGGGCCGACGCCCAGCCGGCCGGCCAGCAGGCCGCGGCCAGCACCGGCGCACCGACCGCGAGCGCCAGCCCGGCGAAGCCGAGCCACCGGGCGGCGGGCAGCACGGTGGCGACGACGGGGTCGGTGTCGTCCTCCACCGCTCCGCCACCGGCCGACAGCAGCTCGCCGTCGCCGACCGCGAAGGAGAACGCGCCGGCGACGGGGTGCGAGTCGGCCGAGATGACCCGGTAGGTCACGAGGTAGCCCCCGTCGGGCAGCTCCCCGCGCAGCGGGACGGTCAGCACCGCGCCGTCGACCTCGGGCGCCCCGGCGTCCACCCGCTGCTGGTCGCCGTCGAGCACCCGGGCGTACCCGGCCCCCAGCGACACGCCCTCGCTGAACGTCAGCGTGACCTGGTCGGGGGCGGCGTCGAGGCGCGCCCCCTCCCCCGGCTCGGTGGACACCAGCGTGGCGTGCGCGGACGCCGGCGCCGCGGTCACGATGCCGGCGCCGAGCCAGCCGGTGAGCAGCAGCGCGAGCAGGAGGGCGGCGCGCCTCACGCGGTCACCGGCTGCGCGGCCACGGCCGGGAGGTCGCGGCGGCGCCGTCCGCGCCAGGCCACGGCCGCCACGGCGGCCACCCCGACGAGCAGCACGAGGTGCGCCCCGGCCCGGTCGGCGTGCACGTGCCCGGCGCCGAGGTCGGCCACGGTGACCGAGACGAGCAGGGCGGTGAAGGAGAGGAGGAACGGCAGGGCGCCGGCGGCGAGCCGGGGAGCGGCGGCGACGGCGAGGAAGGAGGCGGCCAGGGCGACGTTCCAGGCCCCGGTCTCGTGCGCCAGGTGGACCGGCGCGCTCATCGCGCCGGCGCCGTGCACCAGGACCGGCCAGGCGAGCGCGGCCTGGGCGACGCCCACGACCAGGAGCAGCAGCCGCAGGCCGGTGCCGGTGAGGCGGGCACGCGCGGCGGCGCGCGCGCCGGGGAGCTCGCCGGGCAGCGCGCCCAGGACGGTCGCGGTGAGGTCGGGGACCGGCGGCGCAGCGGCCAGCCGCGCACGACGGGTCACCCGCTCGGCGTCCACGGCCCAGACGGAGCACGAGGCACACGCGCCGAGGTGGCCGTCGAGCTCGGCGACGGGCATGCCGAGGGGCTCTCCGTCGAGGCGCGCCGACAGCGCCTCGCGGTACATCTGGCAGGACATGGTTCATTGGTCGTCATCGGACGCCGTCCGGTTCCCGCCGTGCGGGACTTTCTTCCCGCACCGAGGGCGAGGGCATGGACGACCTGGCGCGCACCGCCGCGGGCGACCCGCTGGCCGCCGCCACCCTGGTCCGCGAGACGCAGTCCGACGTCTGGCGGCTGTGCGCGGCGCTCGGCGACCGCGACACCGCCGACGACCTGACGCAGGAGACCTACCTGCGGGCCTTCGCCGCGCTCCACCGGTTCGAGGGCCGCTCGTCCGTGCGCACCTGGCTGCTCTCGATCGCCCGCCGCGTGTGCGCCGACGCCGTGCGTTCCCGCCGCCGGCGGCGGCTCACCCTGGTCCGGGAGACGACGGACCTCGAGCTCCTGGCGACCGAGGCGACGGCGGACGACGTGGGCGAGGGCGCCGCCGTCTCCGACCTCCTGGCCCGCCTGGACACCGAGCGGCGGGAGGCGTTCGTGCTCACCCAGCTGCTGGGCCTGTCCTACGCCGAGGCCGCGGAGGTCGCCGGCTGCCCGGTGGGCACGATCCGCTCGCGGGTGGCGCGCGCCCGCGCCGACCTCGTGGCGTCCCTCGCCAGGGTGAGCGAGGACGCCGACCGGGGCGATGCGGCTCACAGCTGACGCCCCGGTGAACGACGGGTGACGGTTGGGCGACCTATGCTGCCCGACGGCCGTGCGTCCGCCCCCGGCGACCGCGGTCCGTGCCCTCACCCGAGACGGAGCCCACCCGCGTGCCCTTCAGCCTGTCGCCCAAGGACTCGAGCTTCTACCCGTTGTTCACCGCCTCCGCGGAGAACCTGGTGGCGGCCACCGACGTCCTGAGCGAGTTCATCCACGACCACGCGCGCCGCGAGGAGCTGGCCGGCCGCCTGCGCGACCTCGAGCACGCCGGTGACCAGACGACCCACGCGATCTTCCGCCAGCTCAACACCAGCTTCGTCACGCCGTTCGACCGCGAGGACATCTACTCGCTGGCCAGCAACCTCGACGACGTCATGGACTACGTCGAGGCCGCCGCCGACCTGGTCATCCTGACGGGGCTGGGCACCCTGCCCGCCGAGATGAGCCAGCAGGTCGCGCTGCTGCAGCGCTGCGCGCAGACGACCGCCGAGGCGATGCCGCGGCTGAGGACCCTGAAGGACCTCTCCGACTACTGGATCGAGGTCAACCGGATCGAGAACGAGGCCGACAAGCTCTACCGGCGGCTGCTGTCCCGGCTCTACAGCGGGGAGTTCGACGCGCTGGAGATCCTCAAGCTCAAGGAGGTGGCCGACCAGCTGGAGGAGGCCGCCGACGCCTTCGAGCACCTGGCCAACGTGGTCGAGACGATCGCCGTCAAGGAGTCCTGAGCCAGCATGGACAGCTTCTGATGGACGCGGCCTTCATCGGTCTGGTCATCATCGTCCTGGTCGCCCTGGCCTTCGACTACACCAACGGCTTCCACGACGCCGCCAACGCCATCGCGGTCGCGGTCTCCACCAAGGCGCTCACCCCCCGCGTGGCGCTCGCCCTCGCCGCGGTGATGAACCTGATCGGGGCACTGCTCTCCACCGAGGTCGCCAAGACCGTCGGCGCCGGGATCATCGACCCGCCCGAGGGCAGCGGCGGCCTGGAGATCGTCTTCGCGGCGCTCATCGGCGCGATCACCTGGAACATGATCACCTGGTGGTACGGGCTGCCCTCGTCGTCGTCCCACGCGCTGATCGGCGGCCTCGTCGGCGCAGCGCTGGCCGCCGCCCACTCGGTGCAGTGGATGGGCGTCCTCGAGAAGGTCATCATCCCGATGATCGTCTCGCCGCTCGTCGGGTTCGGCCTCGGCTACCTGTTCATGCTGGTCCTGCTGTGGACCTTCCGGCGGGCCAACGTGTCCCGCGCCAACCGCAACTTCCGGTACGCGCAGATCGTCAGCTCGGCGACCATGGCCCTGGGCCACGGCATGCAGGACGCGCAGAAGACGATGGGCATCATCACGCTGGCGCTCTTCACCGCGGGCGAGATCGACAGCTTCGAGGTCCCGTTCTGGGTGGTGCTCGCCGCGGCCGCGGCCATCAGCGCCGGTACCTACGCGGGCGGCTTCCGGATCATGCGGACGATGGGGCGCCGGATCATCCAGCTCACCCCGGCCGGCGGGTTCGCCGCCCAGACGGTGGCCTCCAGCGTCATGGTCACCACCGCCACCGTGTTCGCCGTCCCGGTCTCCACGACCCACATCACGACCACCTCGATCATGGGGGTCGGCTCCACGCGGCGGCTGTCCGCGGTGCGCTGGGGCGTCGCGGGCAACATCGTGGTCGCCTGGGTCGTCACCCTGCCGGCCGCCGCGGCGGTGGCCGCGGTGGCGTACTTCCTCACCGAGCTGGTCGTCTGACGCAGCCGGCTCCCCGACGGCCCCCCTCCGCAGCAGTGCGGAGGGGGGCCGTCGTCGTCTCGTGGGAAGCCTCGTCCCACTGGCTGGACGGCCGCATTGACGCATAAGTGCATCGATCTGGTAGACATTCACCCGTGACCGCGCGCCCGACGATGCTGCTCCTCGTGAGCCGCCTGCACGTCGACCTGCTGCGCGTCTGCACCGCCGCCTGTCGAGGCTGCTGATTCCCGCGCCCTCCGGCGCGCCCCCGTCTCACCCTCCCCCGCTGTTCTTCCGCGTGCGCCCGTGCGCGCCGCGTTCCTGAGACCCGGAGTCAGTACACGTGAAGACCCTCATCCTGATCGCCCTCGCCGGCCTGGGTGCCCAGCTCGTCGACGGCAGCCTCGGCATGGCGTACGGCGTCACCTCGACGACGCTGCTGCTGGCCCTGGGCACCAACCCCGCCGCCGCGTCGGCCACGATCCACCTCGCCGAGATCGGCACCACGCTGGCCTCGGGCCTGTCGCACTGGAAGTTCGGCAACGTCGACTGGAAGGTCGTCGCCAAGATCGGTGTGCCGGGCGCGGTCGGCGCCTTCGCCGGGGCCACGTTCCTGTCCAACCTGTCGACCGAGGTCGCCGCCCCGGTCATGTCGCTGATCCTGCTCACCCTGGGCGCGTACATCCTCGTCCGGTTCACCCTGCGCGGCATCGACCGGCGCAACCTGGGCAAGCCGGTCCGCAAGCGCTTCCTCAGCCCGCTCGGCCTGGTCGCCGGCTTCGTCGACGCCACCGGCGGTGGCGGCTGGGGCCCCGTGGGCACCCCGGCGCTCCTGGCCAGCGGCCGGATGGAGCCGCGCAAGGTCATCGGCTCGATCGACACCTCGGAGTTCCTCGTCGCGCTGGCGGCAAGCCTCGGCTTCCTCTTCGCGCTGGGCTCGCAGGGCATCAACATGCTCTGGGTGGTCGGCCTCCTCGGCGGCGGGCTGGTCGCGGCGCCGATCGCCGCCTGGCTGGTCCGGCACATCCCGCCGCGGCTGCTCGGCTCCCTGGTCGGTGGTCTCATCGTGGTCACCAACACCCGCACCATGCTCCGCAGCGACTGGATCGACGCGGGCGACGCCACCCGCTACACGGTCTACGCCGTCCTGTACGCCGTCTGGGCGCTGGCCGTCGTCCACTCCTTCCGCCAGTACCGCAAGGACAAGGCGCTGGAGTCGGCCGACGCCATCGCCGAGGTGGCCGAGCGCAACGTCGTCGCCGAGGCGGACGAGGCGCCGGTCACCGGCGGGGAGCCGGTCGGCGCCGGCCGCCCCAGCGACCCGCGCGACTGAAGCACTACCCCGTTCCCCTCACCCCTCGCGCGCTCGGGACGAGCCTCCGAACGGGGCGGCCCCGCCCGGCAGCTGCCGGGCGGGGCCTCTCTCCCTGTCACCGGCCGGCGGCGAGGAGCCGCTGCTCGAGCTCGTCGGGCAGCCCGGGCGCGGGACGGTGGGCCGGCACCGGCGGGCGCTCCGAGGACCGCATCCACGCCCAGGTGTCGGCGACCGTCGCCTCCAGCTCACGGCTGCCCAGGCCCAGCCGGCGGGCGCGGGTGGTGTCGACGTCCCAGGCGGTGCGCGCCTCCTCCTGCCGCAGCCAGAGCGGCAGGTGCACCCACTCCTGCACCCCGACGGCGAGGAGCTCCTCCTCGGGCACCGGGACCCACTCCGCGTCGCTGCCGGTGACCGCCCGGCACACCTCCAGCAACCCGCCGTAGGTGGTCATGCCCACGGGGCCCGTGGCGTTGACCGCGCCGCCCTGGCCGCGCTCGGCCATCCCCACCAGCCACCGGGCGAGGTCGCGCGCGTCGACGAGCGAGATCGGCTGGTCCAGCCCCTCGGCGGGAACGACGACGCGGCCGCCGCGGGCGATGCGGTCCAGCCACCAGCCGAGGCGGTACACCGGGTCGTGCGGGCCCACGATCAGCCCCGCCCGTGCGGTCACGAACGTCGGGCCCACGGCAGCGGACAGCACCCGCTCGGCGTGCGCCTTGTTCGGCCCGTAGTCGTCGTCCCCGGTGTCCCACGTCGGCTCGGCGTCCTCCTGCCCGACCGGTCCCGGTGGCCAGTTCCGGTAGGCGTTCAGGCTGGAGACGAAGGCGTAACCGTGCACGCCGGCCAGTACCGCGGCCGCATGCTCCGCTGCCGCCCGCGTCTGGCACGAGGTGTCGACGACGAGCTCGGGCTGCCAGCCGTCGAGCGCCTCGCCGAGCGCCGCCGGGTCGTCGCGGTCGCCGTGCAGCGCGCGGGCACCCTCGGGGGGCTGCCCGGTCAGCCCGCGCGTCAACGTGGCGACGTCGTGGCCGCGGTCGAGCGCCGCCGCTACCACGTGCCGGCCGAGGAAGTGGGTGCCGCCGAGGACGAGGAGTCTCATGGCGGCGACTCCAGCCGACCCGCTCCCCCGCCGTCCAGCGGGTTCGCCCACGGCAGGAACGCTCTGGGCTGAACGGCTACACGGCGCGGGAGGCGGGGACCTGCGGGAGCGGGGTCGACCGGGCGGCGGCGAGCACCATCTGCGGGGACGACGGCAGCCCGCGACGGGTGCACAGCCGCAGCGCCCGGGCGCCGGTGAGGACGTCGGTCTCCGGCGGGACCACCAGCAGGTCGGCGCGGCGCGTGCCGCCGCCCCAGGTCAGGCACACGACGCCGGGGTCCATGCTGCGGAAGCCCCCGGTGCGCACGGTGCGGCCCAGCACCTCCAGCTTGCGCGGGGCCGGCTGCCACGCCTCCAGGGCGTAGGTGAATCGCTCGACGCGCACACCGCGCCGCTCGAGCGCGGCGATCAGCTCCGGGAGCTCCACGGCCAGGTCACGGCTGCGCGGGAACCACGCGCCGTCGAAGGCGGAACGGCCGGCACCGGCGTCGTCCCGCAGGCTCACCCGGACGTCGATCCCGCCCCGGAAGCCCTCGCTCGCCGCAACCGCACGGGTGATCGTCGTCATCAGCCTTCGGCCGCCTCTCGTCGCTCGCCGCGGGGCACGGTGGTACACGGCCCCGAGACGAACGTAGGCCTCCCCGCAGGCCGCGCCCGGCGCGTGCCTCTCCGGCGCGGCGGGCGGTATCGGCAGGTCATCACGATTCGTGACCTCCCGACCACGACGACGCCCCCGCCCCGCACGATGCGGGACGGGGGCGTCGGAGCGAGCCGCTGGAACGGCCCGGCGGAAGCCGGGTCCGGTCAGGGCTTGGGCTTGCGGTTCTTCGCCTTGCCGCGCTCGGTCTGGTCCAGCACGACCTTGCGGATGCGGACGCTGCCCGGGGTGACCTCGACGCACTCGTCCTCGGCGCAGAACTCCAGCGCCTGCTCCAGGTTGAGGATCTTCGGCGGGATCAGCCGCTCCAGCTCCTCGGAGGTGGACTTGCGCATGTTGGTGAGCTTCTTCTCCTTGGTGATGTTCACGTCCATGTCGTCGGGACGCGAGTTCTCACCGACGATCATGCCCTCGTACACCTCGGTGCCCGGCTGGACCATGAGCTGGCCGCGCTCCTGCAGCGAGAACATCGAGTACGTCGTCGCCACGCCCTGGCGGTCGGCCACGAGGGAGCCGGTGGGACGGGCGCGCATCTCGCCCAGCCACGGCTCGTAGCCCTCGAGGTTGTGGTTCAGCACGCCGGTGCCGCGGGTCTCGGTGAGGAACTCGGTGCGGAAACCGATCAGGCCGCGGGAGGGGCAGATGTACTCCATCCGCGCCCAGCCGGTGTCGTGGTGCACCAGGTTCTCCAGGCGCGCCTTGCGGGTGGCCAGCGCCTGCGTGAGCGTGCCGACGTACTCGCCGGGCGTGTCGATCGTGACCCGCTCGACCGGCTCGTGGAGCTTGCCGTCGATCATCTTGGTGACGACGGTGGGCCGGCCGACGGTGAGCTCGAACTCCTCGCGGCGCAGCTGCTCGACGAGGATGGCCAGGGCCAGCTCGCCACGGCCCTGCATCTCCCAGGTGTCGGGACGGTCGGTGGGCAGCATGCGCACCGAGACGTTGCCGACGAGCTCCTGGTCGAGGCGGTTCTTGATCAGGCGCGCGGTGAGCTTCTTGCCCGACTTGCCCGACAGCGGCGAGGTGTTGATCCCGATGGTGATCGAGATCGACGGCTCGTCCACCGTCAGCGGCGGCAGCGGGCGGGGGTCGTTCGGGTCGGCGAGGGTGTCGCCGATCATGATGTCCTCGATGCCGGCGATGGCCACGAGGTCGCCGGGGCCGGCGCTCTCGGCCGGGGTGCGGGTGAGGCCCTCGGTGACCAGCAGCTCGGTGATCTTGACGTTCTTGATGGTGCCGTCGATCTTGCACCAGGCGACCTGCTGGCCGCGCTTCATCTCACCGGAGTGGATGCGCAGCAGGGCGAGACGGCCCAGGAACGGCGAGGCGTCGAGGTTGGTGACCTGCGCGCGCAGCGGCTCCTCGGCGTCGTAGGACGGCGCCGGGATGGTGTCCAGCAGCGTCTTCACCAGGGGCGCCAGGTCGGGGCTGTCCGGCACGGTGCCGTTCTCGGGCCGGTTGAGCGAGGCCTGGCCGGTGCGGCCGTTGCAGTAGACGATCGGGAACTCGAGGGCGTCGGCGTCCATGCCGGCGTCCTCCATGAGCTCCATGAACAGCTCGTAGCACTCGTCGACGACCTCTTCGATGCGGGCGTCGCCACGGTCGGTCTTGTTGACCGCGAGGATGACCGGCATCCCCTTGCCGAGCGCCTTGCGCAGCACGAAGCGGGTCTGCGGGAGCGGGCCCTCGGAGGCGTCCACCAGCAGGACGACGCCGTCGACCATCGACAGGCCGCGCTCGACCTCACCGCCGAAGTCGGCGTGGCCGGGGGTGTCGACGATGTTGACGACGACGGGGTTGCCGTGGTCGTCCGCCAGGCGGATCGCGGTGTTCTTCGCGAGGATGGTGATGCCGCGCTCGCGCTCGAGGTCCATCGAGTCCATCACGCGGTCCTGCGTGGAGTCGTTGTCCGTCCCCTCGCCCTTGGCGCGGCCGAGCGCGCCGGCCTGGCGGAGGAGGGCGTCGACCAGGGTCGTCTTGCCGTGGTCGACGTGGGCGACGATCGCCACGTTGCGCAGGTCGTTGCGGGTGGGCATGCGGAAGGGCACCTCGGGAGCTCGGGAACGCGCCGCGCGGACGCGCACGGGCATAGAGGCCAACAGCCGCCGGGGCCGTGACCTTCCCTCCACTCTAGGTGCTCAGCGCGCGGGGACCACCGTCTCCCGCCGGTCGACCACCCCGTAGGTCACCCCTGCGGCGGCAACAGTGACCAGACTCACCGCGAACCAGGCCGGGAACCCGGCGCCGAGCGCCAGGACGTGGGCGAGGACGAACGCCCCCACGTAGAGCGCGGCCAGCGCCGCGGTGACCGCGGGGCCGCGCCGGCGGGCGGCGACCCAGGCCGCGCCGACGCCGCACGCGGCGAACACCGCGCCGCCGAGCGCGCGGATGCCGGTGCCCTGGGCGATGCCGAAGCCGGCGGCCAGCCCGACGGCGACGAGCAGCGAGGCGGGGATCCGGGCGAGCGCAGAGGTCGACATGCGCTCAGTCTCCCTCCGCCCGTTCCGACGGCGGCGCCCACGGGGCGACGGCCCACGTGCCGCCGTCGGCGATGTCGAACGGCGCCGGCCCGGAGCCCGGGACGATGGGCACGTCCACCGGGTCCCAGGACGGGTCGACGGCGACCGTCACCGCCTGCGGCGTGCCGGCGTCCGCCCAGCCGGCGTAGGTGCGCCAGGTGAGCAGGGCCAGGGCCGAGCCGCCGGGCGCGACCCCGACCCGCTGCGCCACCGCCGGGCCGCCGGTCGGCGCGCTGCCCGGCTCGACGGCGAGCCGCAGCGGACGCCCGCCCTGCCAGAGCGTCACCACGGGCACGCCCTCGAGCCAGCAGGGAGCCGCCCCGACGTTGGTCGCCTGCACGCTCGCGGCACGGGCACCCATGGCCGCGTCGAAGCCCCCCACCTCCAGCCGCAGGTCCGCCGGGGCGCACGGCACGTCGGCGGTCACCGGCGCCGGCGGGGTGGTGGAGGGGACGGGCGCGGACGGGACCGGCGCGGCCGTCGGAGGTGGGAGCGAGGGCACCTCCGGGGCCACCGGGACGGGACGCGACGGGGGGCGGGCCAGGACGAGGTCCGGCCGTTGGGAGGCGACCAGCCCGACGAGGACCCCGGCGAGGACGGCGAGGACCGCGGCGGCACCGCCCGCACGCACCGGTGCCGCAGGCCGGCGGCCCGTCCAGGGACCGCCGGCGATACGGACCACCAGCACCGCGCCGGCGACCACCGCCCCGTCCGCCAGCATCACCGGTCCCCAGGAGCCCCAGAGGGAGGGGGCGGCGAACAGGAGCACTGCCACGGCCGCGGTCCCCGCCGCGCTCACGCCGAGCCCGACCAGCCAGCTGCGGCGCGGGGCGGCCGCAGCTCCCCACGCGTGCAGGGCGGCGACGAGCAGCCCCTGGCCCAGCCACGCCGCCAGCACGAGGCCGGGGAGCAGGTGCTCGCCGAGGAGCACCAGGAACAGCGCCGGCAGGAGGGCCACGCCGGTGGCCACCGCGGTCGCCAGGCCCGTCACGGCCGCGTGCAGTGCGCCCGGCAGCACCCGGAAGGACGGCGGCTCCTCGGGCGACAGGGCGACGGCGACCAGGACGACGCCCAGCAGCACCACCACACCCCCGGCGCCGACCCACCACCAGAGCCCGCGCAGGGCCGCCTCGAGGTCGGCGGGGCACCCCTGCGGGGTGAAGGCGCACGGAGGGCCGTCGTCCGGGTCGAACCAGCCGGGTCGGTAGCGGCCGGCCCGCATGCCGGCGGCCAGCATCCACAGGAGGCCCAGGACCACGAGGGCGGTGCCCCAGCCGAGCGCCACCCGTCCTCGCACCGCGCACCCCCTCCGGAACCGGTCGGTCCGACACGCATGGTGCGGTATCGCGGCCGTCGGCCGTGACGCGGCCCGCCGGCAGGGGCGGGGGGACGGCGCCCGGATGCGCGCGAGGCCGGTACCCGCGGTGCGGGGTACCGGCCTCGTGCCGAGCCCGGGGCGCGAGCCCCGGCGTCGTGGGTCAGGCGGCGCGGAGCACGGCCTCGATCTCGAGCTCGACGGCGATCTTGTCGCCGACGACGACGCCGCCGCCGTCCATCGGCATCTGGATGTCGACGCCGAACTCCGAGCGGGCGATCTCGGTGCGGGCCGAGAAGCCGGCGCGGGTGCCGCCGTAGGCGTCGGGGCCGAAGCCGTTGAGCTCCAGGGCCAGGGTGACCGGCTTGGTGTTGCCCTTGATGGTCAGCTCACCGTCGACCAGCCAGTCGGCGCCCTCGGCGCGGACGGCGGTGGAGCGGAAGGTCATCTGCGGGTGGTTCTCGCTGTCGAAGAAGTCGGCGGAGCGGATGTGGGCGTCCCGCTGCTCCTGGCGGGTGTCGATCGAGCCGAGGTCCACGGTGGCGGTCACGGTCGAGTCGGCCGGGTTCGCGGCGGTGACGATCTCGCCGGAGAACTCGCGGAAGTAGCCGCGGACCTTGCTGACCATCATGTGGCGGACCGAGAAGCCGACGGTGGAGTGGCTGGCGTCGATGTCCCAGGTGCCGGCGATGTAGCCGGGGATCTGAACGGTGCTGGTCATGGGAGGGCTCCCTGGTGCTCGGGGGTGTGTCGTCGGGTGCAAGCGTAGTTGAGCGTTGAACTATTCCGCCAGTATTGTGACCGCATGACGTCGTCCGTGTCGCCCGAGCCCCTCCCCATGGGTGAGCCGCGCTGGCTCGACGCCGAGGAGCAGAAGGCGTGGCGGGCGTGGCTCTACAGCGCCCAGCTGCTGCTCGACCGGCTCGACCGCGACCTCACCCACCGCACGGGCATCTCGCACGCCTACTACGAGATCCTCGTGGCGCTGTCCGAGGCGCCGGAGCGGATGATGCGGATGAGCGAGCTGGCCGACCGGTGCCTGTCCTCCCGCAGCCGGCTCTCGCACGCCGTGTCGCGGCTGGAGGAGCGCGGCTGGGTGCGCCGCCAGGTCTACGCGGAGGACGGCCGCGGGCAGCTCGCCGTCCTCACCGAGGAGGGCTTCGCCGCGCTCGAGGGGGCCGCGCCGATCCACGTCGAGGGCGTCCGCCGCGAGCTGTTCGACCAGCTCACGCCGGAGCAGGTCGAGGGCATGCGCGCGCTCGGGGAGACCCTGCTGCGCCACCTCGACCCCGACCGCGTGCCCTGACCTCACCCCTGGCCGAGCGCCCGGAAGTACTTGTCCGGGGTGATCGGCAGGTCGCGCACCCGCAGGCCGGTGGCGTGCCAGTAGGCGTTGGCGACCGCCGCCGCCGCGCCGGTGATGCCGATCTCGCCGATGCCCTTGATGCCCAGCTCGTTGACGTAGGGGTCGTCCTCGTCGAGCCAGTGGATGTCGATGTCGCCGATGTCGGCGTTGGTCGCCACGTGGTACTCGGCGAGGTCGTGGTTGACGTAGTGACCGAGCCGCTCGTCGGCGATCGTCCCCTCGTGCAGGGCCATCGAGACGCCCATGCTGAAGCCGCCGAGGAACTGCGACCGCGCGGTGCGCGCGTTCACGATCGTGCCCGCGGCGTAGACGCTGGACGCCCGCGGAAGCCGCACCTCGCCGGTGTCGCGGTCCACGCGGACCTCCACGAAGTGCGCGCCGAACGCGTGCATGGAGTACTGCTCCGCGTGCGGTGACGGTCCGGGCACCTCGCCCTTGACCACGATGCCGTCGGCCGGGAGCTGCCCGCCGTACCGCTCGTCCAGCTGCCGCCGTACCTCGCGCGCGGTCAGCACGATCGCCGACCCCCAGGACGCCAGGCCGGTGGACCCGCCCGCGCCGCCGGCGAAGGGCAGGTCGCTGTCGCCGATCCTCAGCTCGACCGCACCGAGCCCTACGCCGAGGGCGTCGGCGGAGATCTGCGTCAGCGCCGTCCACGCGCCCGTGCCGATGTCGGAGCCGTCGATCTCCACCGTCCAGCGCCCGTCGCCGTGCCCGGTGATCCGGCACTCCGCCTTGCGGCGGCGGGCCGGGTAGGTGGCGGCGGCGACGCCGGTGCCCACCAGCCACCGGCCGTCCTCGCGGACGCCGGGGCGCAGGTCCCGGCCGGCCCAGCCGAACCGCTCGGCACCGGTCCGCAGGCAGGCCACCAGGTTCCTGCTCGACCACGGGACGTCGCGCTCGGGGTCGCGCTCGGGCTCGTTGCGGACCCGCAGCTCCACCGGGTCGATGCCGAGGGAGTGCGCCAGCTCGTCCATCGCCGACTCCAGCGCGAACATGCCCGGGGTCTCCCCCGGCGCGCGCATGATCGTCGGCGGCGGGACGTCGAGGCGGGCCAGCCGGTGCGTGGTGCGCCGGTGCGGTGCGGCGTAGAGCACCCGGGTCGGCGTCGCGGTCTGCTCGGCGAACTCGCTGATCCGCGAGGTGTGCTCGACGACCTCGTGGCTGATCGCGGTCAGCCGCCCCTCGGCGTCGGCGCCCAGCCGCACCCGCTGGATGGTCGGCGTCCGGTGCCCCACGAGGCAGAACATCTGCTGGCGGGTCAGCTCGAACACCACGGTGCGCCCGACGACCTTCGCCGCCATCGCGGCCAGGATCTGGTTGGGGTGGGTGAAGGCCTTGGAGCCGAACGCGCCGCCCACGTACGGGGAGATGACCCGCACCTGGCCGCGCTCCAGCCCGAACGCCGTCATGAGGTCGTTGACGATGTTGTGCGGGCCCTGGTTGGCGTCCCACAGCGTCAGCCGGTCGCCGTCCCAGCGGGCCATCGAGGTGTGCATCTCGATCGGGTTGTTGTGCTGGGTCGGGGTCTCGTAGGTGGCGTCGACCGTGACCGCCGCGGCGGCCAGCGCACCCTCGACGTCACCGATGACGGAGTCGGTCTCGTAGCCGGCCATGAGCTGCGGCGGTGCGTAGAGGTCGGGCCGGTCGGTGCTCAGCACGACGTCGGGCTCGTGGGCGGCGTACTCGACGGCGACGGCGCCGACCGCGGCCTTGGCGATCTCCGAGCTCTCGGCGACCACGGCCGCGACGATCTGCCCCTGGTAGTGGACGTCGAGGGACTGCAGCACCGGCAGGTCCGAGGCCAGCCCCTCCCCCAGCCGCGGCGCGTTCGCCGGCGTCAGCACCGCGAGCACCCCGGGCATCGCCTCGGCCGCCGTCGGGTCCAGACGCGTGATGCGGCCGCGGTTGACCGTGCTCTGCACCACCGCGACGGAGCAGATCGGCTCGCCCGGGTCCTGCTCGTAGGCGTAGGGCGCGGTCCCGCGCACCTTGGCCGGGCCGTCGATGCGCTCGACGCCGGCGCCGACGAGGCGGTCCACGGTGGTCATCGGGCGCCCTCCGTCAGCTGCAGCAGCGTACGGACGACGAGGTTGCGCGCCAGCGGCACCTTGAACGCGTTGTCCCGCAGCGGCGTGGCGGCCGCCAGCTCGGCGTCGGCGGCCGCGGCGAACGACTCCTCGGTCGCGGGCCGCCCGCGCAGCGCGTCCTCCGCGGTGGTCGCCCGCCACGGCTTGTGCGCCACTCCCCCGAACGCCAGCCGCACGTCGTCGACCACGCCGTCGGCCACCCGGACCGCCGCCGCGATGCTGACCAGGGCGAAGGCGAACGAGGCCCGGTCGCGGACCTTGCGGTAGCGCGAGGGCATGCCCAGCGGGGGGAGGTCGATGGCGGTGACCAGCTCACCGTGCCGGAGCGTGGTGTCGCGGGTGGCGTCGTCGCCGGGGAGCCGGTGCAGCTCGGCCATCGGCACCTCCCGCTCGCCGTCCGGTCCGAGCACCCGGATGACGGCGTCGAGCGCGGCCAGCGCCACGGCCATGTCCGAGGGGTGCGTGGCCACGCAGGTGGCGGGGCCCTCCAGGGTCTGGCCCAGGACCGCGTGGTTGCGGTGCACGCCCTGCAGCGCCCCGCACCCGCTCCCGGGGCTGCGCTTGTTGCAGGGCCGGGTGACGTCGGTGAAGTAGCTGCACCGGGTGCGCTGCAGCAGGTTCCCGCCGGTGGTGGCGCGGTTGCGGAGCTGCCCGGAGGCACCGGCCAGCAGCGCCTGGCTCAGCACGGGGAACCGCTCGCGGACCCGGCGGTCGGCGGCCAGGTCGGCGTTGGGGACGGCGGCGCCGATGCGCAGCCCGCCGTCGGGGAGCTCGGCGACCTCTGCGGAGGTGAGCCGGCGGACGTCGACGAGCACGTCGGGCGTGGCCACCCCGAGCTTCATCAGGTCGACCAGGTTGGTGCCGCCGCCGAGGAACGCACCCTCCGGCTCGGCGGCCAGCAGGGCGACGGCGGAGGCGGGGTCGGCAGCCCGCTCGTAGCGGAACTCCCTCACCGCCGGACGCCTTCGGCCTCGGCCACGGCGGCGACCGCCAGGACGATGTGCGCGTAGGCGGCGCAGCGGCACAGGTTGCCGCTCATCCGGTCGCGGATCTCGTCGTCGGTGAGGTCCACCTCGTCGGCGGTGAGGTCGTCGGTCACCGTGCTCGGCCAGCCGGCCCTGGCCTCGGCGAGCACCCCGGCCGCCGAGCAGACCTGCCCGGGGGTGCAGTAGCCGCACTGGAAGGCGTCGTTGTCCAGGAAGGCCCGGTGCAGCGGGTGCTCCCCGCCGGCCGCGAGACCGTCGGAGGTGATCACCTCGGCGTCGTCGACGGTCACGGCGAGCACCAGGCAGCTGTTCACCCGCCGGCCGTCGAGCAGGACCGTGCAGGCACCGCACTGCCCGTGGTCGCAGCCCTTCTTCGGGCTGGTGATGCGCAGCCGCTCGCGCAGGGCGTCGAGCAGCGTCGTGCGGGTGTCGACGGTCAGCGGGTGGTCCGCCCCGTCGACCCGCAGCGTGATCTGGGTGTCCACGGCGCGCTCCTGCCCGCCGACCCCGTGTGGACAAACGATGCGGCGAGCAACCGTCCGACGGAGACCGGTCAGCCGTCCGTGACGTCGTCCGGGGGCAGCGGCCACGGCGGCACCCCGGCCACCGGCCCCTCGCCCACCCGGCCGGGGAAGCGCGGCGGCCGCTTCTCCAGGAAGGCGGCCACCCCCTCGGCGGGGTCGGGCCCCTCCCCCAGCTCGACGAGCGCCCGCGACTCGACCCGGTGGGCGTCCCACGGGGAGGCGGCGCCGAGCATCGACCACAGCAGCTGCCGGGCAGCGGCGACGGCCACCCCGCTGGTGTTCGCCACGATCTCCTGGGCGAGCGCGTACGCGGTGGGCAGCAGGTCCTCGTCGGACACGACGCGGGACACCAGCCCTCCGCGCAGCGCCTCGTCGGCGTCGAACACCCGGCCGGTGGCCACCCACTCCATCGCCTGGCTGATCCCCACGACCCGTGGCAGGAACCAGGACGACGCCGCCTCGGGCACGATCCCCACCCGGCCGAAGACGAACCCGAACCGGGCGGACTCCGCCGCGATCCGCACGTCCATGGCCAGCGGGAGCGTCGCCCCGATGCCGACGGCCGGCCCGTTGACCGCGGCGACCACGGGCTTGCGCAGCGCCGCGAACGGCAGGGAGGCCACCCCGCCGGCGTCGCGCGGGAAGCCTCCGATCGACTCGCGCAGCGGTCCCGCCGGCCGCTCGCGGGTGCGCCGGTCGGAGAAGGTCCCGGGACCGGCGCCGAGGTCGGCGCCCGCGCAGAACGCCCGCCCGGCGCCGGTCACCACGACGACGCGGACGTCGTCGTCGGCGTCGGCGGCCGCCGCCACCCGGGCCAGCTCGTCGGCCATCGTCATCGTGAAGGCGTTCAGCCGCTCGGGCCGGTGCAGGGTCACCGTCGCGACCCGGTCGGCCACCTCGTAGCGGAGCTCGGTCAGCTCCCCGGGGCGCGTCACGCGCCCAGGGCGCCGGAGACGGCGAGCCGTGCCACGGCATCGAGGTGCTCGGCCTCGTCGCCGAGGAGCAGGCGGTCGACCTTCGCCCGCCGCCAGAACAGGTGGGCGTCGTGCTCCCAGGTGAAGCCGATGCCGCCGTGCACCTGGATCAGCGTGGACGCCGCCCGCTCGAACGTGGCCGCCGCGCAGGCCTTCGCCGCCGACGCGGCCAGCGGCAGCTCCGCCGGGTTGTTGTCGGCCGCCCACGCCGCCCACCAGACCAGCGAGCGCAGCTGCTCCACGCCCACCCATGCGTCGACGAGCATGTGCTTGACGGCCTGGTACGAGCCGATGCGCCGCCCGAAGGCCTCCCGCTCCTGGGCGTAGGCCACGCCGACCTGCACGCAGCGGTCGGCGCCCCCGAGGTCCTCCGCGGCCATGACCACGGCCCCGACCTGCCGGGCGCGGGCCCACAGCTCCGCCGCGTCCTCGACCAGCACCCGGCGCGAGGTCAGCCGCACCGAGGCCAGGCCCCGGGTGGCGTCCAGCGGCCGGCCGGGCACGATTTCGCCCTCGCCGACCACCAGCGCGCCGCCGTCCAGGCCCAGGAAGAGCGTGGCGTCGGCCGCGTCGACCGACGGCGCCGACCTCTCCACCGGACCGTCGAGGACGGCGAAGGCCGTCGACCCGTCCGCCAGCCGGGCGGCCAGCTCCGGCTCCCCGGCCAGCAGCACGGCCGCTCGCGCCGCGGTCACCAGCGACGGCGCGGCGAGCACCGCGCCGCCCTGCTCCGCGACGACGGCGAGGTCGAGCAGCGGCCGCCCCGAGCCGCCGGCCTGCTCCGGCACGGTGATGCCGAGGAAGCCCATGTCGGCCAGCGCCTTGCGGCCGGGCTCGAGCGCACCGCCCTCCAGGCCGGCGCGTGCCGCGGCCGGCGAGGCGTTCCCGCGGAAGAAGTCGCGCGCACCGGCGGCGATGTCGCGCTGGTCGTCGTCGAGGTCGAAGTTCACCGCTGTCCTCCGGAGAAGGGCGCCGTCTTGTCCAGGCGGGGCTCCGGCGGCAGGCCGAGCACCCGTTCGCCGAGGATGTTGCGGAGCACCTGGTCGGTGCCGCCGGCGATGGAGATGCCGGGGAGCCAGGACTGGGTGCGCTGCCAGCGGTCCTCGCCGTCGGCGGTGGCGGCGTAGACGGCGTCGTCGCCCAGGAGGCGCACACCGGCGTCGGCCATGAGGTGCGCGGCCTCGGTGCCGGCGAGCTTGCCGGCGCTGGCCTCCGGGCCGGGGATCCCGCCCTGGCTGAGCACGGTGAGCCGTCGGTAGCCGGTGTAGCGGGCACCGAGCGCGGCGACGACGGCACGGCCGACCGCCTGCCGGGCCAGCACCTGCCGCTCGGGGTCGAGCTGCGGCAGGCGGGCCTTCGCGTGCTCGGCGAACTCCTCCACCGGGGCGCCGATGGCGGTGCCCGCGCCGCCGATGGTGACCCGCTCGTTCATCAGGGTGGTGAGCGCGACGCGCCAGCCCTCACCGGGCTCCCCCAGCCGCTCGCTGTCGGGGATCCGGACGTCGTCGAAGAAGACCTCGTTGAAGTCCGACTGCCCGCCCATCTGGCGCAGCGGGCGCACGGTGACGCCGGGGGCGTGCATGTCGACGACGAACATCGTCAGGCCGGCGTGCTTGGGCTTCTCCGGGTCGGTGCGGGTGAGCAGGATCCCGTAGTCGGAGACGTGGGCCAGCGTCGTCCAGACCTTCTGGCCGTTGACCACCCAGTCCTCGCCGTCGCGGACGGCGGTGGTGCGCAGGGCCGCGAGGTCCGACCCCGAGGCCGGCTCGCTGAACAGCTGGCACCAGACGTCGTCGGCGCGGAGCAGCCGGGCCAGGTAGCGGTCGCGCTGGTCGGCGCTGCCGTGGGCGATGACGGTCGGGCCGCACATGCCCATGCCGATGTGGTTGATCAGCGCCGGCACGCGGAACCGCGCCAGCTCCTGCCCGACGATCGCCTGCTGCAGCAGCGTGCCGCCCTGGCCGCCGTACTCCCGCGGCCACGTCACCCCGACCAGCCCGGCGTCGTGGAGGACGCGCTGGGTGCGGCGCATCTCCGCCTCGTGCGTGCGGGCGTCCACCGCCTCCTGGCCCGGCGCCAGTCGGAGCAGCTCGTCGGCGTGCTGCTCCAGCGCGGCGCGCACCCGCGCCCGGTACTCGGCCTCGTCGGGGCTGTCGTCGAAGTCCACGGGCGGCGCCTCTCGTCGGTGGGCGGGACGGCGGCAGCGTGACAGGGATCACCCCAAACGGTCAACGGTGACTGGTCGGGGTGGGGCGGTCGGCCTACGCTTCCGCGGGTGACCGCCGAGCCCGCGCCCCCGGACGACGTTCCCGGGGCGCCCGCGCCGGGGCCGCGCACCCGCTCCGAGCGCACCGCCGACAGCCGGCTGCTGATCCTGGAGGCCGCGGTCGCCTGCCTCGTCGAGGAGGGGGCGGCCGGCGCCTCGACGCTCGCGGTGCAGGCCCGGGCCGGGGTCTCCCGCGGGCGGCTCCTGCACCACTTCCCGTCGCGTGCCGAGCTGCTGGTGGCCGCCGCCGAGCACCTGGCGACGACCCAGCTGGACGAGGTCCGCCGGCGGTCGGCGGCGCTGATGGCCGACGAGCCGAGCGGCCGCGAGCGGGTCGACCGCGCGATCGACCTGATGTGGGCGACGTTCCAGGAGCCGCCGTTCTGGGCGGCGATGGAGCTGTGGACCGCCGCCCGCACCGACCCGGCCCTGCGGGGGGCGCTGCGCGGCGAGGAGCGCCGGCTGCGCGCGGCCATCGCGGCCGTGGCCGACGGGATCTGGGGCCCGGAGATCGCCGGCGCGCCGCTCTACGGCGAGCTCTGCGAGCTGCTGTTCACCAGCATGCGCGGGGTCGCGCTGGTCTACGCGTTCGAGGACCGACCCGCGAGCACCGACCCGCACCTCGCCCTCTGGAAGCGGCTCGCCGCGCGGATGCTCACCATCGACAGTCAGGGTTGACCGCTCCACCTCCGCTTCGACAGCATGACGCAGGTCACACCTGCGCGAGGCCGAGGAGACGCCGTGACCCCACCGATCCCCACCCTCCAGGGCCGGGGCATGACCATGAGCGACATGCTGGCCCGGCACGCCCGCAAGACGCCGGACGTCGCGGCGCTGCGCTTCGACGGCGGGGGCCGCAGCTACGCCGAGCTGGACCAGCGGGTCACCCGGCTGGCCCGGGCGCTCGGGCAGCGCGGGGTGCGCACCGGCGACCGGGTGGCGGTCCTCGCCCTCAACGGCATGGAGGCCTGGGAGGCCTACCTCGCGGGCGTCCGGCTCGGCGCGGTCGTCGTCCCGGTCAACTTCCGGCTGGTCGCCGACGAGGTCGCCTACGCGCTGACCGACTCCGGTGCCGTCGCGCTGGTCGTCGACACCGCCCTGGCGCCGGTCGCCGAGAAGGCGCTCGAGCAGGCGCCGGAGGTCCGCACGGTGCTGGTCGTCGGACCGGGCTCGGTCGGCTCCTCGAGCGAGCCGTTCGAGGAGGCGCTGGCGGCGGCCGGCGACGAGCCGCTCGACATCGCCGTCGACGAGGACGAGGCGGCGTTCATCATGTACACGTCGGGGACCACCGGCCGCCCGAAGGGCGCGGTGCTCACCCACCGCAACCTGCTGATGCACTGCTTCAGCCAGGTCACGACCCTGGGCTGGGCGCCGGACGACCGGGTCGGGGCGCCGGGCGCACCGCTGTTCCACATCGCCGGGCTCGCCGGCGGGCTGCCGCCGCTGCTCCTGGGCGGGACCAACGTGATCATGAGGTCGGGCGGGTTCGACCCGGTCGAGACCCTCGACCTGATCGAGCGGGAGCGGGTCTCCAGCATCTTCCTCGTCCCGGCGATGTGGGCGGCCGTCGTGCAGGTGCCCGGCATCGGGGACCGCGACCTGTCCTGCCTGCGCCGGGTGTCCTGGGGCGCCGCGCCTGCCTCGACCACGCTGCTGCGCACGCTGATCGACACCTTCCCGCAGGCCGAGGTGGTCACCGCCTTCGGGCAGACCGAGTGCTCCCCCGTCACCTGCCTCCTGCGCGGCGAGGACTCGGTCCGCAAGATCGGCTCGGTCGGGACGCCGATCCTCAACGTCGAGGTCCGCGTCGTCGACCCGTTCATGAACGACGTCGCGCAGGGCGAGGTCGGCGAGATCGTCTACCGCAGCCCGATGGTCATGAAGGAGTACTGGAACAAGCCCGCGGCCACCGCGGAGGCCTTCAAAGGCGGCTGGTTCCACTCCGGCGACCTCGTGCGGCAGGACGAGGACGGCTACTTCTACGTGGTCGACCGCAAGAAGGACATGATCATCTCCGGCGGCGAGAACATCTACTGCGCCGAGGTCGAGGACGTCATCGCCGCGCACCCCAAGGTCGCCGAGGTGGCGCTGATCGGCGTCCCGGACACCCGCTACGGCGAGGCGCCGCTGGCCGTCGTCGCCCCGCGGGACGCCGCCGACCCGCCGACGTCGGAGGAGCTGGCGGCCTGGTGCCGGGAGCGGCTGGCCCGCTACAAGAACCCGCGGGAGTACTCCGTGGTCGGCGCACTCCCCCGCAACCCCAGCGGCAAGGTGCTCAAGACGTCGCTGCGCCAGGAGCACTCGGCCGGCTCGCTGGTGGCCCAGCCGGTCGTCTGAGGCTCCCCGCGGGCTAGTCGCTCCAGACCTCCGCGACGCGGCGCACCACCTGGGCGGCCTGCGCGCGCCCGGCCCGTGCCGCCGGCTCCCGCGCGGCCGGGTCCAGCACGTTGCGGCCGATCGCGCTCCGGCTGGCCTGGTCGGGCGAGACGACGGCGACCCGCGACACCATGCCGGTGACCTGCGCGTCGACGCTGGCCATCGGGCCCACCCCGCGCGGGATGGGGGCGAGCACGACCAGCCGGTCGTAGCCCTGCGCGAGGTCGGCGTTGGCCGCCGACCGCATCCCGCCGTCGACGTAGCGGCGGCCCTCGATGGTGACCGGCGGGTACACGCCCGGGACGGCGCAGCTGGCGGCCACCGCCTGCACCAGCGGCACCCCCGAGGTGCGGTCGAACGTGCGGAACTCGCCGGTGGCGGCGTCGACCGCGGTGATGGTCAGGTCCCGCTCCGGCCAGGACGTCGACACCAGGCGGGAGCCGATGACGTCGAGCCGCTCCTGCTCGCTCGGCGTCAGGCCCGCCTTCTCCGCGGCCAGGGCCAGGGCGCCGACCCGGCGCCGGAACTCGACGTCGCGCCCGCGGCTGGTCAGCATCGCCCAGCCGTAGCGCGCCAGGGTGCCCCGGCTGACGCGGGCCACCCTCTCCTGCTGCGGCGGCTCCAGCTGCCGGCCGTACATCTCCTCCAGGGGCGCACCGCTGGTCACCTGCGCGCCCACCACCGACCCGGCGGAGGTCCCGACGACGAGGTCCGCGCCGGTCAGGTCGACGCCGGCCTCGGCCAGACCGGCGAGGACCCCGATCTCCCAGGCGATGCCGGTGATGCCGCCGCCACCGAGGACGAGGGCGGTGCGCTGGTCGCTCATGGCGGCCATCCTCACAGACCCGTCGCCGGTGCACAGACCCTCGACAGCGCGTGTGACGTGGGCCACGCTGTGTCCCCGAGGTTCCACGACGAGAGGAAACGCATGACCACCGTGCAGTCCGCCCCGGCTCCGGCAGCGGCCAGCTGGCCGCCGGGGCTCCCCCGGTCGCTGGACTACCCCAGCGTCCCGGTGGGGTCGATCCTGCGGGCAGCGGTGCGCCGATGGGGCGATCGGGAGGCGTTCATCGACCACGACGTCCCGCTGACCTTCACCGAGATGGGCGCCCGCGCGCACGCGGTCGCGGGCTGGCTCGCCGACCACGGGGTCGGGCCGGGCGACGTCGTCGCCATGCACATCCCCAACTGCCGCCAGTACCCGCCGGTCTACTACGGGATCCTGCTGGCCGGGGCCACCTTCTCCCCCACCAACCCGCTCCTGCCGGCCGCCGACCTGGCCGCGCAGCTCAACGACGCCGGCGTGACGGTCCTCGTCACCTGGGACCAGGTGCTGCCCTTCGTCCGCGGCGCCCTGGCGCAGACCGGCGTGCGCACCGTCGTCGTCACCGGCGAGGCCCACATCCTCGACTTCGCCGCTCGGCTCGACGGCCTGGAGGACAGCGACGTCGACCTGTCCGAGCTGCTCGCCGGCGACCCGACCGACCGGCACCTCGACGCCGACCTCGACCCCGCCGAGACCCTCGCCCACCTGGCCTACACCGGCGGCACGACCGGCGTCAGCAAGGGCGTGGAGCTGCCGCACCGCAACGTCGTCGTCAACGTGCTTCAGTCCGGCTGCTGGACCTCCGGGTCGCTGCCGGCCCTGGACGAGCACGGCGACGTGACCATGGAGCAGGTCGGCAGCCCGGAGGACTTCCCGACCCGGCTCGGCGAGGCGCGGATCGTGAACCTGACGCCGTGGTTCCACGCCATGGGCGCGATCGGCTATCTCAACGGCATGGTCATGGGCGGGACGACCACGATCATCCACATGCGCTTCGACCCGGTGAAGTACGTCGAGGACGCGCAGCGGTACCGGGTCACCAGCATCGGCGGCGCGCCGCCGGTCTTCGTCGCCCTGCTGCAGGTTCCCGGCTTCGCCGAGGCGGACTGGTCCAACGTGCGCGGCGTCTCCAGCGGGGCCGCACCGCTCCCGGTGTCGCTGATCGAGAGGCTGCAGCAGGTCCTGCCCAACGCGACCATCGGCGAGGGCTACGGCCTGACCGAGGTGACCATGATGGCCACCGCCAACCCCTCGTTCCGGTCGGGCACCCGCAAGGCCGGCAGCGTCGGCGTCCCGGTCTTCGACACCGAGATCACCATCCGGCCGCTCGGTGGCGGCGACCCGCTGCCCCCCGGCGAGCGCGGCGAGGTCTGCATCCGCGGCCCGCAGGTCATGCGCGGCTACGCGCACCGGCCGGAGGCGACCGCGGAGGTCATCGACGCCGACGGGTGGTTCCACTCCGGCGACGTGGGGATCCTCGACGAGGACGGCTACCTCTCGATCGTCGACCGCACCAAGGACATGCTGCTCTACAAGGGCTACAACGTCTTCCCGCGCGAGCTGGAGGAGATCCTGTTCGGCGTGCCCGGGGTGGCCGGCGCCGCCGTCGTGGGACGGCCCGACGAGGAGGCCGGGGAGCTTCCGATCGCCTACGTGGTGCGCAAGGACGACGACACCGGTGCGGCGCTCACCGCGGAGTCGGTCATGGCCGCCGTCAACGACAAGGTGACGCCCTACAAGCGGCTGCGCGACGTGCGGTTCATCGACGCGATCCCGGTGTCCGCGGCGGGCAAGGTGCTCAAGCGCGAGCTGGCCGCCCGCGAGCGGGAGGCCGTCGCCGGCGGCTGACCTCGTCCTCCGGCCGCGCGGCGCCGCATCCCCCGCTCGGGTGCGGCGCCGCGCAGTCGGGCCCCGCGCGCTCTAGGGTCGCCGTCGTGGCAGAGCCCGAGAACGGTCCGGTGACCGAGCACTCCGGCGTCCGGATCGCCCACGAGGAGCCCTCGCCGATCCGGCAGGTGAGCCAGCGGCTGATCTTCGCGCTCTTCGTCTTCGTGCTGACCGTCGTCCTGGTCTACGTCGACCGCGACGGGTACCGGGACATCGAGAGCGAGCCCGGCGGGGTCTCCCTGCTCGACGCCGCGTACTACGCGACCGTCACCCTCTCCACGACCGGGTACGGCGACATCACGCCGGTCACCGACCAGGCCCGGCTGATCAACCTCGCGATCATCACGCCGCTGCGCGTGCTGTTCCTCATCGTCCTCATCGGGACCACCCTCGAGGCGCTCACCACGCGCTCGCGGGAGGAGTTCCGCATCCGTCGCTGGAGGTCCCGCTTGCGTCAGCACGTCATCGTGTGCGGCTACGGCACCAAGGGCCGCAGCGCCATCCGCTCGCTGCAGGCCAACGGCACGCCGTCGGAGAAGATCGTCGTCGTCGACCCGGACCCGCGGGCCATCGACGAGGCCAACTCCGTCGGGCTCACCGGCGTGGTGGGCGACGCCGGCCGCACCGAGGTGCTGCGCCGGGCCTCGGTCGAGCGGGCGCGGTCGGTGATCGTGGCGGCCAACCGCGACGACGCCTCCGTGCTCATCACCCTCACCGTGCGCCAGCTCAACCCGAGCGTGCCGATCACGACGTCGGTGCGGGAGGAGGAGAACGCCAACCTGCTGCGCCAGTCCGGTGCCGACACCGTCATCACCACCTCGGCGACCAGCGGCCGGCTGCTCGGCCTCTCCACGGACGCCCCGCGCGTGGTCGCCGTCGTCGAGGACCTGGTCACCGGGGGCCAGGGGCTCGACCTGCACCAGCGCGTCGTCACCACCGACGAGGTGGGCCTGGGCCCGCGGCAGCTGCGCGACATCGTGCTGTCGGTGACCCGCAGCGGCCGCACCCTGCGCTTCGACGACCCGCTCATCGGCACCCTGCAGCCGGAGGACGTGCTCGTCGTGGTGAAGGCCCACGACCCGGGCCAGCGCTAGCCCCTACGCGCGCACCCAGGTGCGGGTGGGCTCGCCGCGGCCGCGGAGCTCGACCTCCGCGCCGGTGGCCCAGTGGTCGCGCTCGTCGCCGCCGGCGGTCTGCACGGTGGACTCGCTCGCCATCGCCCGGCCCGGGTGGTCCTTGGCCAGCTCGGTCAGCCGCGCGGCCTCGTTCACCGGGTCGCCGATGACGGTGTACTCCAGCCGGCTGGCGGCACCCACCTGGCCGGCCCACACCCGGCCGCAGGCGACTCCCACGCCCACGTCGACCTCGCCCGCCGCCGCGACCGCGTCGCAGATCCGCCGGGCCGCCCGCAGGGCCGCGCCGGCGGGGTCGGGGTGGTCGGTGGGAGCGCCGAAGACGCACAGCGCGGCGTCGCCCTCGAACTTGTTCACCAGCCCGCCCTCGCCCTCGATGGTGTCGACGACGACCTCGAAGAAGCGGTTGAGCAGGCCGACCATCTGCTCCGGGCCGGTGCGGCGCACCAGCGAGGTGGAGCCGGCGATGTCGACGAACAGCGCGGCCACGGTCCGCTCCTCCCCGCCGAGCGAGACGCCGGTGGCCAGGGCCTGCTGGGCGACGGTGGTGCCGACGTGCCGGCCGAAGAGGTCGCGCAGGCGCTCGCGCTCGGCCAGGCCGGCCGCCATCGAGTTGACGCCCTCCTGCAGCAGCCCGATCTCACCCGCGTCGTCCACGACGACGTCGACGTCGTAGTCGCCGGCGCCCACCCGCTGCACGGCCTCCCGCAGCTCGCGCAGCGGCTGCCCGACCGCGCGGGCGATCAGCAGCGTGGCCAGGGCCCCCACCAGCAGCGCCACCACCACCAGGAAGACGACGGCGGTCCTGCCCGGCCCCCGGGGGTTGCTGGGGTCGACGTAGAGGAGGACGACGCCGAGCATCGGCACGCCGCTGGTCAGCCCCCAGGTCAGCAGCAGGCGGATGCGGACGCCCAGGGCCAGCCGACCGACCGGCGGGTGCTCCGCCAGCGCGCGGGCGGTGACCGCCCGGGCCGCCCAGGCGACCAGGAGGTAGGTGACGCCGGCGGTGGCGACGCCGCCCAGGGCCACCGCCACCCCGATGCGCCAGCCGACCCGCGGGTCGGGGAAGACGAAGGCGGAGACCACCCCCATGAGGAGCGCGCCGGCGAACCAGACGCAGCCGGCGATGAGCGCGGTGTCCAGCGGCAGCCGGAGGGCGTGCCGCGCCTCCTCGCCGGTCGGTGGCCGGCCGGCCATGAGCCACCGGTTCGTGACCCGCTGCCGCCGGAGCCCGGCGAGGCCGCCGAGCGGGAAGGCGAGCACCAGGTAGCCGGCCGCGGTCCAGAGAACCGGGGTCCGCGCGGCCGTGCTGCTCCCGTCCTCGACGCCGATCAGCAGCAGCACCACGGTGCCGACGCCGATCATGTTGGCCACCATCACGACGAGCACGATCAGCGGCACGGCCAGGCGGCCGCTGGGCACCCAGCCCGCCCGGTCGGTGACGCGCCGCCACAGCCCCTCCGGGGCCTCCGCGGGCGGGCCTGCGCCGTGGTCGTCGGTCACTGCCGGCGCAACGAGGCCCGGCGGTCCCGGGTTCCGGGGCCTCCCCCGATCGTGATCACCCTGTCATGGTGCGCGCACGCCGTCGGTGGGCGCGCACCCGGTTCCCCGCCGGGGACCCCCGACCACGTCCGGGCGGCCCGACCGCCATGATGTCGCAGGTCACAGCCCCAGGACGAGGAGACCACGGTGCACGAGCGCGAGTACCTGCAGCACGACGGGCTCGCCCTGGGCGAGCTGGTGTCCGCCGGCGAGGTGACCCCGGCGGAGCTGCTCGACGTGGCGCGGGCGCGGGCCCGGGCGGTGAACCCGGCGGTCAACGCGATCGTCACCTGGCTGGACGACCACGCCGACGAGCGGGCGGCCCAGCCGCTGTCCGGGCCGTTCGCGGGCGTGCCGTTCCTGCTCAAGGACCTGCACCAGCACCTCGCCGGGGCCCCGACCTCCGACGGCTGCCGCGCGCTGGCCGGCCGCCGGGCGGAGCGGACGAGCACGGTGGTGCAGCGCTGGCTCGACGCCGGCGTCGTGGTGTTCGGCAAGACGAACACGCCGGAGTTCGGTTCGAAGGGCGTCACCGAGCCCGCCCTGTTCGGCCCCTCGCGCAACCCCTGGGACCTCGACCGGACGCCCGGCGGCTCGTCCGGCGGGTCGGCCGCCGCCGTCGCCGCCGGGATCGTGCCGGTGGCCGCGGCCAGCGACGGCGGTGGGTCCATCCGCATCCCCGCGGCCTGCACCGGGCTGGTCGGGCTCAAGGCAGGGCGCGGGCTGGTGCCGTTCGGCCCCGACGAGAGCGAGCCGCTGGGCGGGCTGGCCACCAACGGCGTCGTCTCGCGGACCGTGCGCGACACCGCGGCCATGCTCGACGCGCTCGTCGGGCCTGACGCCATGAGCCCCTTCTCCCCCGCCCTGCCCGAGCGGCCGCTGCTCGACCGGCTGGACGGGGCACCCGGCCGGCTGCGGATCGGATACACGACCCGCTGCGCCCTGCGCGACCAGCCGCATCCCGAGGCGGTCCGCGCCGTCGAGCACGCGGCCGCGCTGCTCACCGACCTCGGCCACGAGGTGGAGGAGGTCGACCCGCCGCACGACGACCGGCAGCTGGGCCGCGACTTCCTGACCATCTGGTTCGTCCACCAGGCGAACGAGGTGGACCGGATCAGGCGCGAGACCGGGGCCGGCGACGACGGGTTCGAGCTGGACACACGGATCATGGCCGCGCTCGGCCGGTCCTTCGGTGCGGCCGCCCTGCAGGCGGCGCAAGAGCGACGGCGCCTCTACATCGGGGCCCTCGCCGGCTTCCACGCCACGCACGACCTGCTGCTGACGCCCACGCTCGGCGAACCGCCCATCCGCGTCGGCTCCCTCGCCACGCCGGCCCCGCTGCGCCTGGTCGCCGAGGGCATGCTCCGCACGCGCACCACCGGGGTCCTGCGCCGGGTGGGCATGGTCGACCAGATGGTCGAGGCCAACCTGGCGTGGGTGCCCTACACCCAGCTGGCGAACGTGACCGGGCGCCCCGCGATCAGCCTGCCGCTGTACCGGACCCCCGGAGGGCTGCCGATGGGTGTGCAGCTCGTCGGCCGGCTCAGCAGCGAGGAGCTGCTGCTCCGCCTGGCCCGCCAGCTGGAGGTCGCCGCCCCGTGGGCCCACCACCTGCCCGCACCGGCGGTCGCGCGCTGAGCCGGTGCGGGACGTCGGCGGGGCCCCGCGTCAGGCCGCCACGGCCCGGACCGACGCCGGAACGGGGGCGGGCGCCCGGAAGCCGGTGACGACGAGCCGGTACGCCAGCGCCATCTCCCAGACGGCGACCACCACGGCGCCGAGGAAGCCCCACGCGGAGACCTGGTCGTAGACGCCGAACATGACCGCGACCGACGACGCGAGCACGAGCGGCCCACCCACGAGGCCGAGGACCGTGATGCCGCGCGGCACCAGGCGCGAGCGGTGCAGCAGCACGGCGAGCAGCAGGCTGTTCACGCCGATCACCAGCCCGGGACCGACCAGGAACGTCCAGTCGTGCACGGCGACGAGCGCCCGGGCCACGGCGACCAGCGCCTCGCCGTCGCCGCCGGTCGCCGTGCCCCGCAGGGTCACCAGCGACAGCGTGGCCACCACCCCGACCACGATGACGGCGGCCTCAAGCAGCCGCCCGCACACGTAGCCCAGCGCCATGCCCTCCCCGTGCTGCCGGACCACGGGGTAGAGGGTCACCGCCGTGCCGATGCAGGAGGCGGCGAGGACGACCTCCAGGAGGCCCCCGACCAGCACGCCGGTGCTCTCCCCGGCGCCGAGGACGAACTCCGCGTCCCCGAGCGCCGGCTGGTACAGCGCCAGCGCGATGACGGCGGTGACCGCCGCGACCACGAAGAACACGCCCGCGACGACCGCGGTGGTCCTGGTCGACCCCATGGGAACTCCTCCGGTAGCAGGATGTGGTGTACGGCGTACACCAACGACTCCGGACGCTAGGCGTACGCTGTACACCTCGTCAAGCACCGGCAGGAGGAGCACATGGCACCGGGGACCGCCCGCACCCCGCTGAGCAGCCACCGCCTGATAGCCGCCGCGGTCGACCTGGCCGACGAGGCCGGCATCGACGCGGTGAGCATGCGGGCCCTGGCGCAGCGCCTCGGCGTCGTTCCCATGGCGCTGTACAAGCACGTCGCGAGCAAGGACGTGCTGCTCGACGGCATGGTCGACCTGGTCCTCGCGGAGGTCGAGGCCCCGGACCCGGCACTGGACTGGCGGGCCGCGGTCCGCGCCCGGGTGCTGGGCGCGCGCCGGGCCGTGCTCCGGCACCCGTGGGCGCGCAGGGCGATCGAGTCGCGCACCCACCGGACCGCCGTCGTGCTCGCCCACATGGACGCGGTGGCCCGGCACTTCCTCGACGGCGGCTTCTCCCCCGACCTGACCCACCACGTCATGCACGCCCTGGGCAACCGGATCTGGGGCTTCAGCCCGGAGCTGTTCGAGGAGGGGCCCGCCGGCGACGCGCCCGCACCGGACCCCGAGCAGCAGGCGGCCGTGGCCCGGGAGCTCGCACAGCGGTTCCCCGGCATCCTGGCGATCGCCACCGCGGCGACCGGGGGCGACCTGTCGTCGGTCGGTCAGGGGTGCGACGAGCAGTTCGAGTTCGAGTTCGCCCTCGACCTGCTCCTGGACGGCGCCGAGCGGTTGCAGCGCTCCGGGTGGGCCTCCACCGCGCACCCGTGAGCACGCCGCACTCCGAGCCGGTCACCACGTCGCCGGCGTCGTCGGCTCCTACCGAGGCCTGGGCCTCCGGCCGACGGGCGAGACCAGCGGCGGGCAGACCGTGACGGTGCTGGACCTCTGACGGACGCACGAGGGCCCCGGCCGGGTGCCGACCGGGGCCCTCGTGCGCAGAGAGGTCAGAAGGCGGCGAGGACCGCGCCCTCGTAGGTCTCCTCGATGAACTGGCGGACCTCGTCGGAGTGCAGCAGCTCCTCGAGCTTCTGGATCCGCTCGTCGTCCTCGTCACCGGTGCGGACCACGAGCAGGTTGGCGTTGGGGTTGCCCTCGCCCTCCTCCAGCGCCAGGGCGTCCTCGGCCGGCACGAGGTCGGCCTCGATGGCGTAGTTGCCGTTGATCACCGCGATGTCGACGTCGGCCAGCGACCGGGGCACCTGCGCGGCCTCGACCTCGGACACCTCCAGGTTCTTCGGGTTCTCCTCGATGTCGAGCGAGGTCGGCGCGGTGTCACCGGTGTCGGCGAGGGTGATCAGGTCGTTCGCCTCGAGCAGCCGCAGGGCGCGGGCGGCGTTGGTCGGGTCGTTGGGGATGGCCACCGTCGCGCCGTCGGGCAGGTCGGCGAGGTCGGTCAGGCTCTCGGAGTAGATGCCGAGCGGCTCGATGTGGACCGGGTCCAGCGCCTGGAAGTCGTAGCCGGCGCTGGCCTCCTGCTGCTCCAGGTACGGGATGGTCTGGAAGTAGTTGGCGTCCAGCGAGCCGTCGTCCAGGGCCACGTTGGGCTGGATGTAGTCGGTGAACTCCTTGATCTCCAGGTCGAGCCCGGCCTCCTCGGCGAGGTTCTCGTCGATGAAGCGCAGGATCTCGGCGTGCGGCACCGGCGAGGCGCCCACCCGCAGCGGCTCGTCGGCCCCGGACAGCTCGGCGTCACCGCCGCCGCAGGCGGCGAGCATCGCCGTCATCGCTGCGGCAGCCAGGACGGCGGGGAAACGGGTGCGCATGGCGGTGGTTCTCCTCGGTGGTGGTGCGGTGGTGCCAGCGGCCGGTCGGCCGCCGGGAGCTTCGGGTCAGGTGTGCGCCAGCGACCGCGCCCAGCGGTCGCCGGCCCACTGCAGGGCCTGGACGACGACGAGCAGCAGCACGACGGTCGCCAGGGTGATGTCGGTGCGGAACTGCTGGTAGCCGAAGCGGATGGCGAAGTCGCCCAGCCCGCCGCCGCCGACGGCCCCGGCCATGGCCGAGTAGCTGATCAGCGCGACGACGGTGACCGTCACCCCGGCGACCAGCGACGGGAGGGCCTCCGGCAGTAGCACGGTGCGGACGACGTCGCGCCGGCGGGCGCCCATGGACATCGCCGCCTCGACCTTGCCCGCCGCGACCTCGCGCAGGCTCGTCTCGACCAGCCGGGCGAGGAAGGGGATCGCCCCGATGGTGAGCGGCACGATCGCGGCGGTGGAACCGATCGTCGTCCCCACGATGCCGCGGGTGACCGGGGCGACCAGGACCAGCAGGATGATGAACGGCAGGGCGCGGCCAAGGTTCACGACCAGGCCCAGCAGCCGGTTGAGCGCGGGCCGGGGGGCCAGCCCGCCCGGGGCGGTGACGGTCAGCAGCACGCCCAGCGGGACGCCGAGGAGCACGGTGATCAGCGCCGCGACGCCGACCATGTAGAGCGTCTCCCACGTGGCGTCCAGCAGCTGCGGGTAGATGCGGGTCCAGTCGCTCATCGGTCCACCTCGGCGGTCGCGGGGACGCGCTCGACGAGGACGCCGCCGGCGCGCAGGCGCTGCACGGCGTCGTCCAGCCCCTCGACTCCCCCGGTGACCCGCAGGAGCAGCCGGCCGTAGCGGCCGCCGGCGACCGTCTCGACCGAGCCGCCGGCGATCTCGACGGCGAGGCCCAGGTCCCCGATGAGCGTCTCCAGGACGACCGTCTCCGGGGTGCGGTCGGTGACGGTGACCCGCAGCAGCGCGCCGCCGTGCCCGGCGCCGGCGTCGGCGACCGGGGCCGGCAGCAGGGCGTCACCCAGCGGCGAGCGCTCCCGGGTGAGGACGTCGGCCAGCCGGCCGCTGTCGACGACGCGACCCTGGCTCAGGAGGACGGCGCTGTCGCAGACGGCCTTCACGACGGCCATCTCGTGCGTGATCAGCAGGACGGTGAGGCCGAGCTCGTCGCGCACCCGGCGCAGCAGCTCCAGCACACCGGCGGTGCTGGCCTGGTCCAGGGCCGAGGTGGCCTCGTCGCACAGCAGCACGTTCGGGCGGACGGCCAGCGCGCGGGCGATGGCCACGCGCTGCTTCTGCCCGCCGGAGAGCTGGGCCGGCCGGGCGTCGGCGCGGTCGCCCAGGCCGACCAGGTCCAGCAGCTCGGCGGCCCGCCGGCGGCGCTCGGCCCGGCCGACCCCGGCCAGCTCCAGCGGGTGCTCGACGTTGCCCGCCGCGGTCCGCGAGTCGAGCAGCTCGAAGTGCTGGAACACCATGCCGATGGAGCGGCGCGCCTGGCGGACCTGGTCGTCGGGCAGCTCGGTGAGCACCCGCCCGTCGACCGTCACCGAGCCCGACGTCGGCCGCTCCAGCAGGTTCACCAGGCGCACCAGCGTGCTCTTGCCCGAGCCGCTCGGGCCCACGACGCCGGCGAACTCCCCTCGCTCCACCGTCAGGCTGACGCCGTCGACGGCGACGACCTCCCCCGCCCGTCTCCGGGCAGGGAAGACCTTGCGGACGTCCTTCAGTTCGATCACGGGGCGGTGGTCCTCGATGTGAGCAGGCAGGAGCGGGGCAGCGCCGTCGGTCGGACGGCGGGCTCCGCGGGGGTCGTGTCGCGAGTCGGCGGTGGCCTCAGCGACACATGGCTGTGCCGGTCCGGCACAGGTCGATGTGCCGGCGAGCCCACGACGGACGCCCGTACCGCATGGTGTTCCTCCATCGGTCCTGGCAGTAGCACCCGCGCCCGCGGTGCGGGGGGTTGCTGCGACGTCGACGAGCCAGGTCTCTCAGCCGCTCCGGATGGTTGCGCAGGAGATTCTACGGAGCGCAGCCGCGGCGCGCCGCGCGGGACCTGCGAGTTCGCTCACGTGGCCGCCGTCCCCGAGGGTCAGGCGTCCTCGGCGCGGTCCTCCACGGCCCCCTGGCGGAGGAGGTTGACGACGGACACCGCCAGGCCGCCCCACATCACGAGCATCGCCACCACCATCATCACGATCGCGCTGGTGCTCATCGACGTCCTCCTTCGTGCCCGGATCCCGGGGCCAGCTCCGTCGTCGGGGTCACGTGCAGCGGTGCCGCCGGGTCGGAGCCCGGTGGTGGCCCGTCCAGGTGGGTCCCGGCGCGCCACCTCAGCCGGGCGAGGAGGAACCCGACGATCGGCAGCGCCACGGCCATCCCCCAGCCGAAGACGGCCAGCAGCCACGTGGGATAGCCCTCGTAGGGGGTCTCCAGGTCATCACGGAGCGCGAGGACGAGCACGACCGCCAGTCCAGCCGGGGCGACGACGCTGGTGAGCACCCGCCACCCGGCGCCGACGCGAGGCCGGCCGTGCACGTTGAGGTGCTCGCCGAGACCGGTCAGGGCCCGGAGGCCCCAGGCGACCACCAGCATGCTGACCAGCGCCACGACCAGGATGCCGTACTGGTTCACGAAGTGGTCGACGACGTCCAGCACGTAGATGCCGCTCGTGGTGCTGAACAGCACCAGGCTGAGGACGGCGACGGGCACGCCGACGGCGAGGGTGGCGGTGAGGCGGCTGGTCTCCAGCTTGTCCCGGACCGCCGAGATCACCACCTCGATCACGCTGATCAGCGACGTGATGCCGGCGATGACCAGCGACCCGAAGAAGAGGACACCCAGCAGGGCACCGGCCGGTGCCTCGCTGATGATCGTCGGGAAGGCGATGAACGCCAGGCCGATCCCGCCGCTGGCGACCTCGTCGACCGCGACCCCGCCGGCCTGCGCCATGAACCCCAGGGCGGCGAAGACCCCGATCCCGGCCAACAGCTCGAAGCCGGAGTTGGAGAAGCCCACGACGAGGCCGGAACCGACCATGTCCTCCCGCCGGCGCACGTAGGAGGCGTACGTGATCATGATGCCGAAGCCGACGGACAGCGAGAAGAAGATCTGGCCGAACGCCGCGGCCCAGACCGAGGCCGAGGTCAGCGCCGACCAGTCGGGGGTGAACAGCGCGTCCAGGCCGGCCCCCGCGCCCGGCAGCAGCAGGGCCTGGACGACGAGGGCGACGAAGGCGAGCACCAGCACCGGGATGAAGACCAGCGAGGTGAGCCCGATCCCCCGCTGCACGCCGAGAGCCATGATGACCAGGACGGCCAGCCAGACCAGCGCGAGGGGCACGAGCACCCCGGGCACCACGTCGGCGGTCACCGCCACGTCACCGGCCTGGAGGAACTCCCCGAAGAAGAACGCCTCGGGGTCCGGGCCCCAGGCCTGGTCGAGCGAGAAGAAGGTGTAGCGCAGCGCCCAGGCCAGCACCGCGGCGTAGTAGACGGCGATGACGAAGCAGATGGCGACCTGCCACCAGCCCAGCCCCTCGGTGCCGCGGCGCAGCCGGGCGAAGGAGAGCGGCGCCGAGCCGCGGTGGCGGTGCCCGATCGCGTAGTCCAGCAGCAGGAACGGGATGCCGGCGGTCAGCAGCGCGACGAGGTACGGCACGAGGAACGCGCCGCCGCCGTTCTCGTACGCCACGTAGGGGAACCGCCAGATGTTGCCCAGCCCCACCGCCGAGCCGATCGCCGCCAGGATGAAGACCCGCCGGGAGCTGAACGAGCCCCGCCGTCGCTCCTCAGCGGCCTGCTCCGGGACTCGGCCTGCCGTCGTGCCCATGCGACCTCCCGGGTCGTGCTCCGCCAGGGACGCCGGCCACGGGTCGGCGTCCTCCTGTGGTGACGAGGATGTCAGGACCCGGCGCCCCGCGGCTGCCGGGGAGCCCCGCGACCGGGGCCGGCCACCAGCGCGACGCCGGCGGACCGGGTCAGCCGGCGGCTCGGGTGGCCTCGGCCAGGGCGGCCCGCCGCTCCGCGGTGAGCTCGGTGGTCAGCGTCTCCAGCGTCTGCTGCCGGGCCCCGCCGCTCGACCCCTCCCCGACGTGGAGGACGAGCAGCGTCCCCCCGTCGGCGACCGCAGCCGTCTCCCAGGCCTCGGCCTCGTCGGCCACCAGCCACCAGTCGCCGCCCGCCCGTCCGCCGGTGGACGTCGGCACCGTGGCCGCGACCGCCGCCTGGTCGGCCCCGGGCGCGAGGTCGACGACGCTCAGCCGGACGAGGGGGTCGTACTCGCCCGGCGCCTCCTCCACCTGGGCGAGCACGGTCCACCACCGGCTCATCGGGGCCGCGCGCGTCAGGTCGTCGAGCATCACGCCGAGGAAGGAGTGCACCTCGTCGACGGGCCGCTCGACCGCCCCCATCCTCGGGCTGAGGGAGGTGCCGGACAGTGACGGGACGTCCACCACGCGCAGCGGGCCGGCGTCCTCCGCGGCGATCCCGGGGCGCGTCTCCGACGCCGGCGGCCCGGCCACGAGGCCGAGGGTGACGGCGACGACGGCGACGCCGGTCGGGATGCCGGCACCGATCAGCCACGACCGGCGCGACGGCGTCCGGTGGCTCCGGCTGATGCCGTCGGGGTCCTCGCCCCGGCGCCGACGGCGGCGGTTGTCCCACCAGGACAGCACTCCCAGGGTCACGGCGATCACCGGCCACGAGAGGTAGGAGGTGAGGATCAGCGGCGCCACCGACTCCCCCGCCGCCGGCGCGGCCGCTCCGCTGCCCCTCCCGCCGATCGGCGCGAGCAGCCAGATGGTGGCGGTGAGGCCGGCGCACACGGCGGCGAGCGTGGGCGGGAAGCGCTTGTTCGGCGGTCGCCGCACACCCGCGACGAAGCACCCGACGACACCCGCCGTCAGCAGCACGCCGGCGGCGACCTGGGCCCACGCCGAGGGCAGGAGCAGCGCGAGCCCGCGGCCCATCCACGGCGTCATCAGCAGCGTGACGACGGCGGCGATGCCCAGGACCAGGGCGACGGTGCCGCGCCAGCCCAGCTGCCGGCCGGCCTCGTCCACGCGGCGGCGGGCCATGGGGGTGCTCCTGTTCGCAGGGGGTGAGGACCGCCGAATCATCACCGATGTCCGTGACGGCTGCGCAGCAGGCTGTGGACACACGTCGGGCCCGGTCAGCCGACCGGGCCCGACGTGGACAACAGGGGTGGGGTGTTAGATCCACGAACGGCGAGGTCCGGGCATCCGCTTCTACGAACGGCGCCGGCGGCTTGCACCCTTCAGCTCCGAAATCGGCACCCGTGGTGAGCGGACTCGCCCCACCACGCGTCGGAAGCTAGTCCGCTGGCGGAATGATCAGCGGTGTCGCCGCTGGGTCCACCGTGTCCTGTGCGCGGAGGACCGGCAGATCCGCGTCAGACATGCCGTCCATCTCCATCTGGATGCGCGCCGCCTCGTAGGCACTCCTGACGGACTGGCCGTCGGCGATGGCGGTGTAGAACCTCGCGGCGAAGGACATCGCGTCTGGGTCGCCGATCTCGTCGGACATGCCGATCGCCATCGGAACGACGGTGAGCAGTTCGTCGAGGTGCCCAGTGGAGTGACAGGCGTTGAGGACGACCAGGACGGGAGGGTTGTCGACCGCTCCCATCGCGCGGGCGAACACCGACTTCGTTATCACCTGGCCCAGGTTGTCACCGTCGGCCTCGGTGTCGAACACCAACACGTCTTCGTCAGCGTGCCCGGCAAAGTGGACCACATGGGGCTTGAAGCCGCTCATGCCGTCCAGAAGGTCGGCCCCAGTCGCGGCAAGCAGGGGCTCGATCTCCACGAGGTCTCGGAGCGTTGCCGCCTTGACCCCCTTCTTGACCCTGCGGATCTCCTTGTCCACGCGCAGGTCCCCGTCGGAAGCGGCAGTCACATAGAGGATGCGAAGGCGCTCTACCTGCGGAGGGCGGATCTCTGCGATTTGCTGCTGCAGTCGGCTCTCAGTCGCCGCCATCAGCGCCTGCGTCCGGGCTCGTTCTGCCTGCTGCTCTCGTTCCCTGGCTCGCCGCTCGGCCAACTGCAGCCGTTCGCGGGCGCGCTTCTCGTCAGCTTCTCGCTGCTTCTGCGCCCGCTGGTCGGCTAGCTGCCGCTGCTTCTGGACGCGCTGCTCATCGCTGCGCTGCTTGTCCAACGCCGTTGACAGTGCCCGGCTGAGGTCAGCTTCCTTCTTCGAGAACTGGGCGCTCTTGGTGCTGTAGCCCGCGGCTTTGGCTCCCAGCGTCAGCGCTTCCTTCTGCGCCGATTCGGCTTGCCGCAGGTAGGAACGTGCCATTGACTGCGAAGAGGCGCGGTCCGCCCTGGACCGGTACGAGGCCGCGTCCGCTTCCTTCTTTGCCTGCTTGACGCGTGCGTCTGCTGCTTGCTTGTCCGCCTCGGCGCGCTTCTTGACGGCCTCGTCGATCTGGCGGCGAATCTGCTCCAAACTGCTCATCGTGGCCTCCCCCGCTCTGGCGCCAACCTTTGCTGGCGCTCACCGGGAGGCTACGAATGGGTACTGACAGTTCTCAGTCGACCGCCCGCCATCCAACAGCGCTACGACGGTAGTCAGAGCGCGGTGATTCCGTCGCGACGAGCATGCAGCACATCCAGGACCGGCGCTGCGGCGTCCCACAGCTGGCGGAAGGCCATCAGAACGTCCCGGATGAGCGCGGCCGGATCCAGCGGCGCGCCAGTCGGCGACTCAACGTAGCGCCAGAACGGGAACGTCCGACCGGACGACCCCTTGAGCTGTGCGCGCACCGGTCGCCTGGCCTCGCTGATCTGGCGACGGCGTTCCTCGTCAGCCGCGTCGGCGGGCAGACGCACGGCGACGTACGGCCACTCATACGACCCCGGCGTGAGCAGACGAGCGCGTTCCCACTGGATGACGGCGCTGACGTCCGCAGCTCCATTGTGCTGCCAGGTCGAGCGGCGCAATCCCGCCCTCGGCCAGGAGCCCGAGTCCAGGTCGTTGGTCTCCAGCTCGGCGGCAAGTTCTTCGGCCAGCTCTTCCAGCTGCGCAGCGACCCCGACGAGGTGCTTGTCCAGAAGCTGGCGCCTTCTGCGCGTAGAGCAGCCCAGGTCTCGATGTCGTGCCGGTGGTCGAGGTAGAACCACGCCTTTGCGTCGGCATCTTCGCGCGTGACGGCGAGCGGGTCAGGCACGGTGGTAGGCCTCCAGGGTGGCGATGTAGTCGTGGACTCCGGGAGCTGCCCCTGTCAACGAGGTGGCGGCCGCGCGGGCGATGTCGGGACCTGCTCCCAGGTGAGTGCTCGCCAGTGGCCGCGGCTCTCCACGGCGGTGATTGGCAGCCGCCGGCCGCGGGTGAGGAAGACGAAGCTGGGCGCCGGCTCGTCCCGCCAGTGCTCGTACAGGCGGTCCAGCTGACGCTCCTGCTCGACGGCGAAGGTCTTGGCCTCTACCACGATCGTCCAACTGTGGCCGTAGATGACGAGGTCGGCCCGGGTTTCCTCCCGCTGCTCCTCCAGCACCACCCGCACACCGGGGTCCGCGCCGGACCCGTCGAGCTCCAGGTGATCCAGCAGCCCGTCGAGCACAGAGGGACCGAGGCCGTGGTGGCCGTCGGGACGGAGCAACCAGGCCAATCCCGCGGTCACTGCCAGCTCCCGGTACTGCAAGTCCAGGGCAGCGAGGAGCGTCCGCGGGCCACCCCGCCAGCGGCCGCTCACCAGCAGGGCCTGCTGGGCGTCCCGCATGTCCGCCAGCCGTGGCTTCCACTGGGACACAAGCGCGCCGGCGCGAGACCGCTCCGCCGCAGCGACGTGCTGCCAGGCAGATGCTGTCTCCTCGTAGCGCTCCTGCCACCCGCGCAGCGCAATGCCAGCTGGTCCTGCCGGAACCGCCAGTGAGTCGCGTGAGGCGGATCACCGAGAGGCACAGCGCCTCCCCAATGCCTCACTGCTCGCGACCGCTGAGTAGTTCGCCAAGCTGATGCTGCGCTGATGTATCCCGCGAACCAGTGCTCAGATCCACATACTTCAGGCGGTCCGTCGTGCTCGTTTCACCATGACGGCTCTGCTGGAAGCCATCCACCACTCTCACGGTCCAGTCACCGGCCAGGGCACCGTCCGCCAGGACCAGCGGCCACATGTCTACATAGCCTCCGGCGGATCGCAGGTACACGCGGCCGGTGACCAGCGGAGTCGCGACATCCGCGCGCACCGGCGCCACGGACTGGGCTGCGCCAGCGAGAACTGCGAGGTCAACGCTGTAGGTGCTCCCCGTGAAAGCCATAGGTCCTGCGACCACCAATTCGAGAGGGGTGCTCGTCCGGGCGGTCAAGACGAACCAGTCCAGCCATCCGAGCACATCGGCCAGTGCCCCATCCCAGCCGCTGGCCGGGGCGCCGCCGCCATGCACCACATCGTTCCGGTGCTGTACGACGGCGTTCGCCTCGGTGACACATACGGCCTCGATCCACCTGACCAGCACTCGGTCACGGAGCTGCGGAAGAAGACGACGGCAGATTTCCTGCCAAGTTCCAAAGCTCGGCCGCACCAGATGGGTGAGCACCGGCTGGTCGAGCGGCCCTTCGGTCCGTATGGCGGAGATGGCGGCGAGTGCACAAAATCGTGCAATCGCTTCAGCTGTCACAAGACTCGCCCGCAGTTGAGATTCCCGGTCAAGCGGCACCTGCATGCGCTGATACGGGAGAGCGATGGGGGTTGGAAGTTGATTGACGGCGAAGTCGACACGCGAACTTTGGCTCCGGGCGAGCACCTCTTGGATTCGCTCGGGGAGCTCGATGGCTGCCCTGTCTTTCATGACGAAGTCGTGCGCCAATCGCATCGCTTCGATCGTCTCAGACTGCCCACCCTCTCCAGACAGGACAAGCGTGTCGATGGCGAGACCACGCTCCGACAGCTCGCGGAGCAACCAGAGTCCTCCCCAGTCATCGGGCGGCATATGGAGGTCCACCACGGCCAGGTCGAACGCTTCGGCGGAGAGTCGCGTCAGGGCGGCCTCGCCGTCGTCGGCGAATCTGCACTCGAAACTGCCCTTGGGTAGCAGCTTGGACAGGGTCACCGCCACATCTCTTTGGTCGTCGACGAAGAGAATGCGCGGGCGGCGGGGGCAGGGGCTAGCGGCGGACATGTGCTACTTGTCTCGACTTTCGGCTTGGCCGTCTTCTGTCACGGTCGGCAGCGTCAAGAGCCAACCGGTTCCTTTCGCCCGCGGCGCAGGCTCAAGTTCACCACCGACACGACGGAGGGTCCGCCGGACCCCGAGGAGGCCCAGACCACTTCCTTCCCGCTTCCCGCTGGTGATCGCCCTCCCTGCTGCGAGCGCTTCGAGGACGGCGGCCGGGATACCGGCACCGGTGTCCGCAATCTCCAGCAGGACGACGTCGTCACCTGGCGAGGACGTGTAGTCGAAGGTGATCTCGCCGCCTGCAGCCATTGCCTGCTCGGCGTTCTTGACCAGGTTGTCCAGCACCGCGCGGAGTGCACGCTCGTCGATCGCCACCACCGCAGGGGCCAGCGCGGGGGGAACAACGCGAATCTGTGTCGGTAGCCGCCGGATGAGGTCGCTGATATAGGCCTGCATAAAGGCAGCGAGTTCTGTGGTCCCTACGAGGTCGGCGGCCTCGTACAGCATGTCCGCGTCTCGCAGCCGCGACGCGAGAGCGGCTGCTGCATCCATGTGCCGGCTGGCTGCGAGCTGCGCTTCCAGGCGTTCGGTCCGCGTGGGTGTATTTCGGTCGTACGCCAGCCGCGCAGCGGTCACCTCGTTCTTCAGGTCGTGGATGAGGCGCGCCAACTCAGCGTCGTAGTCATCAGCTGTCGGTTGGCCGTACGCGGCTCGCGTCAGCCAGTTTTCGTCGGCGTTGGGCGGCGACGTCTTCACGCTGAGCTGGATGGATCGTGCGTCGTGGGCGCCTACAAGCAGCGTGGGACAGGTCTCGCACAGGAGCCGCATCGTCAGGGTGTCCTTCACCTGGTCGAGCGGATGTCTCGCACAACTGACGGTCACTGAGACACCGGCCGCGGTCGTTCGGCCGTGCATCGACAGGCGAGGTTCAGGCTGTCCGGATAGGGCCGCGGCACACTCCTGCAGGGCCCTGAACAGGGCCGCCGCTGTGCGTGCATCGACCACAGCGCCATCCAGGGGGAGGTCGCGCTCGACCTGTAGCCGACGCCGATTGACCAGGAGCCAGTTCTCCAGGACCTGCGCAACCGGCTGATCCGCCCCGGCGGACATCCACACGCTCTGTGCCGCCGATAGCGCAACGAGTTGTTGCGTTGGCTCATCCCACGACGTAGCGGGCTCGTCGGCGTCGGCGGCTGCCGCTATCCAAGCCAGGAGTGCGGAGAGGACGTCCGTGAAGATCACCCGCTTCCGCGCGGTTTGCGAGACCTGACCGAAGTAGTCAGCCAGCGCGGCCTCAGCAACTGCATCGGGCCGCCAACCCGGACCGATGACGTCGCACACGCCAGCGGCCCAACGACCGAACCCATGCCGATCGCCCTGCTGCACCATGCGCGCACCCAGTCGCCCGGCACGCTGCCAGCGCGGCCAGCGAGTCCGTGATGCTGCGAGCAGTTCAAGGTGCCGCACAAGGAGGAGGCGAGCGATCGTCGTGTCCGGCACACGCCCCGCGCCATCCGTCAAGATCTCCGCAGACGACCAGAAGTGTGCCGCCGCGATCTTGCGGGCAGCGGTCCGGGAAGCGCCGGCTCCCTCCACCGAGATCGGCTGTGCAAGGCCCCGCACGTTCAGCCGAACGCGGAAAGTGGAGTTGTGGTCCGGCCCCTCCCGCGAGCTGTCCTCCTCGACTTGAAAGTCGAGTTCGACAGAGAGCTCTTGCAGGCGGGTGACGGGGTCCACGAGGCTTGTGCTGCTCTGCGCACCCAGGAACTGGTGCACTTCGGCAGGGAGATGGCTCTCGAAGGTCGAATGGTCCGGCCACTGGATGTGGGACGCGGCGAGCGTCGCCTGAACCATGTTGGCGATGATCTCGTCGGAGAGAGGTTGCCCTCGCAGTCCGGCGCTGAGTCGGACGAGCCTCCCGAGGCCAAGAGCCTCGAATATGGGTCGCAGAGCCGCGTCCGGGACGGTGAGCGCGACCGCGACATCGGGGTCGGGGTCGGTCGTCCGACTCAGCAGCACCGCCGCCCGCCGGCGCATCATCGCAGCGTTCAGAACAAAGCTCCCAAGGTTGGCGAGCATCGCGTTGCCGTCACGGTCGGTGTCTCCCTCACTGACGTTCTCGTACACCCAGGATCGGTGAATGAGGGCGCGGGCGAACGGCCCCGCATCGCGGCAGCCGAACCTGGCGGCGAGCGCGGCGTACCGCTCATCTACCAGCGGCCGCGCCGGTCGGCGCACGACCGGCTTCCCGCGCTTCGCCGGCGAACCCTGGTCCGCCAGGACGTGAGGCGCGTGTCGGGACAAGTAGTCGTGACACGCGAGTCGCTGCGCGTGCTTCTTCGAGCCGGCCTCCCCCCTTCCCGTTCGGCCGTCCTTTGTCGTGACTGTCACCGTGAAGACGGCGTCGTGGTCCGGGCCTGCCTGTGCGACCTCGAATGCCGGTTTCAAACCTTGGGCATGCTGCTGAAAGAGCGACCGCACGTCCGCAGCTGTGGCTGAGGACATCGCGGCGTCGGCGTACAGCGTCTCTACAAACGTCCGTAAGCCGGCTCCCGCTACCACAAGAGACCACCAACCCACGACCTGCATGGCGACGGCATCGAACGTGCGAACGGTGGAACCGGACGCCACCTTGTTGGCGGCCTGTGACGCCTCACCCCGACCAAGGTGAGCCCGGTTCTGAACTTGAAGGCTTTGCCCGAGACGTTCGCGGACCATGCGACCGACACGATTCGCCTCTTCATCGCGTCGCTTCACGTCGAAGTTCGGAGCCGCCTTCGCTATGGCGCGTCGCAGTTCAACGTCGACTGCTGCTTTGCCGACGCTTTCTAGCAGCGACAGGCACACCGCACTCACATTTGGGAACTCGTCAGGACTTTCATAGAGACCGGATCGGTGCAGCGTCGCAACGGTCAGCCACTGGCGTTCCCTCGATTGAAGCTCCCCCAGTGCGTGCCCCATCGCTCGCTCCAGTTCTGCCCACGACATCACCTCACCGATGGCTTGCGGCAGAGCGACGAGCGGAGGTAGCGGAGATCCGGCCGGTCGGCTCACGCGGCCACCTCAGCGGCCAACAGTTCAGCCTGCTGCATGACCAAGGCGGCGCCTTCCTGCTTGTTCGGTGGGCAGCAGTGCTTCGTCATCCGTGCCGTCACGCGACCGTGACGTCGGGAAGAGCACGCTCTCTGACCTGGTGGAGAACGGTCACGATGCCGTCAACCTCTTCCTCGGAGAAGATCGAGTCCGGGCCGTGGGGCGCGCTGTCAGTGAACGGCGATTCGTAGAGACGGCCCACGTCCATGACCCCGTTCGCGGTCAGGTGCTCGACGATGAGCTGGACGAACCGCATCTGGTTGACCGAGTACACGCCGTCGGACAGGTAGCGGTCGAACGCGGCGGTCGCGGCCTCGCGGTCGAGGCCAACCAGGGAGCGGATGAACAGCCCAAGCCCGTGGGACTCCTCGCGGGCGCGGGCGATGTCGACCTCGCTGCCGGCGCCGGACTCCACCAGCATCGCCTCCAGCGACGCCAGGTCCTCCGGTGTCAGCTGAAGGTTGCGGCGAAGACGCTGTATGGCCAGGTGGTCTTCGTGGTCGCGGAGGTAGGCCCGGGCCTTCGCACGGAACCGTTCCCAGTTGGTGCCGGGGGTGACGCCGGGCAGTTCGATGATGCTGCTCTCGCCGAGCTCGTCGGCGAAGTTGGAGTAGACGACGGCGCGCCGGGACTTCTCCACGAAGCGCACGAGCGCGCGGATTCGGCGCCGGGCGAGCTCGAGCATCGGGAGGGTGACGTCGACCCACCATTCGTCGCCGGACAGCTCCTCGAGGAGCTGCTGCTGGGCCTTGACCGAGGGGATCCCGGTCTGACCGAGCAGGGCGGCGGTGATGTCCTGCACCTGCGTGCGCAGCCGCTCGAACTGGATGGCATCGCCGTCGAGGCGGGCCAACTGCAGTCGCAGCAGGATCAGGTCGAAGCGTTTGGCGTCCTCGTCGTCGTCCCGCTTGGTGGAGGGCAGGCCGGCGAGGTGGTGCGCGATGTCGCCGGCCTTCTCCGGGGTCAGCGGGTGCCAGGCGCCCCAGTTGGAGTACGTCTCGACCCACTGCCGGGCCGGGCGGACCAGGAAGTTGTCGACGTTCATGCCGACCACCACCTCGTGCAGCGTCCAGGCCACGTCCACGCGCAGGCCGCGTTCGCTGACCTCACCCTGGCCGACCTCGGGGTGACCGCCGGAGTCGGCGCCGACGCCGGTCTTGTCCAGTGCGGCGAGCAGTCCCAGGCGGGCCTCGAACAGCCGCTCGGCGAGCGACTTCTGCAGCGAGCCGCCGGAGTCGGGCAGGTTCTGGCTGAAGAACTCGAGGTTGCCGCAGAAGTCGAAGACGTAGAAGTTCTTCTTGTCCTCCCCCGGCCCGTAGAGGTCGGGACACAGGCGGGTGCCGCGGCCGATCATCTGCCAGAACTTGCTCTTGGCGCGCACCAGTTTGAAGAAGACCAGGTTGACGACCTCGGGGACGTCGATGCCGGTGTCGAGCATGTCGACGGAGATGGCTATGTGCGGCGCCTTGTCCTTGATCGAGAAGTCGTCGATGAGGTTCTGGGCGTAGGTCACCGAGTGGGTGATGACGCGGGCGAAATGGCCGGCGTACTCGGGGTAGTTGGCGTCGAAGCGCTTCTGGATGAACTCGGCGTGGGCCTGGTTCTTGGCGAAGATGATGCTCTTGCCGAGCCGGTCGCCGCCGGCGACCTTGTGGCCGTTCTGCATGAGGGTGGCGAGGACCTTGTCGACGGTGTCGGCGTTGAAGAGGAACTTGTTGAGCTCCTCGGCCGCGACGGCGTCGGGGATGTCGCCGTCCTCGTTCCACTCCAGGGAGTCCCAGTCGTCCTTCTCCTGCTCGCTGAGCTCGTTGTAGCGGATGCCTTCCCGGAGGAACTTGGTGGGCACCGACACCGCCACGGGGGGCACGAGATAGCCCTCGGCAACGGCCTCGTCGAGGCTGTAGGCGTCGGTGGGCACCCCGTCTTCGAGGTTGAACAGCGTGTAGGTGTTGCGGTCGACCTCGTCCTTGGGCGTGGCGGTCAGGCCGACCAGCAGGGAGTCGGACCAGGAGAAGATCGCGCGGTACTTCTGGTAGACCGACCGGTGGGCCTCGTCGACGACGATAAGGTCGAAGTAGCCGGGCCCGAACAGCCTCCTACCCGCGTCGGTCTCGTTGATCAGGTTCATCATGGTCGGGTACGTCGAGACGTACACCCGGCCGTCGGCGACCTGCTCGGTGACCAGGTTGACCGTGGTCGCGCGGGGCAGATGGGTCTTGAACGCCCCGACGGCCTGGTTGACCAGGGCGGTGCGGTCGGCAAGGAACAGCACCCGCTTGACCCACCCGGCGCGCATCAGCTGATCGACCAGCGCGATGACCGTTCGGGTCTTGCCGGACCCGGTGGCCATCACGAGCAGCGCGGCCCGCTGCTTGGCGGTGAACGTCGCCCCCACTGTCCGGATCGCGCGCTGCTGGTAGTGCCGGCCGACGATCGCCTTGTCGATGTCCGCGTCAACGAGCGGCAGGCGGCCGGTGCGGCGCTGCACCATCAGTTCCAGCTCGTCGGCGGTGAAGAAGCCCTCGACCCGGCGCGGCGGGTAGCCGGCGGCGTCGTCCCACAACCAGGTCTGGTAGCCGTTGGTGTACAAGATCACCGGCCGGCGGCCGGTCATCTGCTGCAGGCAGTCCGCGTACAGCTTGGCCTGCTGTTGGCCTACCGCCGGCTCGGCGGTGGTCTTCTTCGCCTCCACCACCGCGAGCGGCAGCCCGTCGCTGCCCCACAAGACGTAGTCGACGAAGCCTTTGCCCTCAGCGTTGGGCATGCCGGTGACCTCGAACTCGCGGTCCCGAGCATCGGTGAGCTGCCAGCCCGCCTCGCGGAGAAGTTCGTCGATGATGAGGTCGCGGGTCTGAGCTTCGGAGTAGTCGTGCGTGTCAGTCAGCGTGGTTGCGGCTTGCGCCGCCTTGATCTGCTGGCGCAGCGCTTCGATCTCGGCGTCCTTCGCCGCCGCAAGGTCGTCCCGCTCCTTGAGCGCACGGGCATTGGCCTCGTCCTGCTGGCGGAACTTCTCCGCAAGCTTGACGACATCGGCTCGACTTAGCGGCGCCTGACTACCTGCGAGCTTCGGATCAAACACCGCCCCGGTCGGCACTGCCGCCGGGTTGGCGGAGTAGCGGAACGCCGTCCACACGACCACGTGGTGCAACTCCCGCAGTACATCCACCGCGACCCGGGCGGGGATGGGCTGCACGTCATGAACCGCGCGGTTGCCTAGCCTGCGGAGCAGATTGAGCTTCTGCCCAATGCCGACGCCAACCCGCCGCTGAAAGGCTGGCTCGTTGATCCGGGCCGACAGGTCGTCCTTGTACGGCTCGGGCAACGCGTCGACGTCGTAGATGAGCCCGACCACCTGCTCCGCCGCCCGGCGGGCATAGAAACAGGCCGACCGCGGGTCGGAGGCGAGGTAAGCCTCGGCCTGTACGCAATCCGCGTGGACCTGCGGCCACTGAGCCTCAACGAAGCCAAAGTTGCTCACTGCCGACTCTCCGAAACGCGTCGCAAGACCATAAGGGCACCGGAACGACAAGTCCTCATAGCCGCCCCGACACCGCGGCAGCCTGTAGGCAGTCCTCCAGCTGACTCAGAGCCTCATGCGAACGCAGAGCCCCTAGCCTGGCCGCTCTGATCGCGCCCAATCGCCGCACGAAGTCCAACTGCTGGGCCATTGGGGGAGCGAAGACCGAGAAAGCCTTGATGTCCTTCAGATTCACGGTCTTCTGGGCGGCACCCCGGGCAGCCACGTCGGCTTGCCTCTTCACCTCTGGGGCCGCCAGCTGCGCAGCCAAGAACTCGGGATGGATAAGTTCGCGCCGCGGCTTGAGATGCGCAATGTGTCGCTGAAACGCAAACTTCCGCTCGCTACGAACAACAACGGGGACACCGTACGAGCCGACTGTGGAGTAAAGGACATCTCCGACCTCGATGGGACAGCGAGCCGTCAGTTCTGCATGCGTATCGCCGGAGATGAACTTACTCGTCGTAAAGTTGATCTCACCTGACGTGATGTTGCTGACGAACAGAAATGGGTGCCCCTCCTTCGCCCATTCCGGGGACTGGTGGGTGCCATCTGTAATCCGCACACACAGATCTGCCAGCGGCAGAAGTCTTTGCGGGCCCCCGCCGAACATGTCTCGAAACACGGACTGAGCAAGATCCTCAAGTCGGCCTACAACTGCAGCGCGATTCATCGACAAGGCGCCTGCCCGATCTAGGATCGTCGCGATACGTCGCTGCTCATCGAGGGTTGGAACTGGAATCTTGACGCGGGCGACCGTAGACTTTGAGAGCTCTTTGAACGTGGCACCATTGCCGAGCGACTGCAAATAGGCCTTGCTACCCCTCAGCCAGTGATACAGGTACTTCGGGTCCAAGACGTCGCTATCCGGCATCAGGCTCTTGAAGCCTTGGTTCGTCGCCATCGGAATCGTGTTGATCGCGACGTGGCCGATGGGGGCCCGGGAGCTGAGAAGCACCGAACCCACTGGAAGGAGCTTCGCCGAGCAACTGGCAAGCCCAGCCGCTGTCAGCTTGCGCGGCGTGGAATCGATGTACGCCCCGCTGAGCTGACTCAGATCGGCCGGCGTGGCCCAATCGATATCTCCGCCCCAGAACTCAGGGACAGAGCTACTGGGCGTCGCTCCCGAAACAATCTCACAACACTCCCCAAGCGCTATCATCTTCATGAAAGCATTGCCTTCAGATCTGCCAGGTCCTTCCGAATCTGATCTTCCAGGCTTTCAATCTCTGCGACGATCTCCAACGGCGGACGCTGTTCACTCTCATGGTGGACAACCTGCTGGTAGCGATTCAGCGAGAAATCGTAGTCTTGGGCGGCAATCTCGGACTTCGGTACGCAGAAACTGCGCTCGGTACGCTCACGCTTTCGCTCCTGGGCATTCCGCTCCTGCCATCGTGCGAGCACGTCGGGAAGGTCATTGGCTTCGGTTGGGGTGCGCTTATCGTCGAGACTGAAGCCGTCTGCCTTTACGTCGTAGAACCACACGTCCTCAGTACCGCCACTGTTGGTCTTGGTGAACAGCAGGATGGCTGTGGAGACGCCGGCGTAGGGCCTGAAGACCCCGGACGGGAGCTTGACCACGGCGTCGAGCTTCTGGTCCTCGACCAGGATCCGCCGTAGGGCCTTGTGCGCAGTTGACGACCCGAAGAGAACTCCGTCGGGCACGATGACCGCTGCCCGCCCACCAGGCTTGAGCAGCCGCAGGAACAGCGCGAGGAAGAGCAGCTCGGTCTTCTTGGTCTTGACCACGCGCTGCAGGTCCTTCGACGTTGACTCGTAGTCGAGGCTGCCCGCGAATGGTGGGTTCGCCAGAATCAGCGAGTAGATGCCTTCCTCGCCCGCCGCTCCCTCGGACAAGGAGTCGCGATAGCGGATGTCCGGCTGCTCGACCCCGTGCATCAGCATGTTCATGCTGCCGATGCGCAGCATGGTGGAGTCGAAGTCGTAGCCGTGGAACATGCTGCGGTGGTAGTGCTGCCGCTGCTGCTCATCGGTCATGACCGTGGGGTGCTCGTGGCGCACGTACTCGGAGGCGGCGACGAGGAAGCCCGCGGTGCCGCACGCAGGGTCACAGATCTCGTCCGACGGCTGGGGAGCGGTCATCGCGACCATGAGCTGGATGATGTGCCGGGGAGTGCGGAACTGGCCGTTCTGACCGGCTGAGGCGATCTTGCTGAGCATGTACTCGTAGAGGTCGCCGTTGGTGTCGCGGTCTTGCATGGGAACGTCGTCGAGCATGTCGACGACGCGGGAGAGCAGCGCCGGGGTCGGGATGGTGAACCGGGCGTCCTTCATGTGCTCGGAGTAGGTGGACCCGTCGCCGCCTAGCCGGCGCAGGAACGGGAAGACGCCTTCGCCGATGACCTGGTGCATGACCCCGGGCTCGAAGTCCTTGAACCGGGACCAGCGCAGGCCCGCCTCGCTGGGCTGGAAGATCGGGTCCTCGATCGGCTTGCCGGTGCGGTTGGCCTTGCGCTCCTTCAGCGTCTGGAGGTCGTCGAGCCGACGGATGAAGAGCAGGTAGGTGATCTGCTCGATGACCTCGAGGGGGTTGGAGATGCCTCCGGACCAGAAGACGTCCCAGACTCTGTCGATCTTGCTCTTGAGCTCGCCCGTGATCACGCTGACGCCTCTGTCATCGACGCCACCCGTCGCACTGGGTCGCAGAACTGGTCTGCTGCCGTGAACGGCACGGCCTGGAACTTCAGCGGTTCGTACTTCTTTGCGCGCGGCGGCACGTGCAACTCCCTCGGTTCAGTTCAAGCACAGGCACGGTAGCCCGACGGCCTCCACACAGTGGACAACCGGACACGGTCGGTCACGCCAACGAGCGGTTCACCTCCTTTCGGCGTCGGCAGACGACGTCGACGAGTTCCAGCGCAACTGGGCCTTCGACCGGAAGGAGAGCGGCCTCGGCAAGAGCGTGACCAGCAAGTGGATCTGCCCCGCCCGCGCCGGGCGCGCCGGCTGCCACGCCCTCGGCGCCGCGCAGGGCGAGGCGGCCACCCAGCTGGGGCTGCCGATCATCACCCCGCCGGAGGACCACACCACCCGCAAGTCCTGCACGAACAAGACGATGGACTTCACGCCCGACCCTGACGACGCGAACCACGAGCGCAAGCTGATGCAGCGTGAGTACTACGGCAGCCGCCGGTGGCGGCGGCTGTTCAAGCGGCGGGCGCTGGTCGAGGGAGTGTTCGGAATCCTCAAGAACGCCAGCCGGCAGCGACTGCGCCGCGGTCAGAACCGACTCCCCGGCCTGGCGATGGCCTCCATCGTCGCCGCGGTCAAGGCCAGCGTCTTCAACGAGGAGCAGCTCCGCAGCTGGCACGACCGCCCCGCCCGCGGCCCGGCCGACCACCCGCTGCTGCAGCCCGACCCGCCCTACTGGGGCTTCCGCGACCTGACGAAGGAGGAGGCGAAGGCCGTCGACGCCGAGCACCTGCGTCGCCTCCGCGGCGGCCACATGCAGCCGGTCCTCGAGGCTGCCTGACACCTGCGTGAGACGACGAACCGCCCCGGACCTGGAGGTCCGGGGCGGTTCGTCAATCTACGAAGAGTCTCCGCACAATCTGCGAAGACCTCAGGGGTGGAGGTGGCGGGAATCGAACCCGCGTCCTTCGACGCATCACCAGGGCTTCTCCGAGCGCAGTCCGCGTTGCCTCTGCTCGACCCCGTCGATCATGCGGACAAGTCGACGTGACGGGCCCAGTCGCTGTGTGATGTCCCGCCCGCGCCCGCGACCGGCACGTGCGGTGAGTCATCTAGCTGATGCCAGGATCCGGGCCGATGACGAACCCGGGCTGACAGACTCGCCTAGCTGCTATCAGGCAGCGAGAGCGAAGTCGCGCTGATTGGAATCGGCGCTTGTGTGTTTTCCAACGCGTGGTTAACGAGCTCATCGTTGGCTTCCTCGGCTCGCTTCCCCTGGTCACCCGACCGAAGTCGAGACCATTCACCCCCTGTGTAGTTGTGCAGACAGCGTAACGGCACGGGCAAGCGCCTTGTTCCTGCGCGTCCCCGCCGGCCGGGTCCCGCAGGCGCCCCGGACTCAGATCCAGTCGCGGCGCTTGAAGACGGCGTACAGCGTGACGCTGACCCCGGCCATCGCCACCAGCGCGAGCGGGTACCCCCAGGCCCAGTGCAGCTCGGGCATGTGGTCGAAGTTCATCCCGTAGACGGTGCCGACCAGCGTGGGCGCGAAGAGGATGGCCGCCCAGGCGGAGATCTTCTTGACCTCCTCGCCCTGCGCGATCGAGGCCTCGGTGAGCTCGCGGATCTCCTCGTTCTGCCGCTGCGCCACCAGGGTCGCGTTCACGGTGAGGATGTCGCGCAGCTGCAGCCGGAAGCCCTCCACCCGCTCGGTCACCTGGATGACGTGGTCGGCGACGTCGCGCAGGTAGCCGCGCAGCTCCTCGTCGACGCCGTACTTGTCGAAGCCCGCGGTGAGCGCGGCGATGATGCCCGACAGCGGCAGCGCGGCGCGCTGGAACTCCAGCACCTCCTGCGACAGCTCGTAGATGCGCCGGGAGACGCCGGGGTCGCCGCGGAAGACCTCGGTCTCGATCTCGTCGATGTCGTTGGCCAGCCCGTCGACCACCGGCCGGTAGCCGTCCACGACGGCGTCCAGCACCGCGTACAGCACCGCCTCGCTGCCCTTGGCGAGCAGGGCCGGCTCGCTCTCCAGCCGCCGTCGCACCCGCGAGAGGTCCGGCGACTCGCTGTGCCGGACGGTGATCGCGAAGTCGCGGCCGAGGAACAGGTGCAGCTCCCCGAACTCGACCTCCTCCGCCGCGTCCAGGTACCGGGCGGCCTTGAGGACGACGAACAGCGTGGAGCCGTACCGCTCGAACTTCGGCCGCTGGTGGGCCTTGATCGCGTCCTCGACGGCCAGCTCGGGCAGGTCGAACAGCTCGGCCAGCGACCCGAGCTCACCGGCGTCGGGCCGGTAGAGACCGAGCCAGGCCAGGCGGCCCTCCCCGAGCGCGAGCTCCTCGCGGCTCTCCTCCGCGGAGTCGGGCGTGGCCACCCGGCGGCCGTCGGAGTAGACGGCGTTGTCGACCATGCGCGAGGCCGCGGGGAGCTCGGAGGCGCGCGGCACCCGCGGGACGGCGGGCAGCAGCTCGACCCGCGGACGGCGGGTGAGGGTGGACAGGGCGGTCAGGGGCGCGCGGCGGCGCTCGGCCATGACGGACTCCCGGGGGGCGACGGGGACGGCGGGGGGCACCGGAGCGGTCCTCGCACGCCGCCGCGACCGGCGGCTACCGGTGGAGCCGGGGCGGGAGGACCTGGGGATCGGTACTGGGAGGCTCGGTGCGCATCAGCCGACCTCCCTCCCGAACGGGGCCGCCGTCCGTCGGGCAGCCGTCGTCCATGGTGTCACGCCGCCGGTCCGGCGGACTCGCCCGGCCGGGTGAGTCAGCCCACCGAGCCGAGGACGACCTCGACCATCACCGGCAGCAGGACCACGATCAGCAGCGCACCGAGGACGTCGAACGAGGCGCCCGACCGGATCATCTTGGTGATCGGCACGACGCCCGAGCCGTAGGCGATCGCGTTCTGCGGCGTGGACACCGGCAGCATGAACCCGAACGAGGCCGCGAAGGTGGCGGCCAGCGCGGGCACGAACGGGTTGATGCCGGCCGCCATCGCCACCGGGATGATGATCGGCACGACGACCGCCGCCGACGCCGTGTTCGACGTCGTCTCGCTGATGATGATCGCCAGGATCACCGCGAAGATCGTGATCGCGAACGTGCTGGTCAGGCCGAGCGAGTCGGCCGAGGCCTGGCCGATGGTCTCGGCGAGGCCGGTGCTGGCCAGCAGCGAGCCGAAGATGATGCCGGTCCCGAAGAGCAGGATCGTGCCCCAGTCGATCGTCGCCGCGTCGCTCCAGCGCAGCGTGAACTCGCGCGCCTTCCAGTCGGTGGGCAGCAGGAACAGCAGCGAGGCACCGAGCACGGCGATGATGCCCTCGTCCATGCGGTCGCTGATGGTGGCGTAGAGGTCGGAGTCGGTGCCGGCGGTCAGCGCGATGACGCCGGGGAAGATCCAGCAGGCCACGGTGACGGCGAAGGCGATGAGCGTGTTCTTCTCGGCGCGGGAGAACTTGCCGAGCTCGGCCCGCTCCTTCTGCACGTACTCGCTCACGCCCTCGATCCGGCGGATCTCGGGCTTGTTGAGCAGCAGCAGGACGACGGCGAGGGCGACGAACATGAGCGCGCAGATGGGCAGCGCCATGAGCATCCAGTCGAGGAACCCGATGCGCTCGCCGGTGGCCTCCTCGATGAGGCCTCGGCCGATCAGGTTCGGCGGCGTGCCGACCGGGGTGATCAGGCCGCCGACGCTGGCCCCGTAGGCGAGCATCAGCATGATCGCGACGCCCACCCGCAGCCGCAGCGGGTCGAAGTCCGGCTTCACCAGCTCCTTGTCCTGCAGCAGCTTGGCGATCACCGAGATGATGCCGAGCGCGGTCGGGAGCAGCATCGCGACGGTGGCGGTGTTGGAGACGAACGCCGAGAGCAGCGCGGTGATGGCGCCGAAGGCGATGACCACCCGGTAGGTCGAGGTGCCCACCCACTTCAGGGAGAGCACGAACATGGCGAACCGCCGGGCCAGCCCGTGCTTGAGCATGGCGGCGGCGAGGATGAAGGCGCCGATGAAGGTGAAGACCGTCGTCGAGCCGAACGGGGCCAGCGCGTCGTCGGCCGGCACCACGCCCAGGACCACGATCGCGGCGATGCCGATGAGGCCGCCGACGGGGATCGGCACCGGCTCGGTGATCCACAGGACGATGACGCCCAGCAGGATCGCCGCCAGCAGGTGCTGGTCGCGCGGCAGGTCGACGGGGAGCAGCGCGAAGAGGGCCGTCACCGCCGGGGCGAGGAAGAGCCCGACCGTGCGCCGGCCCTTCTCGAACCGCTCCTCGGCCGGGCTGAGCTCCTGCTCGCCGAGGCTGCGGTAGGTGGCGCTCCCGCGGAACGCCGCGTCGACGTCGGTCCGCTTGCCCTGCCCTGGTGCCCGCTCCGTTGCGGTCATGACGCCTCCCGCTGCTGAGATCCGACCCCGAACGATGGCACGCCCGCGACCGCGCGGCGACCTCTCCGCGGTGGCGCGGCGGAGCTGTCAGCGACCGAAGATGCCCTGGCCGAAGGCCCCGTTCGCGGTGATCTGCCGGGAGAGCCCCTTGCCCAGCTCGACCACCCGCGCGGTCCGCTCCGCGCCCAGCTGCAGCCACGGGTCGGCGGCGAGGGCGTCGGTCTGCACCTCGATGTGGGCGCGCAGCTGCTCGCCGTCGGCGGTGAGGCCGGCGTCGTCGAGCAGGCCGCGGTCGGCCAGGGCGGCGCACGCCGCCGACCACTGCTCGTCGCTCCACCCGCGGGTGGCCTTGGCGGCCTGCTCGGTGAAGCCGCGGCCGGTGGCCGAGTGGGTGACCAGCGCCTCGAGACCGGTCAGCCCGGCGTGCACCAGGACGGCGACGTGCCCGTCACCGCGGTGCTCGCGCAGCAGCGTGGCGCCGTGCCAGAGCACCAGCAGCGGCTCCTCCGGCCACGGCTGGTCGGCGTGCCCGGCGAACAGCGCGCGCCCCTCCGGGCTGAGCCCCGCGCAGGCCTCGCGGAGCAGCTCCCCCAGCTCGGCGACCTCCCGGGAGGCCGCGACCTCCTCCCCCAGCAGCCGGGTCAGCGAGGCGCGCGCCGCGTCCAGGCGGGCGGCCAGCACCTGCTCCGGCGAGGCGAGGGTCCACGCGCGCGGGACCATGTGCGCGACCAGGGACGGCGAGAAGTTGTAGAAGGTCGCCGTCACGACCCCGGCGCCCACCGCGCCCATGGCGGCGGCGCGGGCGGCGAAGTAGACCATCCGGCCCGGCTTGAGCCCCAGGGCAGCGAGGTGCTGGTCCTGCTCCGGTGCGAAGTACAGCTGCGAGTGCAGCGGGTCGACCGCGCGGTGGGCGCGGCCGACGAGGGCGGGGTCGAAGACGGGCTGATCGGCGCTGACCATGCGCCGCACCCTAGTCAGCCCGGACCGGCGGGAGCGAGAGCGACCAGGAGACCCGGGTGCGGACCGACCGGAAGCCGAGGCCCTCGTAGAGCCGCAGCGCGCCGGTGACGTTGTCGCTGTCGACGTCGAGGGCGGCGCGGGCGCAGCCGGCGTCGGCGCCCACCCGCAGGGCGCGGGCGATCATCGCCGAGGCGACCCCGCGCCCACGGGCGGCGGGCAGCACGCCGATCTGCCCGAGGACCACCTCGGCGTACCCCTTCGCGCGGGTGTCGGACTCGTAGACGTAGGCCAGCACGTAGCCCTGCACCGCGCCGTCGGCCACCGCGAGCACCGAGAGGTCGGGGCGGAAGGACCGCTGGCCGGTGAACAGCGACCGCCAGAACCCCTGCTCCACCTGGCTGGAGCCGTGGTGCTGGGTGAACGAGGCGTTGTGCGCGCGGCGCACGTCGTCGTCGCGGTCCCAGGTGAACGGCACGAGCGCGACCCCGTCGACCGGTCCCGCCGCGGGCAGGTCGGCCAGCGGCCGCTCCATCGAGCGGTACCAGCGCTCCGCCGTCAGCCCGCGGGCGGCGACCAGGCGCTCGAGGTCGGGCTGGGTGCCGAGCACGCCGACGACGAGGGTGGCCGGGGCCTCCGGATGGCGCTCGGCGTGCACCTCGGCCCCCCGCGCGAGCTGCCAGTCCAGGAGCGCGCCGCCGATCCCCCGCCCGCGGTGCGCGGGGTGCACCCGGCCGTCGAGCGCGATGCGGAAGGACTCCCCGACGGTGTCCCGGGCGGAGACGGTGGCGTACCCGGCGAGGGCGCCGTCGGCCCCCTGCACCGCGACCCCGTCACGGGCGAGGTCGAGGTTCCACCCGGCCCACTCCTCGGCCACGTCCTCGGTCTCGGCGTACTCGCCGGTGTCGTCACCGGGCTCGGCCGCGACCAGCAGCTCGGCCACCGCGGCGGCGTCGTCGGCCCGGAGCGGGCGGGCGGTCGGTCCGGCGGGGACGGCGGGGAGCTCGGGCACGGCTCGTGAGGCTAGGCACCCCGGCCCCGGCGGACCAACCGGTTTTCAGGTCCGGGTGAACAGGCAGAACGGGTGCCCGTCGGGGTCGGCGAAGATGCGGACGTCCTCGTGGGGGTCGGTGTACCCGTCGAGCAGGCGCGCGCCGGCCTCCTCGGCCACCGCGCACGCCGCGGCGAGGTCCTCGACCTGGAAGTCCAGGTGCACCTGCATCTGCTGGGTGCCCGGCTCCGGCGGCCAGACCGGCGGCACGTGGTCGGCCTCCAGCTGGAAGGACAGCCCCGTCCCGCCGTCCTCGGGCCGCAGCGCCGCCCACTCCGGCCCGTCGTCGCGCAGCGGCCAGCCGAGCAGCCGCTGGTAGAAGCGGGCGAGGCCGCCCGGGTCGGGGGTGCCGAGGACGGGTGCGGCCAGCCGGATACCCGGGATCATCCGTCGATCCTGAACAGCCGCGCCCCGTTCTGCCACAGGACGGCGCGCAGCCACTCCTCCCCCAGTCCCAGCCGGTGCAGCGCCTGCAGCTGGTGGGCGTAGGCGTAGGGGATGGACGGGAAGTCGCTGCCCAGCAGCACCTTGTCCCGCAGCGCCGCCAGCCGGGGCAGGTCGGCCTGGTCGAACGGCATGAGCCGCTCGGTGAAGTCGGTGGCGAACATCGTGGTGTCCAGGTGCACCCGCTCGTAGCGCTCGGCGAGGTCGAGGAAGTCGCGGTACTCGGGCATGCCGAGGTGCGCGATGACCAGCTGCAGCCGCGGGTACCGCTCGAGCAGGCCCTCCATGGGCGCCGGCCCGGTGTGCTCGCCGGCGAGCGGGCCGGAGCCGCAGTGGATGACCACCGGGGTGCCGGTCTCCTCCAGCCGGGCCCAGACGCCGTCGAGCAGCTCGTCCCGCGGGTCGAAGGCGCCGACCTGCACGTGCACCTTGAACACCCGGGCCCCGCGGTCGAGGGCCTCGGCCACGTAGCCGGCCGCACCCGGCTCGGGGAAGAACGTCGCCGACTGCAGCACCTGCGGGCGGGGAGCCGCGAAGGCGTGCGACCAGTCGTTGAGCCAGGCCGCCATCCCCGCCTTGTGCGGGTAGGGCAGCGTCGGGAACGCACGCACGCCCAGCCGGTCGAGGACGACGAGCCGCTCCTCCTCCGGCAGCCGGTAGGTCACCGGCCACGCGGGGCCGTAGTGCCGCTCGGCCTGCTCGAAGTAGTCCCAGACCTTGGCCTGCACTCGCTCGGGGAGGAAGTGCACGTGCACGTCCACCAGCCCGGGCAGGCCCAGCTCCCGCCAGTACCGCGGGACGTCGTCGTCCCCGGCCGGCGGACGGGTCACAGGGTCACGACCACCTTGCCGCGCACGTGGCCGCCGGCGACCAGCTCCTGCGCCTGGGCCGTCTGCTCCAGCGGGAACGCCTTGGCGACGGCGACCCGGAGCTGGCCGGCGTCGGCCATGCGGGCCAGCTCCTCCAGGTCGTGCCGCTCGGGCCGGACGAACACGTAGCGGCCGCCCATCTCGTTCACCGACGGGTCGACGACGCTGGCGATCCGCGAGACGTCGCGGACCTGCTTCGGGGCGTCGGCCAGGTAGTCCCCGCCGTTGAGGTCGAGGACGGCGTCGACCGGCTCGGAGAGCTGCTCGCTGATCGGGCCGGCCGAGTAGTCGAGCACCTCGGCGGCGCCGGCCTCCTTGAGGAAGCCGTGGTTGCGCGGGCTGGCGGTGCCGATCACGTGCGCGCCCAGGGCGACGGCGATCTGCACGGCGAAGAAGCCGACGCCACCGGCCGCGCGGTGCACCAGCACCCGGTCGCCCTCGCCGACGGCGAGCGCCTCGGTCAGCGCCTGGTAGGCGGTCAGCCCGGCGAGCGGGACGGCACCGGCCTCGGTGAAGGACAGCGACTCCGGCTTCAGCGCCAGGCACCGCTGCGGGGCGGGCACGAGCTCGGCCGCCGTCCCCCACTGCACGTCGTCGCGGCGGAGGTAGCCGAACACCTCGTCGCCGGGCGTGAAGTCCACGACCGCCGGGCCGACGGCCTCGACGACGCCGGCGAGGTCCCAGCCCGGGATGATCGGGAAGTTGTGCGGGAAGAAGGCCGCCAGGCCGCCCGCGCGGATGCCGATGTCGACCGGGTTGACGCCCGCGGCGCGGGTGCGGACCAGCACGGTGTCGGGGCCGACCGGGGGCTCGGGCAGGTCGTCGCGCAGCTGCAGGACCTCGACCCCGCCGAACCGGTCGTAGGCGATGCCCCTCATCGACGTCCCTTCACGTAGCGGCCGAAGGCCTTCTGGATCTCCCGACGCGAGTCGCGCTCGGCCATGTCGTGCCGCTTGTCGTAGGACTTCTTGCCCTTCGCCAGCGCGAGGGTGGCCTTGACCTTGCCGTCCTTGAAGTACAGGTCGAGCGGGACGAGCGTCAGCCCGCCCTCCTTGGTCTTGCCCAGCAGCTTGTCGATCTCGGACCGGTGCATCAGCACCTTCCGCTTGCGGCGGGGGGTGTGGTTGGTCCAGGTGCCCTGCACGTACTCGGGGATGTGGACGTGCTGGAGCCACACCTCGCCGTCGTCGATCGAGGCGAACCCGTCGACGAGCGAGGCACGGCCGGCACGCAGGCTCTTCACCTCGGTGCCGGTGAGCACCAGGCCCACCTCGTACGTGTCGAGGATCGAGTAGTCGTGCCGCGCCTTCTTGTTCTGGGCGATGAGCTTGCGCCCGGTCTCACGCGGCATGCCACCAGGCTACTGCGCGCCGCGATCTTGCCCCGCCCGAGCACGGGGGCGGGGGCTACAGGCGGACGTAGAGGCGCAGGGTCACGTAGGAGGCGACGCTGGCCAGCAGCACGCCGGCGGTGGTGATGATCGCGCCGGTCGCGATGACCTGGTCCCACTCGATGCCGGTGATGATCCCGGCCTTGATCGGACCGGCCAGCGTGCTGTCCACGAACGTCAGCTTGGTGACGACGAGGCCCGCCGTGGCGAGCAGACCACCGATGAGACCGGCCAGCGCGGCCTCGAGGATGAACGGCAGCTGGGTGTACCAGCGGGAGGCGCCGACCAGCCGCATGATGTTGGTCTCGTTGCGCCGGTTGAACGCGGCCAGCTGGATGGTGTTGGAGATCAGCAGCAGCGCGGCGGCGGCCTGCACACCGGCGACGGCGATCGTCGCGTTGCGGGCGCCGTTGAGCAGGCTGAACAGCCGGTCGAGGAAGTCGCCCTCGTCGCGCACCTGGTCCACGCCGGCCTCGCCGTTGGGGAACGCCGCGGCGATGACCGAGTACCGCTCGGGGTTCACCAGCTCCACGCGGAAGCTCTCCGGGAGCGCGTCCGGCGGGGTGTTCTCCACCAGCTCCGGCTGCTGGGCGAACTGCTGCTGGAACCGCTCGTAGGCCTCGTCGCGGGACTCGTAGATGAAGCTCTTGACCTCGTCGGAGGACTCGAGCTCGGTCTGGATGGCCTGCCGCTGCTCGTCGGTGACGTCGTCGGCCAGGAAGATGGAGACCTGCACCTTGTCGTAGTAGATCTCCTTCATGTCGGAGATCATCGAGGCGATCAGCAGGCCGGTGCCCATCAGGCCGAGCGAGATGGCCGTCGTGAGGATCATCGCGACCGTCATGGTCAGGTTGCGACGCAGCCCGGAGGCCACCTCGGAGAGCACGAAGTTGACGCGCATGGGTTCCCTGTCGTGGAGTTCGTTCGGACGCGGTCGGCGGGTGCTGCGGCGGCGGCCTAGCGGCCGACCCCGTACACACCGCGCGACTGGTCGCGGGTGAGGACTCCCCCGTTGAGCTCGATGACGCGGCGCCGCATGGAGTCGACGATGTGGTAGTCGTGCGTCGCCATGATCACCGTGGTGCCGGTCCGGTTGATCCGCTCGAGCAGCAGCATGATGCCCTCGCTCGTCTCCGGGTCCAGGTTGCCGGTCGGCTCGTCGGCCAGGAGCACCAGCGGCCGGTTGACGAACGCGCGGGCGATCGCGACCCGCTGCTGCTCACCACCGGAGAGCTCACCGGGGAGGCGGTTGGCCTTGCCCTCCAGCCCGACCATCTCCAGCACCTCGGGGACGACGCGCTTGATCGTCCGGTGGGGCTTGTTGATGACCTCGAGGGCGAAGGCGACGTTCTGGGCGACGGTCCGGTTCCGCAGCAGGCGGAAGTCCTGGAAGACGCAGCCCATGGTGCGGCGGAGCTTGGGCACCTGCCACTTGCTCATGGTGTTGAGCGTCTTGCCGTTCACGATGACGTTGCCCGAGGTCGGGTCGTCCTCCTTGAGCAGCAGCCGCAGGAAGGTCGACTTGCCCGATCCGGAGGACCCGATGAGGAAGACGAACTCGCCCTTGTCGATCTCGGTGGACACGTCGTCCAGGGCCGGCCGACCGCTCGCCGGGTAGAGCTTGGTGACGTGTTGCAGTTCGATCACGAGGCGCAACGGTACTAGCCCGGGACCTCGCTCAAGCGTCTTTGGCCGCGACCTGCCGGAGCCGATCTCGCGGACAGTCACGAAGCCCGCGCATCCGGCGGGTCGGCGGTGACGGACGGTCGCGTCCGGCTCCGCGGAGGACCGGAACGTGACCTCGCCTACACGGCCCGGCGACCCGGTCAGACCGCGACCGGCACCGGGCCCTCCGCCCGCCCCGGGGCCACCGGGACCACCTCGGCCCTCGCCCGCAGGTGCCAGGCGGTGGCCGCCAGCGTCGTCAGGAACACGAGCACGTAGAGGTTGCCGACGACGAGGGCCGCCGGGCCCGCGTCCAGCACCGGGGGCGCGCCGCTTGCGTCCGGCGGGTCGGCGAGGGCCAGCACCCAGGGGAAGGTCAGCGGCAGCAGCGCCGTCGGCGCGAGCCACACCAGGTCCCGGCGGGCCCACCGCGGGCGCAGCAGGACACCGCCGAGGAAGACGGCCAGCGGCACCAGCCACACCCAGTGGTGCCCCCAGGTCCAGGGCGAGACCGTCGCCCCGCACATGCCGCAGAGGGCGACGGCGAGGACCCGCTCCCCCGCCCGGTACGCCCGTGCGGCGAGCAGGAAGGTCACCGCCACCACGGCGGCCGCGGCGGCCATCCACAGCAGCTGGGCGACCGGCTGCGACAGCCCGCTGCGCAGCAGCAGCCCCCGCAGCGACTGGTTGTGCGTGGAGGTGACGTCGGCGTAGACCCGGGTGGGGTCGGCGAACGTGCCGCCCAGCCAGAAGGTCACCGACGGCCCGGGGAGCAGCACGAGGCCGACGAGCACGGTGCCGGCGAACGCCACGACGCTGGTCACCGCGGCACGCAGCCGGCGGGTCACGAGCAGGTAGCCGACCAGCAGGAACGGGGTCAGCTTGATCCCCGCGGCGATGCCGATCCCGATGCCGACGGTGCGGCGGCTCTCCCGGCCCAGCAGGTCCCACAGCACCAGGGCCATGAGCAGCAGGTTGACCTGCCCGAGGAACAGCGTGGCGTGCACGGCCTCGGTGGCCAGCAGCACGCCGGCGGTCCCGCCGGCCAGCAGCAGGCGCTGCCCGCGGCCGACCCGCAGCGGGGTGGCCTGCCAGCAGCGCAGCGCGCACCAGACGAGCAGCGCCGCGTTCAGCAGCGCCACCGCGACGGTCGCGGCGGCCGGGGTGAGCATCGCCAGCGGCGTGAAGAGCAGGGCGGCGAACGGGGTGTAGGTGAAGAGCATGTCGCCGCGGAAGACCGGGCCGTCGTAGAGGGCGCCGCCGTCCAGCGCGAGCTGCCCGCCGGCCCGGTAGACCGCCAGGTCGATGGTCTCCGCCCCGGTCGACTGCACGACCACGGCCAGCCCGAACAGGCAGGCGAGCGCGGCCGCCACCTGCACCCCGGGCCTCATTCGGCACCCCGGCAGCCGGCGAGCACCGGAGCGATCGCCAGGACGTCGGCCGAGGGGCCGGGACCGGTGGCATCGTCGCGACGCGGCGCGTAGGTGACGGTGGAGACGAAGAAGAACCGGGCGAGGAACGCGACGGCGAGGGTGACCGCCTGGGCCAGCACCGACGGGACGGCCAGGAGCTCGACCAGCAGCGCCAGCAGCGGCAGCCGGGCCAGCGCGTCGGCGTTGTTGTAGAGCAGCGAGTGCAGGGCGCGCATCCACCGGCCGTGCCGGCCGTCGCGCAGGTCGGCGAAGACGAAGCGCTCCTGCAGCACGAAGTTGTGCACGATCGCGATCTCGGTGGCCAGGACCGCCGAGGGCAGGTAGTGCAGGCCCGCCTCGCGCATGAGCAGCCACATCAGCGCCAGGTTGACCACGGTGCCCAGCGCACCGACCGCGGCGAAGCGCGCCATGCGGCCCATGCGCAGGGCGGCCATCTGGCGCAGGAACTGCGCCCCGTTGCGCCAGGACGCCTTGCTGGCGCCGTCGTGGCGCTCCCCGAAGAGGAAGGGCACCTCCCGGACCCGCAGGTCGTGCCGGGCCAGGATCTCCAGCAGGATCTTGAACCCGCGCGGGCGCAGCCGGTCCAGCTGGACGGCGTCCCGGCGGACGCAGAAGAAGCCGGTCATGGGGTCGGTGCAGACCCGCCCCACCCGGCGCGGGAAGCAGGAGCGGGCGAGCAGGGTCGAGCCGCTGGAGACCGCCCGCCGCCACGACGAGGACAGCCCGGAGGCGTCACCAGCGCCGCAGTACCGGCTGGCCACCACCAGGTCCACGCCCTCGCTGCGCTCGCGCAGCAGCGGCACCAGCTCGGGCGGGTGCTGCAGGTCGCCGTCCATGACCACCACGTGCTCCCCGCGGGCGGCGGCGATCCCGGCGGCCACCGCACCGGCCAGGCCGCCCTGCCGCTCGTCCGGCGCGCGGTGCAGGAGCCGGACCGGGAGGGCGCTGGACAGCGCGGCGAGACGCACCGCGTCGGCCGTCCCGTCGGTCGAGTCGTCGACGAACAGGACCTCGACGTCGTGCCGTCCGGGGAGTGCCTCGCCGAGGCGGCGGAGGAGCTCGGCGACGTTCCCCTCTTCGTTGAACGTCGGGACGACGACGGTCAGGTCCACGCTGGGCGTCTCCAGGGGCTGGTCGCGGGGCACCCGCCGGCCCGCTCACGAGCGCCGCTCGCAGACGGGCCGGACGGTCACGGCCCGGCGACGGTGCCACGCCGGGCACGCCCCCGGAGGGACGACGCGAGGGGCGCCGTCACGGCAGTCACACCGCTCCCCACGGGCACCGCCCGCACCCGTCGGCGCGCTCCACGCGAGCGCGCCGGACCCTCCCGGCGGTCAGTTCGCCGGGGTCGCCTCCTGCTGCCGGCGCCAGCGGATGCCCGCCTCGATGAAGGCGTCGATCTCGCCGTCGAGCACCGCGGTGGTGTTGCCCGTCTCCTGGTCGGTCCGCAGGTCCTTGACCATCTGGTACGGGTGCAGGACGTAGGAGCGCATCTGGTTGCCCCAGCTGCTGCCCTCGCCCTTCAGCGCGTCCATCTCCGCCTTCTGCTCCTGCTGGCGGACGACGAGCAGGCGGGCCTGGAGCACGCGCAGCGCGGCGGCGCGGTTCTGGATCTGGCTCTTCTCGTTCTGGCAGGAGACCACGATGCCGGTCGGGATGTGCGTCATCCGGACGGCGGAGTCGGTGGTGTTGACGCTCTGCCCACCCGGGCCCGACGAGCGGAAGACGTCGACCCGGATCTCGTTCTCCGGGATGTCGACGTGGTCGGTCTGCTCGACGACGGGCAGCACCTCGACCCCGGCGAAGGAGGTCTGGCGGCGGCCCTGGTTGTCGAAGGGCGAGATCCGCACCAGCCGGTGGGTGCCCTGCTCCACCGACAGGGTGCCGTACGCGTAGGGCACCTTCACCGAGAAGGTGGCCGACTTGATGCCGGCCTCCTCCGCGTAGCTGATGTCGAGGACCTCGGTCGGGTACTTGTGGCGCTCGGCCCAGCGCAGGTACATCCGCATGAGCATCTCGGCGAAGTCGGCGGCGTCGACACCGCCGGCCTCCGACCGGATCGTCACCAGCGCCTCGCGGGAGTCGTACTCACCCGAGAGCAGGGTGCGGACCTCGAGCTCGTCGAGCTGCTTGCGCAGCGCCTCCAGCTCGCGCTCGGCCTCGGCGGCCGTGCCCGCGTCGTCCTCCTCGACCGCCATCTCGTGCAGCACGGCGACGTCGTCGAGCCGGCTGCGCAGCTCCTCGACACGACGCAGGTCGCCCTGCATGTAGGAGAGCCTGGAGGTCAGCGCCTGGGCGGCCTCGACGTCGTCCCAGAGGTCGGGGGCGGCGGCCTGCTGCTCGAGCTCGGCCACCTCCCGGCGCAGCTTGTCGACGTCGAGGACGGCCTCGATCGACTTCAGGGTCGTGTCGAGCTCGTCCAGGACGACGGAGAAGTCAGCAGCCACGTCGACCCAGGGTAGTGCGCCTGCGCCAGGGGTAGGCAGGCATGCCATGACCGAGCCGCGCGAGCACCGCTCACGGGAGGACTACGAGCGAGGCCTTCCCGACCACCACGACCCGACGGCGGGCCTCGGCGGAGCCGCGCCCGCGCAGTCGGCGCTCACGCTGCGGGCCGTGCTGGCCGGCTTTGGGCTCGTCGCCTGCCTCGTGCTCGGCGGGCTCGTGCTGGCCACCGAGCTGCCGGACTGGGGCGCCGTCGCGCTCTTCCTCCTCGCCGCCGTCGCCGCGGTCGACCTCGCGGTCGTGCTGCGACGCAAGGCGCGCGGCGAGCCGGGCTGACCGGTCAGTCGCGCATCTCCCGCCGCGTGCCGTCGAGCACCGCACGGGCCGCGGGGAGGACCGACCCGGGCACCCGCCGGCGGCCCCCGCCGCGCGCCGCCATCCACCCGGGGATCTCGGCCGCGGGCATGGGCCGGGCCAGGTAGTAGCCCTGCGCGAAGGTGCAGCCGAGCTCCGTGGCGAGCGCCAGCTGCTCGGCGGTCTCCACCCCCTCGGCCAGGCTCTGGCTGCCGCAGCCGCGGGCCAGGGCCACGATCGCCGCGATGGCCGCCGCCGCATGGGCCGCCTGCCCCTGCTGGAAGGCGACCAGGCTGCGGTCGATCTTCAGGACGCCGGTGGGCAGGTTGACCAGCTGCCCGAGCGAGGAGAAGCCGCTGCCGAAGTCGTCGATGGAGACCTCGATCCCGCGCGAGCGCAGCTCCGTGAGCTGGGCGGCCGCCGACACCGGGTCCTGGGCCACCGACGTCTCCGTCAGCTCGATGACCAGGTGGGTCGGCGGCAGGCCCGCGTCGTCGAGCGCGGCGAGGACGTCGTCGACGAGCGTGCCGGTGGACAGGTGCCGGGCGTGCACGTTGATGCCGATGACCAGGTCCAGCCCCTGCTCGTGCCAGGCCGCGACCTGCCGGGTCACCTCCCGCAGCACCCACCGGGTGAGCGGCACCAGCAGGTCGTACTGCTCGGCGACCGGCAGGAACTCCCCCGGCGACAGCAGCCCTCGCGCGGGGTGCTGCCACCGCACCAGCGCCTCGCCGCCGTTGAACTCACCGGTGGGCACGTGGAGGATCGGCTGGTAGTGCATCACCAGCTGCCCGTCGCCGATGGCGTCGCGCAGCTCCCCGGCCAGCTGCATCTTGCCCTGCACCGAGGCCCGCAGCTCGGGGCTGAAGACCCGCACCCGGCTGCGGCCGGCGGCCTTGGCGGCGTACATCGCCAGGTCGGCGTCGCGGACCAGGTCGCCGGAGCGCAGGTCCCTGCGCCCGCCCGGGGACGCGGCGATGCCGATGCTCACGCTGAGCCGGTGGGTGCGCCCGCCGAGCTCGAAGGGCTGGTCGAACGTGGCCTGGCAGCGCTGCGCGAGCATCTCCGCGCCCTCGAGGTCGCACTCGCGGCAGAGCCCCACGAACTCGTCGCCCCCGAGCCGGCCCACGGAGTCCTGCCCACGGGTCACCCCCAGGAGCCGGCCGGCGACCTGGCGCAGCAGCTCGTCGCCGACGTCGTGGCCGAGGGAGTCGTTGACGTCCTTGAACCCGTCGACGTCGAGGAAGAGGACCGCCACCGCCGGCGCGTCGGCCCGCTCCAGCTCCTGGTCGATGAGCTCGTGCAGGTGGGCCCGCTTCGGCAGCTCGGTGAGGGAGTCGTGCCTGGCCTGCCACGCCGAGGCCCGCTCGGCCTGGACCCGGGAGGTGACGTCGGTGTGCGTGACGACGATGTGGCCGACCTGGTCGACCCGCGAGGCCATCAGGTGGAACCAGCGCGTGCCCTCGTCGGTGGGGAACCCGTAGTCGGCGGAGACGCTGGTGCGCTCACCCTGCGCGAGCCGGCGGAAGTCCTGGATGAGGGCGCGGGTGGCGCCCTCGTCGCGCATGACGTCCAGGGCCATGGCGAAGTAGTCGCCGCCGATGCCGACGCGGAAGCGGGGGTCGTCGATGGCGTCGACCGCGACCCGCCACGCGAGGTTGGCCAGCCGCACGATGCCGTCGGGGTCGACCAGCAGCGTGGGCGAGGGCAGCGCGTCGATGACCGCGGCCACCAGCGCCCCCTCGACCGACTCCCCGGTGCGGAGCCGGCGGGCGTCGAGGGGCAGCTCGTGGTGCTCGGGACGTTCGGCCACGTCTCCCCCTCCGCGTCGTCGCGGGCGTCGCCCCCATGATCGGCCGGTGCGCCGAGGAGCACGAGGTCCGCGGATCCGCCTTCACCCCGATGGAGGGCGGTGACGCGGCACCGCTGGGTGAGCGGGGGGCGACGGTCGGTCCCCGCCGGCCGGCTCCCGCGTCTCCGCTGCGACCCAGCGGAGGTAGTCGGGGTGCCCGCCGACGAGCGGGAGGGCGATCACGCACGGGACGTCGTAGGGGTGCAGCTCGGCGGTCCGGGCGACGATCTCGGGCACCAGCGACCGCCGGGTGTGCAGCGCGACCCGCGCCTCCGGCTCGTCCTGGACCGCGCCGTCCCACCGGTACACCGACCGAATGCCCGACAGGTGGTGCCCGCAGGCGGCGAGCCGCTCCTCCACCAGCGTGCGGGTGTACCCGGCCAGCCAGCCGGCGTCCCCCGCGGTCACCACGACCTCGCAGCACTCCTCGTCCATGCGGTCATCCTCTCCCCCGCGCCCGGGCGAACCGCCTGCGTGGAACGGGGGTCCTTGCGGGTAGGGGGCGGTCATGACCGACGAGATGACGATCCAGGTGGACGGCGACGAGTACGTGGTGAGCCCGGAGGGCGAGGGCCTGCGAGTGGGCCGGCGGGTCGGCGGCGAGCTGAGCTGGCTCGAGTCCGTCGACGGCAGCCTGCTCAACGAGCAGGCCCGCACCGCGCTGTCGAACGGCGACACCTCGGACGCCTCGCTGCTGCAGGCGGTCCGGGGCGTCGTGCAGGCCGAGGTCGAGCGAGGCGCCTGACCTGGCGGGGCGGCTGGCCCGGCGGGGTCAGCCGCCCCAGCCGCCGCGGTGGCCGCGCTCCTCGAACCGCTCGCGGGCGGCCTCCCAGTCGCGCCGGGCCTGCTCGGCCAGCTCCCTGAGCCAGCGCTCGAGCTCCGCCCGCGGGTCGACCTTCGGGACCACGGGGACCGGCACGGGCAACGGGAGCGGAGCCGGTGCCGGAGCCGCCGGAGCGGGGGCGGGAGCTGCCGGGGCCGGCGCGGGCGCCGGCACCTGGGGCGCCGGCGCCTGGGGGGCCGGAGCCGGGGCCCGCGGGGCCGGTACCGGCGCTGGGGCGGGCTCCGGAGCAGGAGGCGGAGGGGGCGGCGGCACCACCGGTTCCTGGACGAGGGTCACCGCGCCGCCCAGCGCAGCGCGCATCTCGTCCACGGCGCCGGACCACTCGCTCCACCGGCCGCGGTCGAGCACGGTGTCCACGACCGCCCGGGCGGCGGCGTCGGGCACGCGGGCGGCGACGGCCTGCCCGATCCCGTCCGCCGCCCTCAGGTCGCACGCCACCCGCTCGATCGCGCTGCGCCCGGCGATGCAGGCCGCGCGGGCGGCCACCGCGGCGCCGACGTCCGTGGACAGCGCGGCGAGCGCCCGCTCGGCCGCGTCCGGCTTGGCGGCGAGCCGGGCGCGCAGCGGCTGCAGCGCCCCCACCACGGGCACGGCGGGCGCGGGCCCCGCCACACCGACGACGAGCTCGCCGGGACCCTCGCCCCGGGGCCACCGCACGACGTCGCCGGGGGCGAGGACGAGCAGCTCGGAGAGCCGGCGGACCGCCGCCGCGGTGTCCTCGTCGGCGGTGACCCGGCGCTCGGCGGCCCCGATGTCGCCGTGCGCCTGCACGGTCACGGGGATGGCGAGGGAGTTCCGGAGGGTGATGGCACCGCTGTCCACGCAGGCGTCGACGACGAAGTCGGCCGGTACCGCGCCGCGGGACTCGTCGACGGTGCACAGGTCGGCGACCGGCGCGGCCGACACCGCGGTCGGCACCGCGGCCACGCCGGCGGCGAGCAGGACGGCGACCAGCCCGGAGGCAGCCCGCCTCACGAGGGGTACTCGCAGACGGGGGCGAGCTGCGCGGTGAACTCGTCCATGCTGACCAGCAGGGCCTCGCGGGTGGCGTCGGTGAGCGGCGGCTCGAGCACGCCCAGGAGGGCGGCGAGCAGGGCGTCCGCGGCAGCACGCAGCTGCGGGTGCTCCTCGGCGGAGACGCCGTCCACCAGGCCGCGGAGCTCGCCACGGGCGGCGGCCAGCCGGCTGCGCCCGTCGACCCCGCCGACGCCGGCCGACAGCTCGCCCACGGCGGCGGGGATGTCGAGGAAGCCGGCCGACCCGACGAGGCCGGCGCAGAGGTCGGGGGCCCCGGCCGGTGGCACGTACTCCGGGGAGCGTGCCCCGGCCTCCTGGACCGCGGGGGCCTGCGCCGAGCACGCGGTGAGGCCCGCGAGGACGGTCAGCAGCCCGAGCGCGAGAGGCCTGCTGAGGTGCACGCCGGCCAACGTATGCGCTGGGTGACCGCGCCCGACAGGACGCGTCACCCTTCCAGGCGACGACCGGGAACCGCCGGTGACACTGCGTGCCCGGGCGGCTCCGGAGGCGGTCCACCGGGAACCGGGCGGGGCCGCATGCCGGTTAGGGTTCCGGCGACGAACCGGGGGTGGGAAGTGCTGGCTCGCTGCGGTCGCGGACGACCGTCACGGGTGCGCCGCGGCACGGGCCGTGGGGAGTCGGGGTGAGCCGTGACCGCCGCCGCGCCTCGCTGCGGAGCCGCCGCTGGGAAGGTGGCGTGCCGGAGTCGCACACGCCCAAGGACGCCGGCCCCGCCTACAGCAGCCTCTCCGGCGCGCGGCGGGGGCTGCAGCGCGCCGGGCTCTTCCTCGCGCTCATGGTCGTCCCCGTCTTCCTCGGGCTGCTCCTCGGTGCCGGGTCGCAGCAGGACCGCGGCGGCGTGCTGTTCCGCGTCTTCGAGAAGTGGGGCGTCCTCGCTCCGGCCATCCTGGGCCTGCCCGCGCTGGTCCTCCTGCTCGCGGCCTGCGCCGTCCGGCTGCTGCCCGGCGGACGGGAGGCGGCCGCGGCGGCGCCGATGCTGCGCAGGGAGCGCAGCGGCGGGCCGCGGCGGGTCTCCGTGGGCGCCGTGGCCGGCATCGTCACGCTGCTGCTCTTCGGGGCGGTGACCGCCGACCAGGCCTACGAGGGCGTGCGCGCGCTCAGCGGGAGCGGGCTCGTGCTGACCGTCGGCGAGGACACCCACGTCGTCCGCTCGGAGGAGAGCGCCGGGCGGGGCAACAACACGAACTACTTCCTCTCCACGCCCTACGGGGAGGCGATCGCCGAGGGCGACCCGTCCGACGGCGACCGCTACGGCGTCTACCCGGTGGACGCGACGCGGGCCTGGCGGATCGGCGCGTACGGCTGGCTGATGAGCCTCTTCGTGACGGCGCTGGCCGCCGGGATGCTCGGCGGGGCGGCCGTGTGGGCACGTCTGCAGTGGAGGCGTTTCCGGGCCCGGCGCACCTGGCGCGCGCGGCAGCCGCGCAACGGGCGGGCCCTCGCCGTCACGTACTCCACCGTGGCCGGGCTGGCCGCCTGCGCCGCAGGTGGGTGGGTGGTCGCCGAGGAGGCCGCCGCCGGTGGCACCTACGCCACGCTGGTGATCCCCGGTGCCGCCGAGCACGAGCTCTCGGAGTTCTGGGTCCGGGACAGCGAGGCCTACCCGCCCTACTACCTGCAGGACGACCCCGTCCCCGCTCCCCTGCGGTCGCGGTCGGTGGTCGAGAACCGGGACGACGACTTCGGGGACCTCGACGTCTCGGCCCGGCTCTACACCTACCCCAGCGCCGCGGACGCCGAGGCCGCCCTCGGGCTCTGGGCCGAGGAGCAGGAGGGCCGGCGCATGGAGCTGGCCGACGGCAGCGAGGGCATCTGGCACGAGCAGTTCACGGAGGTCGCCACCGCGACCACCCGTGGGGAGGTGCTGGTCGTCGTCGAGGTCGACGAGTGGTTCTGGGACCTGGAGCCCGACGAGGTCGAGGCCTTCCTGCAACAGGAGACGCCGGAGATCCGGGACCTGGTCGCCGACCACCACCGGCAGCTGCTGGACGCCGAGATCCCCTGGTGGGGGTGAGCGGGCTCAGCCGTCGACGTAGCGGTCGGGCCCTCAAGGACGGGCAGCCGGAACCCGATACGTGACCCGTGCACCAGGTCACTCGCGCCGAAGGCTTCGGCGCATTCGTCAGCATCGCAGTGGGGTTGTTCGGCGCGGTGCTGGCCGTGAGCGGGACCACGAGCGGCAGGGGCCTGGCACTGGCCGGCGCGATCGGCACCGGCTCCATCGTCCTGAGCCACTACCGCCCGCTCCGGGCCGAAGGGCTCGTCCGGTGGGTCCTGCAGCCCTCCTTCACGGTCACCCTGACGATCTTCGGGTATTTCGCCGCTGAGGCACTGAGCCCGAACGCGCCCGAGCAGACCATGACCCGGTTCGGGATCCTCGTCGCTGCACTCATCACGCTGGGCGTCTCGCGCGCGACCGTCGCCGGCACCGTCCAGGCGCAGGAACGAGCACGGCTTCAGGCGATCCAGTCCGAGATCATCGCGGTGGGCCGCCAGCTCGACGAGCACTCGCAGGCGATCCGCAAGCTCCGACGACGACAGCACGCCATCCTCACGAGCGGTCATGCCGGTGTGCTCCGGAAGGTGTGGGCCAACCTCACCGGCGGCTGACCCCGGAGGGCCTGCGAACGAGCATTACGCCGCTCAGCCGTCGACGTAGCGGTCGCGCTCGACGACGAACTGGCCGGTCGCGGTGTTGGACTCGACGAACTCCGGCAGCAGCGGGATCCGCACGGTCACGGTGACGCAGACGGAGAACTCCTCCCCCGGCGCCAGCGTCGGCTGGTAGCTGCCCGCTGCCGCGCAGTCCGCGCCCGCCGGCGCGTACGCCAGCCGCATGTCGGTGGCCTCCACCGACTGGTCCTCCACCGCCAGCTGCGCGGCCCGCAGCGCGCGCTCCTGCCCGGTGACGACGTCCGGCGCGGTGCCCATCGCCCGCCCGGCCTCCCGCGCCGCGGCCTGCGAGGCGAACACCCCGCGCTGCACCGCCGAGAACCCGGCCACGACGTAGACCAGCGGCACGAAGACCACCAGCGCGATGAACACGAACTCCACCAGCGCCGACCCGCGCTCGCCGGAGACCATGCCCAGCCGGCGGCGCAGCCAGGTCACGAGCCCTCCTTCAGCGCCCGTCCGGTGACCTCCAGCGGCAGCAGGTTCCCCAGCGCCGCCAGCAGCGAGGGCACCGACCCCGAGCACCGGACGACGACGACCGTCGAGCCGCTGGGGTCGGGCTGCTCACCCGAGCTGCAGGTCAGGCCCTTCGCGGTCTGCGCCGAGGTGGCCCGCGCGACGACCTGCAGGGTGCGGTCGGCGCCGGTCGCGGAGTCGACATCGGCGTTCGCCGCGTACCGGGCGCCGTCCTGCGCGCTGGCGGTCACGACGTTGCGCACGTGCACGTAGACGGCGACCTGCAGCACTGCCATGAGCAGCGCCACGATGAGCATCGAGACCAGGACGAAGTCGACGACGGCGCTCCCGCGCTCGCCGTCGCCCCGAAGCGCTGCTGGTCCTCCCTCAGCCACGCGTCGTGACGGAGTTGAGCGCGTTCTGCACCGCGGTCACGATGGCGTCCTGGAACACCCCCAGGATGGCGAGCACGAGGGCCGCGGTCATCACGGTGACCATGACCCAGCCGGGGACGTCGCCCCGCTCGGGGTCCTCGCCGCGGATCCGGGCGGCGAGGGCAGCGAGGGCACGCGGAACGGAACGCATGGGTTCGTCCTTTCTCCAGGTCCGCGGGCTCATTGGGCCAGCGAGACGATGCTGATCAGCCCCGGGAACAGGGCGAAGAGGACGGTGACCGGCAGCACCAGGAAGACGACCGGCACCATCATGGCGATCTCCTTGCGGCCGCCGGCCTCGAGCAGCCGGCGCTTGCCGGCCTCCCGGACGTCGGCGGCCTGCGCGCGCAGCACCTCGGCCAGCGGGGTGCCCCGCTCGATGGCGACCAGCAGCCCGTCGATGAAGCGCGCCAGCGGCTCCAGCGAGGTGCGGTCGGCGACCTGCTGCAGCGCGTCGGCCAGCGGTACACCGGCCCGCGCCCGCCCGAGGGCGGCGCCCAGCTCGCGGGCCAGCTCGCCCCCGGACAGCCGGGTCACCCGGGCGATCGCCGCGGCCGGGCTCTCCCCCGCCGTCACGGCCAGCGCCAGCAGCTCGGCGACCACCGGGAACTCGGCGAGGAGCAGGTCCTCGCGCCGCTGGACCTGCTGGGTGAGCCACCAGTCCCGGCCGAGCACGCCACCGACCAGGCCGGACACGCAGAGCAGCCCGGCGGTGAGCACGTTCAGGTCACCGGTGGCCACGGAGCTCGCGGTCGCGACGACGACGGCGGCCAGCAGGCCGAGCCCGCCCCACACGACCTGCTCGATGCGGAAGTCCTCGACGGTCATGTCGCCACCGAGGGCGTCGAGCCTGCGGCGGACCGCGGCCCGGCCACCGACGAAGCGGTCGACAACGCGCGCGCCGTTGCTGATCGACGGGCCGGCGATCCGGCGGACGGCGGTGAGCATGCCCGGCTCGGTCGCGGTGCCCAGCAGCCGGGACGGCGGTGGGGTGTCGTGCACGTAGGGCGCGAGCCGGTCCACCAGCCGGACCGACCGGAACGGCGGGGCGTAGGCCAGGACCAGGAGCAGGCCACCGGCCGCGACCAGGCCGAGCACCATGCCGACGACACCGGAGCTCACTGCAGCACCCGCACGTCCTCGGGCAGGCGCCCGATCCGCAGCATCACCCGGTAGGCCGCCAGGCACACGGCACCGCCGCCGAGCAGGATCATCGTGCCCGTCGCGGAGTCGTAGGCCTCGAGCGTGGCCGACTGCGAGGCGAGCAGCAGCAGGACCGCCCAGGGCGCGGCGACGGCGAGCCGGGCCGCCTGCACGACCCAGCCCTGCCGCGTCTCCAGCTCCGCGCGGGCGCGGGCGTCCTCGCGCAGGAAGGTCGAGAGGGTCCGCAGCACGCGCCCCAGGTCGCTGCCGCCGACCTCCCGGGCCACCCGCAGCGTCTCCACGATGCGGTCGCCGACCGGGTCGGCCAGCTCGTCCTTGAGCCGGTCCAGGCACGGGCCGAACCGGCCGCTGGACCGGTACTCGGCGGCGAACCGGGCGAAGGGCGGGCGCAGCACCTCCGGCCCGCGGGTCGACAGCGACGAGAGGGCCTCGGGCAGCGAGAGGCCGGCGCGCACCGCCGAGGCCAGGTTGTCGACCACCTCGGGCCACACCTCGCGCAGGTCCGCGCGCCGCTTGCCGGCCAGCCGGCGCACCTGCACGTAGGGCAGGAGGAAGCCGAAGAGCCCGAAGACCAGGCTCACCGTGACCGTCGCGGTGGCGAGCAGGACGACCACCGTGGCGAGCACCCCGGCGACGACCTGCAGGGCGAGCAGCTGAGCGCTGTTGATGCCGGTCAGCCCCGCGGCGCCGAGCAGCTCCTGGCGCCGGCCCGGACGGCGCGGGTCGGTGCGCGGCTTCGGCGCCCGGGACCCGCTGCGCCAGACAAGCAGCAGCCCGACGCCGAGCAGCAGCCCCAGGAAGGCGCCGGACTCGGTCACGCGGCTCCGCCGAGCAGGGCCGGCAGGTCGAAGCCGGCGGCGGCGAAGCGGTCGGCGTGCGGCGGGTAGCCGTCGGCCCGCACGAGGCGGCCCTCGCGGCTGGTGAAGATGTCGGCGGTCTCGATGACCCCGCCCTCGGCGCGGCCCGGGAGCGCCACGACCTCCCGCACCCGGCGGCGGCCGTCGGCGTCGGTGCCCACGTGCACGACCAGGTCCACGCTGGAGGCCACCGTGGGCACGACGAACGACGTCCCGATGTTCTCCCCCGCGAGCAGCGGGAGGGTGCACATCTTCACCACGGCCTCCCGCGCGCTGTTGGCGTGCAGGGTGCACATGCCGGGCAGCCCCGAGTTCAGGGCGATGAGCAGGTCCAGGCACTCCTCCTGCCGGACCTCGCCGACGACGATGCGGGAGGGCCGCATCCGCAGCGCCTCCTTCACCAGCCGGCGCAGCGGGATCTCGCCGGCGCCCTCGAGGTTGGGCTGGCGGGTCTGCATCGAGACGACGTCGGGCAGCGGCACCCGCAGCTCGAAGACCTCCTCGCAGGTGATGACCCGCTCCCGGGCCGGCACCGCGGCGAGCAGGCAGTTCAGCAGCGTCGTCTTGCCCGCCTGGGTGCCGCCGGAGACGAGGATGTTCAGCCCGGAGGCGACGGCGGCCTCCAGGAAGCGCGCGGCCGGGGCGGTGACGGTCCCGAGCGCGACCAGCTCGTCCAGCGAGTGCGCCTGCAGCACGAACTTCCGGATGTTCACGGCCATGTGCCGGCGGGTGATGTCGGGGATGACGACGTGCAGCCGCGAGCCGTCGGGCATCATCGCGTCGACGAACGGGGTCGACATGTCGATGCGTCGACCCGAGGTGCGCAGCATCCGCTCCACCAGGTCGGCCAGCTCCCCCGGCGCCAGGATCGTCGTGGTCAGCTCGCTACGGCCCCGCCGGGCGATGAACACCCGGCCGGGCTCGTTGACCCAGATCTCCTCGATCTCGGGGTCGTCCAGGTAGCGCTGCAGCGGGCCGAAGCCGGCCACCCGGTCCAGCACGTCGCGGACCACGGACTCGACGTCCCCGATCGGCGGCAGAGCCGAGTTCAGCGAGCGCTCGGAGTAGTCGGCGACGACGTCGCGCACCAGCAGCCGCACCGGGCCGGGGTCGAGGAACGGGTCGAGCCCACGCCGGCGGATCAGCTCGCGGACCTCACCGTCCACGACGTCCAGAGCAGTCGGCACGCCATCCCCCGTCGAGCCCGATGATCAACGGTCGGACTGTAAGGAAACGAGCCAGTCCGCGTGCCGCCGTTCACGGGTTCTGTGGACATCCGCGCGCCACGTCCACCCACGCGGGTGAACACCGGACGGCGTCAGGCCGGGCCGCCCCCGATCAGCGCCACGTCGCTCTGGGCCGGCACCTCGTCCTCGTAGCCGTCCCGCCCGCGCACGGTCAGCACCAGCCGCGCCTGCTCCCCGAAGGATCCCCGGGCGATGGCCGGCAGGAGGACCGTCCCCTGCCAGACCTTCGGGGTGTTCGGCAGCTCGTCGGTGAGCGGGTCGCCGGTCGGGCGCCAGTCGCGGATCGCCCCGGGCAGCTCGCTGTTCCAGGTGGCCCACGCCTGCGGCGAGGTCCTGCCCCCGGTGGGCGGCGCGATGTCGACGACCAGGGTGTCCTCGAAGTCGGCCGACTGCTCCAGGTGGTCCCCGAAGTCGAACAGGCCGCCCTCCTCCCGGATGGAGAGCAGCCGGAGGGTGAGGGCGTTCCGCAGCGTCGAGCACGTCCGGCCTTCCTCGAGCGGCCGTGGCTCGTGGGTGGACAGGAACGTGGTCAGCAGCGGGACCGGGGTGTCCGAGGTGTCCTCAACCGGCGGACGCTCGACCTGGATCGGGCAGTGGTGCGCCGCCGTCTGCTCGTGCAGCCGGACCGGGATGCCGCGTACCGACAGCAGGGTCTCCAGCTGCCAGACCGTGCCGTCCTGGGGCGTCCCCGGCAGCCGGAGCCCGTGCAGCTCGACGGTGATCTCGAGGTCGCCGAACAGGAAGCGGCGCAGGTTCTGGAACCCCTCCTCGGAGTTCACCAGCCCGTACCGCCCGCTGTGGCTGCGGTGCACGAACGCCCGGTGCGCGCCCTTCACGTAGGCGTTGTCGATCTGCACCAGGCCGTCGCTGCGGGCGCCGACCGCCTTCGACGACAGCCCCAGCGCCACCGCGCGTAGTCCTCGGGGTTCGTGCCGACGAGGCAGAAGACCCGGTCCCGCGGGAAGCCCCCGTCGGGCATCTCGGTGGCCTCCCAGCCCTCCGGCGGGTCCCCGTCCACCAGCGGGTCCGTCCGCGGGGTCAGGTAGTCGTACATGCGCCGGCGACCGAAGATCTCCGCCCCGTTGATGTCGAGGGCGTCCCGCACCTTCTCGAGCAGCCCGAAGCCCAGGGAGAACTCGATGCCGCCGTGCGGGGTGCCGTAGGTGAACAGGCTCTGCACGTGCTCGACGGCGGCGTCCGGGCGCAGCGGACCCCCCTCCTCGCGGGTCAGCTCGGGGATGAACCGCTGGATCATCGACCGGCAGATGAGGCCGCCCATCGAGTGGGCCACCAGGTGCACCCGGGGCGCGCCGGTCTTGCGCTTTACGCACCGCACCAGGTCGAAGAGGTCCCGGGCTGCCTCCTCCAGGACGTACTTCTGCGGCTCGCGGGCGAAGGTAGAGGCCGCCTCGTCGTAGAACCGGTGCACCCAGATGCTCCGCGGCCGCACGGTGCCGTCGGCCTGCGCGCGCAGGAACGCCTCCTGGTTGCCGTGGACCAGCAGGACGTACCCCTGCTCGGTCAGCAGCCGGAGCAGCGGGCTCTCGAACTGGTAGAAGTGCGGGCGGCTGTCCATGCCCACCCGCACGTGGACCGAGCCCTCGTTGAACCCGTAGAACGGGTCGTCCACCGCCTTGTCGATGCCGGAGGTCCCGCCGGCGAAGCCGCGCACGTAGATGATCGGAAGGTCCATGGCCGTCGTCCCCTCGCTGTGCTGGCCCGGATGGCGGCCATCAGTCCAGGCAAGGCGCAGCGGGTCAAGGACGCACGGCGCGGCGTCGTACCGGCGCCCGTGTCGTGCCCCTGGGTGACCGGAGCCTGCGGAACGTGACCGGGGGCGGGGAGCCCACCCCGGAGGAGCCACCCCCTTGCGGTGGGCGGACGCGGGCCGCACAGTGCTGCGATCGACCAGCCGGGCGACCAGCAGGAGCGGACATGGCCTCGGACACCCTCGCGTCGACGGATGCCCGGGCGGGCAGGCTCCCTCGGGTCGCGGCGCTGGCGGGCGCCGCATGCGTGGTCGTCACCTTCGCGGGCATCTCGGCGAGCGACGTCGGTGGCAACGGCGTTAACCCCACCATGGGCCCCGACCTCATCGCCTCGCTGCTGCGCGACCACGTCGACGGCCTCCGCACGGGGGCGTCGCTGCTGTCGGTGGGAGCGCTGCTCGCCGTCCTCTTCGCCGGGCCGCTCTGGCTGGCACTGCGCCAGGCGTCCGAGTGGGTGGCCGCCGTCGGGGCCGCAGGCGCCGTCCTGGCCGGTGCCCACTGGCTCTCCCTGGCCACCGACGGCATCGGCCTGGCCACCGCCGCCGACCTGGGCGACGGCGCCACGGCCCAGGTCCTGGTCACCACCGGCTGGGAGAGCGCGCGGATCACCGCCGTCCCGTCGCTGGTCATGGTCACGGCCGCCCTCGTCGCGGGCTTCGGCCACGGCTGCTTCCCCCGTTGGTACCGCTGGTTCACCGCAGCCGTGGCGGTCCCCCTGGTGGTGGCCCTGGCGCCCGTGGGCCCCGCCGGCCTCCTCGGGTTCGCGTTCGGAGGCGGGTGGCTGCTGGTGACCTCGCTCCTGCTGACGGTGCGCGCCCCGGCCCCCTGACGCCGCCGCCCGGCTCAGCGCAGGACGGCGTCGATCAGGTGCGGGCCGGGCTCGGACAGCGCCGCGCGCAGCTGCTCGGCCAGCTCCTCCGCCGTCGTCGCGCGGGAGGCGGGCACGCCCATCCCCTGCGCGATCGACACGAAGTCCAGCCCCGGCCCGCCGAGGTCGAGGAGCTTGCGCGCCCGCTCGCCGTCGGACCTCGCGCCCACCTTCTGCAGCTCGTGCTCCAGGATCGCGTAGGAGCCGTTGTCGCAGACGATCGTGGTGATGTCGGCCTGCTCGCGGGCGTAGCTCCACAGCGCAGAGATCGTGTACATCGCGCTGCCGTCGGCCTGGATGCCGATCACCGGCCGGTCCGGGCAGGCCACCGCCGCGCCCAGCGCCATGGGCAGGCCGTCGCCGATCGCCCCGCCGGTCAGGGAGAGCCAGTCGTGCCGCGGCCCGGCAGAGGTCATCTCGGTCAGCCCGACACCGGAGGTGAGCGCCTCGTCGACGACGATCGCGTTCTCCGGCAGCAGCGCCCCGATGACGGCGGACATGGTGCGCGGGTCCAGCGGTCCGCTGGGCAGCTCCGGGCGCTCGAACTCCGCCACCTGCGGCTTCACGTCCGCCGCGACGGCGTCGGCCAGCGCCTGCATCGCCGCGACGCCGTCCTCCCCCGGGCGGCTGAGCACGTGCACCGTGCAGTCCTCGGGGACCGGGTGGCCCGGGGTGTCCGGGTAGCCGAAGAAGTGCACCGGCGCGGTCGTGCCGGCCAGCACCAGGTGCTTGGTGCCGGCGAGCGCCGCCATCGCCATCTCCGCGGGGTAGGGCAGCCGGTGCAGGTCGGGGAGCCCGGCGCCGCGCACCGCCCGGGCCGGGAACGTCTCGGCCACCAGCCGCGCGCCGGTGCCGGCCGCGACCTGGGCGGCGGCCAGCTGGCCCTCGGCGTCGGCCATGACGTCCCCGCCGAGGAAGAGGACGACGCCCTCCCCCGACCGCACCACCGAGGCCACGTCGTCGACGACCGACGGCGCCACGTGCGGGAGCGGCCGCACCGCCTGCGGGTCGGCCACCGCGGCACCGTCCTCCCACGAGACGTCGGCGGGGAGGATCAGCGTGGCGATGCCACCGGTCGCGATGGCCGCCACCGCCTCGGCGGCGTCGGCGGCGACGTCGGCCGGCGACAGCGAGCGGCGCACCCAGGTCGAGACGGTGCCGGCGACGGCGTCGATGTCGGACTCCAGCGGGGCGTCCAGCCGCTTGTGCGAGCGCGCGTGGTCACCGACGACGTTCAGCATCGGGGCCTTGCCGCGGCGGGCGTTGTGCAGGTTGGCCAGCCCGTTGCCCATGCCCGGGCCCAGGTGCAGCAGGGTGGCGGCGGGCCGCCCGGCCATCCGGGCGTAGCCGTCGGCCGCGCCGGTGGCGACCCCCTCGAAGAGGGTCAGCACGCCGCGCATCTCGGGGACGTCGTCGAGTGCCGCGACGAAGTGCATCTCCGAGGTGCCGGGGTTGGCGAAGCAGACGTCGACGCCCGCGCCGACCAGGGTCCGGATCAGGGCCTGTGCGCCGTTCACGTCTCAGCTCACCGTCTGCACGTCGTAGTGGGTCATCGTGGCCCCGCCGGTGGCGAAGCCGGGGACGTCGGCCGCCGCGGCCTGCCCCTCGGCCGAGGCGAAGGCGGCGCCCATCGCCGCCTCGGAGTCGAAGTCCAGCTCGGCCACGAGGTAGGGGGCGGGCTGGGACGGGTCCATGGCGCTGGGGTGCCCGACGGTGAACCGGACGAGGCCGGGCATCTGCCGGGCCAACGGCGCGTGCACGTCGCGGTAGTGGGCGTCGAACGCGGCCGGGTCCTCCGGCGTGCCGTAGCTGACGACGAGCCTGTGCACCATCCCGATCTCCCTCCCGCGGGTCCGGCACCCGCCCGGCGACCAGCAAACAGGGCATCGGCCGACGGCGCGAGTCCGGCTCCGGCGCTGTCCACAGCAGGCCCGGAGGGGGCGCGGGCCTCCGTTCCCGCTGTTACGGTCCGAGGCGTATCCGATCCAGCGGTGCAGGGCGCACCCGGACTCTCGTGAGGACTCTCCATGCCGAACGTCAACGTCACCTACGAGCAGATGGAAGACGCCGCCAGCCGGCTCACGAACGGGCAGGCCGAGATCGACGGCATGCTGGGGCAGCTCCAGGCGCTGGTGCAGAACCTGGTCGCCGAGGGCTACGTGACCGACAGCTCCAGCAAGGCCTTCCAGGCCTCCTACGACTCGTTCACCCAGGGCGCCCGGCAGACCATCGCCGGCCTCGAGGGCATGTCCTCCTACCTGAACCAGGCCGCCGCGACCTTCCGCGACGCCGACACCCAGCTCTCCGGCGCGCTCGGCGGCTGACTGCCCCCACCGCCGCTGAGGCCGCCTCGCCGCTGCGAGGCGGCCTCAGTCGCGTCCAGGGAGGGGTGTGCGGGGACCGGCGGGCCGGTCAGCGCCGGACGGCCGGGACGCCCGCGTCACGCATCAGCTGGACGGCCACCGTCCTCACCACCCCAGCGGAGCCGGCCGCTGTCAGGTCCGTGCTCCGCGCGAGCGCTCCAGGTCGAGCGCGTCGATCTCGGTCGCCAGGTCCGAGTAGCGGCGCGTCATCCGGTAGGCGTGGCGGGTGGCGGCGCCGGCCACGACGAGGGAGCTGAGGAGCAGGTACCCCCCGGACAGCAGAGATGCGACGGCCACCGGCTGGGGCAGCTCGGAGGTGCCGCCGAGGACCAGCGCCAGGCCCAGCGCGACGCCCAGGCCGGCGGGCACCGCCCGCAGCAGGAGCCGGACTCCCCACGGCCGGGTGTAGGCGGCCACCGTCGCGACGATGGCGACCTGGTCGAAGTCGGCGTCGTTCCGCGCGTCGACCGGCATGCGGAGCTCCGGCCGGAGCGCACCCGTGGGCAGCCATCGCCCCTGCCGCTCGGCCTCCTCCCAGCCGGCCAGCTCGGCGAACAGCGCCCGGTTCCGGCGAGCTGCGCGGATGACGGGGACGGTCGCGGCGACCGCCACCAGGAAGCAGACGACGGCGACCACCGGATCCGACCCGCCCCGGTCCTGGAGCGCCATACCGCCCATCCCCGCGGCGAGGACCGTCACCAGAGCCAGGGCGCTGCGTCCCAGCAGCCGCCAGGGCGACAGCAGCTGCCGCTCGATCTCCGGCACGGCCTCGGCCCGGGCCGCCAGCAGCTCGGCCCGGGACTGCCACAGGTGCTCGGTGGGCCCGGCTCCCGGGGTCATGCCAGGGAGCGTCACGCGAGCACCTCCCGGGCTGGGTGCCCCGTCAGGCCGCGGATGTCGGCGAGGTCGGACCGCACCCGGGCCAGCGCCGCGCCGTCGACGCACAGGTCACTGCCACCCATCCGGACCTCCGGGCCGTACCGAGAACCGCGGATCACGTCAGCCGGAGCGAACGCCCCGGCACGGCGTCGTCCACAGCCCCGGAGCGCGGCCGGGACGGCGACGCCGCTCACGACGTGGGAGGGGCCGGGACCGCCACGGTGAGCAGCGAGCTGTCGCCCAGGTGCAGCAGGCCCCGCCCGGGCTGGACCGGCCCGCCGATCGCGCTGCGCGGCACCCGCACGCCGATGAGGTCGCCGTCGGTGGTGCCCTGGGGGGACAGCAGCACGCCCTGCCGTGCCTTCTTCGCGTCCACCTGCCAGCCCGACAGGCCGGTGCAGATGCTGTCGGCGTTGCCGGCGAGCACCAGGCTGCGCCCCGGGACGTAGCCCTTGACGACCTCGCGGAACACCTCCGACGTCGGGCAGTCCCGCAGCACGTCGCCGTCGTCGAGGAACAGCACCAGCGGGTGCGCCGGGTCGGTGGCGAGCAGCTCCTTCCAGCGGTCGGCCGGCGTCGACGCCTCCTCGATGACGGCGAGCACGCCCTCCCGCCCGGCCAGCGTGCGCAGCGGGGACGCCTTGGGTGCGCAGACGACGACCGACGTGCCCTGCCGGAGCAGCGACTCCGCCATGGTCATGAGCACCGTGCTCTTCCCCGACCGCCCGGGGCCGGCGACGACGAACCCCGAGGAGCCGCCGGTCAGGTCCGGCCCGGTCGCCACCAGCTCGTCGCCACCGACGCCGACCAGCGCGAAGCCGGCGCCCGCCTCGGGGGGCCGCAGCTCCCACGCCGCGTCGAAGGTGATCCGCGAGGGCAGCACGTCGACCCGGAAGGGGCGGGCCGAGCGCGGCACGAGCGCGTCCCGCACGTGCGCGGCCTTGGCGATCTCCGCGATGGCCGCGGCCTGCCCCTGCCCGGACTCGTCCTCGGCGAGCAGCGCCACCTGGGTCTCGACCGCGCCGTCGACGGTGACCGCCCGGCCGGGCGGCATGTCGCCGGGCACCTGCTTGGCCGGGACCCCGATCAGCGGGTAGTCGGTGCGGTCGGCCAGCCGCATGACGAGCTTGTTGTCGGTCAGCGACGCCAGCCGCGCCGTGCCGAGCGACCGGTCGCCGGTGATCACGACGGAGATCCCGGCCGACGCCCCCTCGCGGGCGATCGCCATGAGGATGTCGGTCAGCCGCCCGTTGTCGACCTCGCCGAGGGTGGGCGCGTACCCCTCCCAGCGGTCGAGCATCAGCAGGATGTGCGGCAGGCGCTGCTCCGCGGGTACCGACCGGCGCTGCTCGCCGATGTCGGCGAAGCCGCTGTCGGCCAGCACCTGCTGACGGCGCTCCAGCTCCCGCTTCAGCCGGTCCAGCAGCCGGACGGCCCGCTCGGTCTGGGTGCGGGTGACGACCGCGCCGCACTGCGGCAGGTCCGCCAGCGGGAGGAGCGCGCCGTTGCCGCAGTCGAGCGCGTACAGGTGCACGTCGCTGGTGGAGCAGCGGGCCCCCAGCGACCCGGCGAGGGTGCGCAGCAGCTGCGAGCGGCCGCTCTTGGGCGACCCGATGACGAGCAGGTGCCCGTCGGTGGCCGGGTCGAAGGCGGCCACCTGCTGCTCCTGCAGCGCGGGCAGGTCCCGGACCCCGAAGGGCAGCCGGACCGCCGACGCCGCCCCGGCCGCGGGGGTGTCGAGGTCCGAGACCAGCACCCGGGTGGGCAGCGCCTCCAGCCACGGGCTGCGCTGGGCGGGCACCTCCTCCGCCACGGCCGCGCCCCGCACCGCCTCCACCAGGACGGAGAGGTCGGTGATCTCGACGTCGGACTGCCGGGTCGCCGTCGCCGGCTTCTGGGGTGCGGCGTAGCCGACCTGGTACCAGCCCAGCGGGACGACGAACGGCACCGCGGCGGCGACCGCGCCCTGGCCAGGGCGGCGCCCGCCGATCCGGCCGGCCTGGAAGGGCACCAGCGCGCCGTGCCCGAGGCGCGCGTACCCGCGCCCCGGGGCGGACTTCGGGATGCGCGCGGCGTCGGGGGCGTCGAGGACGTCGCTGCTGTCGGCGCCGTCGGTGACCCGCAGCGAGATGCGCAGGTTGGTGTTGGCCCGGATCTCGGGTGACACCACACCGCTGGGCCGCTGGGTGGCCAGGATCAGGTGGATGCCGAGCGACCGGCCCCGCTGCGCGACGTTGACCAGGCCGGTCACGAAGTCCGGCAGCTCCCGCGCCATCGAGGCGAACTCGTCGATGACGATGAGCAGCCGCGGCAGCGGGGGCCGGCCGGGCTCGCGGGCCTGCAGGTCGATGTAGTCGTCGATGTCCTTGACGCCGGCCCGCGCCAGCCAGTGCTCGCGGTACTTGAGCTCGGCGCCCAGCGAGGTGAGCGCCCGCTGCACGAGGTGCGCGTCGAGGTCGGTGACCATGCCGACGGTGTGCGGCAGGTGGACACAGTCCTTGAACGCGCTGCCGCCCTTGTAGTCGACCAGCACGAAGTTCAGGGCGTCCGGCCGGTTGGCCACCGCCAGCGACGCGATCATCGTCTGCAGCAGCTCCGACTTGCCGGCGCCGGTGGTGCCGGCGACCAGCCCGTGCGGGCCGTCGGTGCGCAGGTCGAGGCTGAGCGGCCCGTGCAGGCCGGAGCCCACGACCAGGCGGGTCGTGCGCCCCTCCATCTGCCAGCGCGCCCGGATGCCGTCGACGGTCGGCGGCTCCATGCCGAGCACGTCGAGCAGCCGCACGCTGTCGGGCAGGACGGCGTCGTCCTCCTCGAGGCTGACGTCGCGCAGCGGGGCCAGCGCCCGCGCCGCCCGCTCCGCCAGCTCGGCCGACACCGGCTCGGCGAGCACCGCCGTCACCGGGTCGTGGCCGCTGCGCCGGACGACGAGCTGGGCCTCCTCGGCTGGGTCGAACACGGCCGTGGCGGTGGCGGCCTCGGGCAGGAACCGCTCCTCCTCGTCGGCGCAGACGGCGTAGACGCCGACCGCGGGGCCCTCCTGCAGGACCTGTGCCAGGCCGGGGGTCGCCCGCAGCGGGCGGAACCCGTGGACGACGAGGACGTGCGCCGGGAAGGACTCGGCCTGGATCCGGCTGCCCTTGGCGGCCGCGTCGCGGCGGGCCTTGATCTGCGCGTTCAGCTCCGCGACCCGCGCCGTCACCGTCTCCGGGTCGTTGCCGACGAACGCGACCGGCCCCTCGCCGTCGGCCGACCGCGCGTGCGGCAGCCAGCGGACCCAGTTCCACTCGGGGCGCCCGCGGGGGGCGAGGACGGTCAGGGAGAGGTCCCGCGTCGGGTGGTTGACGGCCAGCTGCAGGACGACCCAGCGCAGCAGCCCGGCCAGCGGCTCCGCCGGTCCGGCGATGCCGACGACGCCGGCCTCCCGCAGCGGCACGACGACGGGCACGGCGCGCACGGTGCGCTGCTCCAGGGGCTCGTCGCGGCCGGTGCGGTCGGTGACCACCACCTCCGCGGGCAGGTCCGCCGAGCCCAGCCGCAGGTCGAGGGCGTCGGGGTCGGTGCGGCGTCGCTCCCACAGCCGCCGGCCCGGCAGGACGGCGGTCAGCAGCGTGGTGGCCGGGTCGGCGTGGGTGTCGCGGCGGCGGAGCGTCTCCTGCGCGAGCGCGGCCTCGATCCGCTCGTGGGTGCGCGCCAGCTCCTCCTCGTACTCCTCGCGGGCACGGCGGTCCTGGCGTGCGGTGTGCCGGCGGTCGGCCACGGTGTTGCTGATCATCATCACCGGGCTGGCGACGGCGAACATGAGGTACAGCGGCGAGCGCATGACCACCGCGAGCGTGACGCCGATCAGCAGCGGCGCGATGATCATGACCAGCGAGAAGCGGCGCGGCTCGCGTGCCTCCGGCTCCTTGGGCAGCTGGATGCGGACCTCGCGCGTGGACGGCAGCAGCCGCGGGGCGCGCACGAACGCGCGGGTGCCCGGCCCGGCGGGCTCGACGGCGGCGTCGGAGGCGGCCGCGGGGCCGATCACCAGCTGGGTGTCGCCGAGCTGCACGACCTGCCCGGGCGCCACCTCGACGCCGTCGCCGTCCTCGGGGACCGGCTCGCCCTCCAGGGTGGTGCCGTTGGCCGACCCCAGGTCCCGGATCGTCGCGCCGTCGGCACCGACCCGGAGCAGGGCGTGCCGGCGGGACATGGACCGGTCGGCAAACCCGAACGGGCTGCTGCGGCCCAGCTCGTGGTCGCCCATCGGCAGCTCCGCGACCAGCCCGGCGCTGGGGCCGCTGCGCACGCGCAGCTGCCACCCGCGGGTGGGCGGCCCGGCCGGAGCGGCGAGGGCGGCGGCCTCGGTCAGGTGCACCACGCCGCCGTCGACGAGCGCGCTCTCCCCCACCGGCTGGTCGCCGTCGAGCCGCTCGCCGGCGACCCACACGCCGTCGGCGGGCACGCCGGCCACACGGGACAGCTCGGCGCAGACCCGGCTGACCGGCAGGTCGTCGTCGACGTCGACCACGACGTCGAGCAGCGTGCCGTCGGCCTGCCCGACGCTCACCTGGACGCGCACAGCACCCCTTCCGGTCTCAGCCCGCGCTGTTCTGCAGGACGTCGAAGCTGCGGCTGCGGGCCTCGATCTCACCGAGCCGCACCGACACCGTGCACGCGGTGCCGACCGTGTTGGCGTAGGGCACCCGGTCGGTGAAGGCCAGCGAGCCGGTGCAGTCGTCGGTGCGCACCTCCAGCTCCCCGCCGAGCTGCTGGAGCAGGAGCGTCGGCTGCGGGTTGCGGCTGCTGAAGAGCACCGAGATGTTGTCCGCCCCGTCGGTCCCGCGCCAGACCGGGACGACGACCATGCCGACCGGGGCGCTGACCCGGACCGTGCCGTCGATCTGCACCTCCAGGTCCTCCAGCCGCTGGGCGGCGTAGACCGGGGTGGCGACCAGGCCGTCCAGCGCCGAGCCGGTCGCGGTGCCGGCCTCGACGAGCCGCTCGCGCAGCCCCTGCACGTCGCCGTCGTCCTCGAGCTCGAAGGGCACCGTGTAGCTGGCGGTGACCTGCGAGCCGGCGGGGACGTCGACGGGCACCTCCCACCCGCAGGCGGTCACCGGGACGCCCGGCGTGACGTCGCGGACGGCGGCCACCGACCAGGTGGCGTCGGGGCAGGCGCTGCCGTCCTCGGCGGCGGGCACCGCCTCGAACAGCGGCCCGGCGAGCGCGGTCTCGGCCGACCAGGTGATGGTCGTGGTGAGCGTGCCGGCCTCGGCGTCGTAGGCGCCCTCGCGGACGACCGACAGCCCCGAGGGCAGCTGCTCCGACGGGCCGACGACGGTCAGCGCCTCGGCCGCGGCCCCGCCTCCCCCGCCGCCGCGGCGGTCGTCGCCGGCGGACCCGCCGCTGCCCACCAGGGCCACGACGCCGACGACCGCGCCGACCGCGGCCAGCGAGCCGCCGGCCACGAGCCAGGTGCGCCGGTCCCGCAGCCGGCCCCGCGCGGCGGGCTCCTCCGGCTCGGCCGGTGCCGCGTGCGCCGGGGCGTGGCGGGGGCGCAGCTGGGTCTGGGCGGAGGCCAGCTCCTCGTCGGGCCGGGAGGCGAGCCACGGCGAGGCCTCGCCCGTGCTCGGCGCAGGCAGCTCGGGGGCGGCCGGTGCTGCGCCCTTGACGTTGGTGCGGCCCGGGTCGAGCTCCTCGACCGGGCGGTGGCCGAGCACGCCGAAGGCAGGGGCCGGCCCGCTCGCCGCGGCCTTCCAGGTGGTGGGCTCGGGAGCCACCGGGAGCGCGGGGAGGCCGTCGAGCGCGGGCAGCAGGTCGCGCAGCGACGCGGCGGCCGCGTCCGCCGGCGGCCGGCGGTCGGGCTCCTTCGCCAGCATCGCCTGCAGGACGGCGTCCAGCGCCGGCGGGATCCCGGGAACCGGCGGCGGCGCGGCGGTGACGTGCCGGTTGGCGACCGCGTACCCGGTGCCGCCCCCGGCGAACGGCGGGCGGCCGGCCAGCAGCTCGTAGAGGACGATGCCGGTCGCGTACACGTCGGAGGCCGCGCTGACGGTCTCGGCGGTGAAGATCTCCGGCGCCATGTAGTCCGGCGTGCCGAGGACGCCGGTCATGCGGACCGTCGTCTCCTGGGCGAGCCGGGCGATGCTGAAGTCGCCGAGCCGCACGCCGGGCGGGTCCTCGTCGGTCAGCAGCACGTTGTCGGGCTTGACGTCGCGGTGCAGGACGCCGCCGGTGTGCGCGGCGGCCAGCGCCTCGAGGACGTCGGCGGTGATGCGTGCGGCCTCGGCCGGCGCCAGCGTGCCGGCCGACCGCAGCCGGGCGCGCAGGTCGGCGCCCTGCACCAGGTCCATGACGATGGCGAGGTCCTCGCCCTCGACCACGAGGTCGCGGACCCGGACGACGTTCGGGTGCACCAGGTCGAGCAGGATCGAGCGCTCCTGCACGAACCTGGTCAGGATCTCCGGGTCACGCGCGAACTCCGGGCGCAGCAGCTTGGCCGCGACCGCCTCTCCCGTGCGCTGGTCGACGGCGGCCCACACCTGGCCCATCGCGCCGGAGCCGAGCTGCCGCTCGAGGACGTAGCGGCTCCCGAGCGCGCGGGTGGTCTGCATGGGGTGTGCCTATCAGCCCTCGCCGTCGGGCAGGACGAACCACGACAGCGCGGGCGCGTCCTGCTCGACCCCGCGCTCGGCACCGCGGGTGGTCGCCTGCAGCACCGCCACGCCGGCGTCGGTCAGGGCCTGCTGGTCGGCGAAGGCCAGGGCCGGGCCGGCCAGGCCGTCGTCGGCGCCGAGCTCGAGCCCGCGGAGCGCGCCCAGCACGGCCCCCGGCTCCGTGGAGCCGGCGCCCGCCGCGGCGGCGGCCAGCGCGAGGACGGCGTCGTGGCTGCGGACGTCGGCGGTCGCGGCGCCCAGCCGGCCGAAGGCATCGGTGCCGGACAGCGACTGGAGGTCGGCGTCCTGGGCGGCGAGGCGGACGGCGTCGAGGAAGCGCACGGCCCCCTCGTCGGTGGAGGCGTCGGAGGCGGCGGGACCGACGGTGAAGAACTGCCCGGCGGTCGTCGCGCCGCCGGCCGAGCCGAGGTCGCGCAGCCGCGCCGCGAAGGCCGGCGTGAGCGCGGAGGGTCCGAGGACGACCGGCGCGGTGGGCGCCGTCCCCTGCAGGGCGGCGACCGTCTCCGCCGCGGTCTCGGCGGACGCGGACACGAGGACGGAGTCGGCGGCGCCGTCGACCAGCGGCTGCGCGGCCGCCGCCACCTGGCCGGCGAGCGCGTCGCCCGCCGCGATGGTCACCCGGCGGTCGGCCTGGGCCAGGGCGGCGAGGCCCTGCCCGGTGCCCTCGCCGGTGAAGGCGACCGGGGTGCGCTGACCGCGGCCCGACAGCATCGCCCCGACGACGTCGCCGACCTGCTGGTCGCTCGGCCCGGTGCGCCAGGCGGTCTCGGCGGCCAGGTCGTCGCGCGTGTCGTAGGGCAGCAGCACCGCGGTGCCGGCCCCCGACGCGAGGTCCAGCGCGGCGTCGAGGTGGGCGCCCGCGGAGGCGTAGACGATCCCCGCGACGCCGGCGTCGAGCAGCTGCTGGGTCGCCGCCACGGCGCCTTCGGTGGTGCCGCGGTCGTCGACGACCTCCAGCTGCAGCCGGTCCTCGTCGCCGTCGAGGCGGAACTCCGCCACGCGGGCGCCGGCCGCCGGTGCGGCGAACTCCGCACCCTCACCGCGCGGGCCGGACCCGGTGACCACCAGGCCCACCGTGAGCGGCGACGCGAGGTCGCCGAGCAGGTCCAGCTCGACCGTGGGGGCCGGCGCGGGCTGGAAGTCCTCCCCGTCGGGCGCCGCCTCGTCCGAGGTGCACCCGCTGGTGACGACCGCGACGGCTGCCAGGCAGATCAGCGAACGACGCACGTCAGCTCTCGCCACCGAGGCGGAAGCAGAAGACCGTGGCCGAGACCGACCCCTTCGGCAGGTCCTCGGCGAACGGCTCCATCCGCTGCGCGGCCTGGAGGGACCGCGCGAACTGCTGCTGCTCCAGCTGGGCGTCGGCGACCTCGACCTGCCGGACGCCGCGGAAGCTCGCGGCGCTCTCGCTGGTCTGGGTGACCTGCTCGGTGCGGACGCCGGTCTGCCCGGCGCTGTTCTGGATCACGCCGAGGAGGCCGCGCCCCTCGGTCGCCGAGCCGAGGTCCAGCAGCACCTTCTGCAGCTGGGCCTGGAGCGCGCCCGCGGCGGCGGCCTGCGACTGGTTCGCCGCGCTGATCTGCTCGGCGAGCCGGCTCACCGCGTCGGTCGCCGCCGCGTCGAGCTCCTGCGCCGCAGCAGCCTTCTCCGCCTCCAGGGCCGCGGTCTGGGCGGTGACGCGGGCGCGTCCCTCCTCGAGCTGACGGTCGGCTGCGCCGGCCAGCTGCTGGTCGAGCCGGTCCGAGAGGCCCTCGAGGTCGGCGTCGGCTCCCGCGCCGGCCGCCTCGGCGTCCTCCGCAGCCTGCTGGACACCGTTGACGCCGGCCTGGTCGACGCCGGCGGCGGCGTTCTTGAGGAGGTCCTCGACGTCCTTGACGACCTCGTTCTGCTCGCAGCGCATGACCTCGACGGTCTCCGCGAGCCGGTTCAGCGGGGCGGTGCTGCGAACACCGTCGGCGCAGGTCCAGGGCTCCGCGTCGGAAGCCGGCGCCGCGTAGAGGCCGCCGAGCACGCCCTGCAGCTCCTTGACCGCGTTCTTGAGCTTCGACTGGTCGGCCAGCTTCCCGATCAGCCCCGAGAGCAGGGTGAACGGACCGTCCTCGGCCCGCAGCCCGGCGAGCTGGGTGCTGACCGCCTGGAGGGCGGCACGCGCGTCCACCACGTCCTCGCGGACGTCCTGCCACGCCTGCACCTCGTCGGCGATGCGGTCGGTCAGGGGCTCGGCGAACGCGGGGGCCGCGCTTGCCGGGACCGTCTGCGCAGCGCAGTTCTTGCCGTCCACCAGCCAGCGGGCGGTGTCGGCGCGCAGCTGCGCATCGGCGTCGGTCGAGGTGGGCACGTCGCAGACCGAGGTCGCCAGCGCCGCGAGCTGCGCCTGGAGGCCGGTGGTCGGGTCCGTCAGCTCCTCCACGCGCCCCTCGGCGATCGCGTCCAGGCTCCCGAGCTCCGCACTGACACCGCTGGTCGAGGTGGCCTGCTGCGCCGCGGCCAGGTCCTCGCCCAGGTCGCCGAGCGACCCGGTCAGGTCCGGGACCGTGGTGCTGGGGTCCAGCAGCGGGTCGAAGACCCGGCTGTCGGTCTGCAGCTTCCGCACGAGGGTGATCACGTCGGTGACCTGCGTACCGACCGCCTGCACCTCGGAGGAGACGATCAGGCCGCGCACCTTCGCCGACTCGTCCGCGAGACCCTTGCCCAGGGTGACCAGGTCGGACCCGGCGCTGGTGAGCCGGCAGACGAGCGGGCCGTCCGGGTCCACCGGTCCGGTCGGGCACGCGTCGATCTGGCCGATGCTGCCGGTCAGCGTCGACCGCAGCTCGCCGACGCAGTCGCCGCTGGCGGTGGCCAGCTCGCGCAGCTGACGGCTCACGGTCGCCAGGTGGCCGAGCAGGGTGCGGTCCTCGCCGGCCGTCGGCGCCTCGCCGCAGGCCAGCGCGGCGGCGTTGCCCGGCGCGACGGGGGTGCCGAAGTAGTCCTTGACGCTCTGGACCGCGGTGGCGAGCGCCCCGTTGGCGCGCACGTTGGTCGACTCGACCGTGCTGCCGACCGAGGCGTCGAGCGCCTCGAGGTCACGCAGGACGGCGGCCGCGGCGGCGTCGACGGAGTCCGCGGTGCTGGCGATGGCCCGCGTCGCCGCCTCCCCGACCTCGCCGGCGTTGACGGCGAGCGTCTGCTGGATCGTCGTCAGGCTGTCGGTGACCTGGGCGAGCGTGGCGTTGACGTTGGCGATCAGCCCGATCGTGTGGTTCTCGGAGCCGACCATCCCGGCCGAGCCCCCGAAGACGTCCCCGACGAGCCGGGCGATGGAGGTGTCGGTGGTGACGCCGGGCTGCACGGCCAGCGAGATCGCCGGGAGCTCGAAGTCCACGGCGTCCTGGACCAGCGTGAAGGTGGTGGAGGGCGCCAGCCGCGGCGGCGCCAGCAGGGAGGCCCACTGGACGGTGGTCGAGTCGTCCTCGGTGCTCACCACGCCGTTGGTCGTGCCGGGCTCGGCAGCACCCGGCTGCGGACGCACGAGCGTGGCGGCGCCGTCGCCGGGGAGGACGGCGCTGGCGACGACGGTCATCGGCGTCGTCACCATCTCGTAGCTCTCGCGGGCCACGCCGTTCGCGTCGTACTGGAAGCGCTCCGGGCGGCCGGTCAGGTTCTGCACCGTCACGCTGATCTCGACCCGCCCGTCGGCGCCCTCGACGTCGGCCAGGTCGGTGCCGACGCGGCCGTCGTGCCGCCACGACGTGGTGACCCGGACGGGGAGGTCGCCGGCGTGCTCGGCGGGGTTGAGCGCGGTCGTGCGGGTGGTCGGGTCCTCGCCGTCCTCACCGCGGCTGACGAGCGCGGACGTGAGGCCGGTGACGGCGCCGTTCGAGGCGAGGTCGATGGTCACCGCCTGCAGGGCCCGCCGCGGCGCCTCCTCGGCGAACACCATCGGCGCCAGGGCGGCACCCCCGCCGAGGAGCACCACCGTCGCCCCGGCCGTCACCCCCCATCGGCGTCCGCGACCGGAACCGACCAGGCGTGTGCTGCCCACCACGAACGTTCTCCCCGCGCTCAGTCCGTCACCGCGCCCTCGGCCGGCGCCCCGAGAGGCGTCGGCGCCCCGGACGACGGTCCGGGTCGTTGCCGGGGGCAACGGAGGCGGGTGTTCGCCGAGACACTAGACGGACCAGTCCGTCTCGGTCCATCCCAGGGTGGCGGGGGCCCCCGAACGGCCGATGCTCCGCCTCGACCCTGCCACGGCGCGGCCGCCCCCGCGCGCCGGGCTCAGAAGGTGAGCACCAGCCGGCCCCGCACGCCGCCGGCCTCGAGCGTGCGGTGCGCCTCGGCCGCCTGCTCGGCGGGGAACGTCCGTGCGACCCGCAGCGTCAGCACGCCCTCCTCGACCTGCTGGCGCAGCCGGTCCAGCGCGTCCCGGTCCTCCGCGACCTTGCGCACCATGGTCGGGAAGAACCGCAGCCCCCGCTCGCCGTTGCCGCGGTAGCCGCGGACGGTGGCGACCGCTCCCCCGTCCCGCACGGCGGGGAGCACCAGCTCGTCCTGCACCGACCCGTCCGCCAGCCCGTGCACACCGTCGGGGAAGTGCTCCCGGATCCGCTCGGCGACGTCGTCCCCGCGCCGGACGACGACGTCGGCGCCGAGCCCACGGACCAGCTCCTCGTCGGCCTCGGAGGCGTCGGCGACGACGGTGAGCCCGTCGGCCTTGGCCAGCTGGACGACGTAGCCGCCGTAGGCGCCGGCCGCACCGGTCACCGCGAGGACCTCGCCCCGCCGGAGGCCCATCAGGTCCAGCGAGAACCGCGCGGTGAGGCCGTTCATGGGCAGCGTCGAGGCCTCGACGGCCGACGCCCCCCTCGGTGCCCGCACGACCGAGTTGCCGGGCAGCACCTTGTCCTCGCGGTAGGCCCCGTGCGGTCCGAACGGGACGACGACGCCCATCGCGAGGTCGCCGACGGCGAGGTGGTCCACACCCTCCCCCAGCTCCGTGACGACCCCGGCGACGTCCATGCCGGGGACCCACGGCGGCGTCTTGACCGGGTCGCGCTCGGCATAGGCGCCCGAGCGGGCGTGCGTGTCGGTCGGGCTGACCGCGGCGGCCTCGACCCGCAGCCGGACCTGGCCCGGCCCGAGGGGCTCGGGCTCGACGTCGACGATGTGCAGGGCCTCCGGCCCACCGAACTCGGTCACTCCCTCGGCACGCATGGACCCTGCTTACACGGGCGCCCGGAACCGCGCCCGAGCAGGGCTTTTCTCCCGTGGTGTCATCCGACATCACGAAGGGGCTTGCGGTGACGTCAAAGTGGTGTCACAGTGACGTCATGGACCTGACCCCCTTCGTCGAACAACTGCGCCGCGAGCTCACGGTCGCCGCCGAGGCCGGCGGCGAGGAGGCGAGGGTCCTCGCGGAGCGGCTGGCCGCGCCGCTGGAGTCCTCGGTCCGCCTGGCCCTGCTCAACGCCCTCTCCGTCGCCGCGGAAGAGCTGACCAGCCAGCTGGCTCCCGGCTCCGTCGACGTCCGGCTCCGCGGCGGCGACATCGGGTTCGCCGTCACCCAGCCTCCCGCCCCCGAGCCGGCCGCCGCGCCCACCCCGGCGGCGGCACCGGCACCCGACACCGACGACGGCAGCACGATCCGCATCACCCTCCGGCTGCCGGAGGCCCTCAAGTCCCGCGTGGAGGACGCCGCGGCGGCGACCGGCTCCTCGGTCAACACCTGGCTCGTCCGCGCGGTGTCCAGCGCCCTGGACACCGGGCACCGGACTCCCCCGACCGAGACCCGGCGCAGCGGCCGGTGGTCGACGGGTGAGCACTTCACCGGCTGGGCCCGCTAGCCCCCAGCCACAGCTCCACAGGCTCAGCAGCTCCACAGGCACCGCCACCCCGGCCGATCGGCCGAGGGTGTCCCACCCACGCCCTGAGGAGGGCACCGCCATGCTCACGTTCGAGACACCCGGCCCCGTCACCGCCCGCATCGAGGTCGCCGCCGGCACCGTCCGGGTCCGCGCGACGCAGCGGACCACCACCCAGGTTGACGTCCGCCCGGCCAACCCCGGCCGGTCCGGCGACGTCGAGGCCGCGCGGCAGACCCGCGTCGAGCTCACCGACGGCCGGCTGCTGGTCAGCACACCGCGCAAGCTCCGGCTGGTCCTCTTCGGGCCGCCCGCGTCGGTCGAGATCGACGTCCTGGTGCCGGAGGGCTCCGAGGTGCACGCCGAGTCGGGCTTCGGGGACGTGGACTGCGAGGGCCGGTTCGCCGACGTGCGGGTCACCAGCAAGTGCGGTGACGTGCGCATCGACCGGGCCGCCGAGGTCACCGCCCGCAGCTCCGCCGGCGACGTCGAGGTCGGCGAGGCCGACGGCGGGGTCGAGGCCGGCACCGCCTACGGCCAGGTCCGGGTCGGCTCCGCCCGCGGTGACGTGCGGCTGCACTCCTCCGCCGGGGACATCTGGGTCGACCGGGCCCTCGGCTCGGTGCACGCGACCACCAAGTACGGCCAGGTCCGGGTCGCCGAGGCCGTGCGCGGGGAGCTGGTCCTGGAGACCGCCTACGGCACGGTCGAGGCCGGGATCCGGCAGGGCACGGCCGCCTGGCTGGACCTGCAGGCGGGCGCCGGCCGCGTGCGCAACCTGCTCGACGCCGCCGAGGGCCCCGACGACGCCGTCGAGACCGTCGAGGTCCGTGCCCGCACCGCCTACGGCGACGTCATCGTCCGCCGCTCCTGAGAGGAAACGACATGGAACCCGCGATCTCCGTCCGAGGGCTGCGCAAGTCCTTCGGCTCCACCGTCGTCCTCGACGGCCTGGACCTCACCGTCGCCGAGGGCACGGTCTACGCCCTCCTCGGCCCCAACGGGTCGGGCAAGACGACGACCGTCGACATCCTGTCCACGCTCACCCCCGCCGACGCCGGCGAGGTCCGGGTCGCCGGGCACGACGTGGCGCAGGACCCGCGGGCCGTGCGGTCCGCCATCGCGGTCACCGGCCAGTTCACCGCCGTCGACAACCTGCTGACCGGCGCGGAGAACCTGCGCCTCGTCGCCGACCTGCTGCACCTGGGACGTCGCGAGGGCCACGCCCGCGCCGCGGACCTGCTGGAGCGGTTCGACCTGGTCGAGGCCGCCGGCACCAGCCCGTCGACCTACTCCGGCGGCATGCGCCGGAAGCTGGACCTGGCGATGGGCCTGATGGGCGACCCGCGGGTCGTCTTCCTCGACGAGCCGACCACCGGCCTGGACCCGCGCAGCCGCCGGGCGGTGTGGGACGTCGTGCGCGGCCTGGTCGCCGACGGCGTCACCGTCCTCCTGACGACGCAGTACCTGGAGGAGGCCGACCAGCTCGCCGACCGGATCGGCGTCCTCGACGGCGGCCGGCTGGTCGCCGAGGGCACCGCGGCCGAGCTCAAGCGGATGGTCCCCGGCGGCTCCATCCGCCTGCAGTTCGCCGACCGCCGGTCGCTCGACGCCGCCGTGCGGGTGCTCCGCGGAGCCACCGTGGACGCCGACGCGCTCGCCCTGGAGGTGCCCAGCGACGGCGGCGTCCGGGCGCTCAAGGACGTGCTGGCCCGCCTCGACGAGGCCGCCGTGGACGTCGCCGACCTCACCGTCCACCAGCCCGACCTCGACGACGTCTTCCTCGCCCTGACCGGGCGCCCCACCACCGACGACCCCACCCACCGGAAGGTGACGACGCCATGACCACGCTGACCTGGACGGTCGCCGACTCGGCGACCATGGTGCGGCGCAACCTCAAGCACGCGCTGCGCTACCCCTCGCTGACGATCATCGTCGCCGCGATGCCCATCGTCTTCCTGCTGCTGTTCGTCTACGTGTTCGGCGGCACGCTGGGTGCCGGCCTGGGCGGCCCGTCCGGCGGGCGGGCAGAGTACGCCGAGTACCTGACCCCCGGCCTGCTGGTGCTCGCCATCGCGGCAGCGGCCCAGGGCACCGCGATCTCGATCGCCATGGACATGACCGAGGGCATCAACAGCCGCTTCCGGACGATGTCCATCTCCCGCGCCGCGGTGCTCGCCGGGCACGTGGTGGGCGCCGTGGTCCAGACCATGGTCGGCCTGGCCCTCGTGGTGGCCGCGGCCCTCCTCGTCGGGTTCCGGCCCGACGCGGGGGTCGTGGAGTGGCTGGCCGCGGCCGGCTTCCTCGCCCTGGTCAGCCTGGCCCTCTCCTGGCTGTCGGTGGCGATGGGCCTGGCCACGAAGACCGTCGAGGCGGCCAGCAACGTGCCCATGCCGCTGCTCCTGCTGCCCTTCTTCGGCAGCGGCTTCGTGCCCACCGACTCGATGCCGGCCGGGCTGCGCTGGTTCGCCGAGCACCAGCCGTTCACGCCGATCATCGAGACCCTGCGCGGTCTGCTGACCGGCACGGGGATCGGCAGCGACGGTCCGGTCGCGGTCGCCTGGTGCGTCGGCCTCACCGTCGTCGGCTGGCTGTGGGCCCGGCGCAACTACGAGAACCGCCCCGCCCGCTGACGCGCCCGGCACGTAGCCAGGCCCAGGACCGGACCGGTCCTGGGCCTGGCGTCGTGTCGGGAATGGCGTCGTGTCGGGATTGGCGTCGTGTCGGGAATGGCGTCGTGTCGGGAATGGCGGCGGGCACGCGGTCGCTGGACGGGGAAGAGCACCACTACCTCCCCCTGCCCCGAGAGGCCGTGCATGCCCACCTCGCCGGAGACCCGTCCCGCCCCCGCCCGGCCCCGCCGCAGGGTCCCGCTCCGGCTGGTCGCCGCCGGCGTCGGCGCGGCCCTGCTCGTCCCGGCCGGCATCCAGCTCGCCGGCTGGCTGCCCGACGACCCGTTCGGGCAGGACGTCGTCGACCGCAGCACCACGCCCCTCCTGCTCGCCCTGCAGGACCTGCACGAGTACCACGCGGCGAGCGGCACGTTCCAGGTCGTCGTCGACCGCGAGGTCGACACCCGCTACGTGCCGTCGGTGATCAGCGGCGAGCGCACGGAGCTCCTGGCCACCGGCACCGCCGACGCCTTCGTCGACTTCGCGGCGCTGGACGCCGGTGCGGTGACCCTCTCGGAGGACGGCACGTCGGCGACCATCGAGCTGCCGGCACCGCGCCTCGACGAGGTCCGCATCGACCCGGACGAGAGCCGGGTCCTCGACCGGGACCGCGGGCTGGTCGAGCGGATCGGCGACGCGGTCGGTGACGACCCCGTCGACGACAGCGCGCTGTACGCGCTGGCCGAGGACCGCCTCGCCGCCGCCGCGGCGGAGAGCGACCTGCGCGAGCGCGCAGAGACCAACACCCGCGACATGCTGACCGGCCTGGCCGGGGCCCTCGGCGTGGACGACGTCGAGGTCCGCTTCGCCGAGCCCGCCGACGACGCCCGCTGAACGCCGGAGGCCCGGAACCACGGGCGGTTCCGGGCCTCTGGACGCCAGGCCTCAGCCCTTGAGCTTGTACTCCCTGAGCAGTCCGCGGCTGATGATCGTCTTCTGGATCTCGCTGGTGCCCTCGCCGATGAGCAGGAACGGCGCCTCGCGCATGAGGCGCTCGATCTCGTACTCCTTGGAGTAGCCGTAGCCACCGTGGATGCGGAAGGACTGCGTGGTCACCTCGGCGCAGTACTCGCTGGCCAGGGTCTTGGCCATGCCCGACTCGACGTCGCTGCGCTTGCCGGCGTCCTTGAGGCGGGCGGCGTTGACCATCATCAGGTGGGCGGCCTCGACCTTGATGGCCATCTCGGCGAGCTGGAAGGCGATCGCCTGGTGCTGGGCGATCGGCTTGCCGAAGGTCTCCCGCTGCTGGGCGTAGGCGATGGCCAGCTCGAAGGCGCGGATCGAGATGCCGCAGGCGCGGGCCGCGACGTTGACCCGGCCGACCTCGACGCCGTCCATCATGTGCGCGAAGCCCTTGCCGGGGACGCCCCCGAGGATGTCCGAGGCCTTGGCCTCGTAGCCGTCGAACACCAGCTCGGTGGTGTCGACGCCCTTGTAGCCCATCTTCGCGATCTTGCCGGGGATGGTGATCCCGGGCTTGACCTCGCCGAAGCCGGCCGGCTTCTCGACGAGGAACGTCGTCAGGTTCTCGTGGGCCTTCTCGGCGCCCTCGTCGGTGCGCACCAGCGCGGCGACCAGGGTGGAGCTGCCACCGTTGGTCAGCCACATCTTCTGGCCGTTGATCGTGTAGTTGCCGTCGGCGTTCTTCGTCGCCTTGGTGCGGATGGCGGCGACGTCGGAGCCCAGGCCCGGCTCGGACATCGAGAAGGCGCCGCGCACCTCGCCGGTGGCCATGCGCGGGAGGTAGTACTCCTTCTGCTCCTGCGTGCCGTGCTGGCGCAGGAGGTAGGCCACGATGAAGTGGGTGTTGATGACGCCGGAGACGCTCATCCAGCCGCGGGCGATCTCCTCGACCACCAGGGCGTAGGTCAGCAGCGACTCACCGAGGCCGCCGTACTCCTCGGGGATCATCAGCCCGAAGATGCCGAGCTCCTTGAGCCCGTCGACGATCTCCTGCGGGTAGATGTCGCCGTGCTCGAGCTCCTGCGCGTGCGGGATGATCTCGCGGTCCACGAAGCTCCTGACCGTCGACAGGATCTCCTGCTGGATGTCGGTCAGGTCAGCGGTCTGCGCCAGGCGGGTCATCGGTCTCCTCCGGGACTCCGGTGTCCGTTGTTACCGGGGAGTATGGAGCACCGGCGGCCGGCGCCCGGCGTGTGCCTGGACACGCTCCCCTTCGGAGCGACCTCAGCCCGCCTCCCGGCGAGCGTGCGCCCGGGCGTGGCCGCGGTCCTCGGGAGCCGTGAGCTCCAGCGTCTGCGCCATCGCGTCGAACAGCGCCACGAGCTGCTCGGCGACCGGCTCGGTGACCGTGCCGAACGACAGCAGGACCGCACCCCCGCCGTCGGGGAGCGGCACGGCCCAGTCGACGGCGGTGTGCACGCCGCTGCCGCCGTCCCCCAGCGGCACGGTCCGCCGGCGGTGCCGCCGGAGCGCGGGCAGCCCGGCCAGCGGCCGGACGCCGAGGTCCACCAGCCCCTCCGCCCGCCCCAGGACCCGGGCCAGCTCGGCGACCAGGCGGTCGTCGCCGACCGCGCCCCGGACGACCACGACGCTGCAGGTGGCGGACACCGGGAGGCCCCGCACCGGCGCCGCGAGCACGTAGACGCTGCCGGCGCCGGAGCCGCGCGCCTCGGCCAGCAGCTGCCGCAGCTCCCGCTCCACCCGGCGCCGGAGCTGCGCCGTGCGGTCGCGGGGCAGGTGGGCCAGCTGCTCCCCGACCAGCCGGCGCGCCGCCGCGCGGCCGGCGACGGCCTCGGTGGGGAGCCGGCTCCAGCCCGGCGGCAGCAGGAGCGACCAGCCCCACCCGGCGCCCTCCCCCGCCCCCCGTCTCACGGCGCGGCCCAGCGCAGGCCGGAGGCGAGCTCGAGGAGCGGCTCGGCGACCTCCGCCCCGTCGAGCAGGTCGAGGGCGTAGCAGGTCAGGGCCAGCAGCACCCCGTGCTCGCGGACCGGCCAGAGGACGGCGCGCTGCTCGTGCACCTCCCGGCTCCCGTCGGCCCCCGGTACGACCGGTCGCCAGCGGAGCGCCCAGGCGCGGCCGGCGGCCGTCCCGGGACGGTCGACGTCGACCTCTCCCCAGCGCTCGGCGTCCGGGTCGACGACCGCGTGCAGCACGTCGTCGTCCGTGGCAGTGGGCGGCAGCGGCAGCGCGCGCAGCAGCGCCACCGGCCCCGGCCGGACCATGCCGGGGGCCGGGAGCAGCGCCCACGCCAGGAGGGTGGGGACGCCGTCCCGCGCCGCCGCGGCAGATC
>NZ_SPQP01000070.1 GCF_004571075.1 Blastococcus sp. TF02A-35
CGCCGTCCCCGAGGGCCGGTACGAGACGCTGGCCGGCTTCCTCACCGAGCGGCTCCAGCGGCTGCCCGAGGAAGGGGACGTCGTCCGCGTCGACGACGTCGAGCTCACCGTCGAGACGGTGCAGGGGCGCCGGGTCGCGCGCGTCGTCGCCCGCCGGATGGCCGACCCGCCGGGCACCGAGCCCGACGACCGGGCCCGGTCCTCCCGCGAGGAGGTGGCGGCGTGAACCTCGTCAGCCTGCTGGTCCTGGTCGCCCTGCTGCTGGGCAACGCCTTCTTCGTCGCCGCGGAGTTCGCCCTGGTCTCCGCCCGCGCCGCACAGATCGAGGCCCGCGCCGAGGCGGGCTCGGCCCGCGCGGTGAAGACGCTGGCCGCGATGCGCAACGTCTCGCAGATGATGGCCGGCGCCCAGCTCGGCATCACGCTGTGCTCGCTGGGGCTGGGCGCCGTCGGCGAGCCGGCCGTGGCCCACCTGATCGAGGTCCCGCTGCACGCCGCCCACGTGCCCGACGGCCTGCTGCACCCCATCTCGCTGGTGATCGCGCTGTCGCTGGTCACCGTGCTGCACATGGTCCTGGGCGAGATGGTGCCCAAGAACATCACCCTTGCCGGGCCGGACCGGGCGGCGATCGCGCTCGGCCCGCCCCTGGCGCTGATGGTGCGGGTCCTCAAGCCCTTCATCTGGTTCTTCAACACGATCGCCAACGGCTTCGTGCGGCTGTTCGGCGTGCAGCCCACCGACGAGGTGGCGGCGAGCTTCGACGAGACCGAGATCCGGTCGATGGTCACCCAGTCGCAGCGCGAGGGGGTGCTGGGCACCGAGATGGGCGAGCTGGCCGCCGGCGCGCTCACCTTCGAGCAGAACGACCTCTCCACGGTGCTGCTGCCGCTGGACCGGCTGGTCACGGTGCCCCGGAGCACGACCCCGCGGGAGCTGGAGCTCACCGTCGCCGAGCACGGCTTCAGCCGGTACCCGGTGTGCGACGCCGACGGCGGGCTGGTCGGCTACGTGCACGTGAAGGACGTGCTGGACGTGCCCGCCGAGCGGCGGGACCAGCCGATGCCCGACCGCGACGTGCTGCCCTTCGTGGAGCTGCGGGCCGACGAGCCGCTGCCCGAGGTGCTCGCCGCCATGCGCAAGGCCGGCGCCCACCTCGGTCTGGTGCAGGACGACGGCGGCGTGCAGGGGATCGTGGCGCTCGAGGACGTGCTGGAGCGCCTGATCGGCGACGTCCGCGACGCCGCCGCCGAGCGCCGCAGGGTCGACGAGCAGCAGGACGGTGCCCCGGCCCGGGCCGCCGCCTCCGGCGCGGGCGCCGGAGGGCGGTGACCGGCCCCCGTCGCGGGGGCCGGCCACCGCCGGAGCGCTGCGTCAGGCGCGGGCGACCTTCGGCGGCACGACCATGCGCCGCGGGTCGACCAGCGCCAGGGCCGCGATGCCGACGACCGGCAGCAGGGTCAGCTGGACCAGCCCGGCGCCGTCCCAGCCCATGCCCGCGACCAGCCGGGCGAAGAGCAGCCCGGAGAACGCGGCCGCCACGTAGTACGTGAGCATGAAGAGGCCGGCGCCGCGGCCGACGTGCTCGGGCCGGACCGCCCGCTGCATCGCCGTCGTGCAGTTGGTGAACAGCACGCCGCTGGCGAAGGCCCCCATCAGGAAGGCGAGCACGTACTGGGCGCCTGCGCCGTCGGCGAACCGGTAGGCAGCCAGCGCGGTGAGCGAGGAGCCGACGAAGCCGACCGCCAGCAGCAGCCGCTGGTCGTACCGGTCGGCCAGGTAGCCGACGGGCAGCGCGACCATGGCCCCGAAGCCCACCAGCGAGGCAGCCAGCGCCGCCTGCGCCGGCTCGAAGGCCAGCTCCTCGCGCAGGAAGGTCGGGTAGAGCCCGAGGAAGCCGTAGAAGACCAGGCCGGAGACGGCGGAGGCGATCCCGATGCCGAGGGTGGCGCGGTTCCAGGGGCTGGCGGGCACGTGCGCGTAGGAGGCGGTGTCCGCCGTCCCGGAGCGGCCGGCGACAGCCTCGCTCATCCAGCGGGGCACCGTGAGCGCCAGCACGGCGGCCATGACGAGGCCGGCGACGCCGAAGACCACGAACGGCGCCCGCCAGGAGTCGGCGGACTCGGCGAACGCCTGCCCGATGATCGGCCCGAGGAAGACGCCGAGCCCGAAGGCGACGCCGATGAAGCCGGCCGCCAGGGCGCGGCGGTGGAAGAAGTAGGCGCCGATGACGGCGTAGATGGCGGTCGCCTGCACGCCCTCGCCCATGCCCGACACCAGCCGGTAGACCGCCATGTCGCCGAAGCCCGCCGACAGCGGGATGGCCAGGGTGCCCAGCGAGTAGACGACCACGCTGACGACGATGATCATCTTGCGGGAGAGCCGGTCGAGCAGGTAGCCGGCCGGGAGGCCGGTGAGCGCGATGCCGAGCGTGAAGCCGGTGGCCAGCAGGCCCGACTGGTCCAGGGAGAAGCCGTACTCCTCGCGGATCTGCGGCAGGAGCGGGTAGAAGACCTGCCGGTCCATCGCGTTGAGCATGTAGGAGAGGCACAGGACGGCGAAGCCGACCGCGACGGCGACGGCTCCCTTCCGCGCGTCCTCCGGGGCGCGCACCGGCTCGGGTGCGCTCGTGGTGGGCAGTGACATGGCCGCTCCTGACGTCGTCGGCGAGAAGGGTGTGTCCGTCATGCGGACAGAAGTCCGTTGCACGTATGGTCCGGATCACACCCAACGCCGTCAAGGGCTGCTCGTGCGTCATATGTCCACGGACACGTGGCCGATTCCGGCGGCCCGCCGGCTTCTGGAGCCTGCCGGGGCAAGATGAGCCGGTGAGCGTCGACCCCAGCACCGTTCCCGCCCTGTCCCCCGAGGTCACCGCCCGCTGGCAGGCCCGGTTCCGGGCACCCCGGGTCTCGCTGCCGGACTGGGCCGAGGAGGCGCCGCACCGCAACCTGTACTCCTCCGACCTCACCGGCATCGTCGAGCAGTACGCGTGGGACCGCTCGACCGACGAGCACCGCCAGGTCACCGACCGGCCCAACGGCACGCTGATCAGCACGATCAGCCCCGACGGCGAGACGATCTGGTGGTTCGCCGACACCGACGGCGACGAGTTCGGCGTCTGGATGACCCAGCCGTTCACCGGCGGGGAGGACGTCGTCGCCGTCCCCGAGGTGGGGCCGGCCTACCCGGCCGGCCTGGAGGTCGGCCGCTCGCTGGTCGCCATCGGCCGCAGCACCGACGACGGCAGCGAGCTGTGGCTGGCGCCCGTCGGCGGCAGGCCCCGGGTGGTCTACCGGCACGCGGACCCGGCCTCGGTCGACGCGCTGACCCGCGACGACGAGCTGCTGGTCATCTCGCACTCCGAGCACGGCGACCCTCGCTACCCCGCGCTGCGCGTCCTGCGCACCGCGGACGACGCCGTCGTCGCGGAGAAGTGGGACGGCGAGGGCAGGGGCCTGCACGCGCTGGAGTTCGCCCCCCTCCCCGGCGACCGCCGGCTGCTGGTCGGCCACGAGCGCCGCGGTCGCGAGGAGCTGCTGGTCTGGGACGTCGAGGCCGACACCGAGACCGAGATCGTCCTGAACCTGCCCGGCGACGTCACGGCCGGCTTCTACCCCGACGGCTCCGCGCTGCTGGTCGGCCACGACCACGCCGCCCGCAGCGAGCTGTACCGCTACGACCTGGCCACCGGCGAGCTGGAGCGGCTGGACACCCCGCCCGGCGTCGTCCGCGGTGCCACGGCGCGGCCCGACGGCACGGTCGAGCTGGCCTGGTCGAACTCCGAGCTGCCGCCGGTGATCCGCCGGGCGGACGGCCCCGTCGTCCTCTCCGTGGCGGCCGAGGAGCCGCCCGCGGCCTACCCGGTCGAGGACCGCTGGGTGCCCGGGCCGGGCGGTGACATCCACGCCCTGCTGGTGCGCCCGGCGGGCGAGGGCCCGTACGCCACGGCGTTCCTGGTGCACGGCGGCCCGGAGTCGGCCGACGACGACTCCTACCGCGCCCGGCGGGCCGCCTACGTGGACGCCGGGTACGCGGTCGTGCACGTGAACTACCGCGGCTCCACCGGCTACGGCTCCGCGTGGCGCGACGCCCTCACCGGCCGTCCCGGGCTGACCGAGCTGGAGGACGTGGGCGCGGTCTACGACGCCCTGGTCGCCGAGGGCGTGGTGGACCCCGCCCGCGCGATCCTCTCGGGCGGCTCGTGGGGCGGCTTCCTCACCCTGCTCGGCCTCGGCACCCAGCCGGAGCGCTGGGCGGCCGGCATCGCCGAGGTGCCCGTGGCCGACTACCTGGCCGCCTACGAGGACGAGATGGAGGGCCTGCGGGCCTACGACCGCGCGCTGTTCGGCGGCTCACCGGAGGAGGTGCGCGACGTCTACGTGCGGTCCTCCCCCATCACCTACGTCGACGCCGTCGCCGCCCCCGTGCTGGTGGTCGCCGGCGCGAACGACCCACGCTGCCCGATCCGTCAGATCGACAACTACCTGGCCCGCCTCGAGGAGCTCGGCAAGCCGCACGAGGTGTACCGGTTCGACGCGGGCCACGGGTCGCTGGTCATCGAGGAGACCATCCGCCAGGTCGAGATCGCGCTCGCCTTCGCCCTGCGGCACGTGCAGCCGTAAGGGCCGACATGGCCATCTCGGCCCTGCCGCCCGACTGGTTCCGTCCGGGAGGCGGTCGAAATGGCCATGTCGGCCGCTCGGTCAGCCGCGAGCGGCGAGGAGCAGCTCCGCGATCTGGACGGTGTTGAGGGCAGCGCCCTTGCGCAGGTTGTCGTTGCTGATGAACAGCACCAGGCCGCGGCCGTCGTCGACGCTCTGGTCCTGCCGGATGCGGCCGACGTAGCTGGGGTCGCGGCCCGCCGCCTGCAGCGGCGTCGGGACGTCCGACAGCTCCACGCCCGGGGTCGCGGCCAGGATCTCGGTGGCCCGCTGAGGGGTGATCGGCCGGGCGAACTCGGCGTTGATCGACAGCGAGTGGCCGCTGAACACCGGCACCCGCACGCAGGTGCCGGCGACCCGCAGGTCGGGGATGCCGAGGATCTTGCGGCTCTCGTTGCGGAGCTTCTGCTCCTCGTCGGTCTCCAGCGAGCCGTCGTCGACGACCGACCCGGCCAGCGGGATGACGTTGTACGCGATCGGCGCGACGTACTTCACCGGCTCCGGGAAGGTCACCGCCGACCCGTCGTGGGCCAGCTCGGCGGCCTTGTCCACGACCGCCTTGACCTGGCCGTCGAGCTCCTCGACGCCGGCGACGCCGCTGCCCGAGACCGCCTGGTAGGTGCTCACGACCAGCCGGACCAGCCCGGCCTCCTGGTGCAGCGCGCCCATGATCGGCATCGCGGCCATGGTGGTGCAGTTCGGGTTGGCGATGATGCCCTTGCGGATCTCGCCGATCGCGTGCGGGTTGACCTCGCTGACGATGAGCGGGACGTCGGGGTCGCGCCGCCAGGCGGAGCTGTTGTCGATCACGGTCACGCCGGCGGCGGCGAACCGCGGCGCCTGCTCCCGCGAGGTGGTGGCACCCGCGGAGAAGATCGCGATGTCCAGGCCCGTGGGGTCGGCGGTCGCGGCGTCCTCGACGGTGATCTCGCCACCGGCCCAGGGCAGCGTGCTGCCCGCGGACCGGGCGGAGGCGAAGTACCGCATCTCCGCGACCGGGAAGCCGCGCTGCTCGAGGATCTCGCGGACGACGCGGCCGACCTGGCCCGTCGCGCCCACGATGCCGACCCGGAGGCCGTTGCTGGCAGGGCTCATCGTCCGGTACCTCCGTAGACGACCGCCTCGACGTCGGAGCCGAGGTCGAACGCGTCGTGCACCGCGCGGACGGCGATGTCGACGTCGGTGTCGCGGCAGACCACGGAGATGCGGATCTCCGAGGTGCTGATCAGCTCGAGGTTCACGCCGGCGTCGGCGAGCGCGCCGAAGAACTTCGCCGAGACCCCCGGGTGCGAGCGCATGCCCGCGCCGACCAGCGACACCTTGCCGATGTGCTGGTCGAAGCTGACGTCGGTGTACCCGACGGTGTGCTTCACCTTCTCCAGCGCGGCCAGCGCGGCCGGGCCGTCGCTCTTGGGCAGCGTGAAGGAGATGTCGGCGAGCTTGCTGGCCTCGGCCGACACGTTCTGCACGATCATGTCGATGTTGATCTCGGCGTCGGCGAGGACGCGGAACAGCTGGGCGGCCTCGCCCGGCCGGTCCGGCACCCCGTAGACGGTGATCTTGCCCTCGGAGCGGTCGTGCGCGACGCCCGTGATGATCGCCTGTTCCACCGGGAGGTCCTCCATCGAGCCGGACACGATCGTGCCGGGGAGCTGTGAGTAGGAGCTGCGGACGTGCACGGGGATGCCGTAGCGGCGGGCGTACTCGACGCAGCGGAGCATGAGCACCTTGGCCCCCGAGGCGGCGAGCTCGAGCATCTCCTCGTAGGTGATGGTGTCGAGCCGCTGGGCGTTGGGGACGATGCGCGGGTCGGCGGTGAAGACGCCGTCGACGTCGGTGTAGATCTCGCAGACGTCGGCGGACAGCGCCGCGGCGACGGCGACGGCGGTGGTGTCCGAGCCGCCGCGGCCGAGGGTGGTGATGTCCTTGGTGTCCTGGCTGACGCCCTGGAACCCGGCGACGATGACGACCGAGCCCTCGTTCAGCGCGTCTCGCAGCCGGCCGGGCGTGACGTCGATGATCCGCGCCTTGCCGTGGCTGGACGTGGTGATGACGCCGGCCTGCGAGCCGGTGAAGGAGCGGGCCTCGTAGCCGTGCTCGGAGATGGCGATGGCCAGCAGCGCCATCGAGATCCGCTCGCCGGCGGTGAGCAGCATGTCGAGCTCGCGGCCGGGCGGGTCGTCGGTGATCTGGCTGGCCAGGTCGAGCAGCTCGTCGGTCGTGTCGCCCATCGCGGAGACGACCACGACGACGTCGTCGCCGTTCTTCTTCGCGGCGACGATCCGCTCGGCGACACGCTTCATGTGCTCTGCGGAGGCGACGGAGGAGCCGCCGTACTTCTGGACGACGAGGGCCACGGGACATGAGGTTACCGATGCGGCGGGCTGCACCGGCGGTTGCGTCCCGCAGAGCGGTCGGATGTGATCACCCGGTGGACGACCCGTCGCAGTGGCTGCTGACCTCCGAGGAGCGCGGCAACCCGGCGACGGCGCTGCCGGCGTGGACGTCGGGGAACCTCGTCCGGCCGCTGGTGCACGGCGCGACGTACTTCGACCGGCTGGTCGAGGAGGTCGGGGCGCTGGGCGAGGGCGACCACCTCTGGTTCACCGACTGGCGCGGCGACCCCGACGAGCGGCTCCGCCCGGACGGGCCCACCGTGGCCGAGCTGTTCGAGCAGGCCCTGCTCCGCGGGGTGTGCGTGCGCGGGCTGGTGTGGCGCTCGCACATCGACGCGATGTCCTTCTCGGCCCGGGAGAACCGGTCGCTGGACCGGGATGTCGAGGAGGACGGCGGCCAGGTGGTGCTCGACCAGCGGGTGCGCCGCGCGGGCAGCCACCACCAGAAGTTCGTCGTCCTGCGGCACCGGGACGACCCCTCGCGCGACGTCGCGTTCGCCGGCGGCATCGACCTGTGCCACAGCCGCCGGGACGACGCCGCGCACGAGGGCGACCCGCAGTCGGTCGCGATGTCCTCGGCCTACGGGGAGCACCCGCCGTGGCACGACGTGCAGCTCGAGCTGCGCGGGCCGGCCGTGCACGTGCTCGACACGGTGTTCCGGGAACGCTGGGAGGACCCGACCAACGCCGACTCGGGCAACCCGCTGGCCTGGGTGCGGGACCGGTTGCGGCACGCCCGCCTCGACCCACCGCCCTTGCCGCCGCAGCTGCCACCCCCGCCCGAGTGCGGGCCGCACCTGGTGCAGACCCTGCGCACCTATCCCGCGATCCGGCCGCCCTACGACTTCGCCCCCGGTGGGGAGCGCTCGGTGGCGCGGGGCTACTCCAAGGCGGTGCGCCGGGCGCGGCGGCTCATCTACCTGGAGGACCAGTACATGTGGTCCGGCGAGGTGGCCCAGCTCTTCGCGGAGGCACTGGCGAGCAACCCCGAGCTGCACCTGGTGGTGGTCGTCCCCCGGATCCCGGACCAGGAGGGCGCGTTCAACGCGACACCGCAGTACGTCGGCCGCAGGCAGGCGATCGACATGTGCGTGCGGGCGGGCGGCGACGAGCGGGTGCACGTCTTCGACGTGGAGAACCACGCCGGTACGCCGGTGTACGTGCACGCCAAGGTGTGCGTCGTCGACGACGTGTGGGCCAGCATCGGCAGCGACAACTTCAACCGCCGGTCGTGGACGCACGACAGCGAGCTGTCCACCGCGGTGCTGGACACCACGCGCGATGCCCGCGAGCCGCGTGACCCATCGGGTACCGGCGTCGGTGCGCGGACCCTCGCCCGGGACCTGCGGCTGGAGCTGGCGCGCGAGCACCTCGACCTCGATCCCGACGGCGGCGAGGACGACCTGCTGCTGGACCCCGAGCGGTTCGTCGCCACGCTCACGTCCCGCGCCGCCGCCCTGGCCGAGTGGCACGCGGGCGGTCGGCGCGGTCCCCGACCGCCGGGCCGGCTCCGGCCGCACCGGCCGGAGCGGCTGTCCCGGCTCACCCGCCTCTGGGCGACGCCGGTCTACCGTCTGCTGGTCGACCCCGACGGCCGCCCGCTGCGGATGCGGCTCAGGAAGGACTTCTGAGCCGCCCGGCTCAGAAGCCGGCTCCCAGGGGGAACGAGACGGCCCATCCCAGGGCGACGAGCGCGACGGCACCGAGGCAGTACAGCGCCGGAGCCAGGGCCGCCCCGCCGGCGCCGACGACCCCGCGGCGGAGCCGGAGGACCGAACGGGCGCCCAGCGCGACCAGGCCGATCGCGGCCCAGCCAGCGACCCACGCGTCGCCCGCGAGGTAGATGACCTCGTCCTCGTTCCTCAGCATGTCCCGGTAGTCCTCGGCGAGGAACCCGTCGCGGCCGTCCGGGGTCACGTAGATCTCGCGCCCGGGGCCGTCGGGCATCACCTGCCAGCCCTCCTCCTCGCGCACGACCCGGAGCTGGCCGAAGCGGTGGAGCTGCGCGGTGACGACCTCGCCGTCGTCGTCCCGGTAGGTGGCCACGAGCTCCTCGACGCCGTAGCCGTAGCGGTCCTCCTCGACCCGCTGCTCGATCCCCAGCGCCGGGTACGGGGCGATGCCGGCGCTATCGATCGCCTCCACCATGGCGGACAGCCGGGAGTCGATGAACTGGATCGGCAGCACGAACACCCCGACCATGAACGCCAGCACGGCCGCGGTGAGGCCGACACCGCGCAGGACCCGTTCCGCGGTGGTCGGGCGGTCGTCCTGGGAGCCGAAGCGCCGGCCGTCCCGGGTGCGCGTGCCGGCCATGGACCCGTGCCCCTCCTCGCCTCGTGCTGCGCCGGACGGCACGCTACCCCCCCCCCCCCCCCCCCCCCCCCCCCCCCCCCCCCCCCCCCCCCCCCCCCCCCCCCCCCCCCCCCCCCCCCCCCCCCCCCCCCCC
>NZ_SPQP01000071.1 GCF_004571075.1 Blastococcus sp. TF02A-35
GATCTCCCGGCCGTGCGGCGGCCTCGGCGGCGGGGCGGCCGCCGGCGCGGGCGGCAGCCGGCCGCGTCACGCGCTGTCGGCCAGGAGTCCGGGCGCGCGCTCCACGAGCGCCCGCTCGTCGGCGTAGGCCAGCCGGGTGCTCAGCTCCTCCAGGGGGACCCAGGCCACCTCGGTGACCTCGACGTCGGCGTCGGACAGCGCGCCGCCGATCGCGCGCAGGAGGAAGTGGTGCACCGTCTTGTGCACGCGCCGGCCTTCGGCGACGAACCAGAAGTCGATGATGCCGAGCGGCGCCACGACCTCGCCGATGATCCCGGTCTCCTCGGCGACCTCGCGGACGGCGGTGTCCTCCGGCGTCTCGCCGGCCTCGATGTGGCCCTTGGGCAGGGACCAGAGCAGGCGGCCGCGGCGGTCGGTGCGGCCGATCAGGGCGGCACGGGGCCCGGTCACGCCGTCGTCGGCGACCACCAGGCCCCCGGCTGAGGTCTCGTCGACCCTGCGAAGCCGGCGGCCCGGGCGCGCTCGCCCGCCCATCCCCGCCATGTCAGGAGGGTAGCGCGAGTCCGGGGACAGCTCAGGGAGCATCGCAGCGAGGAACGAGCGAGGAGCGGACCTGAGCGCGGAGCCGGACCGTGGACCGAGCCGGGGACAGCTCAGGGAGCATCGCAGCGAGGAACGAGCGAGGAGCGGACCTGAGCGCGGAGCCGGACCCTGGACCGAGCCGGGGACAGCTCAGGGAGCATCGCAGCGAGGAACGAGCGAGGAGGCCGCTGCGAGCTGCCGGGCAGGCGGTGCCGCAGCGGTGGCAGGGGGCGCACGTGCGGCGCACTACTCTGGCTCGTCGTGTCCGAGCAGCTGCCGCGTCGTCTGGCGCCCGAGCCCGTGCCGGCGGCCGTCCAGGAGACCGTCCGGCGCCTCGTCGACCTCTCGCCCGTGCTCACCCAGCTGGGCGAGCGCTTCGCCGCGGCCGGCCACGAGGCGCACCTGGTCGGCGGCTCCGTGCGCGACGCCCTGCTCGCGGCCGGCGCCGGCTCGGACCGGGTGCCCGGGGACCTCGACATCACCACCGACGCGCGCCCGGAGCAGGTGCTCGGCCTGCTCCGCGGGTGGGCTCGTTCCACGTGGAACACCGGCATCGCCTTCGGCACGGTGGGCGCCGACATCGACGGCGTCCGCGTGGAGATCACCACGTTCCGCGCCGACCGCTACGACCGCGAGTCCCGCAACCCCGAGGTGGCGTGGGGCGACTCGCTCCTCGACGACCTGGTGCGCCGCGACTTCACGGTGAACGCGATGGCGGTCAGCCTGGGGCCCGACCGCACGGTGACCGACCCCTTCGGCGGTCTGGGCGACCTCCTCGCCCGGCGCCTGCGCACCCCCGGCACGGCGGTCGAGTCCTTCAAGGACGACCCGCTGCGGATGCTGCGCGCCGTCCGGTTCGTCGCCCAGCTCGGGCTCACGCCGGTCGACGAGGTGGTCGAGGCCATGACCGCCCTGGCCGGCGAGCTCTCCCGCATCACCCCGGAGCGGGTGCAGGCAGAGCTGTCGAAGACGCTGCTGCAGGACTCGCCGCGCGCCGCGCTGGAGCTGTTCGTCGCCACCGGCCTGGCCGACGTCGTGCTGCCCGAGCTCTCCGCGCTGCGGATGGAGATCGACGAGCACCACCAGCACAAGGACGTCTACACCCACTCCCTCACCGTGCTCGACCAGGCGATCGAGCTGGAGAAGGCCGACGCCGAGGCGCCGTCGCCGGACCTCGTGCTCCGGCTGGCGGCGCTGCTCCACGACATCGGCAAGCCGGCCACCCGCCGGCACGAGCCGCGGGGCCGGGTCTCCTTCCACCACCACGAGGTGGTCGGCGCGAAGCTGGTCCGCAAGCGGCTCACGGCGCTGCGCTACCCCAAGGAGGTCGTGGAGTCGGTCGCCCGGCTGACCTTCCTGCACCTGCGGTTCCACGGCTACGGGAAGGGGGAGTGGACCGACTCGGCGGTGCGCCGGTACGTCACCGACGCCGGTGACCTGCTCCCCCGCCTGCACAAGCTCGTCCGCTCGGACTCGACGACGCGCAACAAGCGCCGCGCGGCCGCCCTCTCGGCGACCTACGACTCCCTGGAGCAGCGGATCGCCGAGCTCGCGGAGCAGGAGGACCTCGCCCGCGTCCGTCCCGACCTCGACGGCAACGCGATCATGGAGATCCTCGGGCTGGGCCCCGGCCCGGAGGTCGGCGCCGCCTGGCGGTTCCTCAAGGACCTGCGCCTGGAGCGCGGGCCGCTGGACCCCGCCGACGCCGAGGCCGCCCTGCGCGCCTGGTGGGCCGAGCGCGCGGGCTGAGCGCGGCGCCTCGGCGGCCGGCTGCAGAAACCGGGCGCCGGTGCCGACAATTCTGTCGTGCACCCGCGGGACCCGAGCGACGACGAGCCCCGCCTGCCCGCATCCCCGTCCGGCCGCGTCCCCCAGTGGGTGGTGGACGAGGCGGCCGGGCTGACCACCGGCCCGGAGCCGTGGCGCGGTGCCGCGCCGCCCCGTCGCCGTCGGCGGTGGGGTCTCTGGGGCAGCTTGCTGGTGGCGGCCGCCGTGGCCGGCGCCGTCACCTTCGTCGACCCCGCCGAGCTGCCGTGGGGCCGGGAGGCCCCGCGGTCCTCCGCCGTCGCCACGCCCGAGGCCCCGGCGACCTCTCCCCCCGCCCGGCCGTCGGACCGTCCGACGCCCAGCGGCAGGGTGGTCCCCCTCGGTCGCCCCCCGCTCCCCCCGCCGGTCGGCGGCGCGCACGGCTTCACCACGCTGCAGGACGACGGCGTCACCCCGGTGACCTACGACCCCTGCCGCACCATCCACTACGTGCTGCGCCCGGACGGGGCGCCCGCCGGCGGCGAGGACCTCGTCCGCGAGGCCCTCATCCGCATCTCGCAGGTCACCGGCCTGCAGTTCACCTTCGACGGCTACACCGACGAGCCGCTCGCCGACGACCGGGCGGTCTTCCAGCCCGACCGCTACGGGGACGCCTGGGTGCCGGTCCTGATCGGCTGGCAGACCGAGGCGGAGAACCCTGCCCTGGCCGGAGACGTCGTGGGCCAGGCGGGCAGTTCCGCGGTCTCCCTCGGCGACGGTCCGAAGGTGTTCGTGACGGGCACGGTCAGCCTGGACGCCCCGCAGCTGGCGGAGATCCTCGAGGGCCGCAACGGCGCGGCCGTCGTCCGGGGGATCGTGCTGCACGAGCTCGGCCACCTGGTCGGGCTGGCGCACGTGGACGACGACGACGAGCTGATGTACCCCGAGGCGCGGCGGTCGGTGACCGACTTCGCCGCGGGCGACCTCACCGGGCTGGCCGTGCTCGGCGCGGGGCCCTGCGTCCCCGAGCTCTGACGTCCGCGGAGCTGGGACGCTGCTCCGCGGTCAGCGGCGGGTCATGCCGGCGTGCAGCGCGGCGGTGACCAGGTACCCCGCGCCGACGAGGACCAGCAGCGGCGTCGAGACGCCCGACCCCGGCAGCGCGAAGGCCGTCCCGACCAGGGCGAGGACGTAGCCGACGTTGACCAGGGTGTCGTAGACGGAGAACGCCCGGCCGCGGTGGCCGTCGTCCACCCGCTCCTGGAGCGTGGCGTCCACGCAGATCTTCACGCCCTGGCCCACGAACCCGAGCAGGAAGCCGGCGGCCACCGCCGCCGGGGGCTGCAGGAGGAGGCCGAGGCCGAGCTGGGACACCCCGCCGGTGACCAGCAGGAGGGCGGTCCACCGCCGCGTGCCGACCCGCGCCACGACCGGCGGGGTCACCGCCGCCGCGCTCAGCGTGCCGACGGCACCGGCGGCCACCATCTGGCCCAGGCCGGTGAGGCCGCCGGCGAACAGGCCCGTCCCCTCGGTGTAGGTGTTCCGGTAGAGCAGCAGCGCCATCAGCGTGAGCACCCCGAACCAGCACCGGTGCAGCGTGATCGCCGTGAGCGCCGCCCGCACCGGACGGTCCCGCCACGCGTGCCGCGCCCCGGAGACCATGCCGGCGAGCACCTGCGCGGCCGTCGGGCCGGTGCTGCGCGTCCGGTCGTCGGGCCCCAGGTGGGCCCGGGCGAAGCCGGACACCACGGCGGCGGCAGCCAGGTAGGGCAGCGCCGCGGACAGCGCCAGGGCGGCGTAGCCGGCATCCCCGGAGCCGGTCAGCGGGAGCAGCACCAGGGCCACGCCTCCGCCGGCCACCGTGGCGACGGCGCCCGACGTCGTCGACAGCGCGTTGGCCGGCACCAGCGACCCCTCGTCGGTGGTGTGCGGCAGCCCGGCCGAGAGGGCGGCGAGGACGAACCGGTTGACGGCGAAGACCAGCAGCCCGACGGCGTAGAAGGGCAGCCCCTGGACACCGGCGAGGACCGTCGCGGCCACCGCCACCACCAGGACCGCGCGCACCAGGTTGGCCCTCAGCAGCACCTGCTGGCGGCTCCAGCGGTCGAGCAGCACCCCGGCGAACGGTCCGACGAGGGAGTAGGGCAGCAGGAGGACGGCGAACCCGGCGGCGACGTCGACCGGGTCGGCGGCCCGCTGCGGGTTGAACAGCACCGTGCCGGCGAGCGCCGCCTGCAGGACGCCGTCACCGAACTGGCTGGACAGCCGCGTGCCGAGCAGCCGGCGGAAGTCGGGACGGGCGAGCAGGCCGCGCGTCGTCGTCCCGGCCCCCGCCACGCGGCCAGCCTATGGCCGCGCCCGCGACCCGTACCCGGGGCCGCTCGGTGGGGCACACTGGGGAGGATGTCTCCGGTGCCCGCGTCGCCCGATCCAGAGTCCGGTCCGCCCACCCGGCCCGCGACCGGCCGCCGGCGTGCGCGCGCGGTCCCCGCGCTGTCGATCGGCTGCCTCGACGACGTGAGCGCGGGCAGCCTGCTCGTCGCCATGCCGTCGCTGCAGGACCCCACGTTCGCCGGGACCGTCGTCTTCGTCCTCGACCACTCCGACACCGGCACCCTGGGCGTCGTCCTCGGCCGGCCGAGCCAGGTGGAGATCCGCGACGTCCTGCCCGGCTGGTGCGACCTGGCCGTGGACCCGGGGGTCTTCCACGTGGGCGGCCCGTGCGAGACCGACACCGCGCTGTGCCTGGCCACCGCCGACGAGGCGGACGTCGAGGCGGGGCTGCGCCCGGTGGCCGGCGACGTCCACCTGGTCGACCTCGACGCCGACCCCGAGGTGCTGGCCGACCGGCTCAGCGGGCTGCGCGTGTTCGCCGGCTACGCCGGCTGGTCCCCCGGCCAGCTGGCCGGCGAGATCGCCGAGGGGGCGTGGGCGTGCGTGCCCAGCCGGCCGGGGGACGTGCTCAGCGAGCTGTCCGGCCCGCAGCTCTGGCGCCAGGTGATGGGCCGCCAGTCCGGCCGCCTCGCGGTGCTCTCCACCGCCCCGGCCGACCCCGCCGCGAACTGATTCGCGGCGCGTCGCGCCGAGGGGCAGCGCGATCGCCCGCGGTCTGGTAGGAAGGACGTCGGGAGAGGGCGGTCTGGGGAAGAGGCCGCCCTCTCCCACTGTCTCCAGGCCCCTCTGCGGGCCCGCTCAGATGCCGAACGCCGCCGCCACCGCCGGGTGGTCCGCCGCGGCCGCCGCCTCGTCGTCGCTAGGCAGCGCCACCCGCCGCGTCCCGTGCTCAGCCAGCGTCAACGTCACGTCCAGGCCGCTGTCGGGCAGCGTGGCGCGGTACTGCACCAGCGTCTGGTCGCCCGCGTCGACCGCGACCGTGCGCCCCTCCCGGAGGCGGTAGACCGTCGTCGGCCGGCCGTCGATCGGCTGCTCGGCGTGCCAGCGGTAGGGGCCGTCGAGGAAGAGCTCCGGGTCGTCGGCCTCCGGCTGCGCCAGGTTGAGCAGCATCTCCACGAGGACGTCGAGCAGCTCCGGGTCCTCGGGGTCGACCGGCAGCGAGCGGCGCAGGTAGACGGCCTCGCGCGCCCCGTCGGCGGCCAGCGCCTCCGGCAGCCCCGGGACGTCGCCGGCCCACAGCTCGTCGCGGTCGAAGAACAGCGTGCGGGTGTCGCGCTCCTCGTCGTCGGCGACGGTGACGGCCTGGGCCCGGCCGGCGCCGCGGCGGAAGTCCACCTCGCCGGTGAGCGTGAGCAGCGCGTCGTCGCCGAAGGGGACGGTGACGACGAAGTCCGCGCCGCCCTCCTCGTGGTTGCGGTGCAGCAGCTCGGCCAGCACCTCCGCCTCGTCGGCGGTGATCGGCTCACCCGGGGAGCGCTCGTCCGTGGAGCAGCCGGCGAGGGCGAGCACCACGAGCGCGGCCGTGCCCGCGCGCAGGGCGAGCGGACGGCGGGCGGGCATGCCGGGAGCCTAGGGAGCGTCGCCCCCCATCCCGGGCAGGAAACGCGACAGGGCCCGCATCCCCGGAGGAGATGCGGGCCCTGTCGGTCACCCGGGCGCTGCGGTCAGCGCTCCACGTCGCCCTTGATGAACGCCTCGACGGCGTCGCGGGCCTCGCTGTCGCTGTACTGCACCGGCGGCGACTTCATGAAGTACGAGGACGCCGACAGGATCGGGCCACCGATGCCGCGGTCCTTGGCGATCTTCGCGGCGCGGACGGCGTCGATGATGATGCCGGCCGAGTTCGGGGAGTCCCAGACCTCGAGCTTGTACTCCAGGTTCAGCGGGACGTCGCCGAACGCGCGGCCCTCGAGCCGGACGTAGGCCCACTTGCGGTCCGAGAGCCACGGCACGTGGTCCGAGGGGCCGATGTGGACGTTGTCCTTGCCCATGTCCCGGTCGACCTGGCTGGTGACGGCCTGGGTCTTGGAGATCTTCTTGGACTCCAGGCGCTCGCGCTCGAGCATGTTCTTGAAGTCCATGTTGCCGCCCACGTTGAGCTGCATGGTGCGGTCCAGCTGCACGCCGCGGTCCTCGAAGAGCTTGGCGAGCACGCGGTGGGTGATGGTGGCGCCGACCTGGCTCTTGATGTCGTCACCGACGATCGGCACACCGGCGGCGGTGAACTTGTCCGCCCACTCCTTGGTGCCGGCGATGAAGACCGGCAGCGCGTTGACGAAGGCGACGCCGGCGTCGATCGCGGCCTGCGCGTAGAACTCCGCCGCCTGCTGCGAGCCCACGGGGAGGTAGCAGACGAGCACGTCGGCGCCGGAGTCCCGCAGGGCGGCCACGACGTCGACCGGCTGCTCGTCGGACTCCTCGATGGTCTCCCGGTAGTACCGGCCCAGGCCGTCGAGGGTGGTGCCGCGCTGCACGGTCACGCCGAGCGGCGGGACGTCGCAGATCGAGATGGTGTTGTTCTCGCTGGCCACGATGGCCTCGGACAGGTCGCGGCCGACCTTCTTCGCGTCGACGTCGAACGCGGCGACGAACTCGATGTCGGAGACGTGGTACTCGCCGAACCGGACGTGCATGAGCCCGGGCACCGAGCCCGTCTCGTCGGCGTCGCGGTAGTAGTGGACGCCCTGCACGAGCGAGGCGGCGCAGTTACCGACGCCGACGATGGCGACCTTGACCGATCCCATGACTCTCCTTATCCCTGGACCGTTGGTCCGGTGTACGTGAACCGCGAGCGGTCCGGTGATGACTGACGGCGGGGCAGGGCCCTGCCGCCTCGTTCAGGTGGTGCCCGGCGGGTCCTGCGACGGCTCGGGCGAGCCGCCGTCGTCCCCCCGGCGTTCCGACGACGGCTCCGACGCCTGCCGGCGCTCGCTGTCGATCAGCTCGGACAGCCAGCGGACCTCGCGGTCCACCGAGTCCAGGCCGTGGCGCTGCAGCTCGAGGGTGTAGCGGTCGAGCCGTTCACGGGTACGGGCCAGCGAGGCCCGCAGACCCTCCCGCTGCCGCTCGACGGTGCGGCGGCGGCCCTCGAGGATCCGCAGCCGCACGTCGCGGGCCGTGTGGCGGAAGAACGCCAGGCGGACCCCGAAGAGACCGCCGTCGTCGTAGGCCTCCGGGCCGGTCTGCCCGACCAGCTCGTGGAAGCGCTCCTTGCCTTCCGCGGTGATCGTGTAGACCACCTTCCCGCGCCGCCCGGTCAGGCGTGGTGCGTCGGCCGGCAGCAGGGCACGCGGCGTGGGCTCATCGGTGGAGATCAGCCCGGCCGCCTGCATCCGCCGCAGCGCGGGGTACAGCGAGCCGTAGGAGATGCTGCGCAGCCCGCCGAGGACCGCCGCGAGCTGCTTGCGCAGCTCGTAGCCGTGCATCGGCGACTGGTGCAGCAGGCCGAGGATGGCGAACTCGAGCACGTCGCCCTCCCGTCGTCTCCAGATCGATGTATCGGCACGATACATCGGCCCCGCATGGCCGCACGACCCGGGACGGTCGGGACTGGTGTGCTCAGCGCGACGGGTGTCGCCGCAGGGGAGACCCCATCCGCGACGCGCCGTGCGTACATTGGCGGCCGTGCCCGGACGTCGATCCGTCGTGGACTACTCGCTGCAGCGGCGAGCCGTCCTCGCCGACGTGCACGCGGGGCGCACCGGTCTGTTCGAGGTCTGCGACGCCAGTCCCTACCTCTCCCGGGCCGCCAAGTACCACGGGCAGCCCACCGACGTCGCGTGCCCGGTCTGCCGGAAGGACCGCCTGACGCTGGTGAGCTACGTGTACGGCGACCACCTCGGTCCGGTGGCCGGCCAGGCCAAGACGGAGGTCGAGCTCGCCCGCATGGACCGCACCCAGGACGAGTTCTCCGTGTACCGGGTCGAGGTGTGCCGCAGCTGCGGCTGGAACCACCTCGACTGCTCCTACGTCCTCGGCGCCGAGCCGGAGCCGGGGCGCCAGCCCCGGCGCGGGCGCCGCCGGGCGGCGACGGAGAAGTAACCGGCCGGCCGGCCAGGTCCCGCGGGACGGGGCCGGCGGCCTGGCGGGCCCGTCCCGCCCCACAGCTGAAGACGCTCCACCGCGTCCGGGCAGGTGCCCGGCGCCCATGACAGTCCAGGAAGGGGTGTGCTCGTGCCCAGCCACGACGAGACCTCGCCCGTCGCGCCGCGGTCCGGTTCGGTCCGCCGGCCGCCCACCGTCCGCACCCGCAGCACCGGTGGCGGAGGCGCCGGCCGCCCGCCGGCCGGTGGCCGTGGCCGCCCGCCCGTGCATCGTTGAAGTTTGATAGCGACTGGAGAAAGAAGTGGAAAAGCCAGAAAAGGCCTTTGATGCCCGTGTGAGCGCACAAGGCGATACGCTCCTGCTTGTGCGCCGCGGCGAGGCCTA
>NZ_SPQP01000072.1 GCF_004571075.1 Blastococcus sp. TF02A-35
GCTCCGGCTGCCGGCCGCCACGGGGAGCGGCGCGACGGCGCGGTGAGCCGCCGGCCTCAGGTCGCGTCGACCGGCCGCAGGGCCGGGGCCGTGGCCCGCGCCTGGGCCGCGGCCAGCAGGCCGACGACGGCGGCGGCGTTGCGGACCCCGCCGTCGAAGACGCGCTGGACGGCATCGGCGAGCGGGACCCGCTCGACGGTCATGTCGAGCTCCTCGTGCTCCACCTCGAAGCCCTCGGGGCGCCCGACGGGCGAGAGGTCCTCGGCGAGGTAGACCAGCACCATCTCGTCGCAGAACCCCGGGCTGCTGTAGTGCGTGGTGAGCAGCGACCAGCGCCCGGCGGCGAGCTCGACCTCCTCGGCCAGCTCCCGCTTCGCGGTCTCCAGGGGCGGCTCGCCGTCGGCGTCGCGGAGCCCGGCCGGCAGCTCCCAGAGGTACTGGCCGACGGGGTGCCGGTACTGCCGGAGCAGCACCACCCGGTCCTCGTCGTCCAGGGCGACGACGGCGACGGCGCCCGGGTGGCGGACCACCTCGCGGACGCTGTCCCCTCCCCCCGGCATCGCGACGGTGTCGCGGCGCAGGGAGATGACCCGGCCCTCGTGGAGCAGTTCGCTGTCGAGGACGCGGTACTCGTGCGGGGCCGGGTCGTCACCCATCTCAGATGCCGACCTTCTCCGGCTCATCCATCGGCACCGGGATGCGGGTCGCCTCGGAGTAGTCCACGGCCGCCTGCACGAACCCGGCGAACAGCGGGTGCGGGCGGGTCGGGCGGCTCTTCAGCTCCGGGTGCGCCTGGGTGCCCACGAAGAACGGGTGGGTCTCCTTCGGCAGCTCCGCGAACTCGACCAGCGTGCCGTCGGGCGAGGTCCCGGAGAACACCAGGCCGGCCTCGCTGAGCCGGTCGCGGTAGGCGTTGGCCACCTCGTAGCGGTGCCGGTGCCGCTCGGTGATGTCGGTGGAGCCGTACACGCCGGCGACCACGGAGCCGTGCTGCAGCGCGGCCGGGTAGCTGCCCAGGCGCATGGTGCCGCCCATGTCCCCGCGGCCGGCGACGACGTCGACCTGGGTGGCCATGGTCGCGATGACCGCGTCGGGGGTCTCAGGGTCGAACTCCGCGGAGTTGGCCTTCTCCAGCCCGGCGACGTTGCGCGCGTACTCGATGACCATGCACTGCAGGCCCAGGCACAGCCCCAGGGTCGGGATGCCGTTGGTGCGGGTGAACCGGATGGCGCCGAGCTTGCCCTCGATGCCGCGCACGCCGAAGCCGCCCGGGATGCAGACGCCGTCGACGCCGGCGAGCGCCTTCTCCGCGCCCTCGGGGGTCTCGCACTCGTCGGACTGCACCCAGCGGATCTGCACCCGGCTGCGGTGGGCGAAGCCGCCGGCGCGCAGGGCCTCGGTGACCGACAGGTAGGCGTCGGGCAGGTCGATGTACTTGCCGACCAGCGCGATCGTGACGGTCTGCTTCGGCGCGTGGACGCGGTCGAGCAGGTCGCCCCAGACCGTCCAGTCCACGTCGCGGAACGGCAGCCCGAGCCGGCGGACGACGTAGGCGTCCAGGGCCTCGCGGTGCAGCACCTTCGGGATGTCGTAGATCGACGGCGCGTCGGGGCAGGAGATGACGCCTTCGGCGTCGACGTCGCACATCAGGCCGATCTTGCGCTTGATGCCCTCGTTGAGGTCCCGGTCGGACCGGCAGACCACCGCGTCGGGCTGGATGCCGATGCTGCGCAGGGCGGCGACCGAGTGCTGCGTCGGCTTGGTCTTCAGCTCGCCCGACGGCGCGATGTAGGGCACCAGCGAGATGTGCAGGAAGAAGCAGTTGTCCCGGCCGATCTCGTGCCGGACCTGGCGGGCGGCCTCGAGGAAAGGCAGCGACTCGATGTCGCCGACCGTGCCGCCGATCTCGGTGATGACGACGTCGATGCGCTCGTCGGTCTCGGCCACCGCCATGATGCGGGCCTTGATCTCGTTGGTGATGTGCGGGATGACCTGCACCGTGTCACCGAGGTACTCGCCGCGCCGCTCCTTGGCGATCACGTCGGAGTAGACCTGGCCGGTCGTGACGTTCGCCCGGCCCGAGAGGTCGGTGTCGAGGAACCGCTCGTAGTGCCCGATGTCGAGGTCGGTCTCCGCGCCGTCCTCGGTGACGAACACCTCGCCGTGCTGGAACGGGTTCATCGTCCCGGGGTCCACGTTGAGGTAGGGATCCAGCTTCTGCATGGTGACCCTCAGTCCTCGACTGGCGAGGAGGGCGCCCAGCGAGCTGGCGGTCAACCCCTTGCCGAGAGAGGACACAACACCGCCGGTGACGAAGACGAACTTCGTCGGCTGGGAGTTGTGCAAGAGCCCGTGATCACGTGTTCCAGACGGTCGACCCACGGGAGACGACCGTAACACGGTCTGCGCCGTCCGCCGGGCCGGAGTGGGGAGCGCCACCCGTCGTCTGCCCCTTTCCGGTGGGGGCACCACCCGGCCCGCTCACCAGCCACACGAGCAACGGCACCAGCACCGCGGCCGCGGTGGCGGGGAGGGCCACCCCGGAGTCGTTGACGGCAGCGCCGATGGTGAGGCTCAGCGCCGTCGCCAGCAGGGTGGCGCGCAGCACGGCGCCGTCGTCGTCGGGCAGCCCGGCGGTGCCGCGCCCCGGGAGACCCCGCCGCGCCGGGAGGCCGCGCAGCGGCCCGCCGCGCCGCAGCAGCCAGTAGGCGGCCGCGCCGGCGACCGGCAGCATCCAGGCCAGCGGGCTGTTCAGCAGGATGCCGACGTTGGCCTCGGCCTTGCGGCTGACGACGGTCCACGCGTCCCCGGTCAGCACCTGCTCGACGAACCGGCCCAGGTGGGTCCGCTCCCCCGCCGGCCGGGTCCAGTCCAGGACGGCGACCGAGCCGACGGCGACCACCGCGGCAGCCAGCAGGGTGGCCAGCCGGACCGGCGTCACCCGCCTGCCGGTCAGCAGCATCGCGAGGAGCAGGAAGCCGGGCAGGGCGGCCAGCACGCCGCCGAAGTCCCGGCCCAGCGGCGGTGCCCCGATCACGGCCACCGCGAGCACCCCGGCCGTGACCACCACCGCCCCCGTGACGGCGCCGCGCCGCGCCGCCGGGACCCGCCGCCCGACGGCGGTGGCCAGCGCCGCCGTGACGGCCAGGGCGCTCACCGAGAGCAGCCCGAAGCTGAGGTTGCCGTAGCCGGTGAACCGGCCGGCCACGATCGCGTCGTAGCCGAGCGGCGCGTCCAGCTCGAGGTGCGAGCCGGTGAGCACGTCGGCCACCAGCGTGCCGAGGGTGACCGCCAGGACCGCCAGCGGCGGCCCGAGCCGCCGGCGCCGCCACGGGCCCAGCACCGCCACGGCCGTGACCACCAGGTCGGCGACGACGACGGCGGCCACGAGCTCGCCGAGGGGCGATGCCGCACGCTGCCAGGGCCAGAGCCCGGCGAGGTAGGTGGCGACCGGCAGCGACGCCACGAGCAGGCAGACCGACCGCACCACCCGCCGGGCCGCCGGTCGCTCGCGGTCCCGGGCGGCCCGCGCGAGCAGGTACCCGAGGCCGACGACGACCGCTCCGGCCGCGACGAACATCCAGAAGAAGGCGCCGGTGTTGCGGTGGTGGGTGACCGCGCCGGTGTTGGTCTCCTCGAGCTCGGTGACGGCCGTGGCGAGGTCCGGCCGGTCGCCGGTGACCCGCAGCGGCTGGCCGTTCATCGAGCTCGGGACGTCCAGGCCCAGCGCCCGCAGCGCGGTGGGTGCCAGGTCGATCAGCTGCACGAAGGGCGCCCGGCCGGTGCTGGCCGAGACCAGCCAGCCACCGTCGTACCCCGGTCCGGAGGCGATGCCGACGTGCAGCTGGGAGCGGCCGTCGTTGACCTCGGAGATCCCGGCCAGCAGCACCAGGCTCTGCCCGGGCAGCGTCTCGACCGCGGCCCGCACGCGGCCCAGCGCGTCGTCGATCCGGCCCAGCGCCGCGGTCCGCGGGAAGGACTCGGTCCCGTCGTCGGTCTGCTCGGCCCCGGGCCGGCCCGCGTCGGTCAGCTGGTCCAGCGACACCAGCGACAGCGGGCACCGGGTGAGCGCGTCCGCGACCTCCGCCGGGTCGGTGGGCACGGCGGCCACCGAGGTCAGCGGCACCCCGGGCGCGGCCGCGGCGAGGGCGGCGGCCCGGCCGACCGCCGTCCCGCAGCCGACCTGGGCGCCCAGCGCTCCCGGCTCGGCGCCGAACCGGACGGTCCCCGGGTCCTCCGCGATGCGGGAGACGGTGACGTCGGGGTCGCCGAGGGCCACGGCGGCGACCCGCTCCTGCAGCCCGCAGTGGGTCAGCGACGTGTCCAGCGGGGGCTCGGCCGGCGGGTCCGGCTGCTCACCGTTCTCGCCCGGCTCCGCCGGCGGGGTGGGCAGCGGCACCGGCGGCAGCCCCTCGTCGGTGCCGGGGAAGCGGGCCCGGTTCCCCGCGCCGAGCGTGGCCCAGCCGTCCAGCAGGCAGCTGGTCGAGCGGGCGGCCCGCACCGACAGCGCGCCGATGGCCGAGCCCTCCGCCATCGCCCACAGCTGGGGCGTGGTGCCCGGGTCGACGTCGGCCCAGGTGAGCCCCGGGATGCCGACGACGACCACCCGGTCGACGGCGGCCTCCTCCGCGGCGCTCGCCGTCGACGGGAGGACGGCCAGCAGCGCGAGCAGCGACCCGAGCAGCGCGACGGCGCGGCGGCCCGCGCGGCTCACGGCCGCGACCGGCGCGGGTCGTCGAGGAGCTCGCGGTAGAGGGAGACCAGGTGGGCCGCGGTCGCCGCCTCGTCGGGCCAGCCCGCGGCCTGGTCCCGCCCGCGCCGGCTCAGCTCGTCGGCGTGCGCGCTGTCGCAGAGCACCCGGACGACGGCCTCGGCCAGGGCCGCGGCGTCGCCGACGGGCACGAGCTCCGCGGCGTCACCGAGCAGCTCCGGCAGCCCACCGGTCCGGGTGGCGACCAGCGGTGTCCCCGAGCGCAGCGCCTCCTGGGCGGTCAGCGAGCGGGCCTCCCAGCGGGAGGGCAGCACGCAGAGGTCGGCCGCGGCCAGCAGGTCGGCGACGTCGTCCCGGCGGCCCAGCAGGGTCACCGGCAGGACCTCCCGCCGGATGCGCTCGGCGAGCTCGTCGTGCAGCGGGCCGTCGCCGGCCACCACGACCAGCGGCGCCGGCCGCAGGCGCACGTCGGCCGACCAGCGGGCGACGGCGTCGAGCAGCACGTCGTAGCCCTTCTGCGGGTGCAGCCGGCCCACCGCGACGACGAGCGCGCGGTCGTCGAGAAGTCCGAGCTCCTCGCGCACCTCGGTGCGGGCCCGGGTGGCCGGCGGCAGCGGCGGCGCCGAGACGGGGGCGAGGCGGACGTCGCGGGCCCCGAGCCGGCGCGCGTTCTCGGCCAGGTCGGAGGAGGCGGCGAGGACGACGTCGGCCGCGCGGACGGTGGCCCGCTCCGCCCGCTGCAGAACGCGCCGGCGCAGCCCGCCCCCGTCCGGGAGGGCGTTGTGCAGGGTGAGGACGAGGCGGGCCGGGCTCCCCGACAGGCGGCGCGCCGCGGCAGCGACCAGGCCGGCGCGGAGGCCGTGGGCGTGCACGACGTCGCTGCCGGCGAGGGCGGCGCGCAGCGCGGCGACCGCGCGGGCGTCGGCGGCCGGTGCCAGCCCGGCGGAGATCTCCACGGGCGTGAACCGCGCGCCCCGGGCGGAGAAGCCGAAGAGCTCGTCGGTGGCCCGCGGGCCGCAGACCTGGACGTCCGCCCCGGACGAGACGAGGGCCGGGACGACGGACCGGACGTGGGTGCCCACCCCGCCGGTGCTGGTGGCCAGCACCTCGGTGACCCGGTGGTCGAGCAGGGGCTGCTCAGCCACCGCGCACCTCCTGCTCGGCCGGCGACCTCAGCTCGCCGATCGCGCGCGTCAGGGGGCCGCGCGCCGCACCCATCATGACGGCCGCGGCGACCACGAGCACGGTCCCCCCGACCAGCACGCCGGCCAGCAGGGTGCCCAGGAGGCCCCCCTCGGGCACGGGGTCGGCACCGAGGGCCCGGGCGACGGCGAGGCCCGCGGCGGCACCCAGCGCGGCGGCGAGCAGGGCGGCCGGGCCCGTGCGCCCCAGCCCGTGCAGCGCGGCGCCGCCCGAGACGCGGACGACGACGGCGAGCAGGCCGGCGCCGGCCACCGTGACGCCGATCGAGTGCCCGGCGCCGAGGGCGAGGGCCCGGTCCTCGGCCGGCAGGGCGGCGGCGAGCACCAGGTCGGCCGCCACGGCCAGCAGCCAGCCGCCCAGGACGCACGCGGTCGGCGCCTTCCACAGCCCGCGGGCGTAGAGCGCCCGGGTCAGGAGGGCGACCAGGCCGTAGCCGGGCAGGCCGGGCATGAAGGCCACGACCGCGTCCCGGAGGGCGGCCACCTCGGCGGTGCTCCCGCCGGCGAGGAACACCCTGGCGAGCGGGCCGGCTGAGGCGAGGACCGCGGCGGCGGCGACCGCGGTGACGGCCACCGTCAGGACGGCGACCGGGGCCAGCGCCCGCCGGTAGCCGGGCTCGTCGCCGCTCTCGGCCCGCTCGGCCAGCCCCGGGTACGCCGAGGTGGCCAGCGGGACCGCCAGCGCCGCCCAGGGCAGGAGGAAGACCGTCATCGCGGCGGTGTAGGCGACCTGCGTCCCGTCGGGGGCGTCGCTGGCCAGCCGGATCGCGACGGCGGCCACCAGCTGCTGGCTGGCCAGGGTGAGCACGCCGGCGACCGCGAGGCGGCGCACGCGGGGGGCGGCACCGACGGGGAAGCGCAGCGTGGGACGCAGCCCCAGGCGCAGCCCGCGCAGCGGCAGGACCAGGCTCAGGCTCAGCGCCACCACGCCGAGCGTCGTCCCCACGCCGAGGACCAGCTCGGCGGGCCGGCTGAGGTCGTCGACGCCCTGGCCGCCGCCCATGCCGGCGAAGACGAGGTAGGCGCCGGCCACCACCACGCTGGAGAGCAGCGGCGCGATCGCCGGCCCGGCGAAGCGCCGGTGGGCCTGCAGGACGCCGGTGAGCACGATGCCGATGCCGTAGAGAACCACCTGCGGGGCGAAGACCAGCAGGAACCGGCTGGCCAGCTGCACCTCGGCCTCGGCCCCGCCGCCCAGGAGCAGGCGGGCCACCGGCTCGGCGAAGAGCGCCAGCAGCACCGCGAGCGGGGTCAGGACCAGCAGCGTCCAGCCCAGGAGCGCCGAGGCCGTCCGGCGCACCTGCTCGCGGTCGCCGGAGGCGATCCCGCCGGCGAGCATCGGGACGACGAGGCTGGCCAGCGCGCCGCCGGCGACAACCTCGAAGACGATGTTCGGGATGTTGTTGGCGGCCAGGTAGGTGTCGCCGGTGCTGCCCGGTCCGACGGTGTTGGTGAAGACCAGGGTGCGCCCGAAGCCGGCGAGGCGGGCCAGCACGGTCAGCACGGCGATCAGCGCCGCGGCACCGGCCACCCCGCGGGCCAGCTGGCGGCCGCTCACGAGGGCAGGCGGCCGAGCCGGTCCAGTTCGCGCAGGCCCGGCGTGGCCTCGATGACCCGGGTGAAGGAGACCTTCTCGCTGGCCAGCGTGAGCGCGGTGACCACGGCGAGGGCTGCGGCCCGCGCGCCCCGCGACGGAACGGACGCCAGGCGCAGGCCGAGCAGCGCGCCGAGGGCGTTGGCGCCGGCGTCCCCGAGCATGACCCGCTCGCCCAGGTCGGCGGGGAGCACGGCGAGGCCGGCGCCGAGCGGCCCGGCCACCAGGGTGCCGGCGGGACCGCCCAGGCCGGCAGCCGCCGCGAGCGCGCCGGCCTTCGCGGCACGGCCCGGGCGCAGGTCCAGCAGGTTGAGCAGGTTCGCGGTGCCGGCCACCAGGCCGGTAGTCAGCACGCCGTCGACGACCGCGCCCCTCCCGCGCCCGCGGGTGAGGACGGCGGCGGCCGTCGCGGCCGCGCCGATGCCGGCGACCTTCACCGCCCCGGCCGAGACCCGGCCCTCCCGCAGCGCGCGGAGGTGCCCGGCGAGGCCCTTGTCCCGCGCCTGCTCGGGCCGCGCGCCGGCGAGGTCGTCGTAGCCGCCCACGAGGCCGGAGACGGTGCCGACCACCGCGGCGGCGGCCCGGGTGCCGGCGGGCGCGCCCAGGACGGCGGTGCCGGTGGCCGCGAGCGCCAGCGCGGGGCCACCGAGGAGCGTCACCGGCCGGCCGGCGTAGTTGGTGCGCCGCCACGGCGCACCCGCGGGCCGGTCGGACAGGGCCGCGGCCCCGGCGAGCGCGGCAGATC
>NZ_SPQP01000073.1 GCF_004571075.1 Blastococcus sp. TF02A-35
TGTCCGGCGGCGTCCTACTCTCCCACCCCGTCTCCAGGGCAGTACCATCGGCGCTGAGAGGCTTAGCTTCCGGGTTCGGAATGTTGCCGGGCGTTTCCCTCTCGCCATGGCCGCCGTAACTCTGTGAACATGTACGAACCATTGCTGGACTGGTTCGTGCGTTCAGAACCGCACAGTGGACGCGTGACAATCTTGTTATCTGACCTTGACCTGCAGAGCCCGAGAATGTGGGTGTGTGTGGTCAAGCCCTCGGCCTGTTAGTACCGGTCAGCTCCACACCTTACGGCGCTTCCACTTCCGGCCTATCAACCCGCTGGTCTGGGCGGGGGCCTTACCCGGTTAACCCGGTGAGAGACCTCATCTTGAAGCGAGCTTCCCGCTTAGATGCTTTCAGCGGTTATCCCTGCCGAACGTAGCTAACCAGCAGTGCACCTGGCGGTACAACTGGCACACCAGAGGTTCGTCCGTCCCGGTCCTCTCGTACTAGGGACAGCTCTTCTCAAGTCTCTTACGCGCACGGCGGATAGGGACCGAACTGTCTCACGACGTTCTAAACCCAGCTCGCGTACCGCTTTAATGGGCGAACAGCCCAACCCTTGGGACCTACTCCAGCCCCAGGATGCGACGAGCCGACATCGAGGTGCCAAACCATCCCGTCGATATGGACTCTTGGGGAAGATCAGCCTGTTATCCCCGGGGTACCTTTTATCCGTTGAGCGACACCGCTTCCACATGCCAGTGCCGGGTCACTAGTCCCAGCTTTCGCTCCTGCTCGACCCGTCGGTCTCACAGTCAAGCTCCCTTGTGCACTTGCACTCGACACCTGATTGCCAACCAGGCTGAGGGAACCTTTGGGCGCCTCCGTTACATTTTGGGAGGCAACCGCCCCAGTTAAACTACCCACCTGACACTGTCCCTGATCCGGATCACGGACCGAGGTTAGACATCCAATTCGACCAGAGTGGTATTTCAACGGCGACTCCACGGACACTGGCGTGCCCGCTTCACAGTCTCCCACCTATCCTACACAAGCCGAACCGAACACCAATATCAAGCTATAGTAAAGGTCCCGGGGTCTTTCCGTCCTGCCGCGCGTAACGAGCATCTTTACTCGTAGTGCAATTTCGCCGAGCCTGTGGTTGAGACAGCTGAGAAGTCGTTACGCCATTCGTGCAGGTCGGAACTTACCCGACAAGGAATTTCGCTACCTTAGGATGGTTATAGTTACCACCGCCGTTTACTGGCGCTTGAGTTCTGAGCTTCGCCTTGCGGCTAACCCGTCCCCTTAACGTTCCAGCACCGGGCAGGCGTCAGTCCGTATACATCGTCTTACGACTTCGCACGGACCTGTGTTTTTAGTAAACAGTCGCTTCTCACTGGTCTCTGCGGCCACCCACCGCTGCCCCGCGCAAGGCGGTTCACAGCAGATGGCCCCCCTTCTCCCGAAGTTACGGGGGCATTTTGCCGAGTTCCTTAACCACAGTTCGCTCGATCGCCTCGGTATTCTCTACCTGACCACCTGAGTTGGTTTGGGGTACGGGCCGCTCGGAACTCGCTAGAGGCTTTTCTCGGCAGCATAGGATCATCCCATTCGCCTCATTCGGCTATGCGTCAGGCCTCACCCTGTATGTGGGACGGATTTGCCTACCCCACGGGCCACACCCTTGCACCGGTACTACCACTCACCGGTAGGACTACCTTCCTGCGTCACCCCATCGCTTGCCTACTACCAGTCCGGGTCCCGAGCTACTCCCAGCCGGCCCACAAGTGGGACGACCGGTTTGGGTCGGTTAGCATCGCTGGGTCCAGCATGGGCGTTCCTTCGCGGGTACGGGAATATCAACCCGTTGTCCATCGACTACGCCTGTCGGCCTCGCCTTAGGTCCCGACTCACCCTGGGCGGATTAGCCTGGCCCAGGAACCCTTGGTCTTCCGGCGGGGGAGGTTCTCACTCCCCTCTCGCTACTCATGCCTGCATTCTCACTCGTGTGGCGTCCACGGCTGGATCACTCCGCCGCTTCGACCGCCACACGACGCTCCCCTACCCATCCACACACCTGGCCGGGCCCTCGAGGGGCCCGACGGGCTACATGTGAATGCCACGGCTTCGGCGGTGTGCTTGAGCCCCGCTACATTGTCGGCGCGGAACCACTTGACCAGTGAGCTATTACGCACTCTTTCAAGGGTGGCTGCTTCTAAGCCAACCTCCTGGTTGTCTCTGCGATCCCACATCCTTTTCCACTTAGCACACGCTTAGGGGCCTTAGCCGATGATCTGGGCTGTTTCCCTCTCGACTACGAACCTTATCGCCCGCAGTCTCACTGCCACGCTCTCACTTACCGGCATTCGGAGTTTGGTTGACGTCAGTAACCTTGTGGGGCCCATTAGCCATCCAGTGCTCTACCTCCGGCAAGAAACACGTGACGCTGCACCTAAATGCATTTCGGGGAGAACCAGCTATCACCGAGTTTGATTGGCCTTTCACCCCTACCCACAGCTCATCCCCCAGGTTTTCAACCCTGGTGGGTTCGGTCCTCCACGCGGTCTTACCCGCGCTTCAACCTGGCCATGGGTAGATCACTCGGCTTCGGGTCTAGGGCACGCGACTATGTCGCCCTGTTCGGACTCGCTTTCGCTACGGCTACCCCACACGGGTTAACCTCGCCACGTACCGCTAACTCGCAGGCTCATTCTTCAAAAGGCACGCAATCACCCCGGACCGGAGTCCTAAGGCTCTCACGGCTTGTAGGCACACGGTTTCAGGTACTATTTCACTCCCCTCCCGGGGTACTTTTCACCTTTCCCTCACGGTACTTGTCCGCTATCGGTCACCAGGAAGTATTTAGGCTTAGCGGGTGGTCCCGCCAGATTCACACCGAATTTCACGGGCTCGGTGCTACTTGGGAAACAAGCTCGGGAGGACCTGAGTTTTCGTGTACGGGGCTCTCACCCTCTACGGCGACCCTTTCCAGAGGCCTTCCACTAACACAGATCTTTATGACTCCCTGCCACCCCGGCAGAGGTAGCTGAACTGTCCCACGACCCCGACCACACAACGCCTGCCGGCTATCACATGCGGTCGGTTTAGCCTCATCCGCTTTCGCTCGCCACTACTCACGGAATCACGGTTGTTTTCTCTTCCTGTGGGTACTGAGATGTTTCACTTCCCCACGTTCCCTCCACACGCCCTATGTGTTCAGGCGCGGGTCACACCACATGACTGGTGCGGGGTTCCCCCATTCGGAAATCCTCGGATCAACGCTCGGTTGACAGCTCCCCGAGGCTTATCGCAGCCTCCTACGTCCTTCATCGGCTCCTGGTGCCCAGGCATCCACCGTGTGCCCTTAACAACTTGGCCACACAAAAACCCCACCCATCGAGCCCGGAAGGACAAGATGAGCGGGCCTACAAACAAACTCTGCAAACAGAGTCAGAAGATGCTCGCGTCCACTGTGCAGTTCTCAACGTACGACCAGTCACCACCGGAACCGGCCCCACCAAACCCACGCTGCGCCCGCAGACGCCGTGGTGATGTGAGACCCAGGTGGCCCTGACAGAAGCAACAGGCCCGATCACTCGGACGCCCGTTCCCTCAGGACCCAACAGCGTGCCTACGACCAGCTCCCACCCGACCCCACCCCGTTCCCCACCCAGCACCTCCACAGGAGACACCAGGCCGTACTAGGGGCAGCACCAGGCTGCCGGCCGAACTGGTCAGCGTTCCACCCTCGAGCACCACCCCAGACACCCGCAGCCCGTCGCAGATGACGGGCCGTCACGGCCTGGGCGCGGCTCTGGACCACTCCCACCAGGGAAGCGGCCAGTGCTCCTTAGAAAGGAGGTGATCCAGCCGCACCTTCCGGTACGGCTACCTTGTTACGACTTCGTCCCAATCGCCGATCCCGCCTTCGACGGCTCCCTCCACAAGGGTTGGGCCACCGGCTTCGGGCGTTACCGACTTTCGTGACGTGACGGGCGGTGTGTACAAGGCCCGGGAACGTATTCACCGCAGCGTTGCTGATCTGCGATTACTAGCGACTCCAACTTCATGGGGTCGAGTTGCAGACCCCAATCCGAACTGAGACCGGCTTTTTGGGATTCGCTCCACCTCGCGGTATCGCAGCCCTTTGTACCGGCCATTGTAGCATGTTTGCAGCCCTAGACATAAGGGGCATGATGATTTGACGTCATCCCCACCTTCCTCCGAGTTGACCCCGGCAGTCTCCTATGAGTCCCCACCATGACGTGCTGGCAACATAGGACGAGGGTTGCGCTCGTTGCGGGACTTAACCCAACATCTCACGACACGAGCTGACGACAACCATGCACCACCTGTGCACGGCCCTTACGGACCCACCATCTCTGGAGGATTTCCGTGCATGTCAAGCCTAGGTAAGGTTCTTCGCGTTGCATCGAATTAAGCAACATGCTCCGCCGCTTGTGCGGGCCCCCGTCAATTCCTTTGAGTTTTAGCCTTGCGGCCGTACTCCCCAGGCGGGGCGCTTAATGCGTTAGCTGCGGCACGGAACTCGTGGAATGAGCCCCACACCTAGCGCCCAACGTTTACGGCGTGGACTACCAGGGTATCTAATCCTGTTCGCTCCCCACGCTTTCGCTCCTCAGCGTCAGTTTCGGCCCAGAGACCCGCCTTCGCCACCGGTGTTCCTCCTGATATCTGCGCATTTCACCGCTACACCAGGAATTCCAGTCTCCCCTGCCGAACTCAAGTCCGCCCGTATCGACTGCAGGCCCGAGGTTGAGCCTCGGGATTTCACAGCCGACGCGACGAACCGCCTACGAGCTCTTTACGCCCAATAATTCCGGACAACGCTTGCACCCTACGTATTACCGCGGCTGCTGGCACGTAGTTGGCCGGTGCTTCTTCTGCAGGTACCGTCACTTTCGCTTCGTCCCTGCTGAAAGAGGTTTACAACCCGAAGGCCGTCATCCCCCACGCGGCGTCGCTGCGTCAGGCTTTCGCCCATTGCGCAATATTCCCCACTGCTGCCTCCCGTAGGAGTCTGGGCCGTGTCTCAGTCCCAGTGTGGCCGGTCACCCTCTCAGGCCGGCTACCCGTCGTCGCCTTGGTAGGCCGTGACCCCACCAACAAGCTGATAGGCCGCGGGCCCATCCTCAGCCGATAAATCTTTCCACCACCAGACCATGCGGTCAGCAGTCATATCCGGTATTAGCCCCAATTTCTTGGAGTTATCCCAGAGCTGAGGGCAGGTTGCCCACGTGTTACTCACCCGTTCGCCACTGATCCCCCACCGAAGCGGGTTCACCGTTCGACTTGCATGTGTTAAGCACGCCGCCAGCGTTCGTCCTGAGCCAGGATCAAACTCTCCGTAGATGATTTGATCGCGGCTGAGAACCGAGAGCTAGCACTCTCGATATCAATCAACCAAAGGAATCCCAGCCAGGAGCACAAAGCCCTGGCACGGGGTATTACTTGGCACTGACTTTCGGCACGCTGTTGAGTTCTCAAGGAGCGGACGCGCAGAAACTCGACCCTTCCGGGCTTCGTCCCTGGCTGGATGTCCAACT
>NZ_SPQP01000074.1 GCF_004571075.1 Blastococcus sp. TF02A-35
GTTGCGAGCAACGTTCACGACGTCGTCGCGGAACTCCTTGGGGTAGGGCTTGGGCACGGTGAACATCCTTCCAGCGGCGCCTCACGGCACCACAGATCAGATGTCACCTACTCGTGCAGCAGTCCCTTCCGCTGCCAATCGCGTACAGGGCGGTGGCGATGTCGAACTCGACGTCGTAGCCCTCACCCTCGATCGTCATGCGCACCGGCTCCATGTAGACGCGGTCGGCGTGCGCGGCTGCGTTCCGAGGGGTGGAGTGCAGGCTGTTGCGGTTCTTGCGGGGCTTGCGTCGGCTCGACATGGCGCCTTCTCTGCTGGACTTTCGCTTGCGGTCCCGCCTGCTATCGGCAGGCGGTGACCGGTCTACGAACGATCCGCAGGACGGGGTGTTCTTGATCGGTTGAGGCCCGAGATCCTGCTCGCACCTGGCGACGGCGAGCCCGCCCCCGTCAGAACAGGGTGTCCTGGGTCGGCTGCGGCTTGGTGGCGGGTCGGCGGGTCACCATCGGCGGTGGGGCCTTCGAGGTGGCGCGCTTGGCGATGACCTTGTGGATGTCGCCGTCGCCGGAGCGGCGGATCAGTTTCCGGGACACGGTCCAGGTGCCGTTGCCGTCGTTGGCGGCCAGGCCCGCTCGCTCCAGCAGTGCCATGGCGTCGCGGACGACGGAGATGCGGCCGACGCCGTACTCGCTCTGAAGTTGGGTCGTCGTGGACTTCTCGTCGATGGTGATGTCGGTGGTGCCGCCGCCGTACATGGTGCGCCAGGTGCGGGTCCACAGGTGGGTGGCGAGGTAGAGCGGCTGGATGGGGTCGTTGATGAAGCCGCGTGCGGACTTGGTGTCGGCGAAGAAGCGGGCCTCGACAGGTAGCCCTTCGCGCAGTTTGGTGCCGATGTGCGGTTCGCGGTCGCTGCTGTACAGGTCTCCATTGGAGGGGTCGGGCAGCCGCTGGAACAGGTAGTAGGACTCAGTGCGGGCGAACTGCACGATGCACGGCGGCCGGGGCGGGTCGTACGGGTGGTCGGGGTTGGCCAGGCGGTCGGCGATGATCCGCTGGACGGCGAGCAGCCCGATCTTCATCTGCACGAGCAGCATCAAGTCCACGTGGTGCACGGCGGCGAGTCCGCCCTGCGCGTCGGGGACACGGGTGAGGGTGGCATAGCGGCCGATCTGGGTGCACAACTTGTCGACGCTGCCCTCGTGCAGGGCGAACTGGGCGATCTCGCCGACGATCGCTGTGCCGTCGGTGAACAGCACGGTGAAGTCCGGCGTCCAGTAGTTCTTCTTGTTGCCGGGTACGGGGATGCGCGGGAACCGCTCGAAGTGGGCGACGGTGTCCTTCAGGCCCTTGACCGTGGTGAACAGCCACTCCAGCGCGGAGACGACATCTACGTGCTGGTCGTAGGTGGCGAAGCCGTCGAGCAGGTGCTGTTCTTCGGCGGCGTTGCCGGATGCGGGTGGCGGCACGGGCTCAGAGCGGGACGACCAGGTCGTCGAGGGACACCGACTCCGGTCGCTTCGCTTCGGTGATCTCTAGCGCCTCGAACCGCTCGCCGAGGTTCTGGGTCAGACGGGTGAGCGCGCCCAGGCTGGAGCGGAATCCGGGGTGCACCTCGATGGCGTCGGGGGTGGTCACGAACACGTCGAAGTTGGATCCGTCGGCGGAGTCGGTGACCACGACGTGCAGGTAGGGGTTGCGGTGCAGGACGGCGATCACGAGGCCGCGCTGGCGCTCCAGTTCGGCCAGCACCTCGCCGGTGGCCTCGGCGTCGACCAGGATTGGCGCAGGCAAGCGGATGCTGATCGGCTCCGGCGGCGGGGCATCCACGCGGCGCTCGCGCCCGGCCATGAGCGCCCGGCGGCGGAACGCGGCGGTCGCGAGGCGTCCGAGGACGACGCGGTCGAACAGGTGGAAGTCGCCGTTGTAGAAGGTCGCGCCCGCGCGGCGGCGCAGGTGCAGGCTGATCTGTTCGGCGATGTGTAGCGTGAGGGTGCGCACGGACGCGCCCTCGGCTTCGGCGTTGCCGATCGCCTCGTGGTGCGAGGGGCGCAGCGAGCCGGAGCGGGCGGCCCAGCCTCGGTTCAGTGAGGACAGGTCCGCGCGCTTGCGGGCGGTCAGGCGGCTGACCTCGACCTCGCCGAACTCGGACAGGGCGGTGCCGATGTCGGCGAAGTCGTCATGGTCGAGGAAGACCGGCACGATCTCGGGGGCGGCCTTGATCACCCACCGTTCGACCTTGCGCCAACGCGGGTCGGTGGTGGGGACGCTGCCGACCAGGTGGAAGACGCCGTCGTGCGCGGTCGGCCAGGCGCCGAGAACGAACGGACCGTGCTCGTCGTCCACCCGCAGCAGGGTGACCAGGCCAACGGTGCGCAGGTCACCGGCGACGAACTCGGCGATCACCGTCAGCGGGTTCGCGTCTCCGGCGATCACCGTCTCCACGGCGATCTGCTCGGCGGGGGAACCGGCGGCGCGGCTTACGGCCTCGGCTAGTGAACCGAGGTCCTGACCGAGGTCGGCGAACTGCCACAGCAGGGAGTCGAAGCGGGTCTCCTCCGCTTCGCGTCTGCGGCCAGCCATTGCTCCCCTCCCCGTTCGGTGTGTGACCTGCGAACTCACATCATTCACGTCGGCAGCCAGGCGGTGCACCTACAGGCCAGCGGCAACCCGATCGGGTCAGCGCCCGTCCGCCGCCGGGTGAGGCCGCCGGGGTGGGCTACTCGGGGGTCGGTGGGGTGGTCAGCATCTGCTGGGCTCGGGCTTCCAGGTCGGTCAGTTCTGCTCCGCACAAGAGCCGTTCCACGACCCGGTCGACCTCTTCGTCGAGGTCGGGGATGCCCATCCGTTCGCCGACCGTCCGGACGATGTCGGTGACTTCGGCGACGCGCGGCTTGTGATGCTGGTAGTTGAGCATCTGCCCGGCCAGGTCCACGCCCCGGTCCAGGGCGATCGCCAGGCGGGCTGCCTCGCGGCGGTCGTGGTCGAGGGCGGCAAAGACCTGCCAGCCGAGGTCGTACTCCAGGAACGTGGGGAACATGGCGTCGTAGCGCCAGAGATCGTTGAGGGCAGCGATCGGGTCGTAGGGGCCGTGGATGTGGCGCAGGGCGTGCCGCAGGCCCGCCAGCCGCTCGTCGGGCGACTCGTGACGCCAGCGGCGGAACGAGGGGTGGCCGGGCTGCTGGCTGCCGAGGAACCACAGGTCCCCGAGGCGCAGAGCGAACGGCTCGACGTTGTTGTCGCTGGCCTCGACGGCTTCGTCGCTGGGGAGCAGTACCTCGGCGTCCGGGCGGTCGTAGAGCACCTGCATGGCCGTGGACGGTGATCCGGCGAGCATTGCCTTGGGCAGGTTGGCCCGGAGATACGCCCGCCGCGCCGCGTCACGTGGGGTGGGAGGCGTTGCGGGCACGGCGTCAGGGTGCCAGGGCAGTGAGACAGGTCGGGGCTGGCGGTGCGACCACCGCCCCCCTGGCCGGTGAGGCGGAGCCTCGTAGGCTCGGGACGGCGTCATGCCCGACGCACCCCCGACTTGACGGGAGACCTCCTTGCTCCGCCGGTGCGCCGCGCTCGCCATTGCGGGCGGACTGACGCTCACGCTGACCGCCTGCACGACCGAACCTTCGGACAGCCCCGCAACCGACTCACACCCACGCCCGGCGGCGGATGTCGGGATGGAGCATGTGCACGGGCTGGGCGTGGATCCGGCTGACGGCATGCTTTATGCGGCCAGCCACTTCGGGCTGTTCCGCGTGCCGGAGGACGGCGACGCCACTCGGGTCGCCGACCGACATCAGGACACGATGGGCTTCACCGTCGCCGGGCCGGGCACGTTCCTCGGCTCGGGGCACCCGGACTTTCAGATGGACCCGGACTTCCCGACGCGGCTCGGGCTGATCCGCAGCGAGGATGCCGGTGAATCCTGGGACATCGTGTCCCTCGGCGGCGAGGTGGACTTCCACGCGCTGCGTGCGGCGCACGGCAACGTCTACGGGTGGGACGCGGGAACCGGCCGCGTGATGGTCTCGGTCGACGAGGGGCTGACCTGGGAGACCCGCAGCACCCTGGACCTGCGCGACTTGGCCGTGCACCCCGAGGACCCAGAGGTGCTGCTGGCGACGATCGAGCAAGGGCTGCTGCGCAGCGAGGACGGCGGCCGGACATGGACGACCGTTCCGACTGCTCCCGGCGTCACCGTGCTGGCCTGGCCCGCCACCTCGTCGCTCTACGGACTCACGCCCGACGGCGCCGTTCACGAGTCGACCGACGGCGGAACGACCTGGACGGAGCAGGGGTCGGTCCAGGCGGAGCCCGAAGCAGTGCTCGTCGACTACCGCGAAGGTGTCGAAAGCATCTACGTCGCGGTCTCTCCGGCGACCATCCTCGTCAGCACCGACGGCGGCGATTCGTTCACCACCCGCTACGCGGGCTAACCCCCTCGCACCTGGGTACTTCCGCAGGCGACTGCCCGGACGGTGCGGCTCGGCATGTGGGCTCGTCGCTTCGGGTGGGGGCCACGTCCCGCTGCGGTACTGATGCCTGCCCGATCGCTCTCGTGCCCGACCAATGGCGACCTAGCAGCGGGAAACTTTAGCCTGGTGGAATACCCCCAGGGGGTACTAGCCTTCAGACGGGTACCCCCAGGGGGTAGTAGCCGTTGAGGCGGCACAGAGCACACCGACGTGAGGGAGTGGGTCATGCCAACGCAGCAGCAGACCACCGTGCTGGAGGTCTCTGGCGTGCACTGGGCCTCGGAGAAAGCCGTGGCGGAGGCGGTGCTGGGCAGGCGGCCCGGCGTGCTGAGCGTCGAGGCGAACCCGGTGTCCCAGACGGCGACGGTCACCTACGACCCGTCGCGGACGTCGGTGGCGGAGTTGGCGGCCTGGGTGCGTGATTGCGGCTATCACTGCGCCGGACAGTCGGTTCCGCAGCATGTCTGCGACCCGGCCGCCGAGCCGCATCACGTCGGGGCTCACGACGGTCACCGTCCCGCAGCGAGCGCGGCGACACACGACCACGCGGCCATGACGGTGCCCGCCGCCCAGTCCGGGGGCGAGCACGCCGGGCATGGCCAGCACGAGGGACACGGCGAGCATGCGGGGATGACGCCGCAGGACGCGATGGGGCACGGTGGCCACCACGCCGGGATGTCGATGGATGACATGGCTCGCGACATGCGCAACCGCTTCCTGGTGGCCGCGCTGCTGTCGATTCCGATCCTGCTGTGGTCCCCGATCGGCCGGGAGGTGATCGGCTTCG
>NZ_SPQP01000075.1 GCF_004571075.1 Blastococcus sp. TF02A-35
GCGATCTGCTGCTGATTCGGCCCGGCTCGAAGATCCCCGTGGACGGCGTCGTGGAGGACGGCGAGTCCGAGGTGGACGAGTCCATGGTCACCGGCGAGAGCCTGCCGGTGCACAAGGCCACCGGCTCAGAGGTCATCGGCGCTTCGGTCAACACCACCGGCACCCTGCGGGTGCGGGCCACGAAGGTGGGCGCGGACACCGCACTGGCGCAGATCGTGGCCCTGGTGCAGCAGGCACAGAACTCCAAGGCGCCGGGCCAGCGACTCGCCGACCGCGCCGCCTTCTGGCTGGTGCTGGTGGCGCTGATCGGCGGCGGCCTGACCCTGGCCGTGTGGCTGCTCGCGGGTGCCTCGTTCGCCACCGCGATGCTGTTCGCGATCACCGTCGTGGTCATCACCTGCCCCGACGCGCTCGGGCTCGCCACCCCGACGGCGATCATGGTCGGCACCGGCCTCGGCGCCCGTCGCGGCGTGCTGTTCAAGAACGCCACCGCGCTGGAGACCGCCGCCCGGATCGACACCGTGGTGATGGACAAGACCGGCACCCTGACCAAGGGCGAGCCGGAGGTCACCGACGTGGTCGTCGAGGGCATGGCCGAGGACGAGGTCCTCGCCCTCACGGCCGCCGTCGAGCGGGAGTCCGAGCACCCGCTGGCCGAGGCCGTGGTTCGCGAGGCCGACGCGCGTGGCGTTCCGGTCCTGGCCGCTGAGCGCTTCCGCAACGTGCCCGGCCACGGCGCGAGCGCGGAGGTCAACGGCCGTCGGGTGCTGGTCGGCAACGCCAAGTTGATGGGCGACGAGGGCGTCGACCTCGGCGCTCTGCGTGCGCGCCGGGACGAGTTGGCGGGAAGTGGCCGGACGGCGGTGCTCGTTACGGTCGACGGCCGGGCCGTCGGGGTGATCGCGCTGGCCGACGCCGCGCGGGAGACCTCGGTCGCGGCCGTGGCCGCGCTGCACGAGGCCGGGGTACAGGTGGTCATGCTCAGCGGCGACAACACCGCCACCGCCCGGCGGATCGCCGACCAGTTGGGCATCGACACCGTGATCGCCGAAGTCCTACCCGGCGACAAGGCCGCCAAGATCACCGAGTTGCAGCAGGCGGGCAAGCGGGTGGCCATGGTCGGCGACGGCGTGAACGACGCCCCAGCGCTGGCCCAGGCCGACCTCGGCATCGCCATCGGCGCAGGCACCGACGTGGCCATCGAGACCGCTGACGTGGTCCTCATGCGGTCGGACCCGCTCGACGTGCCGATCGCGTTGCAGATCGGCCGGGGAACGCTGCGGAAGATGCGGCAGAACCTCGGGTGGGCGATCGGCTACAACGCGATCGCGCTGCCCATCGCGGCTGGGGTGTTCGAACCGGCGTTCGGGCTGGTGCTGCGGCCGGAGATTGCGGCGCTGTCGATGTCCGGCTCGTCGTTCCTGGTCGCGGTCAACGCTCTGCTGCTCAAGCGGCTGCGGCTGCCGGAGGCCCCGGAGGCGCCCGCTGCCGAACCGGCGGCGTCCCGAGCCCCGCAGCCGGTGTCGCGCTGACAAGACCTAACCCGAGATCAACGACGCGAGGACGGAGGTGACGATGCGCGGGCGACGAGGGTGGGTCCTGCTGCTGCTGGCCGCCGTCTTCGCCATGCACGGCCTCCAGTGCGCCGCTGCGGACTCCGGGACCACCACCGCTGCGCATGGCACTGTCCAGACCACTCTGGCCGAGCCCGACCCCGTGCTGCACGCGGCCGGGCTCGGCCCGGTGATGGAGTCGGCCGCCGCCATGACCGCCGCCCCCGCTGCCGCCGTCGTCGCCGGGACGGCGATCGGCATGTCCCTCGCGGCAGGCCACGACAGCACGCCGCACACGGCCGGGCACCTGTGGGCGGTGTGCCTGGCCGTCCTTGCCGCCGGGCTCGCCGCGATGCTCCTGGTCCTCACCGGGCGCCTCACCGAGTTCCGACTGCCACGCACCCGCCGCACCCCCGGCAGCCCCTGGGCCTGGCTGCGTCCACCCCGGCCGCCGGACCTGTACTCCCTCTGCCTGATGCGGATCTAGGCCGAACGTCGCGCTTCTCGTCCCCAGCCTCGCGGCTGCGGCGACGCCTTCGCACGTTCCCTCAGACCCGTATTCAGGAGATCGACATGACCCGCAAGACCACTCTGCTCGCCGGTGCCCTCCTCGCTGGAGCGCTCGCGCTCACCGCCTGCTCGGATGACTCCGGCGCCTCGCACATGGACTCGATGGAGAGCGGCAGCGCCGAATCAACCAGCACGTCCGCCAGCGAGAACGCGGCGTTCAACGACGCCGACGTCACCTTCGCCCAGGGCATGATCCCGCACCACCAGCAGGCCATCGAGATGGCGCAGATGGCGTCCGAGCGGGCCGAAGACCCGCGCGTGCTCGACCTCGCCAGCCGCATCGAGGCCGCCCAGCAGCCCGAGATCGACACCCTCACCGGCTGGCTGAAGGAGTGGGGCGCCGAAGACAGCATGGGCGGCATGGACCACGGCGGCATGGACCACGGCGGCGGCATGATGTCCGAGGAGGACATGAACGCCCTGATGGCCGCCTCGGGCGCGGAGTTCGACCGACTGTTCCTGGAGCAGATGATCGAGCACCACACCGGCGCCGTGGAGATGGCCACCACCGAGGCCGGTGAGGGCCAGAACACCGAGGCGCTGGCGATGGCCAACAACATCCGCGACACGCAGAACGCCGAGATCGCCGAGATGCGGCAGTTGCTGACCGAACTGGGCGGCTGAGCCCCGGCCCGGCGGTGGCGGGCGATCCGCTACCGCCGGGCACCGGCCGGTGGTCAGCCCAGGCTGGCGATCAGGTCGCGGCACGCCTGCTCGCAACGGCGGCACGACGCAGCACACACCCGGCAGTGCTCGTGCATCGAGGCGTGCTGCTCGCACTCGTCCCCGCACGCCTTGCAGGCGGCGGCGCACGCTTCGAGGACCGCACGGGTCAGGTTGGCGTCGTAGCCGGTGTGCCGCGACAGCACCCGCCCGGTGGCCTCGCAGACGTCAGCGCAGTCCAGGTTGGTGCGGATGCACTTGATCAGGTCAGCGACCATACCCTCGCTCAGGCAGGCGTCCGCACAGGCGGTACACGCCTGGGCGCACTCGACGCACGCCTCGATACAGGCCCGCAACTTGTCCTTGTCGACCCCACCAAGGTCCTTCGGGTAGGTGTCGAGCATCTGGGCGGCGACAGTCATGAGTCCTCCACGGGTGCGAGCGGTCGACGGTTCGGATGCCGTCGGCGACGTCCACTCGGACTTCCGAGTCCCTACCCGCGATGTCCGGCGAAGCACGCCAGTCATCGACTCGTCATGTGCGGCGGCGAAACTGGGCAAGTGCTGGTCAGTGCGGTGGGCGCAGGCCGTTCACCGTGACCGCGACAAGCCTCCGGACACCCTCCTGGGAGGGCATCTCTCGGGCACCGCCGAGCGCATGCAGGCAGAAGGTGGCCAGTTCCTCGGCCGGGATGTCAGCGCGCAGTTCCCCGGCGGCCACGCCCTCGGCGATCAGGTCGCGCAGGAAGTCGCGCAGCCGGTGACGGGCCTGGACAACGTGCTCGGCTCGGTGCAGGACCGCTCCCATGTCGGCGCCGTGGGAGTGCGCGGACAGGTGCGCGTACGTCTCCAGAGCCGCAGCCAGGCGCTGCCCGACGCTGCCCGGCTGGTTCCCGACCTCCGCCAGGCGCTCCAGATGGAGGTCGATCTGCCGTTCGTGCCAGGCACCCAAGATGGCCTCGACGTCGGAGAAGTGCCGGTACAGCGTCGCCCGACCGATCCCGGTGGCCTCGGCGATCTGCGACATGGTCACCGAAGCCAGGCCGTGCTCCGCCACGAGCGTCGCCGTGGCGTCGAGGGTCGCGTCCCGCACCGCCTGGCGGTGCTCCTCGATCGTCTCGCTCCACAGTCGTGGCACATCCACAGCATACGATCGAGACACCTCGCCAAGTGTGGGACACTATGTCCCGATAACTCTGACGAGCGGTTCCTAACTGATTGCAGGAGTACCCATGGCTGCACCAACGCCGCAGCACCGAGACGACGCCGACGGCGGACAGGACCTCCGTCCTCAGACGGGACGGCCCCGCTGGGTGACGGCGGTGCTCATCGCCGCCGTACTGCTCCTCGCACTCGTCGTGGTCCTGCACCTGACCGGCAACAGCCTGGGCGGTCCCGGCAGCCACATGCCATGACCATGCCTCCGGCGGTGCGCAAGACCGCGCTCACCGTGCACGTGGCCGCCTCGGTCGGCTGGCTGGGCGCCGTTGCGGCCTTCCTCGCCCTCGCCGTCGTTGGCTTGACCAGCACAGACGGATCCACGGTCCGTGGCACCTACGTGGCAGCGGCCGTGGTGACCTGGTTCGTCATCGTTCCGCTGTGCCTCGCCTCCCTGTTGAGCGGCATCGTCCAATCACTCGGCACACCTTGGGGCCTGTTCCGGCACTACTGGGTCGTGGTCAAACTCGCCCTCACCCTCGGCGCGACCCTGCTGCTGCTCGTGCACACCCAGCCGATCGACCACCTCGCGGCCGTCGCCACCGACACCGGCATCTTCGGCGCCGACCTACACGGAATGCGCGTCCAACTCGTCGTCGATGCGGGCCTTGCCACCCTCGTCCTGCTGGCCACCACGGCACTAGCCACAGTCAAGCCGAGAGGCATGACCCGGTACGGACAACGCATGCAGCGACGCGACGCCTTGACTGCGCGGCGTGATGGCCGCCAGTGGGACCAGCCTGGGCATGTGCGTGGGTTACCGGTGGCGCCGGACCTTCCAAGCCGACAGCAGTAGCAGGGCGACAAGGAGCGGCCAAGGACGGGCGCCGGGCTTCCGCACCGCTGGGCGGAAGGCTCGGACCGCCCGCTACTGCGGCCCAAGCCCCCAGCCCGAGAGCGCGGCTATCCGCCCTGGGACTTCCGGGTCACCACCGTGGCCGTGACCCGGCGAGACGGTATGACCAGGCACCGACACGGCGAGGAAGGCCGCCCAGCGGAGTCCGACAAACTCGTCGGGTGGCCTTGTTCCTGACAACCCCCGACGACTAGCTGTGATGACCAGGCACGTTGGTCGAGGACCTGTGATCACAGTGTCTGACTTGTAGATGGGCGAAGGCCTCCCGGTGTGGAGTGGAGCTGTCGAGGAACCGCTCCGCCACCAGAGGAGGCCTTCGTGG
>NZ_SPQP01000076.1 GCF_004571075.1 Blastococcus sp. TF02A-35
GATCTCCCTCAGTCCCGCGTCCCGGTCAGCTCCGGCCGGGCCGCGAGGATGACACCCAGGGCCACGTAGCCGATGAGCAGGTGCGCCGCACCGACGTACTGCGCCTGCGCCGCGGGTGCGGCCGGAGCCGGGGCCGTCGGGGCGGGGCGGGGCGCCTCGCGGACCGCTGCGGCGGGGGCCTCGCGGACGGGCGCCTCGGCGAGCGCGTGCTCCGTGACCGAGCGCCCGGCGTGCTCGCCGGCGATCGACATCCGGCGCTCGATCCGCTCCAGGCGCTGCAGGGTCGCCGCGGCCGAGCCGTCGGTGGCCGGGAGGAGCATGCGCGCGCAGACCAGCTCGAGGAGCAGCCGCGGCGCCGTCGTCCCGCGCATCTCGGTGAGGCCCTCGTGCACGGTGTCGGCCATCCGGGACAGCGTGGCCGAGCCCAGGGCCTGCGCCTGGGAGTTCATCAGGTCCAGCCGGTCGGGCGGGCAGTCCAGCAGCCCGTTGCCCCCTGCGTCGGGGACGGCGTCCAGCACGATCAGGTCGCGGAGCCGGTCCAGCAGGTCGGTCGCGAAGCGGCGCGGGTCGTGGCCGGCCTCGACCACGCGGTCGACGGCGCGGAACACCCCGGGGGCGTCGTGCGCGGCGAGCGCGTCGATCGTCTCGTCGAGCAGCGCGTCGTCGGTGACGCCGAGCAGGCCGACGGCGCTCTTGTAGGTGACGCCCTCCGGACCGGCCCCGGCCAGCAGCTGGTCGAGGATCGACAGCGAGTCACGCACCGAGCCACCGCCGGCCCGGACCACCAGCGGGAAGACCGTCGGCTCGACCTGCACGCCCTCGGCGGCGCAGGTCTTCTCCAGCAGCGTGCGCAGCGTCGTCGGCGGGACGAGCCGGAACGGGTAGTGGTGCGTGCGCGACCGGATGGTCGGCAGCACCTTCTCCGGCTCCGTCGTCGCGAAGACGAAGACGAGGAACTCCGGCGGCTCCTCGACGACCTTGAGCAGGGCGTTGAAGCCCTGCGTGGTCACCATGTGCGCCTCGTCGACGATGTAGACCTTGTAGCGGCTGTTCACCGGCGCGAAGAACGCGCGCTCCCGCAGGTCACGGGCGTCGTCGACACCACCGTGGCTGGCGGCGTCGATCTCGATGACGTCCAGCGAGCCCGGGCCGTCGGGGGCGAGCGCCACGCAGGAGCCGCAGACGCCGCACGGCGTGGACGTCGGGCCCTGCTCGCAGTTCAGCGAGCGGGCCAGGATCCGCGCCGACGAGGTCTTGCCGCAGCCGCGCGGGCCGCTGAAGAGGTAGGCGTGGTTGATCCGGCCGCCGTCGACGGCGTTGACCAGGGGTGCGGTGACGTGCTCCTGACCGACCACCTCGGCGAAGGTCGCCGGGCGGTACTTCCGGTAGAGCGCGAGAGCCACGCTTGCTGAGGTTACGTGGCCCCACCGACGGCCAGGAGCACCTCGGCCGTGGTCACCGCACCAGGTGCACGAGGAACTCCACCGACCCCTGGTCCTCGACGCTGACGAACCCCAGGTCCGGGGGCTCGATGCCGAAGTCGGCGAAGGTCACCGGGACCGAGCCCGACACGTCCACCCCTCCGGCCGTGCGGACCACCGAGAGCTCTACCTGCACCGGCCGGGTCTCGCCGGCCAGGGTCAGCTCCCCGGCCACCGGGACGGTCACCGGCTCCCCGGACAGCTCCGGCAGGTCGGCCGGCTCGCGCACGGCGAAGGTGGCGGTCGGGTGCGCGGCGACGTCCATGACGTTGTCGCGGAAGTAGGCGTCGCGGCGGCCGCTGTCCGTCGCGATGCTCGCGACGTCCACGGTCACCTGGGCTCCGGCCAGCCGCCCGTCCGCGACCTCCACGGTGCCGGTCACGCGGTCGGTCGTCCCGGCCACGGTGACGTCGGCCCCGTTGAGCACCTCGTCGACCCGGTAGCCCGCCGTCGAGCCGTCGGCCACCGTCCACACCCCGTCGGTGCCGGCGGAGAGGACGGCGTCCTCGGGCTGGGCCTGGACCCTCGGGGCGGGCGCGGCATCGTCCTGGAGGGCCGCGTAGGCCAGCGGGCCGAGCACCAGCGCGAGCACCAGCAGCACGGGGACGGAGATCAGGATCCAGGCGCGGCGGGTCATTCCAGCTCCTCGGCACGGGTGCGTGCAGCCAACAGGACGGACCTGGGAGAAGCCTGGGTGACCGGCCGGGAGAAGCAAAGGACCCCCCGCGCACCCGCCAGAGCCCGCTTATCCTTGCTGCCTTCCGGCCCTGGGGAGGTTCACAGGATGACGCCACACGAGGGGTCGCCCCCACTGTAGAGGAAACGGTTCGAGGCCCGGATGACTCCCCCGCTAGGCTCGCGTCGCGCTCCGTTCGAGCCCCCGGAAACCGCACCTGGAGCGTCATGCCCACCCCGAGCACCACCGCGTCGCGCCGCGGCTTCGTGCTCGTGGTCCTGGCCGCGCTCTGCTGGGGCACGTCGGGGTTCAGCGGCAGCATCGTCGCCCGGAACAGCGACCTCGGGCCGCTCGACATCGCCTGGCACCGCATGGCCATCGGCGCCGTCGCCCTGCTCGCCGCCTGGTCGGTCACCCGCCGCCGGTCCGCGCCTGCACCGGCGCTCGGCCGCGGCACCGTCGTCCGCCTCGTGCTGGTCGGCGCGGGGCTCGCGGCCTACCAGCTGGCCTACTTCGCCGCCGTCGCCACCGCGGGCGTGAGCATCGCGACCCTCGTGGCCCTCGGGCTGGCCCCGCTGCTGATCGCCGTCGGCGCGGCGCTCCTGGGCCACGGCCGGCCCGACCCCGCGACGGTGGTCGCGCTCGCCGCCGCGCTGGTCGGGCTGGTGCTCCTGGTCGGTGTCTCGGCCGGCGCCGACACCGGGACCACGGTGGTCCTGGGCGCGCTCATGGCCGTGGGCTCGGCGCTGGGCTACGCCGTCGTCACCCTGGCCGGCGGCGGCGTGCCGGCGGGCGTGCCGGTCACGCTCGTCGGGTTCGCCGGCGGCGCGCTGCTGCTCACGCCGGTGGCGCTGGTGGAGGGGCTGCGGTTCACCACCGACCCGGTGGCCCTCGGGGTGCTGCTCTACCTGGGGGTCGTCCCCAGTGCGGTGGCCTACGCCATGTTCTTCACCGGGCTGCGCACCGTGCCGGGGGCGGTGGCCTCGATCGTCACGCTGCTGGAGCCGCTGACCGCGACGGCCCTGGCCACCCTCCTGCTGGGCGAGCAGCTGGCCCCGCTGGCGGCGGCGGGCGGGCTGCTGGTGCTGGCCGCCGTGGCGGGGCTGTACCTGCACCGGCTGCGCCGCCCCGCGACCGCCGCCGTCTGACCCGGGAACGCGACGGGCCCCCGGCGTGCTGCCGGGGGCCCGTCGTGCCTGCGGAGGATGGGAGATTCGAACTCCCGAGGGGTTGCCCCCAACCCGCTTTCCAAGCGAGCGCCATAGGCCACTAGGCGAATCCTCCAGGTACGCCCAGGATCGTACCGGGCGCCCTCCAGCGCTTCGGCGGGACACCGCCGGGGAGGCCGTCCGGGATCGCGTGCGGCATCCTGCACCGCAGGGCGGTTCGCCGGGCGGCAGGTGGGGAACGCCTGGGAACTGCGGGGTCACGGACGAGGAGGCGGCAGATGAGCGAGCACAGCGAGGTACGGCCGGACGTCGTCGAGGCGATCGTCGGTGTGCTCAAGGGCGGCGACGCCGGAGAGCTGCCGGCCGGTGCGACGGCCGAGGAGAAGACGGCTGCCAAGGACCGGTACCTGTCGGAGTTCGTCGCCGAGCGCAGCAAGCGCGACCGCCAGGCGCAGGCGTGGGAGCTGCTGCTGACCCGCAGCTACGACGAGCCCCCCACGTGGGCGCGGATCTTCGACGACCTGGACCCGGACGTGCACACCGAGCTGGGCGAGCTCTACGACGCCCTGCCCGCCGGCGCGCAGGAGGAGTACGCGCGCCGGTACGGCGTGCCCTCCACCGTCTGAGCGCGACCGCGTCCCGTCGATGACCCGTCCCGTCACCGCGCCCGGCCGGCTCATCGCCGGGCGCTACCGGCTCGAGTCGCAGATCGGCGGCGGCGGGATGGGTGCGGTCTGGCTCGCCCGCGACGAGCTGCTCGGCCGCCAGGTCGCGGTCAAGCAGGTGCTGTCGCCGCTGGGGGCCGACGAGAGGCAGATCGACGAGCAGCGCCAGCGCGCCCTGCGGGAGGGCCGGATCGCCGCCCGGCTGAGCCACCCGCACGCCATCTCGGTCTACGACGTCGCCCTGGAGAACGGCGCCCCGTGGCTGGTCATGGAGTACCTGCCCTCGCGCAGCCTGGCCGCGGTGCTCACCGAGGACGGCGTCCTGCGGGTGGACCAGGTGGCGCAGATCGGTGCCCAGGTCGCCGACGCCCTGGCCGCCACGCACGCGGCCGGCATCGTGCACCGCGACGTCAAGCCGGCGAACATCCTCATCGGCCAGGGCGGCCGGGTCGCCGGGCTGGTGAAGATCACCGACTTCGGCATCTCGCACGCCCAGGGCGACGTCACGCTCACCCAGACCGGCCAGATCACCGGCACCCCGGCCTACCTCGCCCCCGAGGTGGCGCAGGGACGGGAGATGACCGAGTCCAGCGACGCCTTCTCCCTCGGTGCCACGCTCTACACCTGCCTGGAGGGGGTCCCGCCGTTCGGCGTGGACGACAACGCGCTCGGCATGCTGCACCGGGTCGCCGGCGGGCAGATCACCCCGCCGCGCCGGGCCGGGTCGCTCACCGCCCCGCTGATGCGGATGCTCGCCGCCGACCCGGCCGAGCGCCCGGCCATGACCGAGGTGCGCGACCGGCTGGCGAAGCTCGCGGCCGGCCGGGACGGCGACACGACGACGGTGCTGCTCGCCCGCACCGACCTGGCGCCGTCGCAGGGGCACTCCGGTACCGCCGTCCTCCCCGCCACGCCCGTCGCGGAGCCCACCCCGCCCCCGGCCACGGCGGAGCAG
>NZ_SPQP01000077.1 GCF_004571075.1 Blastococcus sp. TF02A-35
GATCTCCCGCGGCGACCGCGCCGGGCGGCGGGAGCGCCGAGCCCACCGCCGGCTGCGCCTGCACCTCCAGCGGCAGGTTGAGGACGACGACCCGGCGCTGGTCGCGCGCCGCGGCGACCGCCGCTGCGGTCACCCGCACGGCCGAGGCGGCGGTCGTCACCCGCACCGGCAGCGCGCCCACCGCCTCGGCGAGCGCCGGCTGGTCCACGAAGAAGTTCGAGCGCCGGTTCGTCGTCTCGGCCGTGAGGACCACCAGGGGCGTCCGGCTCTTGGCCGCCTCGGTGATCCCGGTCAGCGCGTTGGTCAGCCCGCACCCCTGGTGCAGGCTGACCACCGCCGGGCGGCCGCTGGTGCGCGCGAAGGCGTCGGCCATCGTGGCCGCGCCGCCCTCGTGCCGGGCGGCGACGTACCGGGCGCCCGCTGCGACCATGGCGTTGGTCGCGACGAAGTTGCCCGAGCCGACCACCCCGAAGACCGTGTCGACGCCGCAGGCCACGAGCGTCTCGCCGACGGCCTGCGCGACCGTCCGCGCCGGAGGTGCCGGGGTCATCCCCGCTCGACCAGCGCCAGCACCCGCGACGGCGAGCCGGAGCCGCCGACGATCGGCAGCGGCGCGGCCACCAGCAGGGCGCCGGTGGGCGGCAGCTGCGCGAGGTTCTGCAGCTGGGTGAGGCCGTACTTGCCGCTGCCCATCAGCGCGGAGTGGCACGGGAACGGCGGGTCGAACGAGTGGGCGGCGCCCGCGTCGGTGCCCACGGTCTCCACGCCCAGCCCGATCACCGGGGACTCCTCGGCCAGCCAGCGGGCGCACTCCACCGACAGGCCCGGGGTGTGCGGGCCGGTGTCGTCGGCGTTGAGGAACTCCTGCTGGGACTCCGACCGGGCGTCCCAGCCGGTGCGGAAGAGCAGCCAGCCGCCCTCGGGCAGCGGTCCGTGGGTCCGCTCCCACTCCCGGACGTGGTCCACCTCGAGCAGGAAGTCGGGGTCCTGTGCCGCCTGCTCGGAGAAGTCCAGCACCGCGGCGGGCGCGATCAGCTTCCGGGGGGCCACCGACGCGACGTCCTCGCCGTCCTGACCGGTGACCCAGTGGTTGGGCGCGTCGAAGTGCGTGCCGGTGTGCTCGCCGGTCCGGAAGTTGTTCCAGTACCAGGCCGGCCCCCGGTCGTCGTACCGGCTGAGCTCCTCGAGCTGGAACGTCGCCGTCTGGGCGAACGGCTCGGGCAGCTGGATGACCGGCGTCTCCGAGGACAGCGGCGCGGTGAGGTCGACGACCTCGATCCGCGCGGTGGCCAGGGCCTCGGCGAGGCTGGACAGGATCGACATGCGCACGGTCCCTTCACGGACGGTCGGAGCGGCCGACAGCCAACCACAGGCGGGGGCGCCCGTCAGCCCGCGAGGACCGCCCAGCCGTGGGCCGGCAGCCGGACGCGCCCGCCGCCGGCGTCGGCCGCCCCGGCGAGCACCGCGCCGGCGCCCGGCACGGGCAGCTCCGCGGGGGCACCGGCCACGTTGAGCGCGACCACCAGCCGCTCCCCCTCGCCGGCGACCTCGTAGGCGAGCTGCTCGTTGGCCAGGTGCACGGTCCGGGGCCGCGCGGTGTGCAGCCACCGGTGCCGGCGCCGCAGGCCGATCAGCTCCTGGTGCAGCCGGTAGGTCGGCAGCCCCAGCGGCGAGAGCTCCCCCGGCGTGGCCGGGAACGGTGGGCGGACGGCGTCGTCGCCACCGGCGCGGTCCTCCTTGACGCCGCGGAAGGCGTGCTCGTCACCGGCGTAGACCGCCGGGGTGCCGCCGAGGGTCAGCAGGACGACGAGGGCGTGCGCCAGGTGCCGCTCGTCGGTCAGCCGGCTGGCCAGGCGGGTGACGTCGTGGTTGCCGAGGAACGTGTACGGCGTGAACCGGTCGAGGAAGCCGGCGTGCCGGGTGAGCGCCGCGTCGAGCTCGTAGAAGTTGCCGTCGTTGAGGGAGCTCCAGACCGCCTTCCACAGCTCGTACTGGGTGACCGCGTCCAGGTGGCCCTCGGCCACGAAGCCCGCGTAGTCGCCGTGGATGACCTCGCCCATGAGGTAGGCCCCGGGGTGCCGCTCGCGCACCCGGTCGGCCACCTCCGCCCAGAACCGCGTGGGGACGGCGTAGGCGGCGTCCAGCCGCCAGCCGTCGGCGCCCCGGTCCAGCCAGCGGGTCATGACCTCGACGACGTGGTCGGCCACCTCCGGCGACGAGTGGTCCAGCGCCACGAGCGCGGAGTGGCCCTCGAAGTCGTCGTACCCGGGCTCGGTCCCCGGCGTCCACGCCTGCGGCCCCCCGGGCCAGCGCAGCCGGAACCAGGACGCGGTCGGCGCGGCCGGGCCCTGCTCGAGCACCGCCCGGAACGCGGGGTGACCGCGGCCGACGTGGTTGAAGACGCCGTCCAGCAGCAGCCGGAGGCCGCGCTCGCGGCAGGCGGCGACGAGCGCGTCGAAGTCCGCGTCGTCGCCCAGTCGCGGGTCGACCCGCAGGTGGTCGACGGTGTCGTAGCCGTGGGACCCGGAGGCGAACACCGGGCCGAGGGCCAGCCCCGAGGCCCCCAGCTCGACCGCGTGGTCGAGCCAGCCGACGAGGTGCCCGAGCCGGTGCCGGGTCGGCAGGCCCTCCTCGGCGCGCGGCTCGGCGCCGACGAAGCCCAGCGGGTAGACGTGCCACCAGACGGCGTCCCGCACCCAGCCCGGTCCGTCCGTGCGCCCGATCCCCATGCCGGCGATGCTGCCCTACGGCCGGTCCACCCACCCCGGCGAGGGACCCGCGCGGTGCCTCCTACCGTCCGAGCGGCGCCGTAGGGGTAGAGTCCGTCCCGGTCGCTGTTGCGCCTCTGCTTTCGTTCTTGGACGTCCGCAGTCGTCTCTGCCTGACGTTCCTCTCGGTCCTGCCGGTCGGTGCGGCGGCCCCACCCCCGGCACGTGCCGGCGGTGGACACCTCCCAGCACGGAATGAGAACGACATGGCTCAGGGCACTGTGAAGTGGTTCAACGCGGAGAAGGGCTTCGGGTTCATCGCCCAGGACGGCGGCGGCGCCGACGTCTTCTGCCACTACTCCGCCATCGTCAGCGACGGCTACCGCTCCCTCGACGAGGGCCAGCAGGTCGAGTTCGACGTCACGCAGGGCCAGAAGGGCCCGCAGGCGGAGAACGTCCGCCCGGTCTGACCCAGGCATCCGACGGGGCCACGGCGCACTGCGCCGTGGCCCCGTCGTCATATCCGGCACCCCATCCCCCGAGGAGCACCCATGGCCGAGCACGTCGGACTCTGCGCGGACGCACCGCTGGGCTGCCCCTGCCGGGGTGACGCCGCCATCCACGAGGACCGCTCGCGCGCGCTGAGCGAGGCGCGCGCCGCCGGGGGGACGGTCGAGTGCCCCGAGTGCGGCGAGCCGACGACGGCGGTGTCCATCGCCTCCTGGGGCAACTGCCGCGCCTGCCGGACCGCGCACTCGCGGTCCACCCACCCCCTGCGCTGGTGAGGCCGGGGCCGGGCCGTGCCCGGCCTCGCGCGGGGGTTCCGGGCCGGGATCGGTAACAATGACCCGGTCCGAGGAGCGGACCACCTGAGAGCAGCGGAGCGGCGTGACCGGCGACCTTCCCGAGCCCGACTACCGGCGGGTCTTCGACGCGGCGCCCACGCCGTTCCTCCTGCTCACGCCCGACCTCACGATCGTGCACGCGAACCAGGCTCGCCTGGAGGCCACGGCGACGACGCTCGAGGGCACCGTCGGCCGGAACCTGTTCGACGTCTTCCCGATGAACCCCGACGACCCGGCGGCCGACGGCCTGGTCAACCTCAAGGCATCCCTGGAGCGGGCACGGGACACGCGCCAGCCGCACACGATGGCCATCCAGAAGTACGACATCGCCATGCCCGACGGCCGGTTCGAGGAGCGGTTCTGGAGCCCGCGGAACGTGCCGATCCTCGACGAGGACGGCGAGGTGGTGCTGATCCTGCACCGCTCCGACGACATCACCGAGTACATCCGCGACCGGGACGACGCCCGTGACGAGGCGGCTCGCGGCCAGGAGTGGCGGGACCGCGCGGCGCGCGTGGAGGGGGACCTCTACGCGCGGACCCGGCAGCTGGAGCAGGCCAACGCGCGGCTCGAGGCCCTCACCGAGCGCGAGCAGCGCACCGCCCGGTCGCTGGCCGGCCTCGCCCGCACCGTGTCCGCGCTGGCGGCGGCGGAGACCCGCGCCGACCTCTTCCGGCTGCTCGCCGACCACGGGGGGCCGGGTCTGTCGGCCGACCTGCTCGCGGCCGCCGTCGTGCACCCGGGCAGCGCGGGGCTGAGCATCGTCGGCGGGCCGAGGTCCGGCCGGCGCCTCCGGGCCGGCTGTCCAACGTCGTCTTCATGGGCATGGGGGAGCCGCTGGCCAACTACGCCCGCGTGCGCAAGACGCTCGACGCGCTGCTGACGCCCGCGCCGCACGGCCTGGGCCTGTCCCAGCGCT
>NZ_SPQP01000078.1 GCF_004571075.1 Blastococcus sp. TF02A-35
GCCTGGACCTCCGCCGGGGTGCCGGCGGCGATCTGCTTGCCCGAGTCCAGGACGGTGATCCGGTCGCACACCCGCATGACCAGGTCCATGTGGTGCTCGACGAGCAGCACGCTCACCCGGCCGGCCATCGAGGACCTGCCGGTGGCCCAGGCCGCCCCGTCGGCGTCCGCCGTCACGACCGTCCGGTCCTCCCCCATCGCCCGCGCGGCGTCGGGCGCCGTCGCCGTGCAGCCGGCCGTGGTCGAGCGGCGCACCAGCGTGCGCCGGGCCGAGGACCAGCCGGTCAGCGGCGGCAAGCCGTCGTTCCGGCTCGGTGACGTCTACGCCGAGGAGCTCGACCGGCTGCGCGCCCGGGCGCACGCCGAGGGGTTCGCCGCCGGGCACGCCGAGGGCCTGGTCGCCGCCGAGCAGGTCGTCGCCGAGGCCGAGCGCGCCGCCGAGGTCCGGCTCGCCGAGGTCCAGGCGCGCTGGGAGCGCCGGCTGGTGTCGGCGACCGCCGCGCTCGGTGCGGCCGCCCGCCACCTGGACGAGGCCGCGCTGCCCGTCGCGGACGACATCCGCGACTCGATCATCGGCACGGTCCTGACCCTCGTCGAGGACCTCCTGGGCCGGGAGCTGGCGCTCGCGACCGACCCGGTCATGGACGCCGTCCGCCGCGCCCTCACCCTCTGCCCGGCCGACGCCCCCGCCGTCGTCCGGCTGCACCCCGACGACCTCGCCGAGGTCCCCGCCGACGCCTTCGCGGACCTGCCCGACAGCGTCCGCGTCGTCCCCGACCCGTCGGTCGAGCGGGCCGGCGCCGTCGCCGAGAGCGGCCCCCGCCGGATCGACGCGCAGCTGGGCTCCGCGCTGGCGCGGGTCCAGGCGGTGCTCGGCTCGTGACCGTCTCCCCGCTGGTGCTCGAGCGCGCCCGCGCCGCCGCCCGTCCGCAGGTCACCGGCTCGGTGACCGGCGCGATGGGCCTCACGCTCAGCGTCGACGGCGTCAGCGCCGCGGTGGGCGACCTGGTCGAGATCAACCCGGCCGACCGGCCGCTGCTGGCCGAGGTCGTCGCCGTGGGGCGCGACCGGCTCACCTGCATGCCGCTGGGCGGCCTGTCCGGCGTGCACTCCGGCGCCCCCGTGCGCGCCACCGGGCGCCCGCTGCAGGTCCCGGTCGGGCAGGCCCTGCTCGGCCGCGTCCTCGACGGCCTCGGCCGGCCGGTCGACGGCGGCCCCCCGCTGGGCAGCCACGTCTCCTGGGTGGACCTGGAGACCCAGACGCCGCACGCCCTCTCCCGCACCCGCGTGGAGGAGCCGCTGCACTTCGGCGTCCGCGCCCTGGACACCCTCGTCCCCTGCGGCAAGGGCCAGCGGCTGGGGATCTTCGCCGGCTCCGGCGTCGGCAAGTCCAGCCTCATGGCCCAGATCACCCGCGGCACCGACGCCGACGTCCGCGTCATCGGCCTGATCGGCGAGCGCGGACGTGAGGTCCGCGAGTTCATCGAGGAGAACCTCGGCGCCGAGGGGATGGCACGCACCGTCGTCGTCGTCGCCACCTCCGACGAGCCGCCACTGGTGCGGCTGAAGGCCGCCTTCGTGGCGACCCGCATCGCCGAGGCGTTCCGCGACGAGGGCCGCGACGTGCTGCTGCTCATGGACTCCATCACCCGCACGGCCATGGCCCAGCGCGAGGTGGGCCTGTCCGCGGGCGAGCCGCCGGCTACGCGTGGCTACCCGCCGAGCGTCTTCGCGATGATGCCGCAGCTGCTGGAGAAGGCCGGCACCGGCGCCGTCGGCTCCATCACCGGCCTCTACACCGTCCTGGTCGAGGGCGACGACCACAACGAGCCGATCGCCGACACCGCCCGCTCCATCCTCGACGGGCACATCGTGCTCACCCGCAAGCTCGCCACGACCGGCCACTTCCCCGCCATCGACGTGCTGGAGTCCATCTCCCGCGTCGCCGGTGCGGTCGTGCCCCCGGCCCAGATGACCGACGCCCGGGAGATCCGCCGGCTCATGGGGGCGCTGCGCGACGTGCGCGAGCTCATCGAGATCGGCGCCTACCAGGCCGGCAGCGACCCACTGGTCGACCGCGCCCGCCAGCTCGCTCCGCAGATCGACGCCTTCCTGCAGCAGCCGCTCGGCGAGTCGACATCGGCCGCCGAGGCCTGGGCGTGGCTGCAGCGGATCGTGCGGGGCGCCTGATGAAGAAGGCGAAGTTCAGGCTGCAGCCGGTCCTGGAGCTGCGCCGCAGCGAGGAGCGGGCGGCCGCCGCGGCCGCCGCGGCGGCCATGAACGCCGCGGCCGACGCCGACCGGCGCGCCACCGAGCAGGAGACGGCGCTGACCGGCGCGGTGCTCCCCCGGTCCATGCCGTCGGGCTCGTTCGTCGCCGCCATGGTGCTGCTGCGCACCGCCGCGACCGACGCCGCCGACGCGCGGGCGCTGGCGACGGCGCAGGCCGAGCAGGCCGAGGCGGTGCGCGCGCAGTGGACCGCCGCCGCGCAGCGCACCAAGGCCCTCGAGCGGCTCGCCGAGCGCCACCGCGAAGCCCAGCAGCACGCCGCCGACGCCGCCGAGGAGCGCGCCGTCGACGACCTGGTCACCGGCCGCGCCGGCCGTGGGAAGGAGCAGGCATGGACGGACTGAGCGCGGTCCAGGCCCGCATCGGCGAGATCCAGGCCCGCTTCACCCCCACCGCCACGGCCGCGACGTCGGCGAGCTGGGCCTCGGCGGCCAGCGCCGCGGGCCTGACCGGCACCTCCTCGGCGAGCAGCTGGGCGAGCACCCCCGGCACCGCCTCGGAGAGCGCGGTGGTCGGGGAGGCGCAGAAGTACATCGGCGTCCCGTACCTGTGGGGCGGCACCGACCCCAGCAAGGGGCTGGACTGCTCCGGCTTCACCAAGCTGGTCTTCGGCAACCTCGGCATCGAGCTGCCGCGCACCTCCTCGCAGCAGGCCACCGCCGGCAAGCCGGTCGCCTCGCTGGCCCAGGCCCGCCCCGGCGACCTGGTCTTCTTCGACCACTCGTCTTCCCGGGCCGGCATCGACCACGTGGGCATCTACATCGGCAACGGCCAGATGATCGCCGCGCCTCAGCCCGGCGAGTCGGTGAAGGTGCAGGCGGTCGGCAACCCCGCGGTGATCCGCCGGGTCCTGCCCGAGGCCGCTGCCACCCCCGCGCTCCCGGCGACCGGCTCCCTGGCCGGGGTGCCCTACGCCGACCTGTTCACCCGCGCGGCGAACAAGCACGGGATCGACCCGTCGCTGCTGGCGGCCGTGGCCAAGCAGGAGTCCGGCTTCGACACCGCGGCCGTCTCCCCCGCCGGCGCCCAGGGCCTCATGCAGTTCATGCCGGCGACGGCCAAGGGGCTCGGGGTCGACCCGATGGACCCGGCCTCGGCCATCGACGGCGCCGCGAAGTACCTCAGCACGCTGACCAGGCAGTTCGGTTCGACGGAGCTCGGCCTGGCGGCCTACAACGCCGGACCGGGCAACGTGAGCCGGTACGGGGGCATCCCGCCCTTCCCCGAGACCCAGAACTACGTCCGCTCCGTGATGAGCAAGGCGGAGGCCTACCGATGACCGCTCCCGTGAGCGTCGCCGCCCCGGCGGCGCGCGCCACCTCCCCCTCGTCGTCCGACGGCGGGTCCACCGACAGCGCGGCACCGTTCGCCTCCGCGCTCGACGGCGCGCTCGCCGGCGGGCAGGGGCCGGTGCGCGACGCGGCCTCCGGCGGCGGCCAGGGCCGGCCCGGCGACGCCGCCACCGGCGAGGAGACCGCGACCGGCGAGGAGACCGCCGCTCCGGTGGTCGACACCGCGGCCGCCGGGGTCGCCGCCGCGCTGTGGGCCCTGGCCCTCGGCGCCACCCCCGCCACCCCCGCCGCCGTCGCCCCGACCGCCGTCCCCGGCGCCGGCGACGCCGCCGTCCTTGACGATCTTCCGGAAGAAGAAGTCCTGGCCCTGGATCGCCGTCGTGCCCTCGTAGAGGGTGTCGATCTTGGAGTCGCGGATGTACTGCTCGATCGGGTAGTCCTGCAGG
>NZ_SPQP01000079.1 GCF_004571075.1 Blastococcus sp. TF02A-35
GATCTGAGGCCGCCGGGGCGGCAGGCGCGGCGGGCTTGGGCGCCGGGGCGCTGGGACGGGCGGCGGGAGCCGGGGAGGCCCCACCGTTGCCGCCACCGGTGGCGGCGCCGAGCGCCTCGCGCAGCCGCCGGGCCACGGGGGCCTCGACGGTGGAGGACGCGGACTTCACGAACTCGCCCTGCTCCTTGAGCGTGGCGAGCACGGTCTTGCTGTCGACACCGAACTCCTTGGCGAGTTCGTGTACGCGGGCTTTGCCTGGCACGGGTCTCCTCTTGGTGAGGCCGGCGGCTTGCCCGCTCGACCTCGTCGTTAGTGGCGCATGGTCATCGTGAGAACTTCACGGCTGAGTCATCCGACGGTGTCCTGTCGACGTGCGGACCGGCCTGGTGCCGGCCCGACTGGGTCCTGCTGTCGCCCGGTCCGGGCCTCGGTCCCGGGACCTCAGGAGGAGGTACCGAGGACGTGCTCCCGGAGCGGACCGACCTCCACGGGGGCGCTGGTTCGCAGCGCCCGCCCGAAGGCCCGACGTCGTTCCGCAGCGCGGAGGCACTCCGCGGTCGGGTGCAGCGAGGCACCGCGACCGGGGAGCACCCGTCGTGGGTCGGGGACCAGCTCCCCGGCCACCACGACGATGCGCAGCAGATCGTCGACCGTTGCGCGCTTCCGGCACCCCACGCAGGTGCGGACCGGAAGCGACATCTCGGCCATCCGTAACTCTAGCGCGTGGCCGGCCCGCGATGTTCCGCGCGCTGCGGCGCGGATCGCTGACCGGCTCCCGGGGCCTGCCCCCGGCCGCCCGGTGCACCGCCGCGTCCCCCGGCCGGGTGAGCCGGCAGGCCCGAGCGCAGCGGCGGGCGGCCCACCCCCGGCGAGGGGGTTGCGTCGGCGTCGTCGGGCTGGGCGTCGCTGCGGATGTCGATCCGGCACCCGGTCAGCCGGGCGGCGAGGCGGGCGTTCTGCCCCTCCTTGCCGATCGCGAGGGACAGCTGGTAGTCGGGGACGACCACGCGCACGGCCTTGGCCTGGGCGTCGACGACGCGCGCGCTGCTCACGCGGGCGGGGCTGAGCGCCTGCGCGACGAACTCCGCCGGGTCCTCCGACCAGTCGACGATGTCGATCTTCTCGCCGTGCAGCTCGCTCATCACGTTGCGCACCCGCTGGCCCATGGGACCGATGCAGGCGCCCTTCGCGTTGAGACCGGGCACCTTGGTGCGGACGGCGATCTTCGACCGGTGCCCCGCCTCGCGGGCGACGGCGACGATCTCGACGCTGCCGTCGGCGATCTCGGGGACCTCGAGGGCGAAGAGCTTGCGCACCAGGTTCGGGTGCGTGCGGGAGACGGTGACCTGGGGGCCGCGGAAGGTCCGCGAGACCGCCACCACGTAGGCCTTGATCCGGCTGCCGTGGGTGTAGGTCTCCCCCGGCACCTGCTCGGCCGACGGCAGCACGGCCTCGACCTTGCCGATGTCGATCATCACCAGGCCGCTGGCGTTGCGCCGCTGGTCGGCCTGCACGATGCCGCTGACGATGTCGCCTTCCTTGCCGGCGTACTCGCCGAAGGTCTGCTCGTGCTCGGCGTCGCGCAGCCGCTGCACGATGACCTGCTTGGCGGTGCTGGCGGCGATGCGGCCGAAGTCCGAGGGGGTGTCGTCCCACTCGCGCACGACCTCGCCGTCAGGGCCCAGCTCCTGGGCCAGGACGGCGACCTCGCCGCTCTTGCGGTCCACGTGCACCCGCACGTGCTTGGCGGCGCCGTCGGCGTGCCGGTAGGCCGTGACCAGCGCCGTCTCGAGGGCCTCGATCACCGTGTCGACCGGGATGCCCTTCTCCCGCTCCACCGCCTTGAGCGCGGTGACGTCGATGTTCACTTGTCTCCTCCGTCGTCGTCCGCGAGCTCGGCCTCGTCCAGGCCCTCGAGCTCCGCGGCGTCGTCCTGCGCGATCTCGTCGTCGATGTCGTGGTGGTCGTCCGCGGCGCGCCCGAACTCCACCTGCACGTGGCCGGCGCCGAGCTCGGCCCACGGCACGAGCCGGGGCTGCGGGGGACGCTTCTTCGCCCCCGGCTTGCCCTTCGCCTCCACCGCCAGCGTCACGCCGGCGTCCTCCACGGCGGTGATGCGGCCGGTCAGCTGCTCGGTGGACCCGGCCGGGCCCGCGGTGACCTGCACCAGGCGGCCGGTGTTGCGCCGCCAGTGGCGCTGCTCGGTGAGCGGCCGGTCCACGCCGGGGCTGGTCACCTCGAGCACGTAGGGGGTGCGGCCCATGCCGTCGTCGTTGCGGTCCAGCACCTCGGAGACGGCGCGGCTGACCTCCGCGATGTCGTCCAGGGTGACCCCGGCGTCGCGGTCCACGACCACGCGCACCACGCTGCGGCGGCCGGCGGGGGTGACCACGAGCTCCTCGAGGTCGTAGCCCGCCTCGCTGATGACCGGCTGGATCCAGCCGGACAGCCGCTCGGTGGCGGGGTCGATCCGCTGGGTTCCGCGAGAGGCGGACACGCTTGCCTCCTCAGGCTCGGTCGGCGGCACGGTGCCGTGCGCACCCCTGCGGTCCGGCGCCGTGGACCTGCCGCACGGGCCGGTCGCCGTGTCGTGGGGAAGGGCCAAGGCTACCGCCCGCCCGGTGGCACCGGCCCGCCGCACCGGACGGCCCGGCCGGCCGGGCCGTGGGACGGGAGGGGCGGGCGGGAGCGGCGGTGGCGACGCGGAGCGTCGAGCCGGGCGTACGACCGGCTGCCGGACCGTCCGGCTGCCAGGATGGGGGTGATGCCTCCCACCGCCCTCCCCGGCCCGCGGACGTTCACCCGCCGCACCCTGCTCGCGGCCTCCGCGGCGGGGGTCGCCGTGGTCGCCGCCGGGTGCACCTCCTCGTCGCCCGAGGAGGAGCGGGACGCCGTCACCAGCGAGCAGGCCGACGAGCTGGCCGGCCAGGTGGCCGTGCAGGAGACGCTGGTCGCCGCCTACGAGCTGGCCTTCGACGCCGACCCCGCGCTCGCGTCCGCCGCCGCGGACCTGGCGACCCAGGCGGCCGAGCAGCTGGACAGCCTGCGCGCCGCCGCGCCCGGGGACCGCCCCGCCGGCCGCCCGCC
>NZ_SPQP01000007.1 GCF_004571075.1 Blastococcus sp. TF02A-35
GATCTCCGGTCCGGCGACCCGGTCGTGGCGGGGACGACCGCCGTCGTCCCCGCGCCGGACGGCGCCGGACCCCCGCCCGCCGGGCCGGCCGGCGCGGTCGCCCAGGACGACGGCCGCACCGCGCTGGTCGCCGTCGTCCCGCTCGGCCGGCTGACCGCCGGGCAGGCCGAGCTGCTGGCCGGCACCGCGGCCCGGGACCTGCAGCTGACCCCGTGGCGCAGCGTCGTCGTCCCGGACCTGCCGGACGCGTCCGCGGCGGAGGGGCTCTCGGCTGCCGGGCTCGTGCTCGACCCCGGCAGCGCCTGGCTCCGCGTCACCGCGTGCGCGGGCCTCCCCGGCTGCCGGAAGTCGCTGGCCGACGTGCGGGCCGACGCCACCGCCGCGGTGCGCGCCGGAACGCTCCCGGCCGACGGGGCGAGGCAGCACTGGGTCGGCTGCGAGCGCCGGTGCGGCCGGCCGTCCGGGGACGTCGTGGACGTGGTCGCGACGCCGAGCGGCTACCGGGTCGGCTGAGCGCTCACCTCCGCCAGAACAGGTGGTGGGTCACGCCGCTCGGGCTGGGGACGACGTCGCAGTGGAAGCGGTCGCGCAGCTCGTCGGGTGACTCCCACAGCCGGGTACCGGACCCGAGCTCCAGCGGTGCGACGGCCACGTGCAGCGTGTCGACGAGGTCGGCGTCGAGGAACTGGCGGATCACCGTCGCCCCACCACCGAGCCGGACGTCCTTCCGCCCGGCCGCCTCCCGTGCCCGGTCCAGCACCGTGGCCGGGTCGCCGCCGACGAAGTGGAAGGTGGTGTCCGACAGCGTGAACGACGGCCGCTCGTGGTGGGTCATGACGAACACCGGGGTGTGGAACGGCGGCTCGTCGCCCCACCAGCCCTGCCACTGGTGGTCCTCCCACGGGCCGCGCTGGGGGCCGAACTTGTTGCGGCCCATGATCTCGGCGCCGATGCCGTGGCCGAAGTCCCGCGTGAAGCAGTCGTCGAGGCCGCGGCTGCCCCCGGGGGCCGTGCGGTTGGGGAAGCTCGCGGTGGCGACGGCCCAGGACATCAGGGCCATCGGGTCGGCGTGGCCGAACGGCCGTTCCAGGCTCTGGCCCTCGCCGGCGCCGAAGCCGTCTCTCGACACGGTGAAGTTCTGGACTCTGAGCAGCTGTTCCACGGGCTGGCCTCCGGTGGCGGGTGGTCGACGAGGGGTGGACCGCCGCGGGCAGCCGAAGTCATCGGCGGTGCGGGACGTAGCCTCCTCGCCGATGTCCGAGCAGAGGTACGAGTACGAGAAGGACGGCGCCGAGATCTACCGGCAGTCGTTCGCGACCATCCGCGCCGAGGCCGACCTCGGCGGCATGCCCGAGGACGTCGCCCGGGTGGCGGTGCGCATGATCCACGCCTGCGGGCAGGTGGACCTGGTCGAGGACGTGGCGTACTCCCCCGCCGTGGTCCGGCGCGCCCGGGCGGCCCTCGACGCCGGTGCGCCCGTGCTCTGCGACGTGCAGATGGTGGCCTCCGGGGTCACCCGGCGCCGGCTGCCGAAGGACAACGACGTCGTCTGCACGCTGAACGACCCGCGCACCCCCGCGCTCGCCGTGGAGCTCGGCACCACCCGCACCGCGGCCGCGCTGGAGCTGTGGCGGGACCGGCTCGAGGGCGCCGTGGTGGCCATCGGCAACGCCCCCACCGCGCTGTTCCACCTGCTGGAGATGGTGGCCGCGGGCGGGCCCCGGCCGGCGGCCGTCCTGGGCATCCCGGTCGGCTTCATCGGGGCCGCCGAGTCCAAGGACGCCCTCGCCGCCTCCGACCTGGACTTCCTCGTGGTCCGCGGTCGCCGGGGCGGCAGCGCCATCACCGCGGCCGCGGTCAACGCGATCGCGAGCGACGTCGAATGAGGGGCCGGAATGGCTGTTCCGGCCCTGGGGAGGGGCGCCTGACCGGGCGGCTGTACGGGGTGGGGCTGGGCCCCGGCGACCCGGAGCTGGTGTCGGTGAAGGCCGCCCGGCTGATCGGCGCGGCCGACGTCGTGGCCTTCCACGCCGCCCGGCACGGCCGGTCGGTCGCCCGCGGTATCGCCGCGCCCTACCTGCGCGAGGGGCAGGTCGAGGAGCTGCTGGTCTACCCCGTCACCACCGAGACCACCGACCACCCGGGTGGCTACCAGGGCGCGATCGACGAGTTCTACGAGGCCGCCGCGGCGCGCCTGGCCGCCCACCTCGACGCGGGGCGCGACGTCGTCGTGCTCGCCGAGGGCGACCCGTTCTTCTACGGCTCGTACATGCACATGCACAAGCGCCTCGCGCACCGGTACCCGACCGAGGTCGTGCCGGGCGTGACCAGCGTCGCCGGTGCCGCCGCGGCGGTCGGCCGGCCGCTCGTGGAGCGGGACGAGGTGCTCACCGTGCTGCCCGGCACCCTGCCGGCCGAGGAGCTGGCCGAGTGGCTGGCGACCACCGACTCGGCCGCGGTGATGAAGCTCGGCCGCACGTTCCCGCAGGTCCGCGAGGCTTTCGACCGCGCCGGCGTCCTGGACCGGGCGCTCTACGTCGAGCGGGCGACCTCCGAGGGGCAGCGCACGCTGCCACTGGCCGACGTCGACCCGGCGAGCGTCCCGTACTTCTCCCTCGCCCTCCTGCCCAGCCCGCTGACCGGCGAGCTGCCGGTGGCGGAACGGGCCGCCGAGGACGGAGCGCCCGCCGGCGAGGTGGTCGTCGTGGGCCTCGGCCCCGGCGCGCGCTACTGGACGACGCCCGAGGCGGCCGACGCGCTGGCCACCGCCGAGGTGCTCATCGGCTACGGCCCGTACCTGGACCGCGTGCCGGCCAACCCGCGCCAGGAGCGGTTCCCGACCGACAACCGGGTGGAGGCCGAGCGGGCCGCCCACGCGCTGGAGCTGGCCCGGTCCGGACGGCGGGTCGCGGTGGTGTCCAGCGGTGACCCCGGCGTCTTCGCCATGGCCGCCGCGGTGCTCGAGGTCGCCGGCCGGCCGGAGTTCGAGGGCGTCCCGGTGCGGGTCGTCCCGGGGCTGACCGCTGCGCAGGCGGTGGCCTCACGGGCCGGCGCCCCGCTGGGGCACGACTTCTGCGTGCTCTCGCTCTCCGACGTCCTCAAGCCGTGGGAGGTCGTGCTCGACCGCCTCCGGCACGCCGCGGCAGCGGACCTGGTGATCGCCCTCTACAACCCCCGGTCCAAGCACCGCCCGCACCAGCTGGGCGAAGCTCGGGCGGCGCTCCTGGAGGTCCGGTCGCCGGACACCGTGGTCGTGGTCGGCCGCGACGTCGGCGGCCCGGAGGAGCGGCTCACCGTGAGCACCCTCGGCGAGCTCGACCCGGAGACCGTCGACATGCGCTGCCTGCTGATCATCGGCTCGTCGCGCACCCGGACCACCCCGTCCGGTGCCGTCCTCACACCGCGGACCTACCCCTAGGGCAGGCGCTCACCGCCCCGGGTACGGGGCGGCCCTGAGCGCCCGGGCGAGGTGGGCGGCGTTCTCGGCCATGGTCGCGGTCGTGGAGGCCACCGCCTCGGGCGTCTCGTCCAGCTCCAGGTAGTCGGTGCCGCCCATGGCCTGGTCGTTCCAGTAGGTCGAGCCCTGGGCCGGGATGGTGAAGCCGATGTCGCCCAGCCCCTGGAACGCGTCGGCGATGATCTTGTGCGCGCCGTCCTCGTTGCCGACGACGGCGACGACGGCGACCTTCCCGGTCACGAGCGGGCGCCCGCTGTCGTCGGTCTCGCTGAGCTCGCCGTCGAGCCGCTCGAGCACCCGCTGGGCCACGCTGCTCATGTGCCCGACCCAGGTCGGGGTCGCGAGGACCAGGATGTCGGCGGCCATCATCCGCTCGCGGATCGCCGGCCACGCGTCGCCCTCGCCCATGTCCACCTCGACGCCCGGCTTGACGTCGTGGTCGACCACGCGGACGACGTCGCCGGTGACGCCGTGCTTCCCCAGCTCGTCGAGGACCTGGCGGGCCATCAGGTCGCTGCTGGAGGGCGCGGGGGTGGGCTTGAGGCTGCACACGAGGGCAAGGGCGCGCAGGGGCGCGGACTCGGTCATGCCGGGCACCTGCCCATCCGACCTGGGCGTTCACACATGTCCGGCGACCCAGGCCAGCGCCTCCTCGACCGTCGCCGCGGTCGCCACCCCCGGAGGGAGCGGCGGGCGGCGGACGAGCACGACCGGGATCTCGAGCTGCCGGGCAGCGGTCAGCTTGGCCTCGGTCAGGTGGCCGCCGGAGTCCTTGGTGACGACGACCTCGACGGCGTGCTCCCGCATGAGCGCCAGCTCCGCCCCCACGGTGAACGGGCCGCGGGCCAAGACGACGGTGGTGCGCGCGGGCAGCGGCGGCTCCGGCGGGTCGACGGAGCGGACCAGGCAGCGGCCGGGGAGGTCGGCGAAGGCGCGCAGCCCCTGGCGCCCCGTCGTGAGGAACACCGACCCGAACCCGGCGACGGCGTCGGCGGCCTCCCGCAGCGACCCCACCCAGCGCCAGTCGTCGCCCGGCTGAGGGGTCCAGCCGGGGCGCTGCAGGCGAAGCAGCGGCGTGCCGGTCGCCTCCGCCGCACGGGCCGCCGAGGCGGTCATGACCGCCGCGAACGGGTGCGTCGCGTCGACCACCGCCCGCACCGGGTGGGCCCGCAGCCAGTCCCCGAGCCCCTCGGCCCCGCCGAAGCCACCGACGCGCACCTCCCCCGCCGGCAGCACCGGGTCGGCCACCCGCCCGGCGAGCGAGGTGAGCACGTCGACCCCGTCGTCGACCAGCGCGGCGGCCAGCCGGCGGGCCTCGCCGGTGCCGCCCAGGACCAGCACCCGGCTAGTCACGCGCACCGCCCAGGCATGCTGGTCGCGTGAGCAGGGACGGCGCCACGGGGCTGCGGTACGGGTGGACGACGGGCGCCTGCGCCACCGCCGCCACCACGGCCGCCTACACCGCGCTGCTCACCGGCGAGTTCCCCGACCCGGTGACCATCGACCTCCCGAACGACAAGCACCCCTCGTTCGCCCTGGCCACGGAGGCGCTGGTGGAGGGTGCCGCGACCGTCGGCGTGGTCAAGGACGCCGGGGACGACCCGGACGTCACGCACGGGGCGCTCGTCTCGGCCCGGGTGACGCACGGCGGGCCCGGCACCGGGGTCGTCTTCCGCGCCGGCGAGGGCGTCGGCACCGTCACCAAGCCGGGCCTCCCGCTGCCCGTCGGCGAGCCGGCGATCAACCCGATGCCCCGGCAGTTCATGCGCGAGCACGTGGCGGCGGTCGCCGCCCGGCACGGCGGCACCGGCGACGTCGTCGTCGAGATCTCCGTCGAGCACGGCGAGGAGCTGGCGCGGAGGACCTGGAACCCGCGGCTGGGCATCCTCGGCGGGCTGTCGATCCTGGGCACCACCGGCGTCGTCGTCCCGTACTCCTGCTCGTCGTGGATCGACTCGATCCGCCGCGGCATCGACGTGGCGCGGGCGGCGGGTCACCAGCACGTGGCCGGCTGCACCGGCTCGACCAGCGAGCGGGTGGTCACCGGGCTGTACGGGCTGCCCGAGGACGCGCTGCTGGACATGGGGGACTTCGCCGGCGCGGTGCTCAAGTACCTCCGCCGGCACCCGGTCCCGCGCCTGACCGTCGCCGGCGGCATCGGCAAGCTGGCGAAGCTGGCCGACGGGCACCTGGACCTGCACTCGGGCCGCTCCCAGGTGTCGACGGAGTCGCTGGCCGCCATGGTCCGTGACGCCGGCGGCCCGCCGGAGCTGGTCGAGGGCGTCCGGGCGGCGAACACCGCGCTCGACGCGCTGCAGCAGTGCCAGGCGGCCGGGCTGCCGCTCGGCGACCTGGTCGCCGCCGGCGCGCGGGAGACCGCGCTCGGCGTCCTCCGCGGCGCGCCGGTGGAGGTCGACGTCGTGGTCATCGACCGCGGCGGCACCGTCGTCGGTCGGGCCTAGCTGCGGCATCTCGTCGTCGAGTACAGGTGGCTGTCGGGGAACTCGCCGGCGGTCAGCACCGCACCGACGACCACCACAGCGGTCCGCCGCACCCCGGCGGCCTCGACCTGCCCCGCGATGTCGGCGAGCGTGCCCCGCAGGACCAGCTCGTCGTCCCGGCTCGCCCGCGCCACGACGGCGACCGGGCAGTCGGCGCCGTAGTGCGGCACCAGCTCGGGCACCAGCTCGGCGATCCGCTGCACGGCCAGGTGCAGCACCATCGTCGCCCGCGAGGCCCCGAGCGTGGCGAGGTCCTCGCCCTCGGGCATGGGCGTCGAGCGGGCCGACGTGCGCGTGAGGATGACCGTCTGGCCCACCCCGGGCACCGTCAGCTCGCGCTTGAGCGAGGCCGCCGCGGCGGCGAACGCCGGCACCCCCGGGACGACGTCGTAGGGCACGCCGAGCGCGTCGAGCCGGCGCATCTGCTCGGCCATCGCGCTGTAGACCGACGGGTCGCCGGAGTGCAGCCGGGCCACGTCGTGCCCGGCCTCGTGGGCGGCCAGCAGCTCCGCGGTGATCTGGTCGAGGTCGAGGTCGGCGGTGTCGACCAGCCGGGCGCCGGGCGGGGCGGTGTCCAGCAGCTCGCGCGGCACCAGGGCGCCGGCGTACAGGCAGACCGGGGCGGTGGCGATCAGGCGGCCGGCCCGGACGGTGACCAGGTCCGCCGCACCCGGGCCGGCCCCGATGAAGTGCACGGTCATGGCGCTACCGAACCACGGAGAAGATCGTGACCGGCATCGCCGCCTTCCATCCGGTGTAGGCGCCCACCGGCTGCGCGCGCTGGACGGCGACCCGGACCAGCTCGCCCCCGACCCGCGCGAACCAGCCGGCCAGCACCGCCTCGCTCTCCACGGTGACGGCGTTGGCCACGAGCCGGCCACCGGGAGGCAGCGCCGCCCAGCAGGTCTCGAGCAGCTCGGGGGTCGTGGCCCCGCCGCCGACGAAGACGGCGTCGGGGGCCGGCAGCCCGGCCAGCACCTCGGGCGCCCGGCCCTCGACGACCTGCAGGCCCGGCACGCCGAGCCGCGCCGCGTTGCGCGCGATGCGCGCGGCCCGGTCGGGGTGCGACTCGACCGCGACCGCCCGGCAGGAGGGGTGCGCGCGCATCCACTCGATGCCGACCGACCCCGCGCCCGCGCCGACGTCCCACAGCAGCCGCCCGGGCAGCGGCGCGAGCTGGGCGAGGGTGACGGCGCGGACCTCGCGCTTGGTCAGCTGGCCGTCGTCCTCGAAGGCGGCGTCGGGCAGCCCCGGGACCGTCGGCAGCGGCACCGTGCCGGCGTCGGCGACGGCCTCGACGGCGGTCACGACCAGCGGGTCGACGACGCCGTGCGGCCAGCCCGCGGCCGACCCGGTGAGCGCGTGCTCGCCGGGCCCGCCGAGCTGGGCGAGGGCGGTGACCCGGCTCGCGCCGTAGCCGAGCCGGGCGCACAGCGCGGCGACCTCGGCCGGGGTGCCGCCGTCGGAGCCGAGCACGAGCAGCCGCCGCCCGGGCGTCACGTGCGGTGCCACCAGCTCGAGGGCGCGACCGACGACGGTCACGACGGCGGTCTCCTCGACCGCCCACCCCAGCCGGGCGCAGGCCAGGCTGACCGAGGAGGGGTGCGGGAGCACGCGCACCGCGTCGGCGCCGTGCAGCCGCACCAGGGAGGTGCCGACACCAGAGAGCATCGGGTCCCCGCTGGCCAGCACCACCACCCGCCGGCCGGGGTGCGCGTCGAGCAGCCCCGCCAAGGCCGGCGCCATCGGCGAGGGCCAGGGCACGCGCTCGGCCACCACCCCGGCCGGGACGAGCGCCAGCTGCCGGGCGCTGCCGCGCAGCACCTCGGCGGCCCCGACCGCCCGCCGGGCCGCCGGCGCGAGGCCGTCCCAGCCGTCGGCGCCGATGCCCACGACGGTCACCGGCGCGGGCCCGTCCCGCTCGTCAGCACGCACGACGGGCGATCCTAGGCACCGGCCCGTCGGAGGCGGTTGACACGATGGGGCCGATGGACACCCCGATCGCGGCCGGCCTGGCGCTGGGCGCCGCCGCCGACCTGCTGCTCGCCGACCCCCGGCGCGCCCATCCGGTGGCCGGGTTCGGCACGGTCGCCGGCGCCGTCGAGCGGGCGGTCTGGCGCGACTCCCGGGCGGTCGGCAGCGGCTACGCCGTCGGGCTCGTCGCGGCGGCCACCGGGCTCGGCGTCCTGGCCGACCGGGGAACGCGGCGCCACCCGGTCGCCCGGTCGCTCGCCACCGCCGCGGCCACCTGGGCGGTGCTCGGCGGCACCTCCCTGGGCCGGGCGGCCGGTCGCATGCGAGCCGCGCTGGAGGCCGGCGACCTCGCGGCTGGCCGGGCTGCCCTGCCGGCGCTGGCCGGCCGCGACCCGAGCGTGCTGGAGGCCGACGGGCTGGCCCGGGCGACCGTCGAGTCGGTCGCGGAGAACACCTCCGACGCGGCGGTCGCCCCGCTGTTCTGGGGCGCGGTCGCCGGGCTGCCGGGGCTGCTGGGCTACCGGGCGGTGAACACCCTCGACGCGATGGTCGGGTACCGCTCCGCGCGGTACGAGCGGTTCGGCTGGGCCGCCGCCCGCCTCGACGACGTCGCCAACTGGGTGCCGGCCCGGCTCACCGCGGCGCTGACCGTGCTCTGCGCGCCGCTCACCGGCGGCTCGGCCGGCGGGGCGCTGCGCACCTGGCTCCGCGACGGTGCGGCCCACCCCAGCCCCAACTCCGGCCGGTGCGAGGCCGCGGCGGCCGGCGCGCTCGGCGTGACGCTGGGCGGGCGCAACGTGTACGGGTCGCGGGTGGAGGTCCGGCCGGCGCTGGGCGACGGCCGCGCGCCCGGGCCGGCCGACATCGGCCCGGCCGTCCGGCTCTCGCGGGCGGTGTGGGTCAGCGCCGCCCTGCTCGCCGCGACCGCGCGGCTGCTGCGGGCGCGCTCGTGAGCGGGGCGCTGCTGGTCGCCGGCACCACGTCGGACGCCGGCAAGTCGGTGGTCACCGCGGGCATCTGCCGGTGGCTGGTGCGCCAGGGCGTCTCGGTCGCGCCGTTCAAGGCGCAGAACATGAGCAACAACTCGATGGTCACCCTGGACGGGGCCGAGATCGGCCGCGCCCAGGTGATGCAGGCCGCGGCGGCCCGGGTGGAGCCGGAGGCGGCGATGAACCCGGTGCTGCTCAAGCCCGGCGGCGGCAACTCCAGCCAGGTCGTGGTGCTCGGCCGGGCGGTCGCCGACGTCACCGCGCTGTCCTACCGGCCGATGAAGGCGGCGCTGCTGGAGCAGGTCCTGGCCAGCCTGGCCGACCTGCGCTCCCGCTTCGACGTCGTGGTCTGCGAGGGCGCGGGCTCCCCCACCGAGATCAACCTGCGCGCCGACGACATCGCCAACATGGGGCTGGCGACCGCCGCGCAGCTGCCCGTCCTGGTCGTCGGCGACATCGACCGCGGCGGGCTGTTCCCTGCGCTCTACGGCACGGTCGCCCTGATGCCGCCGGCCGACCAGCGGCTGGTCGCCGGGTTCCTGGTCAACAAGTTCCGCGGCGACGCCCGCCTGCTCGAGCCCGGCCTGGTCGAGCTGGAGCGGCTCACCGGCCGCCCGACCCTGGGCGTGCTGCCCTGGCTCGGCGGCCTGGAGCTCGACGTCGAGGACTCGCTCGGCATCCCGGTGGGCGGCGCCCTGGCCGCGCCGCCGCACGGCGAGGACGTGCTGCGGGTCGCGGTCGCCCGGCTGCCCCGGCTCTCCAACTTCACCGACCTCGACGCCCTGGCCGCCGAGCCGGGCGTGCTCGTCCGGTACGTGACCCGCCCCGAGGAGCTCGCCGACGCCGACCTGGTGGTGCTGCCCGGCACCCGGTCGACCGTCGCGGACCTGGCCTGGCTGCGGTCGACCGGCCTGGCCGACGCGGTCGCCCGGCACGCCGCCGCGGGCGGTCCCGTCCTCGGCATCTGCGGCGGGCACCAGATGCTGGCGCGCTCCATCACCGACGACGTGGAGTCCCGCGCCGGCACCGTCGAGGGGCTCGGGCTGCTGCCCACCGAGGTGCGCTTCGCCCCGGAGAAGACGCTGGGCCGCCCCTCCGGCTCGGCGCTCGGCCACCCGGTCCACGGGTACGAGATCCACCACGGCGTGGTCACCGTCGACTGGGACTCCGGCACCCCGGCCGCCGAGCCGTTCCTCGACGGCGCCCGCGCCGGGTCGGTGTCCGGCACCACGTGGCACGGGGCGCTGGAGAACGACGGCTTCCGCCGCGCCTTCCTCGCCGAGGTCGCGCGGACCACCGGCCGCCGGTTCGTGCCCGCCCCGGACACCGACTTCGCCGCCGTCCGCGAGGCCCGGCTGGACCGGCTCGGGGACCTCGTCACCGAGCACGCCGACACCGCGGCGCTGTGGCGGCTGGTCGAGACCGGTCCCCCGCCCGGCCTGCCGCTGCTCCCGCCGGGCTCGGCCGCCGGCTGACCCCGGGGCTGTCGGCCGGGGCGCCGGTTGTGGTTCCATGACGCCACCACACGCGACGGCAGTGGAGGAAGCCCGGTGAGATTCCGGCGCGGTCCCGCCACTGTGAGCCGGTTCTCCGGTTAGTCAGGAACTCCCGCCGTCGCGCTCCTGCCACCTCCGGGCGTGGACACCCGGGGAGAGGACGCGTGTTCCTGTGCGCCGTGTTCGCGCATGACCTACCCCTTCAGCGCCGTCGTCGGCATGGACGACATGCGGCTGGCCCTGCTGCTCAACGCCGTCTCCCCCGCCGTCGGCGGGGTCCTGGTGCGCGGTGAGAAGGGCACGGCGAAGTCGACGACGGTCCGCGCCCTGGCCGCCGTGCTGCCGCCGGTCGCCGTCGTGCCCGGCTGCCGCTTCGCCTGCGACCCCGCGGCCCCGGACCCCGGGTGCCCGGACGGCCCGCACGAGCCCGCGGCGGCCCGTCCCGCCCACCCGGCCCGCCCGGCGCGGCTGGTCGAGCTGCCGGTCGGCGCGTCCGAGGACCGAGTCGTCGGCTCCCTGGACCTGGAGCGCGCGCTCACCGAGGGCGTGAAGGCGTTCGAGCCCGGCCTGCTGGCCGCCGCCCACCGGGGCGTGCTCTACGTCGACGAGGTCAACCTGCTGCACGACCACCTGGTCGACCTGCTGCTGGACGCCGCCGCGATGGGCACCGCCTACGTCGAGCGCGAGGGCGTGTCCGTCCGGCACGCCGCCCGGTTCCTGCTGGTCGGGACGATGAACCCCGAGGAGGGCGAGCTCCGGCCGCAGCTGCTCGACCGGTTCGGCCTGACCGTCGAGGTGGCCGCGCCCCGCGACCCGGCCGAGCGCGCCGAGGTGGTGCGCCGCCGGTTCGCCTCCGACGCCGACCCGGCCGGCTTCGCCGCCGCGTGGTCGGGCGAGGAGACCGCGCTCGCCGAGCGCATCGCCGCCGCGCGTGCCCGACTGCCGCACGTCGTCCTCTCCGACGCCGCCCTGCAGCAGGTGACCGCGGTCTGCGCCGCCTTCGACGTCGACGGCCTGCGCGCCGACCTGGTCACCGCCCGCGCCGCCATCGCGCACGCCGCCTGGTGCGGCCGCGACGAGGTGACCGAGGACGACGTCCGCGTGGCCGCCCGCCTCGCCCTGCCCCACCGCCGCCGCCGCAACCCCTTCGACGCCCCCGGCCTCGACGAGGACACCCTCGACCAGGCGCTGTCCGACAGCCGCCCCGACGACGGCGGCCCCGACGACGACGGCCCCCAGAACGACGGCCCCCAGAGCGACGGCCCCGAGGACGGGGGCAGCCCGCCTCCCCCGCCGCCGTCCGGACCTCCCGAGGGCCAAGATGGCCATTCCGGCCCTGAGGGCGGGCCCGCCACCGCGCCGCGCGGTGAGGGCGGTGGCTCGACGTCGGCCGCCCCGGCTCCCGAGCGGGCCGCCGTCGCGCCGTCGGACCCGTTCCGCGCACGGCGGCTCGAGGTCCCCGGCATCGGCGCGGGCGCGTCCGGCCGCCGGTCGCGAGCCCGCTCGGAGCGCGGCCGGGTCGTCGGCTCCACCCGCCCGGCGGGCACCGTCACGAAGCTGCACCTGGCCGACACGGTGCTGGCCGCCGCTCCGCACCAGAAGGCACGCGGCCGCACCGGCCCGGGCCTGCGGATCGCCCGCGAGGACCTGCGCCAGGCCACCCTCGAGGGGCGCGAGGGCAACCTCGTCCTCTTCGTCGTGGACGCCAGCGGCTCGATGGGCTCGCGGGCGCGGATGGGCGCGGTCAAGGGTGCGGTCCTGTCGCTGCTGCTCGACGCCTACCAGCGCCGCGACAAGGTCGGCATGGTCACCTTCCGCGGGTCCGGGGCCGAGGTCGCGCTCCCGCCCACCTGGTCGGTGGAGGCAGCCGCCGCACGGCTGACCGAGCTCCCCACCGGCGGGCGGACGCCGCTGGCCGCGGGGCTGCTCGCGGCGCACGACGTCCTCCGGGTGGAGCGGATCCGCGACCCGCAGCGCCGCCCGCTGCTCGTCGTCGTCACCGACGGGCGGGCCACCGGGGCGCGCGGCGGGGCCTCGCTCGCCGAGGCCCACGCCGCGGCGGCGCTCGTCGCGGCGTCCGGAGCCGCGAGCGTGGTCGTCGACTGCGAGTCCGGGCCGGTCCGGCTCGGCCTCGCGGCCACACTGGGTGCCCACCTCGGGGCGCAGACGCTCCGGCTGGAGCAGCTGGCCGCCGACGCGCTCGCCGCCACCGTCCGCACCGCCCGGGCCGCCTGATGCCCCGGGGCCAGGTCGCGGTCGAGCCGCAGGACGGGCTCACCACGAGGCAGCGCCGCAACCGGCCGCTGCTCGTGGTGCACACCGGCGAGATGAAGGGGAAGTCCACCGCCGCCTTCGGCATGGCGATGCGCGCGTGGAACCAGGGCTGGTCGGTCGCGGTCTACCAGTTCGTCAAGAGCGCCAAGTGGAAGGTCGGCGAGGAGAACGCGCTGACCGCGCTCGGCCGGCTGCACGAGCAGACCGGCGAGGGCGGCCCGGTGGTCTGGCACAAGATGGGCAGCGGCTGGAGCTGGTCGCGGCGGCAGGGCACCGAGACCGACCACGCCGCCGACGCCGCCGAGGGCTGGGCGCAGATCAAGCGGGACCTCGCCGCCGAGGCCCACCGGTTCTACGTGCTGGACGAGTTCACCTACCCGATGAAGTGGGGCTGGGTCGACGTCGACGACGTCGTCGAGACGCTGACCACCCGGCCGGGCAGCCAGCACGTGGTCATCACCGGGCGCGACGCCCACCCCGCGCTCGTCGAGGCAGCGGACCTGGTCGTCGAGATGACGAAGGTCAAGCACCCGATGGACGCGGGCCAGAAGGGCCAGCGAGGGATCGAGTGGTGACCTCCGTGCCCCGGGTCGTCGTGGCCGCGCCGAGCAGCAACGCGGGCAAGACGTCGGTGGCCACCGGGCTGATCGCCGCGCTCACCGCCCGCGGCCTCACCGTCTCGCCGCACAAGGTGGGCCCGGACTACATCGACCCCGGCTACCACGGTCTGGCGGCCGGCCGGCCGGGCCGCAACCTCGACCCCTGGCTGGTCGGCGAGGAGCGGGTCGCGCCCCTGTTCCTGCGCGGGGCCCTGCACCCGCGCCCGGCCGACGTCGCGGTCGTCGAGGGCGTCATGGGGCTGTTCGACGGCGCCGTGCACCCGTCCGTCGAGCCCGGCTTCGCGTCCACCGCGCACGTCGCCGGGCTGCTGCGGGCGCCGGTCGTCCTCGTGGTGGACGGCTCCTCCCAGGCCCGGTCCGTGGCGGCGCTCGTGCACGGCTTCGCGACCTTCGACCCGGGCGTCCGGCTCGGCGGCGTCGTCCTCAACCGGGTGGGCAGCGACCGGCACGAGGCGATCCTCCGCGAGGCGCTGGCCGCCGCCGGGGTCCCGGTGCTCGGCGCCGTGCGGCGCATGGAGCTGCTGCACACCCCCTCCCGGCACCTGGGCCTGATCCCGGCGGCCGAGCGCTCGGAGGCCGCGCTGGCCACGGTCCGCCGGCTGGGCGAGGTGGTGGCCTCCTCCGTCGACCTCGACGCCGTGCTGGCGCTGGCGCGGTCCGCTCCCCCGCTGCCCGCCCGCCCCTGGGACCCGGCTGCGGAGGTGGCCCCCGCACCGGGCCGGCCCCGCATCGCGGTCGCCGGCGGGCCGGCCTTCACCTTCGGCTACACGGAGAACACCGAGCTGCTCGAGGCCGCCGGCGCGGAGGTCGTCACCCTCGACCCGCTGCGCGACGAGGCCCTGCCGGCCGGCACATCCGGTCTCGTCGTCGGCGGCGGCTTCCCCGAGGTGCACGCGGCGGAGCTCTCGGCCAACGAGCGGCTCCGTGCCGACGTCGCCGCGCTCGCCGAGCGCGGCGCCCCGGTGGCCGCCGAGTGCGCGGGGCTGCTCTACCTCGCCCGCGAGCTCGACGGGATCCCCATGTGCGGGGTCCTGGACGTGGCGACGGCGATGTCGCCGCGGCTCACCCTCGGCTACCGGTCGGCCGTCGCCGTCGGCGACTCGGTGCTCGCGCCGGCCGGCACCCGGGTGCGCGGCCACGAGTTCCACCGCACGCACGCCGACCCGCCGGCCGGGGCCCTCGGCGCGTGGCGGTGGTCGGCGGACCACCCCGAGGGGTTCGTGGCCGGCAGCGTCCACGCCTCCTACCTCCACCTCCACTGGGCCGGCAGCCCCCAGCTCGCCCAGCGCTTCGTCACCACCTGCGCCCGTCGATCGGAGAGCGTCCGTGCACATCGCTGAAGGTTTCCTGCCCGCGGGGCACGCGGTCGGCTGGACCGTCGCGGCCGCGCCGTTCGTCGTCCACGGCGCCCGCGCGGTGGTCAAGGAGGTCCGGGAGAACCCGGAGACGACGCTGCTGCTCGGCGCGGCCGGCGCGTTCACGTTCGTGCTGAGCGCCATCAAGCTGCCCTCGGTCACGGGCAGCTCCAGCCACCCGACCGGCACCGGCCCGGGCGCGATCCTGTTCCGGCCACCGGTCATGGCGCTGCTGGGCACCGTCGTCCTGCTCTTCCAGGCGCTGCTCCTCGCCCACGGCGGGCTGACCACGCTCGGGGCGAACGCCTTCGCCTTCGCCGTGGTCGGCCCGTGGGCCGGCTACGGCGCCTACCGGCTCGCCCGGGCGGCGGGCGCGGGCCTGCTCCCGGCCGTCTTCGCCGGTGTCGCGCTGGCCGACCTCGCCACCTACGTCACCACGTCGCTTCAGCTCGCGCTGGCCTTCCCCGACGCGGGGAGCGGCCTGGCCGGCGCCCTGGCCAAGTTCCTCGGCGTCTTCGCCGTCACGCAGGTCCCCCTGGCCATCGGCGAGGGGCTGCTGGGCGTCCTGCTGTTCCGGGTGCTGACCGTCAACGCCCGGCCGGAGCTCGAGCGGCTCGGCATCCTCCGGCCCGCTCCCGTCGTCCCCGCCGGAGGTGCCGCATGAGCCGCCGCAGACTCGTCGACGCGCTGCTCGTCCTCGCCGTCGTCGCCCTCTTCGCCGTGCCGCTGCTGCTCGACGGCGGCACCTCCGAGTACGGCGGCACCGACGCCGCGGTCACCGAGGAGCTCGAGGCCGACGGCCACACCCCGTGGTTCGACTCGCTGTTCAGCCCGGCCGGCGAGGTCGAGTCGGGCCTGTTCGCGCTGCAGGCGGCGCTGGGCGGCGGCGTGCTCGGCTACGTGCTCGGCCGGCTGCGCGGCCGCCGGTCCGCGACCCCGGTGAGCGCCCCGGGAGCCGGCGAGCGGTGACCGGTCTGGCCGTCGACGACGCGGCGTGGGGCAGCGCCTGGCGCTGCCGCGCGCCCGGCGACAAGCTGCTGCTCTGCGGCGGGCTGGTCGTCGTCGCCCTCGTGCTGCCGGCCTGGCCGGGCAGCGTGCTGGTGGGCGCCGTCGCGGTCGGGCTCGCCCTCGGCCCCGCCCGGGTGCCCGCCCGCACCTTCGCCCGCGCCGTGCGCTGGCCGCTGGCGTTCGTCGCCGTCGGCGCGGTCACCGCGGTGGTGGAGGTCGGCAGCGGGGGGCCGGGCTGGGCGCCGGACGCCGCGGCCCGCGCCGGCTCCCTCGTCGGCCACGCGCTGGCCGGGAGCGCCGCGGTGCTGCTGCTGGCGACGACGACACCGGTGTCGGACCTGCTGCCCGCGCTGCGGCGCGCGGGGGTGCCGGCTGCCGTCGTCGAGGTGGCCTCGGTGGTCTACCGGCTGCTGTTCGTGCTGCTGGACAGCCTGCGCACCATCCGCGAGGCGCAGGCCGCACGCATGGGCTACTCCTCGCTGCGCCGCTCCTACCGCTCCTCCGGCGCGCTGGCCGGCGCCGTCCTGCTCCGATCGTGGGAGCGGGCCCGCAGGATGCAGGAGGGGCTCGCCGGCCGCGGGCTGGAGACGGGCCTGCGGGTGCTGCCCGAGACGCTTCCGTCGTCCGCCACCTTCCTCGTCGCGACGACGGCGGGGCTCGCCGGGATCGTCGGGACCTCGCTGGTGCTCGCATGAGCCACCGCACCCTGGCCGCCGAGGGACTGGTCGTCGGCTACGGGCCGGGCAGCCGCGTGCTCGACGGCGCCTCGCTGACCGTGCCCGCCGGGCGGCGGCTCGCCCTGCTCGGTGCGAACGGCTCGGGCAAGACCACGCTGCTGCGCTGCCTGTCCGGGGCGCTGCGCCCGGCGGCGGGCCGCGTCACCGTCGACGGCGGCGCGGTGGCGTACTCCCGGAGCGGGCTGCGCGCGCACCGCCAGACCGTCCAGCTGGTGCTGCAGGACCCCGACGACCAGCTGTTCAGCGCCTCCGTCGCGCAGGACGTCTCGTTCGGCCCGCTCAACCTGGGGCTGGACGAGGGGACCGTGCGCGCCCGGGTGGCCGAGGCGCTGCACCTGCTCGCCCTCGACCCCCTGTCGGCGCGGCCGGTCCACCAGCTGTCCTACGGCGAGCGGAAGCGCGTGGCGATCGCCGGGGCGGTGGCCATGCGCCCGTGCGTGCTGCTGCTCGACGAGCCCACCGCCGGCCTCGACCCCTCGGCCGTGTCGGAGACGCTGGCCGCGCTCGCCCGGCTCCAGGAGCACGACTCCACCGTGGTCATGAGCACCCACGACGTCGACCTCGCGCTGCGGTGGGCCGACGAGGTCGCGGTCGTGGTGGACCGGACCGTCGTCCAGGGGTGCCCCGCGGAGGTCCTCGCCGACACGCAGCTCCTCGGGCGGGCGCGGCTGGACCAGCCGTGGACGCTGACCGTCGGGGCGCGGCTGCGCGAGCTCGGCCTGCTGCCGCCCGGTGCCCTCCCCCGCACCGCCGGCGACCTGCTGGCCGCCCTCCCCGCGGCACCGGTGGGGCGCCCGTGATCACCGTGGGCGTGGGCGCGTCGACGGGGGTGAGCGCCGCCGAGGTGCTGGCCGCCGTGGACGCGGTGCTGCCACCCGCCGCCTCCGCCGTGCGGCTGGCCACCCTCGACACCCGCGCGCACGAGCCCGGGCTGCGGGAGGCGGCGGCCCGGCGGGGGTGGCCGCTGGTCGGCCACCCGGCCGCCGTGCTGGCCCGCGTCCGGGTGCCGTCCCCGTCGCCGCGGGTGGCGGCGGCCGTCGGCACCGCGTCGGTGGCCGAGGCCGCGGCCCTGCTGGAGGGCGGCGCCCTCGCGGTGCCCAAGACCGTGCACGGCCGCGTCACGGTCGCGGTGGGGACGAGCGGATGACCGACCTCCACCACCACGGTGACGCCGAGCTGGCACCCGGCCTGGTCGACCTGGCGGTCAACGTGCGCCTCCCCGCGCCGCCGGAGTGGCTGCGCGCCGTCCTGCACGCGTCGATCGACGCCGCAGCCGCGTACCCGGACCTCGGCCCCGCCCGGACGGCGGTCGCCGCCGCGCACGGGCGTCCCGACGACGAGGTCCTGCTCACCGCCGGCGCCGCCGAGGCGTTCGTCCTCGTCGCGCGGGCGGTGCGGCCTCGCCTGGCCGCGGTCCTCCACCCGTCCTTCACCGAGCCGGAGGCGGCGCTGCGGGCGGCCGGCCACCCGGTCACCCGGGTGGTCCTCGACGCCGGCGACGGCTGGCGGCTCGACCCGGCAGCTGTGCCGGAGGACGCCGACCTCGTCGTCCTGGGCAACCCGACGAACCCGACGTCAGTGCTCCACCCGGCGGCCGACGTCGCCGCCCTCGCCCGCCCGGGGCGCGTGCTGCTGGTCGACGAGGCCTTCGCCGACACCGTCCCCGGGGAGCCGGAGTCGCTCGCCGCCCGCCGGGACCTGCCCGGGCTGGTGGTCGTGCGCAGCCTGACCAAGACCTGGGGGCTGGCCGGCCTGCGGGTCGGCTACGCCCTCGGCCCGGCGCCCCTGGTCGCCCGGCTGGCGGAGCAGCAACCGCACTGGCCGGTGTCCACGCCCGCGCTCGCGGCACTGGCCGCCTGCAGCACCCCGGCCGCCCGCGCCGAGGCCGAGGCCGCTGCGCTCGACCTCGAGGGCCGGCGTGCCGCCCTCCTGGCGGCGCTGCCGCCGTCGGTGACCGTCGAGGGCTCCCCGCGCTCGTCCTTCGTCCTGCTCCGCGTGCCCGACGGCGAACGGGTCCGGGCGGAGCTCCGGCGGAGGGGCTGGGCGGTGCGCCGGGGAGACACGTTCCCCGGCCTGACCACCGACCACCTGCGGGTGGCCGTGCGCGAGCCGGCGGTCTCCCGAGCGTTCGCCGCAGCCCTCACCGACGTACTCGCACCCGCTCCCGACCCCGAGGAGATGCCGTGAGCACCCCTTCGCCGCTCCGGCCACCGGCCCCCCTCCACCCGGTCGGCCTGCGCCTGCAGGGCCGGCAGGTCGTCGTCGTGGGAGGCGGACCGCCCGCCTACCGGGCGGCGGCCGGGCTGCTCGACGCCGGTGCGGTGGTCACCGTCGTCGGCCCCACCGTCGTCCCGGCCCTCGAGGCGCTGGCCGGCTCGGGCGCCCTGACGTGGCACCGCCGTCCCTACTCGTCCGGGGACCTCCAGGACGCCTGGTACGCCGTGGCGGCCACCGGGGAGCCCGGGCTCGACGAGCGCGTCGCGCACGACGCCGAGCGCTGCCGTGTCTTCTGCACCACCGCCGGCGACCCCGGCACCTCCACGGCGCTGCCCGACCACCCGGCCCCGCACGAGCACCCGGCTCCGCAGCGGGGCGGTCCCGGCCGGGTCGTCCTGGTCGGGGGCGGCCCGGGCGACCCGGGGCTGATCACCGTCCGCGGCCAGCAGGCACTGGCGGTGGCCGACGTGGTCGTCGTCGACCATCTGGCGCCCCGGACGCTCGTGGCCGGGCTCCGCCCCGACGTCGAGCTGGTGGACGCCTCGAAGCTGCCCCGGGGGCGCGCCATGCCCCAGGAGGAGATCAACGCGCTGCTGGTGTCGCACGCGCGCGCGGGCAAGCACGTCGTGCGGCTCAAGGGCGGGGACCCGTTCGTGTTCGGCCGCGGCATGGAGGAGGTGCTCGCCTGCGCGGCCGCCGACGTCCCGGTCGAGGTGGTGCCCGGCGTCACCAGCGCCGTCGGCGTGCCCGGCACCGCCGGCATCCCGGTGACCCACCGCGGGCTCACCCACGAGTTCGTCGTCGTCTCCGGGCACGTGCCGCCGGGGCACCCGCAGTCGCTGGTCGACTGGTCGGCCATCGGCCGGCTGCGGGGCACCGTCGTGGTCCTCATGGGCGTGGACACCGCACCGGCCATCGCGGCCTCGCTCGTCGAGCACGGCCGCAAGCCGGGCACACCGGTCGCCGTCGTGACCGAGGGGACGACGTCGGGCCAGCGCACGTTCCGGACGACCCTCGACGAGCTCGCGGACACCATCCGGCGCGAGGACGTGCGGCCCCCGGCCGTGTGGGTCGTCGGTGACGTGGTCGACCTGGCGGCGGAGGCGCACCGGGGCGACGCCTGAGCGGCCGGGGCGCCGCGGACCAGCTCACCGCCGGGCGCGCGCGTCCTTTTCGTGCCCGGCGACCATCCGCGCCGCGACCTCCCGCAGCTTCTCGTTGCCGCGCTGGCTGGCGACCCTGAGCATGTCGAAGGCCGCCTCGGCGGTGCAGCGCCGCTGCGCCATCAGCAGGCCGACGGCCTGGCCGATCACCTGCCGGGTGACCATCCGGCCGCAGACAGTATGCCGCCGCCGTCGACGCCACCGGAGCACCCGTCGTGTCCTGCCCCACATCTGCCAGCCCGCGGTTCGACGGGGCGGAGCCGGGGCACCACCGGGGCAGCGCGGGCACGGGTGAGCAGCCACCCCGGCCCGCCCCATCTCCCCGAGGGTTCCCTCCGATGACGCCTGCCCCCACCCGGGCACCTGCCACCGCCGTCCCCCTGACCGACCGGACCCTGTCCGAGCTCCCGCCCGACGTTTCCCTGCCAGGCGACGCGAGCCGGCGTGCACGGCGTGGCGGCCCGACCCCCTCCCGTAGGCGCGGGACGGGCCTCGCCTACGGTTCCAGCATGACGCTGGTCTACCACTGGGGCGGGCCGCGCCACGGCCAGACCGACGAGCTCCCCGCCGAGGCGCTCGCCTCCACGGTCCTGGTCTACGACGGGCCGAAGTGGTTCGGGGTCTACGAGCAGTTCCGGCCGGTACGGACGCAGGACACCGCCAGCGGGCCCGCCGAGGTGTGGGTCGTCCGCGAGTGACCCGGCTCAGCCGGGCCGGCGGTCGCGGGGCACGACGCCGGTCTCGCTGACCTCCCGCGCCACCTCCACCAGCTTGCGGTTCAGCTCCTGCGACACCCGGGCGAGCACGCCGAAGGCCTGGTCGGCGGTCAGCTTGTGCCGCTCCATCAGGATGCCCTTGGCCTGACCGATGAGGTCGCGGCTGTCCACGGCCACCCGTAGGTGCCTCTCGTGCTCCGCGCCCGCCATGGCGACGGCGGCGTGCGCGGCCAGCATGCGCCCCAGGTGCTCGCTCTCTTCGTCGAACGCGTCCGGCGTGCGCGCGTAGAGGTTGAGGGCACCCATCCGGGTCCCCTCCACGAAGAGCTGGAAGCAGACCATGCTCCCCACGCCCATGGCCGCGGCCTCCCGCCCGAACAGCGGCCAGCGGCCGTCACCGGCCACGTCGTCGACCCGCACGACCTCCTGCTGCCACGTCGCGTCCAGGCAGGGCCCCTGCCGAACCCGCTCCTGCAGCGCGTCGACCTCCTCGGGCAGGGCGCTGGTCGACGCGCGGGGCTGGATCTTCTGGCGACCGATCACGTAGCTGATGCTGGCGTCCTCCGCCTGCGGCACCACCGCGACGGCCGCCGAGGTGATGGCCTGGAGGGTCCGCTCGATGTCGCCGTGCTCCTCCTGCAGCCGTCGGGCCGTCCGGCTCATCGCCTCGGCGAGGTCTTGCATCCCGCTCTGGGCCCGCTCGGAGGTCATGGCTGGCAACGTACCGCGCAGACCGCGGCGCGTGGCGTAGTCACCGATCCTCGGCTCGACAACGACGATGCAACCGTGGTTGCATCAGCGCGTGCCGACGACGTCCCCCGGGGAGTGGGTGCTGCTCTCCTACCGGCTCCCCCGCGAGCCCTCCGGGCCCCGCACCACCCTCTGGCGCCGGCTGAAGCGCCTCGGCGTCGCCCAGCTGGCCGACGGCCTGGTCGCGCTGCCGGCCGACGCCCGGACCCGGGAGCAGCTGGAGTGGCTGGCCGGTGACGTCACCGAGGCCGGTGGCACGGCCGGCATCTGGCTGGCCCGGCCGACGACCGCCGCCCAGGAGCGGGAGCTCGCCACGACCATGGCCACCGCCCGCGCCGAGGAGTACCGGGCGCTCGCCGAGCAGTGCCGCGCCGCGGCCGACGCCGACCCGGCCGAGCGGGCCCGCGCGCTGCGCCGGCTGCGCGGTGAGCTGCGGGCCATCGGCCGGCGTGACTTCTTCCCGCCGCCGGAGCGCGACGCGGCGGCCGCCGCGCTGCGGGACCTGGCCGCCGCGGACCGGACGGAGGCGGTGGCCCGATGAGGTGGGCGACCCGGGCCGGCATCCACATCGACCGGGCGGCCTGCGCCTGGCTGATCCGCCGCTTCCTCGACCCGGCCGCGGAGTTCGTCCTCGTCGCCGACCCCTCCGAGGTCCCCGACGACGCCACCCCCTTCGACATGCGCGGCGTCGACCTCGGCCACCACGGCGGTGACTGCTCCTTCGAGACGATCCTGCGCCGCTACCAGCTCACCGACCCGGTGCTCTGGCGGATCGCGGAGATCGTGCACGAGGCAGACCTCGACGACGAGCGCTTCGACGCCCCGGAGGCGCCGGGACTGGACGTGGTCCTGCGCGGGCTGTCGATGACCGGCGACGACGAGCGCACCCTCGCCGTCTCCGGCCCCGTCTTCGACGGGCTCTACGAGTTCCACCGCCGGCGGCTGCTGCTCGGCCGCGAGCCGGCCTGACCACCCGACGAGGACGTGATGACGAGCAACGCCGCCCCCTCCCACGAGCAGACCGGAGTGCCCTTCCGCACCGCCGTCCGCGCCTGGTTCCTGATCTCCCTGCAGACGTTCGGCGGCCCGGCCGGGCAGATCGCGGTCATGCAGCGCACGCTCGTCGACGAGAAGCGGTGGATCGGCCAGCGCCGGTTCCTGCACGCGATGAACTACTGCATGCTGCTGCCCGGGCCCGAGGCTCAGCAGCTGGCCACCTACGTCGGCTGGCTGCTGCACGGCACCCGGGGCGGCCTCGTCGCCGGCGGGCTGTTCGTCCTCCCCGGCGTCGTGGCGCTCCTGGCCCTCTCGGCGGTCTACGTCGCCTTCGGGACGACGACCGCCGTGCTGGCGCTGTTCGCCGGGCTGGCGCCGGCCGTGCTCGCGATCGTGGCGCAGGCCGTCGTCCGGGTGGCCAGGAAGGCGCTGGACCGCCCGGAGCTGGTCGCGCTGGCCGTCGGCGCCTTCCTCGCCCTGGCCCTGTTCGGCGTCCCCTTCCCGGTGGTCGTGGCGGTGGCCGGCCTGGCGGGCTGGGCGCTGGGCCGGTGGCGGCCCGCGGCACCGAGGACGAAGGCCGAGGACGCCGACGCCGGCCCCCCGCCGGTCATCTCCGACGACGTGCTGCACACCGAGGCGCCCACGACCCGGCGCACCCTGCGGGTGCTGCTCGTCGGGCTGCTCGTGTGGGGCGTGCCCATCGCGGTCGTCGCGGCGCTCACCGGCGCGCACAGCACCCTCACCGAGCAGGGCCTGTTCTTCTCCGGCACCGCCGTCGTCACCTTCGGCGGGGCGTACGCAGTGCTGGCCTACGTGGCCCAGCAGGCGGTCGCCACCTACGGCTGGCTGTCACCGGGCGAGATGGTGCGCGGCCTGGCCCTGGCCGAGACGACGCCCGGCCCGCTGATCATGGTGGTGCAGTTCGTCGCGTTCCTCGGCGCCTACCGCGCGCCGGGCGACCTCGACCCGTGGGTGGCGGCGGTCCTGGCCTCGCTGCTCGTCACCTGGGTGACCTTCGTGCCCAGCTTCCTCTTCGTGCTGCTCGGCGCCCCCTACATGGAGCGGCTGCGCGGCAACCGGTCGCTGTCGTCGGCGCTGACCGGCATCACGGCCGCCGTCGTCGGCGTCATCGCCAACCTGGGCGTGTACTTCGCGGTGCACACGCTGTTCGCCGGCTCGCGCGCCGTCGACGCCGGGCCGCTGCACCTGGAGGTGCCCGACCTCGCCTCGCTGCGGCCGCTCGCGCTGGTCATCGCCCTGGTCGCCGCGGTGCTGCTGTTCCGGCTGAAGTGGTCGGTGCTGCGCACCCTCGGCGTCTGCGCGGCGCTCGGCCTCGCCGCCGGGCTCGCCGGGCTGCCGGTCACCTGAGCACGCGGCGGGGGCCGGCCGGGGCCCCCGCCGCGCACGGCTCACATGCCGGCGACGATGCTCCTCAGGTCCTCCGCCACGCGGGTGGCCTCGCGCGAGGCGCCGACGATCGCGTCCTGCGCCTGCGCGGTGGACGCGTTCTGCTCCTCGACGGCGGCGGCGATCGTCGTCTGCGCCTCCACGACGCCCTGGATGACCTCCTGCACGTTCTCCAGGGCGGCGCCGGCCGCGTCGACGTCCTCGCGCACGCTCTCGACCACCCCGCGGATGCGCTCGGTCGCCCGGGCCGTCTCCGACGCGAGGTCCTTCACCTCACCGGCGACGACGGCGAAGCCCTTGCCGGCCTCACCGGCGCGGGCGGACTCGATCGTCGCGTTGAGCGCCAGCAGGTTGGTCTGGTCGGCGATCGAGGAGATGCTGCCGGCGATCTGGTCGATCTCGGCCATGGTCGCGGCCAGCCGCTGGATCACCTCGGCGCTGCGGCGCGAGCCGTCGCTGGCCTGGTTCGCGGTGGTGGTGGCGTGGCTGGCGGCCGCCGAGATGTCGGCGATCGCCGCTCGCAGGCCGGTCATGACGTCGGTCGCGGTGCCCACGTTCTCGTCCAGCCGGCGCCCGGCCTCCGAGAGCCCGGCCAGCCGCTCCTCCAGCCCGGCCGCACGCCGCTCCTGCTCGCTGAGCCGGCACGCGGCCTCCTCGGCGGTGCGGGCCCGCTCGGCGGCCAGCTCGGCCTGCGCCTGCGCCTGGGCCTGCGCCTGCGCCTCGGCCCGCCGGGCCTCCGCGCGGCGGCCGCGGTCGGACTCCTCGGTGAACTTCCACGAGTAGGCCAGGAAGAAGGCCTCGGCCAGCAGGAAGACCGCGTGCAGCAGGGCGAACAGCAGCGGGTTGTCCTGTGCCTGCTGGGTGGAGTAGACCGCCTCGGGGGCGATGAGGCTGGTCAGCGCGTGGTGGACGGCGACGAACACGACGGCCAGCAGGAACGGCGTCCACATCTGGTACAGCGCGACCAGCGCGAGCAGCGCGTAGAACCAGATGTGCAGGTCGGTGAGGCCGCCCCCGACGTGCACGAGCAGGTCCGCGCCGAACATCAGGCCCACGCTCGCCGCCGACGCCCGCGGCAGCATGCCGCGCAGCACCAGGGCCGCGACGAGCAGGGTGACCAGCGCGGCCATCTGCCCCCACAGCGCCAGCCCGTCGTGGTGCCCGTCGCGCACCAGCGCGATGGCCACGAGGACCGGTGGGTGGAGGGCCAGGACCACGCAGATGATGCGGTGCCGGCGGCGGAAGCCCTCCTCGTCCAGCCGCGCACCACGAGGGATGGCAGCCAGGAAACCGCTGCGCGAAGGGGAGCCAGGAGTCGTCACCCGCTGCCTTTCGGCATCCGGGGCCATGCATTGAGCACAACCGAAATCTTGGTCAGGTTCCGCTCGTCGGTGGAGTCACGACAGTCAAAGGTAGCCGAAGACCGCCCGGAGCCGAAACGGGGACCAGCGGCGACCTGGGCGGCACCGGGGCCACGCGCACGTACGGCTCCCCGGCGGCCGGCCGCGGGTCGCGCTCCCCCTTGTTCGGCCACAGGGCCATCGCCCGCTCGGCCTGGGCGGTGATCGTGAGGGACGGGTTGACGCCCAGGTTGGCCGACACCGCCGAGCCGTCGACCACCGACAGGCCCGGGTAGCCGTGCACCCGGTGGTAGGGGTCGACGACGCCGGCCTCCGCCGTCGCGCCGATCGGGCAGCCGCCGAGGAAGTGCGCGGTCATCGGGATGTTCACCAGCTCGGTCATCGCCCCGCCGGGGTCGCCGCCGATCTTCGCGGCGATCCGCCGGACCGCCTCGTGCCCACCCGGGATCCACGTCGGGCTCGGCTCGCCCGGCCCCGGCCGGCTGGTCAGCCGCCGCCCCAGCCGGGAGCGGCGCCCAGACACCACGATGCTGTTGTCGCGGCTCTGCATGACCAGCGCGATCACCGTGCGCTCCGACCACCCCCGCACCGACAGCAGCCGCACGAACGCCGCCGGGTCCCGCGCGATCACCCCGAGCGCCCGGAGCCAGCGCGGCACCCGTCCGCCGCCGTCGACCAGCACCGTCTGCAGCAGGCCGATGGCGTTGCTGCCCTTGCCGTAGCGCACCGGCTCGAGGTGCGTGTGCTCGTCGAGGTGGAACGACGACGTGATCGCCACCCCGCGGCTGTAGTCCACCGGCCCCCCGCGCCGGCCGGTCGCCGCCAGCACCGCCTCGGAGTTCGTGCGGGTCTGGTGGCCGAGCTTCGGCGACAGCGCCGGCAGCGTGCCGCCGTCCCGCATGGCGTGCAGCAGCCGCTGGGTGCCGTAGGTGCCGGCGGCGAGCACCACCTGGTCGCAGGTCCACCGGCGCACCGTCCGCCTGCGCCGCCAGGCCCCGCTGCGGACGGCCTCGACCTCCCAGCCACCGCCGGGGCGCGGACGCACGCCGGTCACCGTCGTCAGCGGGTGGACGACGGCGCCGGCCCGCTCGGCGAGGAACAGGTAGTTCTTCATCAGCGTGTTCTTGCCGCCGACGCGGCAGCCGGTCATGCACGAGCCGCACTCGGTGCACCCCGTGCGCTCCGGGCCCACCCCGCCGAAGTACGGGTCGGGGACCGTGACCCCGGGCTCGCCGTAGAACACCCCGACCGGCGTCGAGACGAAGGAGTCGGCGACCCCCATCTCCTCGGCGACCTCGCGCAGGACCTCGTCGGCCGGCGTCATGCTCGGGTTGGTCGTCACGCCGAGCATCCGGCTCGCCTGGTCGTAGTACGGGGCGAGCTCGGTCTCCCAGTCGGTGATGCCGGCCCACTGCGGGTCGCGGAAGTAGGCGCTCGGCGGCTTGTAGAGCGTGTTGGCGTAGTTCAGCGACCCGCCGCCCACCCCGGCGCCGGCCATGACCAGCACGTCGGGCAGCAGGTGGATGCGCTGCACGCCGTAGCAGCCCAGCTGGGGTGCCCACAGGTACCGGCGCAGGTCCCACGAGGTGGCCGGCAGGTCGTCGTCGCTGAACCTCCGACCGGCCTCCAGGACCGCGACGCGGTAGCCCTTCTCCGACAGCCGCAGCGCCGCGGTGCTGCCCCCGAACCCGCTGCCGACGACGACGACGTCGACGTGCTCAGCGCGCGGCACGGCCGGCTCCCTCCGGGACGGCGGCCGGGGCCGGGGCGAAGTCCTCCGGGCGCAGCCGGTGCAGCCGGCGCCGGAAGGTGATGGTGGACGCTGGCCAGTTCTGCGTGTTGCGGCCGCTCTCGGTCAGGTACCAGCTGCGGCAGCCGCCGGCGAAGACGGTGCCGCGCACCCGGCGCTGGACCCAGGCGTCGAAGGCCTCGGCCACGTCCCGCCGGACCTCCAGCCACCTGACCCGCCCCCGCTCCAGGTGGCGCACGGCCTGCACGACCCAGCGCACCTGGGCCTCCAGCATGAAGATGATCGAGTTGTGGCCGAGGTTGGTGTTGGGCCCGTAGAGCACGAAGAAGTTGGGGAAGCCGGGCACCACGGTGCCGAGGTAGGCGCTGGCGCCGTCGGCCCACTGCTCGTGCAGGACGCGGCCGCCGCGGCCGGTGATGCGGATCGGCGCCAGGAACTCGGTGGCCGCGAAGCCCGTGCCCAGGACGATCGTGTCGACCTCGCGCTCGGTGCCGTCGGCGGTGACGATCGAGTGCGGCCGCACCTCGGTGACCCGGTCGGTGACCACCTCGACGTCGGGCCGCTGCAGCGCCGCGTACCAGTCGTTGGACATCAGGATCCGCTTGCAGCCCATCGGGTCGGTGGGCGTGAGCTTCTCCCGCAGCACCGGGTCGGCGACCGACCTCGCCAGGTACTTCCGGTAGGCGGCACGGTGGGCGAACAGCAGCCGCGGCTCGGTGTTGAAGCCGAGCGAGCGCAGCTCGTTGGAGACGTAGTTGGCCTCCCGCGAGAGGCGCAGCAGTCCCGGCACCCGGGCGAAGGCCTTCTTTGCCCGCTCCCGGTAGGCGCGGTCGGGCTTGGGCAGCACGTAGGGCGCCGACCGCTGGAAGACGGTCAGGTGCGCGGTGCGCGGGGCGATCGCCGGCACGAACTGGACGGCGCTCGCCCCGGTCCCCAGGACGGCGACCCGCTCACCGGTCAGGTCGTGCCCGTGGTCCCACGTCGCCGAGTGGAAGAGGGTGCCCTCGAAGGTGTCCAGCCCGGGGACGTCGGGGCGGCTGGGGCGGCTCAGCTGCCCGGTGGCGGTGACCAGGACGTCGGCCTCGTGCTCGCCGCCGCCGGAGAGGGTGAGCCGCCACCGCGCCCGGCCCTCGTCGAAGCGGGCGGACAGCACCTCGCTGCCGAAGCGGATGTGCGGCAGCACGCCGAAGTCGCGGGCGACGTCGCGGAGGTACTGGTGGATCTCCGCCTGCGGGGCGAACCGGCGCGACCAGTCCGCCTTGGGCGCGAAGGACAGCGAGTACAGGTGGGAGGGCACGTCGCAGGCCGCCCCGGGGTAGGTGTTCTCCCGCCACACGCCGCCGACGTCGGAGCTCTTCTCGAACAGCACGAGGTCGGTGACCCCGGCCTCCTTGAGCCGCACCGCCGCCGCGATGCCCCCGAACCCGCTGCCGATGATGGCGACGCTCGTCACAGCCGGGACCCTACGAGAGCGGTGGCGCGGCAGGGAGCGGCCATCAGCCGGCCCGCCAGTGCGGCGCACGGCCCTCGATGAAGGCGGCGATGCCCTCCATCGCGTCGGCGCTCGCCCCGACCGCCCGGATCTCGGCGTCGTTGCGCTCCCAGGCCGCGGCCTCATGCGGGAGGTCACCGTCGACCATGCCCAGCGCCAGCCGCTTGCTGGCCCGGACCGCGAGGGGCGCGTTGGCGGCGATCCGCTCGGCCAGCCGCAGCGCCGTCGGCAGCACCTCGTCGGCCGGCACGACCTCGTTGACCAGGCCCCACCGCAGCGCCTCCTGGGCGCTCATCGGGTCCCCGGTGAGGATCATCCGCATCGCGACCTTGCGCGGTAGCTGCTCGGGCAGGCGGAACACCCCGCCGGCCGCGGCGAAGATCCCCCGCGCGGTCTCCGGGAGCCCGAAGGTCGCCGTCTCGACGGCGACGGCGAGGTCGCTGGCGAGCACCAGCTCGGTACCGCCGCCCAGCGCCGCCCCGTTGACCGCGGCGATCACCGGCGTGCTGACCGCGTGCCGCACGAAGCCGGCGAACCCGTAGTGCTCCCGCCCGGGTGCCAGCGGCGTCTCGCCCCGCCCGAGCGCCTTGAGGTCGGCGCCGGCGCAGAAGGCCTTGTCGCCGGCACCGGTCAGGACGACGCAGCGGATGTCGGGGTCGTGGTCGGCCGACTCCAGGGCGTCGGCCAGCCGGGAGGCGACGTCGGCGTCGACGGCGTTGCGCGCCCGCGGCCGGTTGAGGGTGACCACCAGCGTGTGGTCGGTCCGCTCGGCGAGGACGCCGGGCTGCTCGTCGGAGGTCATGCGGTGCTCCCGGGAGATCGGAGGGTGATGACGGGGGCGCCGTCGCGCAGCTCGACCCGCACCGGCCGCCCCACCTGGGTGGTGGCGCCGGCGGGGAGGTTCGACAGCGAGAGCGCGGCGGCGGTGGCGGTGTCCCCCGGCGCCGTGGCGGCGGCGACGCGGGCGCCGTCGGCGGCGCGGCCGACCACGAACGCCTGCTCCGGCCCGCCGCCGCGGCCGTGCTCCACGGTGGCCGTCTCGACGACCAGGTCGACGCCGTCGCACCGGGCCGCGGGCAGCAGCGGCGGGGCGTCGGGATGGGTGACCGCCCCCGGCTCCGGGTCCCCGGCGTAGCCCCCGGGGTGCGGCCGGCCGGTCAGCACGACGGCGTGCTGCTTGGTCAGGAAGCCCCCGTTCGCGTGCACCAGCCCGGTGCCGCCGGTGCCGCGGAGCCGCTCGGCCACGGAGGCGACGGCGTGCAGCGAGTAGGTGTTGAGCGGGCCGCCGAAGGACGAGTGACCGCCCGCGACGGTGAGCACGGCCTCGGTCCGCAGGTGCAGGCCGGCGAGCTTGGGCACCACCGGGAAGCAGCTGTAGACGTCGACCAGGTCCAGCTCGTCGGCGGTCACGGCGGCTCGGGCGAGGGCCCGGTCCAGCGTCCCGGCGAGCGCCTCGGACCGGCCCAGGTCCGCGCGCCGGAGCGGGTCGACGTCGTCGGCGCCGGCGCCGCCCCGGACGTGCACGACGCGGTCCTCCGGCACCCCGGCCGCACGGGCCGCGGCCAGGGACGTGACGACGACCGCGACGGCCTGGTCGACCTGCGGCATCGCGTTGACCGCCAGCGGGTAGGGCTCGCACACCATGCGGTTGCCGGGACCGACGGTGGCGATCTCCGCCGCGGTGCGCCGCTCGGGGTTCCAGGCGACCGGGTGCCGGGCCGCGACCTCGCTGTAGTCGGCGTACAGCCGGGCCGACCACTGCGCGTTGGCGTGCGGCGTCAGCCCCAGGTCGGCCTGCAGCCGGTTCTCGAACAGCGGGTAGACGCGGGTGGGCAGGAAGAGCCCCGCCGCCAGCATCTCCTCCGACCCCAGGTCGTCGAGGTCCAGCGGTGGCGGCCCGCCCGGGTCGGCGCTCCAGCCCCGCCCCGCCACCGGGTCGACACCGGCCCGGGCGAGCGCCTGCACCGAGGCCTGCGCCTCCCCGCCCACGACCAGCTCGACCTGCGTCTCCCCCGCCGCGATCCGCGCGGCCACCTGGTCCAGCAGCCGGGCCGGGAGGTGCCCGCCCAGCCCGGTGTTGGTCGACAGCCGCGGTCGCACGCCCACCCGGCCCGCGACCGCGGCGGCCAGGTCGGCGTAGGCCCAGCTGGCCACCCGGATCGCGTGCAGCGCGTCGGCCTGCTGCAGCAGGCCCGGGGCACCGGCGTCGGCGGCGGCCAGCCGGAGCGCCTCGACGACCAGCTCCAGCGGCTCCCGGGCGCCGGCGGCCGACCGCTCGCGGTTGGCCCGCAGCTGGCCGACCCCCGCGACGACGGGCGTGCGGGACTCGTCGGGCACGGCGGCTCCTCGGGTGGTCACAGCCGTGCGGCCGCGGTGTAGAGCGCGGTGAGGTGGTCCAGCAGCGGGTCGAGGTCGGCGACGGGGCCCGGCACGCCGGCACCGGCGATGACCAGCTCGACCAGCCCTCCGGTGAGGGCTGCCGCGCTGAGCCGGAGGCGGCGCTCGTCGGGCTCCCCCGCGCTCAGGGGGCGCATGAGCCGGGCGGTCAGCGCACTGAACGACCCCAGCAGGTCGTGCCGCTGCTGCCGGAACTCCTCGGTGGCCAGGGACTCCATGAGCGCGACCCGGGCGGTGCGGGGGTCGGCGGTGAAGTACTGGGCCAGCGCCCCGAGGACCGCGCGCGCCCGGGCCTGCGGGCCGCGGTCCTCGGCGTCGACCGCGGCGCGGACGGTGCGGCGGATGTCCTCGCCGATCCGCTCGCAGATGGCGCGGAAGAGGTCCTCCCGGCTGCCGAAGAGCTCGTAGAAGTAGCGCGGGCTCAGCCCCGCGGCGCGGCACACGTCCTGCACGGTGCTCGCCGCCCACCCGCGCTCGGAGAACACCTCCAGCCCGCCCTCGAGGAACTGCTCGAAGCGCCGGGTGGAGCGCTCCTCGGCGCTCATCCCCGCGTACAGCCGCTGGACCACGGCGACCTCCTACCCGGCCTCGACGTCCAAGTGGAGTGGCACTTTACAAGATGAAAGCTCGTGGACAAGATGTTGCTGCCGCCACATCCGCCGGACGTCGCACCCTCGCCGTCCGCACCGCCGAGGAGAGCCGTGAGCAGCTGGGACACCGACGAGCGCAGGGCGCTGCGGGCCTCGGTCCGCCGCTTCGCCGAGGCCGAGGTGGTGCCGAACATGGCCGCCTGGGAGGAGGCCGGGGCGCTCCCGCGGGAGCTGCACCGCCGGGCCGCCGAGGTCGGGCTGCTCGGGGTCGGATACCCCGAGGAGCTCGGCGGCAGCGGCGGGGCGCCGGGCGACACGCTGCTCATCACCGAGGAGCTGATCCAGGCCGGTGGCAGCAGCGGCCTGGTGGCGGGCCTCTTCACGCACGGCATCGGGCTGCCGCACCTCGTGGCCGCCGGCGACCCGGCGCTCCTGGAGCGCGTCGCCCGCCCCGTCCTGGCCGGGGAGAAGATCATCTCGCTGGCCGTGACCGAGCCCGAGGGCGGTTCCGACGTCGCCGGGCTCACCACCCGCGCCGTCCGGGACGGCGACGAGTACGTGGTGAACGGAGCCAAGACCTACATCACCTCGGGGACCCGCGCCGACTTCGTCACCGTCGCCGTGCGCACCGGGGAGGCCGGCGCCGGGGGCGTCTCGCTGCTGCTCCTGGAGCGCGGCATGCCGGGGTTCACGGTCTCGGCACCGCTGAGGAAGATGGGCTGGCTCTGCTCCGACACCGCCGAGCTGTCGTTCACCGACGTCCGGGTCCCGGTAGGCAACCTGGTCGGGCGGGAGAACGAGGGCTTCTACGCGATCATGGGCCAGTTCGCGGCCGAGCGGCTGAGCCTGGCCGTGCAGGCCTACGCGACCGCCCAGCGCTGCCTGGACCTCACGCTGGCGTGGGTGAAGGAGCGGCACACCTTCGGCAAGCCGCTGGCCCGCCGGCAGGTGGTGCAGCACCGCGTCGCGGAGATGGCCCGGCAGACCGACGTCGCCCGCGTCTACACGCGGGCCGTGGTCGACCGGTGGCTGGCCGGGGAGGACGTGCTGACCGAGGTGGCGATGGCCAAGAACACGGCGGTGGCCGCGTGCGACCGCGTCGTCGACGACGCCGTCCAGCTCTTCGGCGGGCTGGGCTACATGCGCGAGTCGGAGGTCGAGCGGCACTACCGCGACAGCCGGATCCTCGGCATCGGCGGCGGCACCAACGAGATCATGACCGAGATCGTGGCCAAGCTCCTGCTCGCCTAGCCCGGCGAGATCTGCACACTCGCCCCCGTCAGCCGGCCGATGGGGGCGAGTGTGCAGATCTCGGCCTAGGCGGTGAAGGCCTCGACGATGGTCGCCCAGTGCTGCAGGTGCGGGCCGGTGCGCGGCGCGTCGGGCTGCAGCGCGTAGGTGAGCGCCTGCCCCCGCATCGAGGTGAGCAGCACCTGGTACACCGCCTCGGACTTCGGGTGCCCGGCCACCCGCTCGCCGAAGACCTCCATCGACAGCTCGCGCAGCTGCACGTTGAGCCGGCGCTCGTAGGGCAGCAGCGCCGCCCGCAGCTCCGGGTCGGTGCGGGCCGCACCCCACAGCTCCATCGCGGCGACGAACAGCGGCCCGTGGAACCGCTCCCAGATGACCTCGACGCCGAGCCGGATGCGCAGCGTCGAGTCGGCGGGCAGGTCCGCCGCGGCCTGCCGGACCGAGGCGCTGAACTCCTCGTAGAGGTGGTCGACGGCGGCCAGCAGCAGCTCGGCCTTCGAGGTGAACTGGTGGGTGAGCGCGCCCCGGGAGACCCCGGCGCGGCGCTGCACCTCCTGCGTGGTGGTGCGGGCGTAGCCGAGCTCGACCAGCGACTCGACGGTCGCCCGGACCAGTGCCTCGCGGGTCGCCGCCCGCCGCTCCGCCTGGGTGCGGCGCAGCGGCGGGCGGGCGGAGGTCGCGATGGCGGTCAGCCTGCCACCGCTGCCCGGAGGCTGCCGGCGGGAACGGCACGCTCGAGCAGGATCGCCGGCGGGCGGAACCGCTCGCCGTAGGCGTCGGCCAGCTCGTCGGCGCGCGCGACGAAGCCCGCGACGCCGCCCGGGTACTGGTCGACGTACTGCAGCACGCCGCCGTAGAGCGGCGGGAAGCCGATGCCCATGATCGAGCCGATGTTGGCGTCCTCGACCGAGCTGAGCACCTTCTCCTCCACGCAGCGGGCCGTCTCGACCGCCATGACGAACAGCAGCCGCTCCTGCGCGTCCCGGAACGGGACGGCGTCGGACGCCGGGAACAGCTCGGCCAGGCCCGGCCACACCCGCTTCTCCGGCTGCCAGTCGAAGAAGCCCTTGCCGGCGGACTTCCCGGTGCGGCCCTGCTCGACCAGCGCGCGGAGGACCGCGATGCCCGGGTGCTCCTGGGTCGCCCCGGCCTTGGCCGCCTCCTCGTTGATCTTCAACGGCAGGGTCAGGGTCACCTCGTCGAGCAGGGTGAGCGGCCCGGCCGGGAAGCCGGCCTGCAGCGCGGCCCGCTCGACGCTCATCGGCGCCAGCCCCTCGGCGAGCAGCGCGGCGCCCTCGAGGACGAGGGTGCCGAACACGCGGCTGGTGAAGAAGCCGCGGCTGTCGGAGACGACGATCGGCGTCTTGCCGATCTGCCGGACGACGTCGTAGGCGCGGGCCAGCGCCTCGTCGGAGGTCCGCTCCCCCACGATCAGCTCGACCAGCGGCATCTTGTCCACCGGCGAGAAGAAGTGCATGCCCACGACGTCGGCCGGTCGCTGCACGCCCTCGGCGAGGCCGGTGATCGGCAGGGTGGAGGTGTTGGACGCCAGCAGCGCCGGTCCTCCCCCGCCCACCCCCGCGTTGGCCTCGGCCTCGCTGAGCACCCGGTGCTTGAGCGCCTGGTCCTCGAACACCGCCTCGACGACGACGTCGCAGCCGGCGAGGTCGGCGGCGTCGCCGGTCGGGGTGATCCGGGCGAGGAAGGCGTCGGCCTTCTCCTGCGTCATGCGCCCGCGCGCCACCTGCTTGCCGACCAGACCGGCGACGTGCGCCTTGCCCTTCTCGGCCGCCTCGGTGCTCACGTCCTTGAGCACGACGTCGACGCCGACCTTGGCGAAGGCGTGCGCGATCCCGGCGCCCATCATCCCGGCACCGAGCACGCCGACCTTGGCCGCCGTGTACCTCTCCGGGCCCGACGGGCGCGAGGCGCCGCCGTTGATGGCGTTGAGGTCGAACCACAGCGCCTGGATCATGTTCGTCGAGACCTGGCCGGTGACCAGGTCGACGAAGTAGCGGCCCTCGACGGTGAACGCGGTGTCCACGTCGACCTGCAGGCTCTCCACCGCGGCGGAGAGGATCGCGTACGGCGCCGGGTAGGGCGCGCCCTTGAGCTGCTTGGTCAGGTTGGCCGGGAACGCGGGCAGGGTCGAGGCCAGCGACGGCGACGACGGCGTCCCGCCCGGGACCTTGTAGCCCTTGGTGTCCCACGGCTGGGCAGCGTCGGGGTTGGCGAGCACCCAGGCGCGGGCCTTGGCCACCAGCTCGTCGCGGTCGGCGGCCAGCTCGTGCACCAGCCCCAGCTCCAGCGCCTTCGACGGGCGCAGCTGCTGGCCCTGCAGGAGCAGCTCGAGCAGCGCCGTCGTCAGGCCGAGCAGCCGCACGGTGCGGACGACGCCGCCACCACCGGGCAGCAGGCCGAGGGTGACCTCGGGCAGGCCGATCTTCACCTTCGGGTCGTCGAGGGCGACGCGGTGGTGGCAGGCCAGCGCGATCTCCAGCCCGCCGCCGAGCGCCGCGCCGTTGACCGCCGCGGCGACCGGGATGCCGAGGGTCTCCAGCCGGCGCAGCTGTGCCTTCACCAGGGTCACCTGGGCGAGCACGGCGTCGGTGGTGTCCGGTGTGGCCTGGATCAGGCTGCCGAGGTTGCCGCCGGCGAAGAAGGTCCTCTTCGCGCTGGTCACGACGACGCCGCGGACCGACTCCTTCTCGGCCTCGAGCCGGTCGAGGGTCTCGCCCATCGACCGCACGTACGCGTCGTTCATGGTGTTCGCCGACGACGAGGGGTCGTCGAGGGTGAGGACGACGACGCCGTCGGCGTCCTGCTCCCAGCGGATGGTGCTGTCGCTCATGGGGGTCTCCTCAGACTCGCTCGATGACGGTGGCGATGCCCATGCCGCCGCCGACGCACAGGGTGGCCAGGCCGCGGCGGAGGTCGCGGCGCTCGAGCTCGTCGACGAGCGAGCCCAGGATCATCGCGCCGGTGGCGCCCAGCGGGTGCCCCATGGAGATGGCGCCGCCGTTGACGTTGACCTGCTCGTGGGCGAAGCCGGTGTCGGCCATGAACCGCAGCACGACGGCGGCGAACGCCTCGTTCATCTCGACGAGGTCGATGTCGTCGACGGTCAGGCCGGCCCGGTCCAGCGCCTTGAAGGTGGCCGGCGCGGGGCCGGTCAGCATGATGACCGGGTCGGCTCCGGAGACGGCGGTGCTCACGATCCGCGCCCGCGGGGTCAGCCCGTTGCGGCGTCCCGCCTCCTCGGTGCCGATGACCGTCAGCGCGGCGCCGTCGACGATGCCGCTGGAGTTGCCGGCGGTGTGCACGTGGTCGATGCGCTCGACCGAGTGGTACTTGTTCAGCGCGACCGCGTCGAAGCCGCCCATGTCGCCGATGCCGGCGAAGGCCGAGGGCAGGCCGGCGAGCGACTCCACGGTGGTGCCGGGGCGGACCAGCTCGTCGGTGTCGAGGACGACGGTGCCGTTCCTGTCGGTCACCGGCACGACCGAGCGGTCGAAGTAGCCGTTGGACCAGGCCTTGGCGGCGCGGGCGTGGGACTCGGCGGCGTAGGCGTCGACGTCCTCGCGGGTCCAGCCGGCCAGGGTGGCGATCAGGTCGGCGCCGATCCCCTGCGGCACGAAGGCGGTGCGCGCGGCGGTCTCGGGGTCCATGGCCCACGCTCCGCCGTCGGAGCCCATGGGCACCCGCGACATCGACTCGACGCCGCCGGCGAGGACCAGGTCCTCGAAGCCGGAGGCCACCTTCTGCGCGGCCAGGTTGACCGCCTCCAGGCCGCTGGCGCAGAACCGGTTGATCTGCACGCCGGCGACGGTCTCGGGCAGCCCGGCGGCCAGCGCCGCGGTGCGCGCGATGACCGAGCCCTGCTCGCCGACCGGGGAGACGACGCCCAGGACGATGTCGTCCACGAGCGCCGGGTCCAGGCCGGGGTTGCGACGGCGGACCTCGTCGATCAGGCCGGTGGTCAGGCTGATGGGCTTGACCGAGTGCAGCGCCCCGGTCTTCTTGCCCTTGCCGCGCGGGGTGCGCACGGCGTCGTAGATGAACGCCTCGGTGGGCATGCTCGTCCTCTCGGAGGTGTGGGGGCCGACATGGCCATGAAGGCCCTGCGTGGGGTCAGACGCCGAGGGAACGGCCGACGATCTCCTTCATGATCTCGGTCGTCCCGCCGTAGATGGTCTGGATGCGCGAGTCGAGGTAGGCCCGGGCGACGGGGTACTCGAGCATGTAGCCGTAGCCGCCGTGCAGCTGCAGGCACCGGTCGATCACGCGCTTCTGCAGCTCGGTCGTCCACCACTTCGCCATGGCGGCGTCCTCGGCGGTGAACCGGCGGGCGTTGTGCTCGAGGATCGCCTTCTCCAGGTAGGTCTCGGCGATCGAGACCTCCGTGTGCATCTCGGCCAGCTCGAAGCGGGTGTTCTGGAACTTCCCGATCGGCTTGCCGAACGCGGTCCGCTCCTTGCAGTACTCGACGGTCAGGTCGAGCACGATCCGGGCGGAGGCGACCGCGCCGGCGGCGATCGACAGCCGCTCCTGGGGCAGGTTCTCCATGAGGTGGAAGAAGCCGTGCCCCTCGGTGCCCAGCAGGTTGGCCGAGGGCACCCGGACGTCCTCGAAGAACAGCTCGGCGGTGTCCTGCGCCTTGAGGCCGACCTTGTCCAGGTTCCGGCCGCGCTCGAACCCGGGCATGCCCCGCTCGACCACCAGCAGCGAGAAGCCCCGCGCCCCGGCCTCGGGGTCGGTGCGCGCGACGACGATGACGATGTCGGCGTTGATGCCGTTGGTGATGAAGGTCTTCGAGCCGTTGAGCACCCAGTCGTCGCCGTCGCGGCGGGCCGTCGTCCGCAGGCCCTGCAGGTCGGAGCCGGCGTGCGGCTCGGTCATGGCGATCGCGGTGATGATCTCGCCGCTGACCAGCCCGGGCAGCCAGCGCTGCTTCTGCTCCTCGGTGGCCAGGCCGGTCAGGTAGGGCGCGACGACGTCGTTCTGCAGCGTGAAGCCCAGGCCGCTGGCGCCGGCGCGGCTGACCTCGGCGGAGAGGATCGCGTTGTAGCGGAAGTCGGTGATGCCGCCGCCGCCGTACTCCTCGGGCACGTCCATGCCGAGCAGGCCCTGCTCGCCGGCCCGCAGCCACACGGACCGGTCGACGACGCCGGCAGCCTCCCACGCCGCCTGGTGCGGGACGGCCTCCTTGGCCAGGAAGTCGCGGACCATCGCGCGGAACGCCTCGTGCTCGGCCTCGTACAGGACTGACTGCACAGGTACCTCCGGGGAGTCGTGGAGATCCGGCGGTCACCGCGCCGGAAACCCGAACATACAGACCACTTGTTCTGTATCTTCGCGATCCACGTCACAACGTCGTGTCGTGCAGCCGGCCGCCGAGGAGCCCACCCGATGCAGGAGTACTCCAGCCCCACCGCCTTCGAGATCCCCCACCACGCCGCCCTCCCCGACGCGGTCAGCACCCACGCGGCGGAGAGCCCGGACCGGGTCGCGCTGAGCCGCAACGTCGGCGGCAGCTGGGTGCCGGTCACCAGCCGCGACTTCGCCCAGCAGGTGGAGGCGCTCGCCCGCGGGATGGTCGCGGCGGGGGTGGGCCCGGGCGACCGGGTCGGGATCCTGAGCAAGACCCGCTACGAGTGGACGCTGGCCGACTACGCGATCTGGACCGCCGGCGGGGTGGCCGTGCCGATCTACGAGACGTCGTCGGCGGAGCAGGCGCAGTGGATCCTCTCGGACTCCGGCGCGGTCGCGGTCGTCGTGGAGACCGCCGCCCACCAGGCCCTGGTCGAGTCGGTCCGCGACGACATCCCGGGCCTGCGCGAGGTGTGGCAGATCGAGTCCGGCGACCTCGACGCCGTCGCCGCGCGAGCGGGTGAGGCCCCGGCGAACGCGCTGGCCGAGCGGCGCGCGACCCTGGACGGCGACACCCTGGCCACGATCATCTACACCTCCGGGACCACCGGGCGGCCCAAGGGCTGCGAGCTCACCCACGGCAACCTGCTCTACGTCGCCGAGCTGGCACCGGCGGTCATCCCGGCGATGAAGGCGGAGGACGCGAGCTCGCTGCTCTTCCTCCCGCTGGCGCACGTCTTCGCCCGGATCATCGAGGTCAGCTGCATCCAGAACGGGGCCCGCCTGGGCCACACCGGCGACCTCGCCTCGCTGCTGGCCGACCTCGGCACCTTCCAGCCGACGTTCCTCGTCGCCGTCCCGCGCGTGTTCGAGAAGGTCTACAACGGCGCCCGGCAGAAGGCGCACGCCGGCGGCAAGGGGGCGATCTTCGACCGGGCGGAGCGGGTCGCCGTCGCCTGGTCCAAGGCGCAGGACACCGGCGGCGCGGGCCTGGGCCTGAGCCTGCAGCACAAGCTCTTCGACACCCTCGTCTACGGCAAGCTCCGGGCGGCCATGGGCGGCAAGGTCGAGTACGCACTCTCCGGCGGCGCCCCCCTCGGCGAGCGGCTGGGCCACTTCTTCCGCGGCATCGGGGTCACGATCCTCGAGGGCTACGGCCTGACCGAGACCACCGGGCCGGCCACGGTCAGCGGCCCGGACACGCTCAAGGTGGGCACGGTCGGGCGGGCGGCACCCGGGTCGGCGGTGCGCATCGACGACCTCGGCGAGATCCTCGTGCGCGGCCCGCAGGTCTTCCGCGGCTACTGGAACAACCCGGCGGCGACGGCGGAGACCATGCGCGACGGCTGGTTCGCCACCGGCGACATCGGCGTCCTCGACAGCGAGGGCTACGTGACGATCACCGGGCGGATCAAGGAGATCCTGGTGACCTCCGGCGGCAAGAACGTCTCCCCCGCCGTCCTGGAGGACAAGATCCGGGCGCACCCGCTGGTCAGCCAGTGCATCGTCGTCGGCGACAACCGGCCGTTCATCGGGTGCCTGATCACCCTGGACGCCGAGGCGCTTCCCGGCTGGCTGGAGTCCAAGGGGCGGCCGACGAGCACGCCGCTGGCCGAGCTGGTCGACGACCCCGAGGTCGTGGCGGAGGTCCAGGCGGCGGTGGACCGGGCGAACGCCCAGGTGTCGCGGGCGGAGTCGATCCGCTCCTTCGCGATCCTGCCGGTCGAGTGGACGGTGGAGGGCGGGCAGCTGACGCCGTCGCTGAAGCTCAAGCGGTCGGTGGTCATGAAGGAGTTCGCCTCCGAGGTGGAGAAGATCTACGCGAGCTGACCCGATGGAGTGTTGCCATGCAGGAAACTCGGCTCTAGAGTTTCCTGCATGGCAACTCCCTTCGAGGACCGCCCGTCCGCGGACGAGGCGCGCGAGACGCTCCGGCAGCTGGCCGCCGACGAGGACGCCGTCCGCTACCCGCCCATCCCGGCCTGGTTCTTCCTCGTGCAGGCCGCCGCGACCGCCGGGGTGTTCCTGGTGCGGCTGCTGCCGGAGTCCGACGGCGGCCGCTACACCCAGCTCCTCGCCATCCTGGCCATCGCGCTGGCCGCCGGCGGCCTCGGGCAGAAGTACTGGCTGAACCGCGACGGCGTCTCCTGGGCCACCGCCCGGCCCCGCGACCTGCTGCCCTTCCTCGTCGGCATCGTGGGCACCTACGCGCTCTGCTGGGTGGTCGCCGAGACCACCGGCGCCCGGTGGGCGTGGCTCGTCGGCGCGGTCGTCGCGGCCACCATCGTGCTGGCCACGGGGCGCTCCTACCGGCGGGAGTTCGGGTGACCAGCGGCGCCCCGGCCTTCGACGAGGTGATCCACGCCCCGCAGCGGCTGCGGATCTGCGCGATGCTCAGCGCCGCGCAGAGCGTGGAGTTCGGCGTCCTGCAGGACCGCCTCGGCCTGTCGAAGTCCGCGCTCAGCAAGCAGCTGTCCCACCTGGTCGAGGCCGGCTACGTCAGCCAGGAGCGCGCCGTCCGGGAGTCCCGCAGCCGGCTGTGGCTCTCGCTCACCCGCGAGGGGGCGCGCGCCTACGCGGGGCACGTGCAGGCGCTGCAGGAGATCGTCCGCGCCGGCGAGGCCTGACGGATACCACGACGCGGACGCGACGGGGTGCGGGCGTGGCGGGTGTGGCAGGTGCGCCGAACACGCACCCGGCGGTACTGGCCTCGGGCGGGGCGGCCTCGGACCCTGGGTCCCATGACCACCGTTTACGCGTACGGCACAGCACACGCGGTCGTGATGGTCGGCTCCTTCGGCGCGGAGGGCCTCAAGCCCCGTCAGATCGGCCCGGCGCACGCCACCATCGGCCGGATCAACGGGCAGAGCCGCAAGGCCCTGTGCGGCGCCTACGTCTCCATCGACGAGCAGCTCCCCTGGCCGCCCGAGGGCTACGACGAGCAGCAGCTGTGCGCCAGCTGCGCGGAGCTCGCCGCCCTCTGAGTCACCCGCCGGCCACCGACGGGAGCACCTGCACCTCGGCCCCGTCGCGCACCGTCGTCGCCAGCCCGCCGGAGAAGCGCACGTCGTCGCCGTCGACGTAGACGTTGACGAAGCGGCGCACCCGGCCGGTCTCGTCGCGGATCCGCCGGCCCAGCTGCGGGTGCCGTGCCGCGAGCTGGTCGAGCAGGTCGGCCAGGGTCCGCCCGTCCGGGTCCAGCTCGAGGTGCTTGGACCCGCCGGCCAGGTCGGCGAGCACCCCGGGCAGGACGACCTGGACGCTCACGGCAGGCGCACCGCGCGGACGGCGAGCACGTCGGGCAGGTGGTCGGCGACCAGGGTGAACGAGTCGCCCTCGTCGGCGCTGGCGTAGACGCAGCCGTCCCGGGTGCCGACGTACACGCCGGTCGGGTCGTCCTCGTCGACGCAGAACGCATCGCGCATGACCGCGGTCCACGCGCCGTCCGGCAGCCCGTCCGCGGACTCCGTCCAGGTCGCCCCGCCGTCCCGGGTGCGGTGCACCCGGAGCCGCCCGGCGGGCGGGACCCGCTGCATGTCGGCGACCAGGGGCACCACCCACGCCGTCCCGGGCACCGACGGCGAAGCGGCGATGGGGAACCCGAAGTCGGCGGGCAGCCCGTCGGCGATCGAGGACCAGTGGCGGCCGGCGTCCTCGGTCCGGAAGACCCCGAAGTGGTTCTGCGCCACCATCGTGTCCGGGTCCGCCGCGTCGACGGCGACCTTGTGCACGCACTGGCCGTACTCCGGTGGCTCCGGCAGGAACGGGGCGGTGATCCCGAGGTTGCGCGGCTCCCACCGCTGCCCGCCGTCCTCGCTGACGTAGACGCCGCCGGTGCTCATCGCGATCGTCACCCGGTCCGACGCCGGGTCCGGCAGGATCGTGTGCACCGCTCCCCCGCCACCGCCGGGCTCCCACGTGGGCCGGTGCGGGTGGTCCCAGTGGCCCCGCACGAGCGAGAAGCTGCAGCCGCCGTCGGTGCTGCGCCACAGCGAGTGCGGCTCGCAGCCGGCCCACACGACGTCGGGCCGGTCGGCCGAGTCCGGCCGCAGCTGCCAGACCCGCTCCAGGGCCGCCCCGGCGTCCTCCGGGAAGCGGATCGCGCCGGACTCGGTCTCCTGCCAGCTGGCCCCGAGGTCGTCGGACCACATCACGGTCGGGCCCCAGTGGCCGTACTGGATGCCCGCCAGGATGCGCGGGCGCGACCGGCGGGTGTCCACGCAGACGGCGGCGACCTCCTGGGCGAGCAGGTGCGGCTCGCCCAGCTCCCAGGTCCGCCGCCCGTCCTCGCTGCGGGCCAGCCACAGCCCCTTGCGCGTCCCGATGGCCAGCAGATCGGTCATGACACCCCTCCGAGTCGACGGTCCTGGGAGGTAGGACCGGAGGGGGACGCAGAACTCAGCGGCGGGTGGCGCCGCCCTCGGTGGTGCCGTGCTGCGGGTGCTGCCCGTCCGGGGTCAGGCCGGGGGCGAGCCGCTGCGCCTCGGCGCGCAGCTTCTCGGCGGCCGTGCGGTCCTCGTCGGCGCGGGCCGCCCGCTCACGGGCCTGCTGCTCGGCGAGGGCGGCGCGCTCCTGGACCTCCGCCATCTCCCGACGGGCGGCCGCGGCCTGCTCCTCCGCGAGGGCCTGCTCCTTGTCCGCGCGCGCGGCGCGGACCTGCGCCTCGTGCAGGCTCTCCCGCGCCTGCTCGCGGTGCTGGGCCTCACGGCGCACACGGGCGACCCGGGCCCGCTTACCGAGGGCCAGCGCCAGCAGTGCCAGCAGCACCAGCACGACGACGACGATGAGCACGATCTGCCAGGTCTCCACGGCAACCCCTCCTCCGAAGTCGCCTCGTGGGTGCCCGAGGTCACCTGCGGGGAAACGCCTCCGGAAGCCCGGTGATCACTTCAGCGCGCTGCCGGCCTGCCACTCGTCCCACGGGATCGCCCAGTCGTAGATGTCGCCGTCGGCGGCCGACAGGGTGGGCCCGATGGAGCCCTTGATCTCCACGACGTCGCCGGGCTGGGAGAAGTTGTAGAACCAGGCCGCCCGGTCCGTGGAGAGGTTGATGCAGCCGTGGGACACGTTCTCGCGGCCCTGCTGGGCCACCGACCACGGAGCCGCGTGCACGAACTCACCGTTGTTGGAGAGGCGGACCGCGTACTCCACCGGCGTGCGGTACCCGTTCGGGCTGTCGACCGGGGTGCCGTAGGTGCTCGAGTCCATGATCCGGTTCCGGTTCAGCTCCGTCACCACGTGCGGCCCGTTGCGGCTCGGGAAGTCCGGCCCGCCCGCGCTCATCGGGAAGGTCTGCACCAGCTGGTCGCCGTCGTAGACCTCCATGGTGTGGGTGCTCGCGTCCGCGACCGACACGTGCCGGTCGCCCACGGAGAAGCTGACCGAGCGGTTCTTCTCGCCCCACACGCCCTCGCCGAAGTCGACGCCGTAGAGGTTGGCGTCGAGGGTGACCTCGATGTTCGCCGGCCAGTACTGGGACGGGCGGAAGTGCACCTCGGAGTCGTCGAGCCAGCTCCAGACGCCGTCGGTGGGCGTGGAGCTGGTGACCAGCAGGTGGCTCTCGACGGCGGCCTTGTCGGCGACCGGCTCCTCGAAGTAGACGCGGATCGGCATGCCGACGCCGACCTCCATGCCGTCGAGCGGGCCGATCGAGGGGGTGGTGACGCTCTCGGGGGTGACCGTCGTGAAGGTCGCCGTCTCCGTGGTCTCCTGGTCGTCCTCGTTCACCGCGGTGGCCGTGAGCGTGTAGCTGGTGCCGTAGGCCAGCGGGGTCTCCGGGACCCAGACCTGGGCCGGGGCGCCGTCCTCGGCCGGCTCGTCGGCGACCGGCTCCGCGTCCTGCGTCGCCGGGCCCAGGCTGCCGGGCACCGGGGCGCCGGCCCCGTCGGTCACGGTGACCTCGCCGAGCTCGCCGCCGTCGACGGCGATCTCGAGCGGGACGACGGGCGAGACGTCGGCCGCCCCGTCCTCGACGGCCAGCTCGACGGTCGCCGGCGCGGCCTCGGCGGCGGGCTGGCCGGACTTCCCGGCATCGTCCCCGCTGCACCCGGCCAGGAGGACCAGCGTCCCCGCGGCGATCATCGCGGCTGTCCGTCGCACCTGCACCGACTCCTCTTCCCCCGCCTCGCCCCACCCGGGGCGAGCCTCGTCCTCATCAGTGTCCACGGAGATGCGACACCGTGGTGGCCACCACGTGTGGCGAAGCCCTCCCCGGGCGCTGTCATGTCCGCGGCACCACGCTGGTATCGTTCTCTCTCGTTGCCCGGCCAGCCGGTGCACACGCGCCATTAGCTCAATTGGCAGAGCAGCTGACTCTTAATCAGCGGGTTCGGGGTTCGAGTCCCTGATGGCGCACCAGGATCGACCAGCGGCTTCTCCCTCCCGGGAGGAGCCGCTTCGTCGTTCACGAGGCTCTGTGGGCGCATTGTGGGCGCATCCGGTGCCGGAGTGGTCGCACGCGGGCGCACCATCGCCTCCGCTGCGTCCGCCGCTCCGCGGCCGACGCCGTCCAGCAGGTGGCTGTACGTGTCGACCGTCAGCCGCACCGACGAGTGGCCCATCCGCTTCGACACGACCGCGACGTCGACGCCGCCGGCGAGCATCAGCGAGGCTGCCCCGTGCCGCAGGTCGTGCAGGCGCACCTGCCGCAGCCCGGCGGCCTCGGAGAGGCGCAGAAACGTCTTGGTGACCTGCCCCGGGGAGAGGTCGGTGCCGTTCTCGCGGGCGAACACCCGGTCGTTGTCGGTGTAGCCACTTCCCCACTGCTGCCGCTCGGCGTCCTGGGCGAAGCGGTGGGCCATGAGCGCGCCGACCGTGCGGCCGGCGCGACCCCTTTCAGCCTGTCCCCCAGGGCGAACCGACGAACGTCGGAGAGCTCGACTCCTGGGGCCACGCCCTCGCGCACCTGCAGAGCGTCGGCCTGGCCGGGCTGCCGCCGGCGCCGGCGCGCCGGGCCCTGGCCGCCTTCCCGGAGCGGTACGGCTCGGTCCTGCCCCGGCGGCCCGCCGCATGACCTGGACCCCCACTCTCTTCGACGAGCCCACGACCCGGGCCACGGTCTCCGTCGACGTCGGACCGCGCTCCGCATGGCTCACCGGCTACGGCCTCAACGGCTACCTCGACGAACTCGACTGCCCGCGCATGTGGTGCCCCGTCCGGAAGCGACTCACCATCCCGGTCGACCGGGTCGGCGACCTCCTCGCCCTGCTCGAGCACCGCGACCACCGCGTCGTCGAGCTCCGATCCGTGGCCGAAGCATGAGCGCGCCCCGCCTCGTCGAAGCAGACGACCCATGGAACCTCGCCGACCCGTACTCGGACGTCCCTCCACCCAGCCACCCGCCCGAAGAGACGCCCGCCCCGCGCGCGAAACCGCCGCTCCGGGACCGGGTCCTCACCCGCGGCGCCCTCGCCCAGCTTCCCGAACCCGAGCCGCTGATCGACCGCACCATCGACCGACGCACTGTCGCCGTCATCGCCGGCCACTTCGGCTCCCTCAAGAGCTTCGTGCTGCAGGACTGGGCCGCCAGCATCGCCACCGGCCGGAAGTGGATGAGTCGACCCGTCCACCAAGGCCCCGTCCTCTACGTCGCCGCCGAAGGCGCCCACGGCCTTCACTCACGCTTTACCGCCTGGGAGTACGGGTGGCACCGCAACATCCCCGACGACCATCTGACCGTCCTCCTCGAGCCCGTCAACCTCCTCGACGCCCAGGCCGTCACCGAGCTCTGCCACCTCGCAGCCGGCCGCGCCCTCGTCGTCATCGACACCCTCGCCCGCTGCATGGTCGCCGCAGACGAGAACAGCGCCAAGGACATGGGCATCGCCGTCGACGCCCTCTACCGCCTCCGCGACGCCACCAACGGCGGCACCATCGCCGTCACCCACCACACCGGCAAGGACCGCTCCACCATCCGCGGGTCCTCCGCCATCGAAGCCGGCGTCGACACCGTCTACACCACCGAAGGCGACGCCCACCTGGTCCACCTCAAGCGCACCAAGCGCAAGGACGGACCACGCGAAGACCAACTCCAGATCAAGCTCAGCGCCGTCCTCGACAGCGGCGTCATCGTGTCCGCGCTCGCCGCGGACATGAAGCCCAACGCCCGCGACCTTATGTCCGTGTTCGTGTCCGCATTCGGCTCCACCGGAGCCAGCAAAGCTGACCTCTGAGCAGTCGCGAACCTCTCCCCCTCCAGCTTTCACCGCTCCCTAAACGGGCTGGTCGAAGCCGGAATCCTCGTCAACCACGGCAGCGACGCCCGCCCCTTCTACCGAGCCGGAGACGACCAGTGATGTCCGCATGTCCGCGACTGTCCGCACCGCACGGGCATGTCCGTCCGTTCGCTCCTCCCTTAGGGAGCGGACACGGACAGCGAAGCCAGCCCAGGCGCGACCGGCGGGTCGCCGGCAGCCTGGTTGTCTGCGCAGACGCCGCGCGCGTGGCTGGACGATGGTTCGGTCCGCGTCGGGGCCTGGTGAACGCCTCGGCGAGGATCGTCGACCGCGCGCCCACGTTGCGCCCACAGCGTGCGTCGGCGCTGATCAGTAGCGCGTCCGCTGACAACGGATCAGGTGGGCTGCAGGCCGAGCAGGTTGCCTGCGGTGCCCAGCAGCACACCGGCCACGAGGAGGGTGACCGCCCATCCGCGTCTGGCCTGGCTGCCCAGCACGTGCTCGATGACGTCGTTCAGCAGCATCTGCTGGCCGTAGGAGCCTTCCGGGTTGTTGCGGGGGTTGGCGGCGCGCCATCGCTGCAGGCTCCGGGTCGCGCGCTTCCCCTCCCTCACCAGCAGGGCGATGCCGACCAGTTCAGCAGCAAGGGCGAGCAGGGTGCAGGTCACGGCCGCTGCGGTCATGGCCGGCAGTGTGCCGGGCGGTGTGCGGCGTGAGCGGCATGACCACTCTCATTGCACCTTCTGACCCGCGATACGTCGACCCGGCGGAGTGGCGTCAGGCCGTGGCCGCCTGGCGTGCGGGTGGGCTGCTCAACGCGCTCGAGGAGCTGTCGAAGCGGTCGGGTGACAGCACTCCCCTGGCCGTGCTGGACGCCGGGATGGCGCTGCACCGGCTGCTGGTCGATGTGGGCCTGGCAGACGGGCGCGCCCCGCTGGCTGCTGACGCGTGGCGGGAGGAGCCGTGAAGTGGGCGCAGACGATGGGAAGTGGGGGCGAGCCGCACGCGAGGGGCCGTGTCCCCGGTGAAGCGCGGCTGCCCGCGCAGAAGGTGTGCTGGACGCACCGCACACCTTCTGCGCGGGCACGGCGCGCCCTAGCCCTTCTCGACCACCGTCGAGCCCGGTTGCGCGCCGCCCTTGGCCAGGCGGAACGCGATGGCGGCGTCCTTGACGATCTGGCTGTAATCCGTGCCGCCGTAGCTCTTGGCGTGCTCCAGGACCTCCACCACCGCGGTGTAGATCGCTGCACGTGCGTCGGACTCGTTGGCCATGTGTTGTCCCCTCGTCTTCACCAGGACCCGGGTGGTCTCGGTTCTCCGCTGAACGTAGCGGCGGGGGGTGACGGCCGTGGGTGAGTCGCAGGACTGGACGCCGGCGTTCCCGGGTCAGCGGCCCCGTTAACGAGGCCGAGGGCGCTTCCTTGGTCCTGGCGTCGGCGCAGCGGGAGCTGGAGCGCCAAGCGGCCGCGACCGAGTTCGCGATCAGCGGCGTCACATCAGCGATGGTCGAACAGGCAGCTCAGGCGCTCTCCGCCATCGACTCTGGCTTCGCCTACCGCAAGTCGGTCAACGACCTCGAGGACGCGCAGGCAGATCTCGCCGACGCCATCCGGAACCGCACCAGCGCGGACGAGGGCCTGCGAACGTCGCAGGAAGACGTCGAGCGGGCGCAGCTCGCGTTGGAGGTGCAGACCCTCCGCACTGCCGAGGCTTTCGGTCGGCAGCAGGCGGACCTGTCCGGGCTGTCGACGGACTCGCTGACGTACCAGCGCATCGTCAAGGAGCAGATGCTGGCCGAGCTGTACCGCCTGCAGTCGGCCGCCGGCCCCGAGATGGCGGCCGCGATCGGGCAGCAGATCGCCGCGCTCGAGCAGTCCGAGGTGTCGCTGATGGGCACCAGCCAGTCGGCGGGGTTGACGGCGCAGCGGATGCGCGACCTCGGCCTGTCAGTCACACAGATCCCCGGCAACAAGACCGTCTTCATCGACGCGCCGACGGCCGAGCAGAAGGCCCGGCTGGAGGCCCTGGGGTTCGCGGTGCGCACCTTGCCCGACGGCCGGATCTACGTGACGCTGCCGAACGCCGGAGCCGTGGAAGGGCAGCTCGCCGCGTTGGCGCGTGACCGCCGGGCGACGGTGTGGGTCGACCAGCGCACGGGGATCAACTACCGGCCGCCGATGGGGGGGGGCGGGCACATCTCGGAGCGCGCCGCTGGCGGTCCGGTGTTCGGTCCTGGCACGGAGACGTCGGACGACATCCCGGCGCTCCTGTCCAACGACGAGCACGTCTGGACTGCACGCGAGGTGCGGGCGGCCGGCGGGCACGGGGCGGTCGAGCAGATCCGGCAGGCCGTGCTGGCCGGCCGCGGGTTCGCATCCGGCGGCCCGGTGACCACCGGTGCCCGGGCCGCGACCGCTACGGCCCCCGCGCAGCTCCGCGAGGGGCCGCTCCTGCAGGTGGACACCGTCAACCTGGTCGAGGGCACCCCCGACGACGTCGCCCGGAGGCTGTCCATCGAAGCGCGAACCCGGGGATGGGGCTGATGGGTCCCACCGCGGTGACGTGGCGCAGAGCTGCTCCAGCTCCGGCATGGTGGTTGAGTCCCCGCATGGGGCTCAGGTTCCAGGGGGAGGCGGAAGACGGGACACAGCTGCACGAGCTTCGCGCGGCACACGTCACCGAGGTGCTGCAGGTCATCACCGAGGACGTGCGGCGGCGCTACTTCAAGGCGCCCTAACCGTGCCGGAGCGCGGACGGGTGGCCAATCGTGGCGCGCCGTGACTCAGCGGACGCGTGCATCACTTCGGGTGACGGCGCGCTGCCGCACTGGTTTCTAGAGTTGACACTGTGACTTCTGGGATGCCGAACCCGGCGGTTCCCGTTAGGAAGACACCACAGCACTGCCGATGGACGAGCCGTACATCCTTCGCGCGAAAGGAGCGAGCCTGTGGCGTTGATGCACCATGACGACTCTCCTCAGTCGCGAACAACGCGCCTGCGGAGGAGCAGCCGCCCTGACGCAGATGTACTGGTCCATGATGCGGTTCGCCGTGCAGCTGCCCGCGAGCGGGTGCTGGTTCGGTATCGAGGGTTCTACGCCGGCATCACCCTGCTCGCTGTGGCGGGTCTGGCTCTAGGCCTGGCATCGCTCGTCTTCGACCTGCCCTCTGCGTGGGCCCCTGTCGCGGCCCTCGTGATCGGTCTGGGGAGCGCCTCAATCGGAGCCCTCATCGGCAGTCGCCTGGAGTACCAGCGACGCGCCGAGCGAGCGCAGCTGCTACGTCAGCTGCGGGAGGCCGAGGTTCGCAGCCGCCCGCGGGCATGACCGATCCCAAGCCCGCGAACGTTGGAGAGCCGGCTACGACCAAGGTGGCGGCCCCTGCCGACGAGACCATCGCGTTCTCTGAATCGGCCGTCGACGCGTTTGACGCAGCGGCGGACCAGTATGTGGTTGACCTGACCGATGTCAGTGCAATGCTGATGCGACGGCAGAACATGGACGCCGTTTCGGCGGCACACGTAGAGACTGCTGCGTCGCTCCTAGCCACAAGGTCGGGTCGTCGATCAGCGAAAGCGTTGAGCGCCTTCGGAGGTGTGCTGCTCGGTGCTGGGCTGGGTGTGTTCACGTCGGTCATGGCCTCAGAGGCGCCGCGGTGGACGAGCTTCTCCGTGGCTATCGCGCTGATCTTCTGCACCCTCGGTGGAGTCATGATGGCGGTCGGGCTGCTGCGGGAGTAGCCGTGACGCTTTCCCGACCGTCGACTTGCCCGTGGGTTGCCTTGTTCTACCCCGGGCCGGCGTCCACATCGCTACTACAGGCAGGTAGCCCGCACCGTTACGGCGGTGGGATCTTCTAACGCCGACGCCGTCACTACCCGACGAGTGAGTCGGCCCGCTCTTCGGCCGTCGCGGCGATGATGCCGAAGACGAAGCCGATCACGATGCTGGCGATAAGCAGGCCGAGCATGATCATGATCATCAGCCGCACCGACTTCAGATACCACTCGGTGCGCTGCATGGCCAGCGTCTGGGCGGCCACGTGCTCGGCGACGTAGCGACGGAAAGCGACCTCGTCAGTAACGTCGACCTCGGTGGGCGCAGTGAGGGGCTGTGCGGGCAGGGCCGGCATGGTCATGTTGCGGACCGTACCGGCTCGCAACCGGCCGTGGTCCCGCCCCGACGCGTGTCGGGGCGGGACCACGGTCTCAGTCGATCTCGGTGAGCAGGTCGAGAAACCAGGCCGGCGGCGCCTGCACCATGTGCCAGCCGCGGTCAGCGGTGAAGGCAATCGCGGCCCGCTCCAGGGCCACCTGTAGCGGTGCCGGCGGCGCGTCCGGGGCGACCCACAGCCGGGGCCGTAGCATCGCCACCTTCTGCTCGAGCAGCAGCCACCTCACCGTCGAGTGAGACACCCCCAGGTGCGCGGCCACCTGCCGCAGCGACCACCTCTCGGCCTCGTAGAGACGGCGCACCTCCCGACCACGGCCTGTCCCGCCGGCCCGCGGCCGTCACGACCGGCCCGCCGCGTCGTCGCAGCCGTTGTAGTCGGCCATCGCCCGCTGGAACAGCGCCCGCACCGGGGCGTCCTTCGGGAGGAAGGTCAGCACGGCCTCCACCTCGTCGACGGTCGCGTCCCAGGTGGGGCCGCTACGCCGGTCACGGTCGACGTAGAAGCGGGCCGGCGCGCCCACGTCGCCCTGGTGCCACCAGCCGCCGAGCTCGTCGCTGGCCTGGATCATGCGGCCGACGCACGGCGTCTCGTCCAGCTCGGCCCGCTCGTCCTCTGCCGCACGCCCGTGCTGCTTCGGGTCGCACCACGTCTCGTGCTTCCAGTACCGAGCGCGGCGCAGCTCAGTCAGGAACATCTCGACGGCATCTACCTCAGCGGCATCGAGCGACCAGTCGCGGCCGTTCAGCTGAAAAGTCTGTCGGTGGGTGCCGATAGCGTTCTTCGTCAAGGTCCTCATCCTCCTGAGGGTGGGGATCCAGGGCCCGTCCGGTGTTCCAGCACCTGGCGGGCCCGCCTTGTCTCAGCCGGTCGGCGGAGACGTGTCTGTGGAGGCGCGCTTCCGCGCCTGCTCTCGCTGGGCGCGGATGCGTTTGGCGAGCTCGTCGACGCTGCGGCCGCCGGGCACGTACGCCTCGCGGGCGGCGTCCATCACGGGCAGGGCGTCGCGGCGCGCGCGGCCGGTAGCGAAGACTCGCCCTGCTGCGGCGATGCACTCCTCGCGCGTGGGGCGCCGGTGCCCGGGCGGAATCGGATCGGGCCCCCAGTACGGGGTCAGGGCGTCGGTAATGCCGGGGACCATGTCGGACAGGTGTGACAGGTGGGCGCGTGGTGGGCGCGAACTCGCGAGGAAGTGCCCCGACGGGGCCACACGGTGAAGCACCCGCGCGGGCTGCTGACCAGCGAAAACAGCACGAGCGCTCACTCGGCACCACTCCCCCGCACATCCTTGCGCTGACTCTTAATCAGCGGGTTCGGGGTTCGAGTCCCTGAGGCGCACCAGTTCGACGAAGCGGCTTCGTCCTCCGGGACGGAGCCGCTTCGTCGTTCCGCTCGTCCGGCTACGGTCGCGGCCTGGGGCGACGGCCGAGGAGCGCGAAGCGCCCCGCCTGAGGACCGTGCTCCGCCGGTCCGTCGATGCGGGGGCCCAGCCTCGCCAGCACGCAGGTCGCAGCCCCGGGCCTCGCGGCTCAGCGGCGGCCGGTCACCGGTGCGTACGGCACCGGCGTCGTCGGGTCCTCGAACCGGGCCACGGTGCCGAACAGCATCAGGCCCGCGGTGGCGGCGACGACCACGACCGACTCCGCCACCTTGCGCCCTCGGCTCCTCCCCCGCACCGGGCCACCCTCGCCCGCGCCGGTGACCCCGTGTCATCGTCCTGGCGGCGCGGCACCCGGCCGGGGGACGGCGCCCGCCCGATCGGGGGACCGCCCTCTGACGGAGGGTGAGGACGCTCGGATCAGTGGTGCGCGTGCACGACCGCGTGCCCGCGCCCGCGGCTCATCAGCCACCGGTTCACCGGGAGCGTGACGACGAAGGCGAGCGCGAGCGCGCCGGCCAGGGCCACCCAGAAGACGGCGCTGCCGATCCCGGCGTCCATCGCTCCCGGGATGGCGAGCATCGCCCCGTTGTCCACCACCTCCATGACGGTGATGGACAGCGTGTCCGCGGCCAGCGCGACACCGAGGGCCTGCCGGAACGGCACCCCGGCGCGCAGCACGCCACGCATGGTGAGCGCATAGCCGAACAGGAAGGCGAGCGTGACCGACAGCGCCACGGTGGCGAGGTCGTGGAGCCCCGCCGAGGTGCCGATCACCATCCCCAGCACCTCGCCGATGGCGCAGCCGGTGAGGCAGTGCAGCGTCGCCTGCGCGGCCGAGGCCCAGCTGACGGCAGCGCTCGGGGCCGCCTCGTGGGCAGCGTGCGTGTGGTCCGGGTGCCCGGTGTGCGCGTTCACGGAGGTCTCCTCTCGACGACGCTCCGGTGATACCCCCTAGGGGTACCAAGCGCAAGGGCCTCACACCGGCTGCAGCAGCTCCACGTCCACGTGGATGCCGTCGAGCGCGTACGCCGCCCGCCGGCTGGCCTGCTGGGGCGTGGCGCCCACGGCGACGACGTGCCCGAGGTGGGCGGTCGGCGACCCGGGCGGCTCGGTCCGTCCGCCCACGGAGGTGAAGACCTCCGCCACCAGGAGCCCGGGGATGGCCCCGGCGTCGCGCACCCCCGAGACGCCGCGCACCCGCCCCGCCGTGTGCGACAGGAGCGAGACGCGGGTGCACGCGGGAGCCGCCCGGTCGGCCCGGACCTCGGGCAGGGGCTCCCCGAGGAGCAGCGCCACCGCCGCGTCCGCGGAGTCGACACCGCCGACCTGGTCCACGCACAGCTGCGCGCCCGGCTCGGCCGGCCGCGCGTGCAGCGCGGTCAGCACCGGTCCCGCGGGGCCGAGCACGAACTCCAGGTGGAACGGCCCCGAGTCGTAGCCGGCCGCGGCGAGGGCAGCGGCGACGAAGGCGGGGGCGTCCGCGAGCGGGGGCTGCCGGGTGGCCGTCGTCGCCAGCTCGGCCCACTCCGGCGGCGGGGTCATCACCTGGTCCGACCACGCCAGGACCACCGGCCGCCCGTCGGCGACGAGCCCGTCGGCGGCGAACCGCGGGCCGTGCACGTACTGCTCGACCAGGAGCCGGCCCTGCGGCTGCACGCCCGGCCCGAGCGAGGCGCGCGCGGCGTGCCGGGCGGCCAGCGCCCGGAGCTCGCCGTCGTCGGCGACCAGGGCGACGTCCCAGCGACGGCCACCGTCGACGGGCGCGACGACGCACGGGTAGCCGACGGCCGCGGTCAGCGCCGGGTCGCCGGCCGGGACCGACACCCACGGGGCGACCGGCACACCCGCCGCCGCGACCGCGGCCCGGAGGACCGTCTCGTCGTTCGCGAGGGCCGGAGAGCCGGGCGTGGGGCCCCGCAGGCCCAGGACGCGCGCCGCCACCGCGGCCGGCTCCAGGAACCCGTCGACGACGCTCGTCACGGCCACGGGCGCCCCCGCGAGGGCCTCGACCGCGGCGACGACGGCGCCGGCCTGCCGGGTGTCGCACTCGACCCACCGGTCCACCAGCCAGTCGACGTCCTCGCCGTAGGACGCCCGGTCGCAGGTGAGCACCGCGGTCCGGAGGCCCCGCGCGCGGGCCCGCTCGAGCTGGGCAGCGCCCGGCTCGTCCAGCCGGTCCCCCGCGCCGAGCTCCGGGCACCCTGCCGACGGGCGGTGCGGCAGCTCCACCGCGACGAACCAGCGGTCGGCTCCAGGGCACGTCTGGAGGACATCGGAACCGCTCGCACCCGACCCCGTCATGGGCCTTGCCCCCCGTCGCTCGCTGAGTTCGGCGAACCATACCGGTCGGTTGGTTTCACAGGGAAGGGATCTGTCGCGCCCTGTCACGAACGGGCGAACGCCGGTCCGCGAGGGGAAGGGGACGGCACCCCGGCGGGTTCCCCTGGGTGTGACCAGCGCACCCGCCCCCCGCGACGTGGACGTCGTGGTGGTCGGCGCCGGCCAGGCCGGGCTCTCCACGGCCTGGGGCCTCGCGCGGCAGGGGTTCGAGCGGGGCAGCGGCTTCGTCGTCCTCGACGGGGAGCCGGCTCCCGGCGGCGCCTGGCGCCACCGCTGGGCGTCGCTGACCCTCGGCACCACCCACCGGGTGCACGACCTCCCCGGCCTCCCCTTCACCCCCGACGACGACCGCGCACCGGCCGTCGAGTCCGTCCCCGCCTACTTCGCCGCGTACGAGCGGCACTTCGAGCTGCCCGTCGTCCGGCCGGTCCGGGTGTCGGCCGTCCGCCGGACCGACGACGGCCGGTTCCGCGTCGAGACCGACCACGGCGACTGGACGGCGCGGGGCCTGGTGAACGCGACCGGCACCTGGACCCGGCCGTTCGTCCCGCGCTACCCGGGCCAGGAGCTGTTCCGCGGCCGCCAGCTGCACACGGTCGACTACCGCTCGCCCGAGGAGTTCCGCGGGCAGCACGTCGTCGTCGTGGGCGGCGGCGCCTCCGCCACCCAGCTGCTCGGCGAGATCTCCCGCGTCACCTCGACGACATGGGTGACCCGCCGGCCACCGGTGTGGCGCGAGGGCGTCTTCGACGAGAACGCCGGCCGCGAGGTGGTCGCGAAAGTCGAGGAGGCCGTGCGCCAGGGCCGCCGTCCCGGCAGCGTCGTCGGCCTCACCGGGCTGCTGGTCTCCACCCCCTACATCCGCGACGGCCTCGACCGCGGCGTCCTGGAGCGGCTGCCGGTGTTCGACCGGATCACCGAGGACGGCGTCGCCTGGGACGCCACGCCCACCCGGCCACCCCGGTTCGTGGCCGCCGACGTGATCCTCTGGGCCACCGGCTTCCGGGCGGCCGTCGGCCACCTGGCCCCCCTGCACCTGCGCGAGCCGGGCGCCGGCTTCCGCCTCGACGGCACCCAGGTCGTCGGCGAGCCCCGGGTCCACCTCGTCGGGTACGGCCCCTCCGCCAGCACGATCGGGGCCAACCGGGCCGGCCAGGCCGCCGCCCGCGCGCTGCGCCGCGAGCTCCGCCCGGGTGCTCCCCTGTCCCGCACCGCCTGAGCCCTCAGGGAGGGTTCAGGGTCCGATCAGGGCGCTCCCCGATGGATCCAGGACCGCCGCGCCGACAGGCTCCTGGCATGACCACTCCCCCGACCGGCGGCGGGGCGATCGCATGATCGCCGCCCGCGGACTCACCAAGACCTACGGCGCCAAGCCCGCCGTCGACGGCGTCACGTTCACCGTCGAGCCGGGCCGCGTCACCGGCTTCCTCGGCCCCAACGGCGCCGGCAAGTCGACGACGATGCGGATGATCCTCGGGCTGGACCGGCCGACGTCGGGCAGCGTGACGGTCAACGGCCGCCGCTACCAGGAGTACCCGGCCCCGCTGCGCGAGGTGGGCGCGCTGCTCGAGGCGCGCGCCCTGCACCCCGGCCGCTCGGCCCGCGACCACCTGCGCTGGCTGGCCGCGAGCAACGGCATCCCGCGGGCACGGGTCGACGAGGTCCTCGGCCTCGTCGGTCTGGACGCGGTGGCGGACAAGCGGGTGGGCAAGTTCTCGCTCGGCATGGGCCAGCGCCTGGGCATCGCGGTCGCGCTGCTCGGCGACCCGCCCGTCGTCGTCCTCGACGAGCCGGTGAACGGCCTGGACCCCGAGGGCATCCGCTGGGTCCGCACCCTCGCCCGCGACCTGGCGGCCCAGGGCCGCACGGTGTTCGTCTCCAGCCACCTCATGTCCGAGATGGCGCTGACCGCCGACCACCTCGTCGTCGTCGGCCGCGGCCGCATCCTGGCCGACTGCTCCATGGCGCAGTTCATCGGCGAGCACGCCGCGTCCTACGTGCGGGTCGCCAGCCCCCAGCGCGGCGAGGTGGCCGACCTCCTCCGCCGCGAGGGGCTCGACGTCGCCGTCCACGACCAGGAGCTCCGGGTCCAGGGCCTCGACGCCGCCGGCGTCGGCGAGCTCGTCGGCCGGAACGGCCTGCTGCTGCACGAGCTGACCCTCGTCCGGTCCTCGCTCGAGGACGCCTTCATGACCTTGACCGCCGACAGCGTGGAGTACTCGGCCCACGCCCCGGCCCGTACTCCCGCAGGGGCCCACTCATGACCGTCACCGCCACCGACACCACGGTCCGCCTCGACCCGAACCGCAACGTCCCGGGCGTGCGCCGCCCGGGCTTCGCCGAGACGGTCCGCGCCGAGTGGATCAAGTTCTGGTCCGTCCGCTCGACCGCCTGGTCGGTCGTGGCCATGTTCGTCCTCGGCGCCGGCCTGACCGCGCTGGTCTGCGCCACCAACGCCGAGTGGCTGGCCAGCAGCGAGGCCGACGAGCACCCCGGTTCCTTCGTCACCTTCGGGATGACGTTCGCCCAGATCACCGCGATCGTGCTGGGCACGCTCGCCGTCACGACCGAGTACGGCACCGGGATGATCCGCGCGACCCTGGCCGCCACGCCGCGACGCGGAGCGGTCCTGGCCGCGAAGTCCGTCGTCCTCGTCGGCACCCTGTTCGTCGCGGGCACGCTCACCGCGGTGGCCGGCTTCTTCGCCGGCAACTTCTTCCTCGACCGCGAGGGCATCGGCCTGGCCCTGTCCGACGACAGGGTGCTGCGGTCCATGCTCGGCAGCGGCCTCTACATGGCCGGCCTCGGGCTGTTCGCCGCCGCCGTCGGCCTCCTCGTCCGGCACACCGCCGCCGCGCTGTCGATCGTGCTGGCGCTGGTCTTCGTCGTCGGCACCATGGTCGTGCTCCTGCCCGGGGCCTGGGGCGAGTGGACGTCGAAGCTCATGCCGGGCAACGCCGGAGCCTCGGTCGCCACCCCGGTGTCGTTCAACCCGAACCTCCTGGAGCCGTGGGCCGGCTTCGGTGTCTTCTGCGCCGAGGTCGCGGCGGTGCTGCTCGTCGGGTACCTGGTCTTCCGGCGGCGCGACGCCTGACCCCGCCGCCCGCCCGACCCCGCTGTGCCCCGGCCGCCCCGGCCGGGGCACAGTGGTGCCATGACCACGCCGGACCCCGCGGCCGAGGGGCGCCTCCGCGCCGAGAAGCTGCTGGCGCACCTGTCGGAGAACGAGGACGACGCGGCCGAGGAGCTCCTCGCCGGGCTGACGGAGGTCCGCGACCTCGTGTTCGTCGGCGCGGGGCTCACCGCCATCGCCCGTGCCGAGGGCCGGACGCTGCCCACCGCCCAGCGGGCGCAGGCCAGCACCCGGCAGCTCAAGCTGGGCCAGCTGCGCGACTCCCACCGCGACGACCCGGAGGGGCTGCGGACCTGGCTGCGCCGCTCCGGCGAGGAGATCCTCCTCATCCGGTCGCTGCAGGCCGCGGTCGCCCGCCTCCCCTGACCGGCCCGGCGTCCCGCGCCCGGGTCAGGTCCCGATGGGGGTGAGCGCGGTGACCATGCCGAACAGGTCCTTCGGGTCCTCCGGCTCGGCGACCAGGTCGATCTGCTCGGCCCACGGCGTGCCGCGGACGGCGTCGCGCACGAAGCGCAGGGCGGAGAAGTCCTCCACGGCGAAGCCGACGGAGTCGAAGACGGTGACCTGCTCGGGACCCGTGCGCCCCGGCGCCCGGCCCGTGACGACCTCCCACAGCTCGGTGACCGGGTGGTCCGGGCCCATGACCTGGATCTCGCCCTCCACCCGGGTCTGCGGCGTGTACTCGACGAACACGTCCGCGGTGAGCAGCACCGCCGGGTCCAGCTCGGTCTTCCCCGGGCAGTCGCCGCCGATGGCGTTGAGGTGCATGCCGGGCTCGACCCAGTCCGCGGCCAGCACGGTGGCGTGGGACTTGTCCGCGGTGCACGTCGTCACCACGTCCGCGCCCCGGACGGCATCCCGGCCGGAGGAGGCGACCCGGACGTCGAAGCCGAGGGGCTCCAGGTTGCCGGCCAGCTTCGCCATCGCGGCGGGGTCGGTGTCCCACACCGACACCTCGCGGATACCGAGGGCGGCGCGCATCCCCAGCGCCTGGAACTCCGACTGGCTGCCGGCCCCGACCAAGCGAGCCGCCGCGCGTCGGGCCGCGCCAGGTGCCGCGCGGCCATGGCCGACGTCGCCGCGGTCCGGAGCGCGGTCAGCAGGGTCATCTCCGCGACGAAGACGGGGTAGCCGGTGGAGACGTCGGCCAGCGCCCCGAACGCGGTCACCGTCTGGAACCCGCGGAAGGGGTTGCCCGGATGGCCGTTGACGTACTTGAACGCGTAGGTCTCGCCGTCGCTCGTCGGCATCAGCTCGATGACGCCGAACGGGGTGTGGCTGGCGACCCGCGGCGTCTTGTCGAAGGACTGCCACCGGCGGAAGTCGTCCTCGACGTAGCCGGTCAGGCCCGCGATGACGCGCTCGGGACCTGCCTCGGCGATCCATCGGACCATGTTGCGCACGTCCACGAACGTCGTCATGCCCGCTGCCCCCTCTCGGTGCGCAGAACGCTAGGAGTGGGCGATCTGCACGGGCAATGAGCAGAGTGCGCGATCCAGCGTCGGCGGATGACCAGAACGAGGCCCGGGCCCATACGATCCGCGCATGGCGACCCTGACCGACCTCGACCGGCGGCTGCTGTCGGCACTGCGGGAGGACGGGCGCACGCCCGTGGCCGAGCTGGCCCGGCGGCTCGGCGTCACCAGGGCGACGGTGACCAGCCGCATCGACCGGCTGGTGGCCGAGGGCGTGATCATCGGCTTCACGGTGCGCGTGCGCGACGAGGCGGAGACCGGTGGGGTGCGCGCCGTCTCGCTGATCGAGGTCGAGGGGCGCACCACCGACCAGGTCATCGACCGGCTGCGCGGCTTCCCCGAGATCGAGGCGCTGCACTCGACCAACGGCGCCTGGGACCTCGTCGCCGAGACCCGCACCAGCGACCTGGCCGAGTTCGACCGGCTGCTGGGCCGGATCCGCTCGGTGCCCGGCGTCCTCAACAGCGAGACGAGCCTGCTGCTGACCTCCGTGCTCCGCTGAGACCGCCCGGCGCGTCCCTCAGCCCATGTGCGGGTAGCGGTGGTCGGTCGGCGGCGCGAACGTCTCCTTGAGCGAGCGGGTCGACGTCCAGCGCTGCAGGTTCTGCTTCGCGCCGGCCTTGTCGTTCGTGCCCGACGCGCGCCCACCCCCGAAGGGCTGCTGGCCGACGACGGCGCCGGTCGGCTTGTCGTTGACGTAGAAGTTGCCCGCCGCGTGGCGCAGGAACCGCTGGGCGTGCGCGATCGCCGCGCGGTCCTGCGCGATGACCGCTCCGGTGAGGGCGTAGGGAGCCACGGACTCCATCTGGGTGAGGACCGCCTCGTACTCGGCGTCCTCGTAGACGTGCACCGCCAGCAGCGGGCCGAAGTACTCGGTGGTGAAGACCTCGTGGCCCGGGTCGGTGCCCTCGATGACCGTGGGCCGCACGAAGAAGCCCTCGCTGTCGTCGGCGGTGCCGCCCGCGACGACCGACAGCGCCGGGTCGGCGTCGACCCGGTCGAGGACGCCGGACAGCTTCGCGAAGCTCTTCCGGTCGATCACCGCGCCCATGAAGTGCGAGAGGTCGGTGACGTCGCCCATCGACAGGGACTCGGTGACGCCGACCAGGTCGTCGCGCAGCCGGGCCCAGACCGACCGCGGCACGTAGGCCCGCGACGCCGCCGAGCACTTCTGGCCCTGGTACTCGAAGGCGCCGCGGACCAGTGCCGTGCGCAGCACGTCGACGTCGGCCGAGGGGTGGGCGACGACGAAGTCCTTGCCGCCGGTCTCGCCGACGACCCGCGGGTACCCGCGGTAGCTCGCGATGTTCTCGCCGACGGTGCGCCACAGGTGCTGGAAGACAGGCGTGGACCCGGTGAAGTGGATGCCGGCGAGGTCGCGGTCGGCCAGCGCCACCTCCGACACCGCGATCCCGTCGCCGGTGACCATGTTGATCACGCCCGGCGGCAGGCCCGCCTCCTCCAGCAGCCGCATGAGGAAGTGCGCGGCGAACTGCTGGGTCGGGGCGGGCTTCCAGACGACGGTGTTGCCCATCAGCGCGGGTGCGGTCGGGAGGTTGCCGGCGATCGCGGTGAAGTTGAACGGCGTGACCGCGTAGACGAAGCCCTCCAGCGGCCGGTGGTCGCTGCGGTTCCAGACCCCGGGTGAGGACTCCGGCTGCTCGGCCAGGATCTCGCGGGCGAAGTGCACGTTGTAGCGCCAGAAGTCGACCAGCTCGCAGGCGCTGTCGATCTCGGCCTGCTGCGCGGTCTTGCTCTGGCCGAGCATCGTCGCGGCGTTCAGCGTCTGCCGCCACGGGCCGGCGAGCAGCTCGGCCGCGCGGAGGAACACCGCGGCGCGGTCGTCGAAGGAGAGGTCGGCCCAGCCCGGTGCGGCCTCCTTCGCGCAGCGGACGGCGTCCTGCGCGTCGCCGTGGGTGGCGTGCGCCGCGGTGCCGAGGACGGCGGAGTGCCGGTGCGGCTGGACGACGTCGAACCGGTCGCCCGCGGCCATGCGCTGCCGGCCGCCGATCGTGCTGGTGAGTTCTGCGGGGTCCGCGGCGAGCTCGGCGAGCCGGCGCTGCAGCTCGTCGCGCTCGGGCGTGCCGGGGGCGTAGGTGAGGACCGGCTCGTTGCGCGGGGCCGGCACCCGGGTGATGGCGTCCATGGGGGTCCTTTCCGGACGACGGAGAGGGCCGAAATGGCCATTTCGGCCCTCGGGGGTCAGCGGCGGGTGGCGAGGGAGCGCAGGAAGAACGCGACGTTGGCGGGGCGCTCGGCCAGCCGGCGCACGAAGTAGCCGTACCAGTCGGCGCCGTAGGGCACGTAGGCCCGGACGCGGGTGCCGGCGGCGGCCAGCCGGCGCTGCTCGTCGGGGCGGATGCCGTAGAGCATCTGCACCTCCCACGAGGCCGCGGCGCGGGAGTGCTGCGCGGCCAGCTCGTGGGCGCGCGCGACGACCGCCGGGTCGTGCGAGCCGACCATCGGGTACCCGGGGCCGGCCATGAGCAGCTCGAGGCAGCGCAGGTAGGCGGCGTCGACGTCGGCCTTCCGCTGGTGGGCCACCGACGCGGGCTCGTCGTAGGCGCCCTTGACCAGCCGCACCCGCGAACCGGTGACCGCGAGCGCCTTCGCGTCGTCCTCGGTGCGGTGCAGCATCGCCTGCAGCACCGCACCGGTCCCGGGGTGCTCCTTGCGCAGCTCGGCGAGCGCGGCCAGCGTCGAGTCGACGGTGCGGGAGTCCTCCATGTCCAGCGTGACCGTCGTGCCCATCGCGGTGGCGGCCTCGACGACCGGGCGCACCAGCTCCAGGGCGACGTCGTGCCCGCCGTCGGGGAGCGCCTGGCCGAAGGCCGAGAGCTTGACCGAGACCTCGGCGGCCGGCCCCAGCGCGAGCGGGGCGAGACCGTCGAGCAGCGCGAGGTAGGCGTCGCGGGTGCGCAGCGCCCGGGCGCGGTCGGTGACGTCCTCGCCCAGGTGGTCGAGGGTGACCGCGATGCCGTCGGCGGACAGCTCGCCGACGGCGCGCAGCGCGTCGTCCAGGTGCTCGCCGGCGACGAACCTGTCGACGACCCGGCGGGTGGCCGGCGTGCGGGTGACGGCGGCGCGGAGGCCGGGCCGCCGGGAGGCGCCCAGCAGGACCTTCTGCAACACCACGGCACCTCCCGCGACGACCGACCGGCTCGCCCTGAACGCTAGGCACCCCCACCCGTCTGGGCCAGGTGCAGATGTCGGGACTCCGGCCGTCTGCTCTCATACGGATGTACGAGAAGGGGAGGTTCATGCGGGACGACCTGCAGGAGCTCGTCGACGAGGTGTCGCGGGTGCTGGCCGCGCCGGCCACGCTCGAGGACGCGTCGTTCACGCTCCTCGCCTTCTGCGCGCACGACGACAGCGGCGCGGACCCCATGGACGCCGTCCGCACCCGGTCGATCCTGACCCGGGGGTCGGCGGCGGCGACCCGCCGCTGGTTCGAGGACTTCGGCATCGCCTCGGCGACCCGACCGCTGCGCACGCCGGCGGACCCGGCGGCCGGCATCCTCACCCGGCTGGTGCTCCCGGTGCGGCACGAGGGAGCGACGCGGGGGTACCTGTGGCTCCTCGACGGCGGCCGGGTCGACCCGGACGACGACGAGGACCCGGCGCTGGCCCGGGCCATGGAGCTGGCCGCCCACGTCGGGCGGCTGCTGGCCGGCCGCCCCGCCGACGACCTCGGCCGGATCCTCGCCGACGCCCTCACCGGACGCCCGGCCGCCCGCGCCCAGGCGGGACGGCGGCTCGCCGACCGGCTGACCGAGGACGGCGCCCAGGTGCTCGTCGCGCTCGCCCCGTCCGGGGACGTCCCTCCCGGCTGGCGGCTGCCCGCGGCCGGTGCGGTCGCCACCCTCGTGGACGACGGCCCGGTGGCCGTGCTCGTCCCGCTGCCGTCCACGACCGACCTGCGCCCGGCCGGCGCGCTGGCCGCGGCCTCCCTCCGGTCGCTCCCGGCCGGCAGCACCGCCGGGGTCTCCGCCGTGCGCCGCGGCACCGCCGACCTGGCCGAGCAGTGGCGGGAGGCGCGGGCCGCCGCCCGGGTCGCCGCGGCGGTCGAGCGCTTCTCGCCGGTCGTCCACTGGGCCGAGCTCGGCGCCTGGCGACCGGTCACCGGGCTGCCCGGACCGGACCCGGTCGTGCTGCCGCTGCTGGCCGACCCGGTGCTCGCCGCGACGGCGGAGACCAACCTCGACTGCGCGGGGAGCGCGGCGCGCACCGCGGAGGCCCTGGGCATCCACCGGCAGACGCTCTACTACCGGCTGGGCCGGATCGCCGCGGTCACCGGCCTGGACCTCGCCGAGGGCGACGACCGCCTCCTGCTGCACACCGGGCTGCGTGCGGCACGGCTGTCCCGAGTCGACCGCCCCCGGCCCGGGCCGGTCACCTACCCTCGACCGTGATGGCTGCGGACGACACGACTGCGCACCAGGACGACCGCAGCGGGAGCGACGACGTCCTGCGGCTGCTGCGCACCGGGACGGCCCCGGAGCACGACGCCGTCGAGCGCACCCTGGACCTCCTGGACCCGCGGCTCGACCGCGACCGGCTCGGGCGCGCGCTCGGGCTGATGCACGGCTTCTGGGTGGCCGCCGAGAGCGGCCTGGACGAGTGGGCCGCCCGCTCCCCCGAGGCCGCGAGCGCCGTGGACTGGCCCCGCCGCCGGCGCGCCGACTTGTTCGCCGCGGACCTCGCCACCCTCGGGGCGCCCGCACCGGCCGGCGCCCCCCGCCTGCCCGCGGTCACCGGCACCGACGAGGCGCTGGGCCGGCTGTACGTGCTGGAGGGCTCGACGCTGGGCGGGACCTTCATCGACCGGCACCTGGCGACGCTGCCCACCCTCGCCGACGTGCGCATCCGCGCGTTCTCCCCCTACGGCGCCGAGACCGGCGCCATGTGGGCGGGATTCCGCCGGGCCACCCGCGCCCACGTGGCCGCCGGGGGCGACGTCGACCGGATCGTGGCCGCCGCCCGCGACACCTTCCGCACGCTGGCCGAGTGGTGCGCCCCGGCCGCGCGCGCCCAGGAGGTGCCGGCATGACCGACGTCGACCGCGAGATCGAGTTCCTGGCCCCCGGCACCCCGATCGACCTCTCCAACTGCGAGCGCGAGCCGATCCACATCCCCGGCAGCATCCAGCCCCGCGGCGTGCTGATCGCCGTCAGCGACCCCGACTGGGTCGTGCAGCAGGTGTCGGCCAACCTCGCCGACCTCACCGGCGTGGCCTGGCAGGACGCGATCGGTCGCCCGCTCGCCGACGTCCTCGGCGTCGCCGCGGCCGGGGCGGTCATCCGCTCGGCCAGCGCCTTCGGCGACCTCCGCGAGCGCAACCCGGTGGAGGTCACCCTCGACCTCGACGGCGACCCGGTGCCGGTCGACGCGCTGCTGCACCGCGCGATCGTCGAGCGGGGCACCGTCGACGCCGGCGACGGGCCGGTCGCCACGCAGGAGCTCCCGGTCTCCAGCCTGGTCGTGGAGCTCGAGCCGGCCCGCGGGCCGCGGCCGTTCTCCTTCCCCAACACCTACCAGGCCGTGCGCGGCACGGTGGCCGAGCTCAACCGGGCCTCGTCGCTCCCGGAGCTGTACGACATCACCGCCCGGGCGGTGCGGTCCCTCACCGGCTTCGACCGGGTGATGGTCTACCGCTACGACGCCGACTACAACGGCGAGGTCGTCGCCGAGGCCAAGCGCGAGGACCTCAACTCCTTCCTCGGCCTGCACTACCCGGCCTCGGACATCCCGGCGCAGGCCCGGGCACTGTACGAGAAGAACTGGATCCGGCTGATCTCCGACGTCGACTACGCGCCGGTGCCGATCCACCCCGTCGAGCACCCCGTCACCGGCCGGCCGCTGGACCTCACCTACTCGACGCTGCGCAGCGTCTCCCCCATCCACGTCGAGTACCTGCACAACATGGGCGTGCGCGCCTCGATGTCGATCTCGCTGCTGCGCGGCGACAAGCTGTGGGGCCTCATCGCCTGCCACCACTACAGCGGCCCGCACGCCCCGCCGTACGCCACCCGCGCCGCCGCGGAGTTCCTGGGCTCGACGCTGTCGGTGCGGCTGATCGACCGGGTCGCGGAGGACGAGGTCCAGCGCGCCCTGCGCGTCCGGTCCACCCTGACCACGCTGACCGCCGCGGCCCTCGACGAGGACCGGGCGCTGAGCGAGACGCTGCTCGGCCGCCCCGGCCTGCTGGACGTGCTGGACGCCGACGGCGTCGTCGTCCACCTGCAGGGGCACCGCGGCTCCGCCGGCGCCGAGCTCCCGCAGGCGCTGGCCGACGACATCGCGGCCTGGGCCGCCGCCCGCGGTGACGACGTCGTCGCCACCGACGCCCTCGCCACCGACGCGCCGCACCTGCCGGCCCCCACCGAGGTCGCGTGCGGCGTGCTCGTCCTGCCGCTGCCCGAGGGCCAGTACGTGCTGTGGTTCCGCGGCGAGGCCGTGCGGCACATCGACTGGGGCGGCGACCCGCACAACAAGGCGATCGCCGAGCGCGAGGGCGACGAGGTCCGCCTCAGCCCGCGGAAGTCCTTCGACCGGTGGCGGGAGACCGTCCGAGGCCGCTCCGAGCCGTGGACGGCGCAGGAGGTCGCCGAGGTCACCGAGCTGCGCACCCACCTGCTGGAGGCGCTCTACGCCCGGTCGCGCAGCATCGTGCGGGCCGCCGAGACGCTGCAGCGCAGCCTGCTCTCCGAGCCGCCGGAGCCCGACCACCTCGAGGTCGGGGTGCGCTACGTGCCGGCCGCGCGCGAGGCGCAGGTGGGCGGTGACTGGTACGACGTGTTCCGGCAGCCCGACGGGTCGACGATGCTGGTGATCGGCGACGTCGTCGGCCACGACACCCAGGCGGCCGCGACCATGGCGCAGCTGCGCGGCCTGCTGCGCGGCATCGCCTACGACAACGGCGCCGGGCCGGCCTCGGTGCTCTCCCGCCTGGACGCCACCATCGAGGGCCTGGCGCTGGGCGCGATGGCGACCGTGCTGGTCGGCCGGCTGGAGCAGACCGCCGACGAGCGCGGCCGCGGCGTCACCCGGCTGCGCTGGGCCAGCGCCGGCCACCTGCCGCCGCTGGTGGTCGCGCCCGACGGCACCCAGCGGCTGCTGGAGTCCGCCCGCCCCGGCCTGCTGCTCGGCGTGGACCCGAGCCTGCCGCGCACCGAGTACGAGGCCGAGATCGAGCGCGGCTCCACCCTGCTGCTCTACACCGACGGGCTCGTCGAGCGCCGCGACCAGGTCTTCGACGACGGCGTGGACCTGCTCGGCGAGGCGCTCGCGGACCTGCGGGGACTGCCGGTCGAGCAGCTGTGCGACCGGCTCATCGCCCGGCTGATGCCCGAGGGCGCGGAGGACGACGTCGCCCTCGTCGCCGTCCGCCTCCGACCGCAGGAGCGCTGACCGCACCCCGGCGGTCGCCGGGTGGCGCAGGCCCTGCGCGGGCACCGGCACCCGGGCAGGATCGGTCCATGAGCGCTGGGACCACGGAACTGGACGCGTCGGCCCTGGTGCGCGAGCTCGTCCGTCGACCGACGGTCTCGGGCAGCGCCGCGGCCCAGCGGGACTGCATGGGGATGGTCACCGAGGTGCTGCGCGAGCGGGCCCCGCACCTCGACGTCCGCGTCGGCCGGGACCCGGACCAGCCGTGGAGCCTGCTCCGGACGCCCACGGACCCCACCCGCCCGCACCTGCTCCTGGCCTGCCACGTCGACACCGTCCCGGTCCCCGACCCGGGGGCGTGGCAGCGCGACCCGTTCGGAGCCGACGTCGAGGCCGGCCGGGTTTGGGGCCGGGGCGCCAGCGACATGAAGGCGGGGCTCGTCGCCGCCGCGGCCGCGCTGGCCGCCACCGACCCGCAGGTCCCCGTCGCCCTGCTGCTGACCAGCGACGAGGAGATCGGCTCCCAGGGCGCCGCCGCCGCGGCCGGGGCGGTGGCCGAGCTCCCGGTCGGTGCGGTCGTCGTCCCCGAGGCCACCGGCAACCAGGTCGTCCTCGGCCACAAGGGCGCGCTGTGGGTGGCGGTGCGCACCGCCGGGCGGGCGGCGCACGGCAGCACCCCGGAGCGCGGCCACAACGCCGTCCTCGACCTCGTCGCGGTCCTCTCCCGGGCCCCCGGCGCGCTCCCCCTGGGCAGCCACCCCTTCCTGGGGGCCGAGACGTGGAACTGCGGGACCGTCTCCGGCGGCACGGTGCCCAACGTGGTCCCCGACCGGGCCGAGGCGGTCATCGACATGCGGACCGTCACCGACGGCGCCGACCTCCTCGCCTGGTGGCGCGACCAGCCCGAGGTCGCCGACGTCGACGTCCGCGTGGACCTCCCGCCGGTGGGCACCCCGGCCGACGACCCGTGGGTCGCCACCCTGCCCGCGCCGGTGCTCCCGACCCCGGCCACCTACTTCACCGACGCGTCGGTGCTGGGCCAGGTGGTCGGGAGCGCCCCGATCGTGGTGTGGGGACCCGGCACGCCGGCGGTCATGCACGCCGTCGACGAGTACGCGGAGCTGGGCGAGCTCGAGGACGCGGCCACCCTGCTCACCGGTGTCGCCGCCCGGTGGCCGCGCTGACCCCTGGCGGGGTCAGCCGCCCTCGGGGGCGGTGAACGTGGGGGTCAGCCCGTCGTCCGGGGGTCCGGCGCCGTCCGGCGCGGGGACGACGGCGGTCGTCCCCGCCACGACCGGGTCGCCGGACCGGGCGTCCCGCTCCAGGGCGGCCAGGAGCCGCTCCTCGTCGGGCGCGAGGTCACCGGGGCCGAGGTGGCCGCCGGGCGGCCCCGCGTCCGCCCCCGACGCCATCGCGGTGTCCGGGGTGGGGTCGTCGGGAGCGTTCACGCGGCTGTTCCTCACCGTGGGTCAGCGGGGGAAGTTCGGCTCGAGCCGGGGGACGATCTGCATCTCGGGGATGAACGCCGCCGGGTGCAGCGTGACCAGCGTGCGGATCGCGTCGGCCACTGCCGACGGCGGCATCATCAGGTGCCCGGGGATGCCCCACTGCTCCATCATCGGGGTGTCCATGGCCGCCGGGATGACGCTCTGCACCCGGCACGGGAACGGCCGCTCGCTGCCGTCCTCGGCCCGGACCGCCTTCTCCCGCAGCTCGCGCTGGATGCACTTCGTCGCGTTCAGGAAGCCGGCCTTGGAGCCGTTGTAGGCGATGGCGCCGCTGCCGGAGGTGATGGCCGAGAGCGACACGACGTGGACCACGTCGGCGGTGCGGCCCTCCGGCAGGTGCTGCACCCGCTTCATGAACTCGCTGGTGAGGAAGATGGGACCCTCGCAGTTGACCGCCATGACCCGGCGGTAGTCCTCGAGGTCGATGTCGGTGATGTAGCCGGGGCGGTCGATGCCAGCGACGTTGACCAGGACGTCGAAGGCGTCGCCGTGCCGGTCGAACAGCTGCTCGACCACCGCGCGCCGGCTGCCGTCGTCGGTGACGTCGAGCGCGACGACCTCGCCGGAGCCACCGGCCGAGGTCACCTGGCCGAGCGTCTCCTCGCTGCCCGCGGCGTTGATGTCGCCGACGGCCACGTGGGCACCGGCCTCGGCGAGCGCCAGGGCGGTGGCCCGTCCCAGCCCGCTGGCCCCTCCGGTGACGAGTGCGACCCGGCCCTTCAGCGGCGCGTCCATGCAGCAAGCTCCTCCGTCGTCGTGCGTGTTCGGTCCCCGACAGCCTCTCGGACAACGGGGACCGCCGCAGGTCGGACCGGCGGGGGCAGCTAGCCGGTCGTCACGCGCCCGGAGGCGCGCGCCCCGCGCACCCGCTGGCCGGGCGTCGCCCAGACGTCGGCGAGGGTGACGGTCTGCAGCCCGCGCTCGGCGATCAGCTCCAGCAGCGCCCCGTAGACCTTGGTGACCGACGGCTGGTTGGCGTGCCCGACGACGATCGTCTGCGGGTTGAACCACTGCCGGGCGGCCGCCATGAGCTCCTCCGGCGTCAGCACCCGGAAGTCCTCCATGGTGCCGTCCCACATCGCGATGGTCGGGTGGCCGAGGTCGGCGGAGATCCGGTCGACGCGCTCGTCGTGCGCCCCGAACGGCGGCCGGAGGAAGGGGCTGTCCCGCACCCCGAAGGTGTTGCTCAGGAAGTCCCGGTTGCGCCGGATCTCCTCGGCCACCTCCTGGTCGCCCAGGGTCGTCAGGTCGGGGTGGGACCACGTGTGGTTGCCCATCGCGACCTGCCCGGAGTCGATGAGCGGGCGCAGCAGCGGGGCGTTCTCCTCCCAGGAGGCGTAGCGGCCGTTCGGGAAGAAGGTCATGCGGACGCCGCTGTCCGCGGCGAACCGGGCGTAGGCCGCGACCACCTCGGAGCTCGTGCCGTCGTCGATCGTGAGCGCCAGCGCGTTGCCCTCCCCGGGCAGGGTGTCGATGACGCCGAGGGGCGGCGGCACGGGCACGACCCCGGCGGCGGTGGGAGGTGCGGCCGGCTCCAGCACGCGGACCGCCGCCCCCGGGCCCGGAGGGGCCGCGGCCGGGCCGACGGCGTCGCCCAGCCCGGTCGCACCACGTGCCACTGCCGTCCCTGCCAGACCGGCCGCGAGGGCGAGCAGGAACCGTCGTCGGTCCATGCGGCGGAAGTTAGTGAGCGCCGCGCGGCATGCCCGGGAGGGCGCGCGGCGACGCGCCGGACCGGTTCGTACCGCGACCGGCCGACCTCGCTGGGTGACCGTCAGACGGTGTGCAGCCCGGCTGCCTCGATCAGCCGTGCCTGCTCCCGGCACCACGGCGACCAGGCGTCGCCCTCGGTCTCCTGGCGGCGGCGGAACGCGGCCCAGTCGAGCAGCTCCCACTCCCACACCTCGGAGGGCTCGGGTGCGGGGGTGCCGGTGAACCGGCCGACGTAGACCGGGCAGATCTCGTTCTCCACGACGCCGCGGAACTCCGCTCGGTACCGGTACCCGGGCACGGCCGGCCGGACGTCGGAGACGCCGAGGCCGAGCTCGAACCCGGCCCGGCGGGCGATCGCGTCGCCGTCGTCCTCACCCGGGCCCGGGTGCCCGCAGACGGTGTTGGTCCACATCCCGGGGAAGGTGGCCTTGTCCTCCGCCCGGCGGGTGACCAGCAGCCGGCCGGCGTCGTCGAACAGGTAGGCCGAGAAGGCCCGGTGCAGCGGGGTCTCCCCGTGGTGCACCTCGGGCTTGGGCATCGTGCCGATCTCCCTGCCGTCGTCGTCGACCAGCACGATCAGCTCGACAGGGGAGGCGGTCACGACGCCCATGGTCCCCGATCGACGGACCTCGTGCCCAGGCGGTCCCCGTGCGGCCGGCGGCGGCGCGGGGCACAGTCACCGGGTGGACAGCTTCCGCCGAGACGGCCTGACCTTCGACGTCCGCGACGCCGGACCGACCGACGGCGAGCCCGTCGTCCTCCTGCACGGGTTCCCGCAGGACTCCACCGCCTGGGACCTGGTGGCCCCCGCGCTGCACCAGCACGGGCTGCGCACGCTCGCCCCCGACCAGCGGGGGTACTCGCCGATGGCCCGGCCCCGCGGCCGGCAGCACTACCGGCTCCGGGAGACGACCGCCGACGTGCTCGCGCTGCTCGACGCCGCCGGCCTGGAGTCGGCGCACGTCGTCGGCCACGACTGGGGCGGCATCGTGGGCTGGGCGCTGGGCGCCTGGCACCCCGACCGGGTGCGCACGCTCACCGCCCTCTCAGTGCCGCACCCGGGCGCGATGGCGCGCGCCATAGTGACCAGCGACCAGGCGCTGCGCTCGTACTACATGGGCCTCTTCCAGCTCCCGCTCGTGCCCGAGCAGCTACTGCTGGCCGGCGACGGCGCAGCGCTGCGGCGGATGCTGAGGCACGGCGGCCTGCCGGACGAGGCGGTCGAGCGCTACGTCCGCAAGATGCAGGAGCCAGGGGCCCTCTCGGCCGCCATCGGCTGGTACCGGGCGCTCCCGTGGAGCGGCCGCGACCCGGTGGGCAAGGTCCGGGTGCCCACCCTGCACGTGTGGAGCACCGGCGACGCCTTCCTCGGCCGCGCCGCCACCGAGGACACCGCCCGCTTCGTGGACGCGCCCTACCGGCTCGAGGTCCTCGACGACGTGACGCACTGGATCCCGGAGCTGGCCGCCGACCGGACCGCCGGGCTCGTCACCGCCCACGTGCGCGGCTGACCCGCCCGGGTTGGGAGACTGCCGCGCATGACGTCGCCGCTGACCCGCGCCCAGCGCCTCGACCGGCTGCCCTACACCCGCGAGCACGGTCGGCTGGTCGTCGGCTCGGGCATGGGCTGGGCCCTGGACGCGATGGACGTCGGCCTCATCTCCTTCGTCATGGCGGCGCTGGCGGTGCAGTGGGGCCTCTCCCCCACCGAGCTGTCGTGGATCGGCTCGATCGGCTTCGCCGGCATGGCCCTCGGCGCGACGCTCGGCGGGCTGCTGGCCGACCGCTTCGGCCGGCGCCAGGTCTTCGCGCTCACCCTGCTGGTCTTCGGCCTGGCGACCGGCGCGGCGGCGCTGTCGTGGTCGGTCGGCGCGCTGCTGGTCTTCCGGTTCGTCATCGGCCTCGGCCTGGGCGCCGAGCTGCCGGTGGCCTCGACCCTGGTCAGCGAGTTCGCCCCGGCGCGCATCCGCGGCCGGATGGTCGTCCTGCTCGAGGCGTTCTGGGCCGTGGGCTGGACGCTGTCGGCGCTCATCGGCTACTTCGTGGTCCCCGGCAGCGACGACGGGTGGCGCTGGGCCCTGGCCCTCGGTGCGGCGCCCGCGCTCTACGCCGTCGTCGTCCGGCGGGGCCTGCCCGAGTCGGTGCGGTTCCTGGAGCAGCGCGGCCGGACCGAGGAGGCCGAGGCCGCGGTGCGCCGCTTCGAGTCGGCGGCCGGGGTGGCACCGGTGGACTCGCCGCCCGCCCGGCCGGTGGCCTCGCCCGGCGCCCGGGCGCTCTGGGGAGCGGCCACGCGCAACCGCACGGTGGCGCTGTGGGTGGTGTGGTTCAGCATCAACTTCGCCTACTACGGCGCCTTCGTCTGGCTGCCCACCCTGCTGTTCAACGACGGCTTCTCGCTGGTCAAGTCCTTCGGCTACACGCTGGTCATCACCCTCGCCCAGCTGCCCGGGTACGCCGCGGCAGCCGTCCTGATCGAGAAGTGGGGCCGGCGGCCGACGCTGGTCACCTTCCTCCTGGGCTCCGCGGCCGGCGCCGGCATGTTCGCCGCCGCCGACGGCGACACCGCCGTGCTGGTCACCGGCATGGTGCTCTCGTTCTTCAACCTCGGCGCCTGGGGTGCGCTCTACGCGGTGACGCCGGAGATCTACCCGACCGCGCTGCGGGCGACCGGGGCCGGCGCGGCAGCGGGCTTCGGCCGGCTCGCCTCGATCGCGGCGCCGCTGTGCGTCCCGCCGCTGCTCGGCGCCGGCGGCACCGGGATGGTCTTCGGTGCCTTCGCGGCGTTCTTCGTCCTCGGCTCGCTCGCCGCCCTCGGCCTCCCCGAGCTGCGCGGCCGGGCGCTGGACAGCGAGACGCCGTCCGCCGAGCCGGCCGGGTCCTCGGCCTGACCTCACCGGTTGGTGCGGGGAAGGCCGGGTAGCGGGAGGGCATGCCGAACTTCTCCCCCGGTCACCTGGCCGGCACGACGGTCGCCGTCACCGGTGCCAGCGGCAACGTCGGCACCGCCCTGCTGCGCCGGCTCACCGCCGCCTCCGCCGGGGTGGCCGAGGTCCGGGGGCTCGCCCGTCGCCGTCCGCCGTCGGTCGCCCCCTACGACGGCGTCCGCTGGCACCTGGCCGACCTCGGCGAGGCGGCGAGCGAGCGGGAGATCGCCGAGCTCGTCGCCGGCGCCGACGTCGTCGTCCACCTGGCGTGGGCGCTGCAGCCGGGGCGCGACCCCGACCTCCTGCACGAGGTGAACGTCGAGGGCACCCGGCGCGTGGCCCGGGCGGCCGCCGCGGCGGGCGTGGGCCAGTTCGTGCACATGAGCTCGATCGGCACCTACGCCGGTGGCGCCCGCGGGCACCGCGTACAGGAGGACTGGCCGACCACCGGCATCCCCAGCGCCCAGTACAGCCGCGACAAGTCCGCGGCCGAGCGGGTGGTCCGCGAGGTGTTCGGCCGGCACCGGGACACCACGGTGACCGTCGTCCGCCCCACGCTCGTGCTGCAGCCGGAGGCCAGCAGCGAGATCGGCCGCTACTTCCTCGGCCCGCTGCTGCTCGGCGCCGCGCGGATGCTGCCGGGGTCGGTGGCGAAGCTGCTGCCCCTGCCGCTGCCCGCGCTGGCCATCTCCTTCGTGCACGCCGACGACGTCGCCGACGCCATCGAGCGGATGATCGACCGCCGCGCCCCCGGCCCGTTCAACCTGGCCGCCGAGCCGCTGATGGACGCCGACGCCCTGGCCAAGGCGCTGGGCACCTTCCGGGTGCCCACGCCCGCGTTCGCCCTGCGCGCCGGCCTCGCCGCGGCGCACGCCGCCCACGTGGTGCCGACCGAGCCGGGGTGGCTCGACATCGGCACCCAGGTCCCGGCGCTGGACACCAGCCGGGCCCGCAAGCTGCTGGACTGGGCGCCGTTCCACCGCGGCGACGACGTGCTGCGCCAGTTCGTCGCCGCGCTCGGCAACGGCGTCGGCGCGCCGGGGCCGCTGCTGCGGCCCGCCGGTGGGCCACAGCTCGATCCGGCAGGCGACCCGGCCAACGCCCCGGGCCCGCGCGCGAACTAGGCGGTCAGCTCTTCGACGTCCAGGCGCCGACGGCCCGTCCGGTGCGCGCGAAGACCTCGCTGGCGCGCTCGGCCCGGAGCGCGACCAGCAGCGCCTCCCCCTCGGCCAGCGTGGTGTCCGGGTCGTCCGCGGCGACGAGCCGGGCGGTCGCGGTGGCCCGCCGTCCCTCGACCGAGACCAGCTGGCCGGTGACCACGAGCGGCACGCCCAGGTGCACCGGCCGGCGGTAGGTCACGGTGAGGCTCGCGGTCAGCCCGCCGTGCCCGGCTCCGCGGGCGGAGCGCGCCAGCACGTGGTCGAGCAACGTGGCGACGACGCCGCCGTGGGCTAGCCCGGGCGGGCCCTCGAGCTTCTTGCCGACGGTCACGTGCCCGACGCAGCGCCCCTCGTCCGGGAAGTCCTCGACCACCATCGGCGGCGCGACCGGGCTGCCCGGGCCGTACACGGGGCTGTACCAGCGCTGGCCGCTCTCCGGGTCGTCCACCGAGGCGATCTCGTGCACCTCGCGGAGGTCGGTGGACAGCAGCGCCGTCAGCTCGCGGGCCGCCCGGGCGGCCTCGGCCAGCCGCTCCAGCGGCACCTCGGTGCGGACGGCGGCGTCGACCAGCTCGCGCAGCGCCTCCCCCAGCTCGGCGACGGCGTCGCGGCGGACCGCCCGCTCGTCAGCCACGGGGCATACCGGCCTCGCGCAGCAGCGCGCCGCCGATGATGACCCGCTGCACCTCGCTGGTGCCCTCGTAGAGCCGGTACAGGCGGGCGTCGCGGTAGAAGCGCTCGACCGGCGTCGTCCGCAGGTAGCCCATGCCGCCGTGCACCTGCACCGCCTTGTCGACCGCCAGGCCCACCATCTCGGTGCAGAAGAGCTTGGCCGAGGACGGGCCGACGGAGGTGTCCTCGCCGGAGTCGTAGCGGGCGGCGACGTCGCGCACCATGCTGCGGCCGGCGAGCAGCTCGGCGTGCATGTCGGCGAGCATCGCCTGCACCAGCTGGAAGCGGCCGATCGGCGCCCCGCCCTGCTTGGCCGTGGCCGCGTAGGCCACCGACTCGTCCAGGACGCGCTGCGCCATCCCGACGCAGAGCGCGGCGATGTGCAGCCGGCCGCGGGAGAGCACGGTGAGGGCCTTGGAGTAGCCGCGGCCCTCCTCGCCGATGAGCGCCTCCGCGGGGACCCGCACGTCGTCGAAGTAGACCTCGGCGGTCCACGCGCCGGCCTGGCCCATCTTCTTGTCCTTCGGGCCGACGGTCACGCCCGGCGTGGAGGTCTCGACGACGAAGCTGGAGATGCCGCGGCCGCCCTTCTCCTCCGGGTTGGTCCGGGCGAAGACGACGAAGAGGTCGGCCAGCGGGGCGTTGGTGATGTAGCGCTTGCTGCCGTTGATGACCCACGAGTCGCCGTCGCGGCGCGCGGTCGTGCGCAGCGCCGAGGGGTCCGAGCCGGCCTCGGCCTCGGTGAGGGCGAAGGAGCCGATCAGCTCACCGGCCGACAGCCCCGGCAGGTACTTCTTCTTCTGCGCCTCGTCGCCGAAACGGGCGATCACCTGGCCGGAGATCCCGTTGTTGGTGCCGAACAGCGAGCGGAAGGCCGGCGTCGTGTAGCCGAACTCGAAGGCGAGCTCGACGTCCTCGCTCATCGTGACGCCCAGGCCGCCGTACTCCTCGGGCAGCGCGTACCCGAACAGGCCCATCTCGGCGATCTGCGCGCGCAGCTGGTCGGGGATGCGGTCCTCGTCCTCGATCTGCTCCTCGAGGGGGATGACCGACTCGCGGACCAGCTGGCGAACGGCGTCCTTGATCTGGCGGAAGTCCTCGGCGTCCACGCCGCCATGGTGACGCGTGCCTCAGCCCGGCCGTGCGGCGGGGTGCCGGGACGCGCCTCGAGCGCCGAGCCATGCGAACTCGTGGCCATCGGCCGGCGATGGCCACGAGTTCGCATGGCTCGGGCAGCCTGTGGACGGCGGGAGCGAGCGCCTCGCGGTTTCGGCACGCTCCCGCCATGCCGACACCCCCTGTCCCGCCACGGGTGCACGGGCCCCTCGACCGGCGCGGCGCCCGGGCCGCGGGGATCACCGACTGGCACCTGCGGCACGCGGAGGTCCGTCGCTCCTCGCGCGACACCTACCTGCCCCGGGCGTCGACCGGGCTCGAGCAGGTCCGCGCCGTCCTCATCGGCGCCCCGGACGACGCGGTCGTCAGCCACCTGACCGCTGCGCGGCTGTGGGGGCTCGAGGTGCCGCTGGTGGCGCCGGACCAGCCGGTGCACCTGACCGTGCCGCCGTCCGCCCGGCGCCGACACCGCCGCGACCGTCGTCTCCACTTCTCCGACGTGCCCGCGCCGGAGACCCGTCGTCGGCACGGGGTCGTGGTGACCTCGCCCAGCCGGACCTGGATCGACCTGGCCGCCGTCGTCCCGCCCGGCGCGCTGCTGGCGGTCACCGACCAGATGCTCGCCCGCGGTTTCCCGCGGGACGAGCTCGACGCGGTCACCGCGCGGTCGGCCGGGCGCAGGGGCGTGGCCGCGGCCCGCCGGGTCGCGCCGTGCGGGGATCGGCTGGCCGGCTCGCCGATGGAGTCGGTCCTCCGGTGGGCCGTCCACGAGGCCGGTCTCCCGCCGCCGGTCCTGCAGCACGTCGTGCGGGACGCCGGGCGGTTCCTCGGGCGGGTCGACCTGGCCTGGCCTGCGCACCGGGTGGTCGTCGAGTTCGACGGCGACGTGCACCGCGACCGCCGGGTCTTCGTCGAGGACCTGAGGCGGCAGAACGGGCTGGTCCTGGCGGGCTGGACCGTCCTCCGGTTCACCTCCGCCGACCTGCTAGGGCGACCGGCCCAGGTGCTGGCGGCCATCCGCGCGTCGCTCGGCCTGGGCTGAGAGCGGAAGCGGCCGCCGAGACGCACGAACTCGTGGCCATCAGCTCTCGATGGCCACGAGTTCGTGGGGTTCGTGCGTGCGGAGGGCTCAGGCGAGGGCGTCCAGGCGTGCCATGTCCTCGTCGGAGAGGGTCAGCTGGGCCGCCCCCAGGTTCTCGGTCAGGTGGTCGACCGACTTGGTGCCCGGGATCGGCAGGATGACCGGCGACTTCTGCAGCAGCCAGGCGAGCGCCACCTGCGACGGCGTGGCGTCCAGCTCGCGCGCGATGTCGGCGACCGGGCTGTCGGGCGCCGCCAGGTCACCGGTGGCGATCGGGAACCACGGGATGAAGGCGATGTTCTCGGCGGTCGCGTAGTCCAGGACGTCCTGGCTCTGCCGCGTCGTCAGGTTGTAGAGGTTCTGCACGCTGACGATCTCGGTGATCTCGCGGGCGGCCTTCAGCTCCTCGACGGAGACCTCGGAGACGCCGATGTGGCGGACCTTGCCCTCCTCCTTGAGCTCGGCGAAGGCGCCCAGCTGGTCGGCCAGCGGGACCTCGGCGTCGATCCGGTGCAGCTGGATCAGGTCGATGCGGTCGACCTTCAGGTGCCGCAGGGAGAGCTCGACCTGCTGCTTGAGGTAGGCGGGGCGGCCGACCGGCGTCCAGATGCCGGGGCCCTGGCGGGTCAGCCCGGCCTTGGTCGCGATGACCAGGTTCTCGGGGTACGGGTGGAGGGCCTCGGCGATGATCTGCTCGCTGACCTCGGGGCCGTAGGAGTCGGCGGTGTCGATGAAGTCGACGCCCTGCTCGATCGCGGCCTTCACCACGCGGACGGCGGCGGGGCGGTCGGCCGGCTCGCCCCAGACACCGGGCCCGGGCAGCTGCATGGCGCCGTAGCCGAGCCGGTGGACGGGGAGGTCCCCACCGATGCTGAACGTGTCGCTGATCTGTGCGGTGGTCATGCCAGTGGCCAGCACGGGACGGCGCGCGTGTGTTCCCCGCAGCGTGTTCGATGTGCGGGTGGGCGAGATCATCGTGCTGAGGCACGGGCAGACCGAGTGGAGCCGGACGGGGCAGCACACGGGGACCACCGACCTGCCGCTGCTGCCCGAGGGCGAGGAGCAGGCCCGCGCGCTGCGGGCGGCGATGGCCGAGCGCCGGTTCGTCGAGGTCCGGGTCAGCCCGCTGCAGCGGGCCCGGCGGACGGCGGAGCTGGCGGGGCTCACCACCACCGACCTCGACCCGGACCTGGTCGAGCTCGACTACGGCGGCTACGAAGGGCGCACGACCGCGGAGATCAGCGAGGAGCTGGGCCGCGAGTGGTCGATCTGGGAGGACGGCACCGCCGACGCCGACGAGCCCGGTGAGTCGCTGGCCGACGTGGGCGCCCGCGTGGACCGGGTGCTGGACCTCGTCCGGGACCGGCTGGCCGACGGCGACGTGGCGCTGGTGGCCCACGGGCACGTGCTGCGGGTCGTGGCCGCGCGCTGGCTGGGGCTGCAGCCGGAGGCGGGCGCGCTCCTCGCGCTGCCCGCCGGCCGGTACGGCGTGCTGGGCCACGAGCACGGCCGGCAGGTGCTCACCGGCTGGGCGCTGGGCTGACGCCGGGGCGGCCGAGGGCCGTCAGCGGACCGCGAGCGCCTCGCGGACCGAGGACATGAGGAACTCGCCGTCGGCGGCGCCGGCGGACCCGAGGAACCAGGTCATCAGGACGACGTGCGTCCCCGCCACCCCACCGACCAGGAGCGGCACGGCGTAGCCGGTCGCTCCCGCGCCCAGCAGCAGCTCGCGCACGGCGAGGACGGCACCGGCCACGACCACCGCCGGCCACACGACGAGGGACACCGCGGTGAGCACCCGGACGAGCCTCCGCCAGCCCAGGGTGCCGGTGAGCCGGGACCCCTCGGCGGTGTCGGTCAGCCGGCCGCGGAGCTCGTGGGTGAAGGAGTTGCCGAACGTCGGCATCGTGGCGACGACGCGGACCTCGCCGTCCCGGACCTGGCCCTCGACGATGCGGCGGTCCCGCGGGACCTGGGGCCGACGCCACCAGGACCGCCGGGTGAGGACGGCGCGCAGCCGCTCCTCGGCGACCGCCGCCGGCAGCGGTGAGGCGAGGTCGACCTCGTGCACGCGCCAGAGCGCCAGCCACCGGCGCAGCAGGGGCCCCGGCCGCTCCTGCACGCGCGTCACCGCCGGGCCCGCTCCACCGGCTGCCAGCGGCCCTCGGGCTCCTCGGCCGGCGGGTCCGGGCGCACCGGGCGGCCGAACAGCCAGCCCTGCCCCATGTCCGCGCCGAGCGCGGTGACCTCGTCGGCCAGCTGCTCGGTCTCGATGCCCTCGGCGACGACGACCGCACCGAGCTGGTGGGCGAGGTCGGTGACCGCCTTGAGCACCGTGCGGGCGCCGTCGTCGGGCAGCTCCTGCACCAGTCCCTTGTCCAGCTTGACGACGTCGGGGCGGATGGCGGCCAGCAGCGACAGGCTCGACCAGCCTGCGCCGACGTCGTCCAGGGCGACCCGCCAGCCCAGCGAGCGGTAGTGCTCCAGGACCGAGACCAGGTGGCCGCGGTCGGCGATGACGTGCGACTCCACGACCTCGAAGACCAGCTGGTCCGGCGCGATGCCGACGTCGTGGGCGACCCGCTCGGTGCTGGCGAGGCAGACCTGGGGCCGGAAGATCGACGTCGGGTTGAAGTTGACGAACAGGTCGTCGCCGCCGAGCCAGGGCATGGCGCCGGCGATGGCCGACTCCCGCCCGATGCGGTCGAGGCGGTGCAGCCAGCCGGCGGACTCGGCGACGAAGAACAGGTCCCCGCCGCCGACCTCGCGCCCGTCGACCAGCCCGCGCAGCAGCGCCTCGTGGGCGACGACGGAGCGGTCGGCCAGCGAGACGATGGGCTGGTACACCGACCAGAACTCGGCCTCGGCCAGCACGCCGACCTCGACGGTGACCCCGCGGCGGGCGAGCTCGACCGCGAGGGTCGGGGCGGTCAGCAGCCGGGCGGTCCGGGCGGCGCCGTCGTCCGGCGGGTCGGTGGCCACGCGCACCGCCTCGGTCTCGGCCCCGGTCAGCTCCCGGGCGAGGCGCTTGAAGAGCGCCTCCAGGGCCCGGCCACCGCGCTCGTCGACGATGTCGAGCAGCTGGGGCGAGGAGTGCACGGTGAGGCCCAGGGCCTTGGCCGTGCGCGAGACGTGCGGGAGCACGTGCCCGATCGACGTGGCCAGCAGGGCCCGGGAGGCACGCCCGGGCACCTCCCAGTGCTGCCGGCAGCCGCACACCCCGCCGCAGTTCGTTCCCACGGGGAAAGCCTGACTCACCGGTCGAGGTCTTGGTCCTAGGCGCGCGGCCCGTATCGGATCCACTTAAGGGGGTACTCGCGGGGGATCTGCAACATGTCCACAACTTGAATGTCTAAGGTTTGGCCATGGCCGCTCTCCCCACAGCCGAAGAAGCCCGACCCAGTCGCGGCGGCCGACCGCGCGACCCCAGCCGGGACGGCGTGATCCGCGCCGCGATCCTCCAGCTGCTCGCCGACGTGGGCTACGGCGCGCTGACGATGGACGCCGTGGCCGCGGAGGCCGGCGTCGGCAAGGCCACCATCTACCGCCGCTGGCGGACCAAGCAGGACCTCGTCGTCGACACGATCTCCGACCTCAACCGCGCCGAGGCCCAGAGCCCCGACACCGGCTCGCTCGAGGGTGACCTGCGCGAGCTGCTGCACAGCCTCGTGGGGGTCGTGAACGGCCCGACCGGTGCGGCGACCCTGTCGCTGCTGTCCACCGTGCCGCGCCAGCCGGCCCTGGCCGAGGCCTTCCACAACGGCCCGCTGGCGGTCTGGCAGCAGTCGTTCGAGGCCGTCTTCGACAACGCCGAGGCCCGGGGCGAGGTCTCCGCCGCGTTCCGCTCCTCGGTGGCCGCGGAGAGCATCAGCGCCCTGCTGGTGCAGCGCTGGCTGCTGACCGGCCGCACGGTCGACGAGGCCTACGCCGACCAGGTCCTCGACACGGTCATCCTGCCGCTGGTCCGGGCCACCGCCTGACCTGCTCGCGAACGGCGAAGGCCGGTCCACCCCACGGGGTGGACCGGCCTTCGCCGTGTCAGGGGTGCGCGGTCAGCGCTTGCGGTGCCGGATCTTCTGGACGACGACGAACGTCACCAGCAGGCCGACGGCGCCGACCGTGGCCTGACCGGCCGGGGTCTGCAGGAACCGCTGGACGGCGTCCTTGCCCTGGGCCTTGAGGCGGGTCGGGCTGGTCCGGTAGACGATCTGGTCCAGCGTGGCGGCCAGCGACTCGCGGGCCGAGTCGATCTCCAGCTGAATCTGTCGTGGGTCGCGAGGCACGGCGACAGCCTGCCAGACGCCGCGCTGGTCAGCGCGCCGACCGTCCTCGGCAGCACTCGGCCGGGGTGCTCCTAGACTCGGCGGCCACGCGGGAGTGGTGTAACGGCAGCCACGCCAGACTTAGGATCTGGTGCCTTCGGGCGTAGGGGTTCGACTCCCCTCTCCCGCACGTCGGCCGGCGCTCAGAAGCAGACGCGCCAGCGCCCGTCCTCCTCGACGAGGGCGACGGAGGTCCGTTCCCTGACGCCGCTCCTGGTCACGAAGGTGATCGCGGCATCGCCGGTCGTCCGGCCGTTGGACCAGACGACGTTCACCCCGTCGATGCTGTACGCGACGAGCGGCGGCTGCCCGAACGTGGTGGCCAGGTCCTCGGCGGTGTACTCGTCGGCGCTGCCCTCGCACAACATGCCGTGCGCGTCGTCCCACCGCTGCTCGACCAGGGCGGTGGCGTAGGTGTCCGCCGCCTCCTGGGCCGGCGCGATGGCCTGGACGAAGCCCCGGTCGGCGAAGAAGCCGAGGCTGCCGAGCACGACCAGGACCAGTAGGAGGGGCGCCCCCACGGTGGCCCAGCGCGAGCGGCGCGGCCCGGGGGGCGGGCCCCACGGCGGCGGCGGGGCCCACGGGGGCGGGGCCCACGGCGGCGGGGCCCACTGCTGCGGGTGCGGGCCGGGCCCGGAGCCGGGGGGCGGCGGCCCCCACGGCTGGAAGTGCTGTGCCGGACCGCTCACCCGCCAGCTCCCTCACGTCGGTGGCGGTGACCGTAGCGCCCGGTCACCCGGGTCCGGGGTCGTGCCCGAGCCCCGCCGGGGAAGAGCACCTGTTCGGGTGGACCGCCGCCGGGGCCGCCTAGCGTTGCGCCGTGATCCGCGCGTTCGACTGGCCCGATCTCCCCGCGGTCGCCACCCTCTGGGAGACGACCGGGCAGGGCGTGCTGCGGGAGGCGGAGCTGCGCGCCACGCTGGCGCACGGCCCGGATCTCATGGTCGTCGCTGAGGAGTCCACCGGAGTCGTCGGCGTCGTCCTCGGCACCTTCGATGGCCGCCGCGGGTGGATTCACCGGCTCGCCGTCGACCCCTCCCACCGCCGGTCCGGCCTCGCCACGGCACTGGTCGCCGAGGTCGAGCGCCGGCTGGCCGACCGGGGCGCGCCGCGCATCAACCTGCTGGTCCTGCCGGAGAACGCCGCAGCCCTCACCTTCTGGCAGCGCCTCGGTTACCTCCCGCATCCCGACGTGCTCTGCTCCAAGGCGGTCTAGGCCAGCTCGACGCGCAGGTCCAGCTCCGCCGAGGGCGTCGTGGGGTCGTCGTCGTCCACCACCGCCAGCAGGTGCACGGTGGCGCCCTCGACCCGGCGCAGCGCCAGGCCCTCCACCTTGTGCACGTGGCCGTCGACCTCCGGGATGGGCGCGACCGCCTGCACCGACTCCCCGTCCAGCAGCGCGACCGCGGTGGCCACCACCGGCCCGTCGTCGACGGCGTTGGGGGTGTCCTCGGCGGCGGCGCTGAGCAGCACCCGCCCGTCGGGCAGGGCGATGGCGTCGGTGACGGCGAGCCCGACGCCCTCGACCTCGCCGAGCTCGTACTCCAGCGGCCGCCCCACCGGGACGGCTGCGGCCTCGCCGCGCCCCAGGACGGCGGCGACCAGCCCCTCCAGCGGGACGTCGACGCTGGCGGAGCGGAAGCCGGCCATCAGGTTGCCCCGGTTGAACCAGCGGACCGTGCCGCCGGAGCGGCTCGCGCCCTCGAGGTTGAGGTGGTCCATCGGCAGGCCGAGCCGCTCGGCCACGTGGTGGTAGAGCGGGCCGAGCTCCGCGGCCCGCACCTCGGGCCGCCCGTCGACCAGCCGCACCAGCACCCCGCGCATCCTCCGCGGCGAGGAGCCGGAGCCGAGCAGGAGGACCGCCGGCTCGCCGTCCACCTCGGCCGGGCAGGCCACCTCGAGGTCGGGCTTGAGGTGCTTGGTCCCCGCGGCCGGGTCGAACGTGTCGTGCCCCTCCACGGACGGCAGGACCCGGACCGGCACGACGCCGTCGTCGCGGCGCCAGGCCGCGATCACCGAGTCGTCCTGGGCGACCAGCCACCCGTTCCCGAGCGGGGCCACCCCGGAGGCGGCCGTCACCGGCGTCCCGTCGTCGAACCGCAGCTGCCGAGCAGCGTCCACGTACACCCGCACGCGGGCAGGCATGCCCGCCCGCGCGGCTCCTCACGCCGTCAGTAGTAGCCCTTCTCGCCGTCGGCCATCTCCCGGAGGAGGTCCAGGTGCCCGACGTGGCGCGCCACCTCCTCGACCATGTGGCCGAGGATCCAGCGCAGGGTCAGCGTGTCGGCGCGGTGCTCCCGGTTGCGCCCGCGGTCGTCCAGGGAGGCGGCGGCGACCACCGCCTCCGACGCGGCGCACTCGCGCGCGTACTCCTCCAGCAGCCGGGCGAGGGGCACACCGTCCACGCGGAAGTCGGCGTCCGCGACGTCCCCGAACTGCGGGTTGGCCGCCATGTCGCGGTCCAGGAAGAGCACCTGGAACCAGCAGTGCTCCACCCAGCGCAGGTGCGAGACCAGCCCGGCGACGGTCATCAGCGGGGAGGTCGGCACCAGCGGACGGTGCGCCGCCGCGTCGTCCAGGCCCTCGCACTTCTGGTGGACGACGGCGCGCTGCAGGTTCAGCCAGCCCAGCAGCTGGGCGCGTTCGTCGCCGTCACCGGGCGGCCGTACTCGGGCAGGAATGGTCACGCCGCCGGACGCTAGCGCCCGGCGGCGTGGTGGTCGGTGGGTTTTCCCGCGGTCAGGTCCAGAGGACCGCGATGAGCACGTTGAGGATCGCCAGCGCGCCCGTGGCGTGGAAGAACGGCAGCGGCGACTTCGGGTCGGCCTGGCCGGCGGCCGCCGCGCGCTGCTTGCGGGCCGCGAGGAAGACGGTGACGACGGCGAGCACGGTGACCACGAGCTTCACGCCGATCTTGGCGTGGTCGACCGGGAGGTCGCCGGCCTCGCGGACGCCGACCAGCGCCAGGCCCGAGACCAGCTGCACGAGCGCGCCGACCTGCATCAGCCGCGGCTCGAAGTTCGCCTTCCGGCTCACCTGGAAGAGGAACGGCCCGATGATCAGCGAGAGGCCGAGGATGTGGACGACGACGAGGAGAAGGCGCACGAACTCCATGGCGGCAGGCTACTGACCAGGCAGGGGTGCGCTGTGCCACAGCTCGGTCACGCTGCGCTTCACCCAGCCGGGTGGGTGCCGGGCGCGGCCGCTCGGGTTCCCCCGGCGGCGGGCCGATCAGAGGTGCATGACCTCCAGCGCCTCCCCGACCGCCACCTGGCTCCCGGCTGCCCTGGTGCGCGCCGCCGTCGTCCACTCCCCCGCTGCCGCCCCGGCCCGTGGCCGGCACCGCGCCCCGGAGTTCGGCGGCGTCGAGGTCGCGACCCAGGAGGAGATCGTCCGCCCCGGCCGGCACGCCGAGCCGGAGGAGGAGGACTCGCTGGCCTGGCTGGGCTTCAGCTTCCGCTGATGCCCCGCCCGCTCAGCGGGCGCCCAGCACCTCCGCCAGCACCGGCACCAGCGCGGCGAACGCCTGCCCCCGGTGGCTGCGCGCGTCCTTCTCGGCCGGTGCCAGCTCCGCGGAGGTGAGCCCCAGCCCCTCGGGCACGAACACGGGGTCGTAGCCGAAGCCGTTGCTCCCCCGCTTCTCCCGGACCACGTGCCCGCGCCACTCCCGCTCCAGCACCCGCTCGGTGCCGTCGGGGGTCACCAGCGCCGCCGCGCACACGAACGCCGCGCCCCGGCGCTCGTCCGGGACGTCGGCCAGCTGGCCCAGCAGCAGCGCGGTGTTGGCGTCGTCGTCACCGTGCCGGCCCGACCAGCGTGCCGACAGCACCCCCGGCATCCCGTTCAGCGCGTCCACCGCGATGCCCGAGTCGTCGGCCACCGCCGGCAGCCCGGTGCACCGCACCGCCTCCCGCGCCTTGAGCAGCGCGTTGTCGGCGAACGTCGCGCCGGTCTCCGGCGCCTCGGGGTACTCGGGGACGTCGCGGAGACCGACGACCTCTACGCCGGGCACCGCGCTCTCCAGCAGCCGCTGCAGCTCGGCGAGCTTGCCCGCGTTGCGCGTGGCCAGCAGCAGGCGGGTGCTCACCGGGCGAGCGCCTCGGCCTGCAGCCGGGACAGCTCGGCGCACCCGGCGACGGCGAGGTCGAGCAGCGCGTCCAGCGTCGGCCGGTCGAAGACGGCGCCCTCGGCGGTCCCCTGCACCTCCACGAAGCCGCCGTCGCCGGTGCAGACGACGTTCATGTCGGTGCCGGCGCGCACGTCCTCCTCGTAGTGCAGGTCCAGCCGCGGCTCGCCGTCGATGACGCCGACGCTCACCGCCGAGACCGACTGCACCATCGGGTTCGGCTTGGCCAGCTTCTTGCGCTCGCCCAGCCAGGAGACGGCGTCGGCCAGCGCCACGTAGGCGCCGGTGATGGCGGCGGTGCGGGTGCCGCCGTCGGCCTGTAGGACGTCGCAGTCGATGGCGATGCTGTTCTCGCCCAGCGCGCCGAGGTCGATCGACGCGCGCAGCGACCGGCCGATGAGCCGGCTGATCTCGTGGGTGCGGCCGCCGATCTTGCCGCGCACCGACTCGCGGTCGCTGCGGGTGTGGGTCGCCCGCGGCAGCATCGAGTACTCGGCGGTCACCCAGCCCAGGCCCGAGCCCTTGCGCCAGCGCGGCACCCCCTCGGTGACGCTGGCCGCGCACAGCACGCGGGTGCGACCGAACTCGACGAGCACCGACCCCTCCGCGTGGTCCAGCCAGTTGCGGGTGATGGTCACCGGGCGGAGCTGGTCGGCCGAGCGGCCGTCGGAGCGGGCGGTGGTTCGAGGCTGCGTCACGGGTGCCGACAGTAGTGCGCGCCGGGTCGACGCGGACGCGGCCCGGTGGAGAGGATCGGCCCATGAGATCGGAGCTGCGAGCCGTCCGCACCGGTGCCGTCCCCGTCGTCGTCGACCTGACCGAGGAGTGCGCGGACTTCGTGCGCACCGAGGGCGACGGGCTGCTGCACGTGTTCGTGCCGCACGCGACGGCCGGGCTGGCGATCCTGGAGACAGGGGCGGGCAGCGACGACGACCTGCTGGCCCAGCTCGACCAGCTGCTCCCCCGCGACGACCGCTGGCGGCACCGGCACGGCAGCTCGGGGCACGGCCGCGACCACGTGCTGCCTGCGTTCGTGCCCCCGCACGCCTCGGTCCCGGTGCTGGAGGGACGGATGCAGCTCGGCACCTGGCAGCGCATCTGCCTGGTCGACACCAACGTGGACAACCACACCCGGCACGTGCGGTTCTCCTTCCTGCCCGGCTGATCGGCCCGCCCCCTTGCGGGCGGGGGGAAGGGACACGGCAGGATTCCTCCCATGACCGCGACCGACGCTGCGCCCGTCCGCCTCACCGCCGGCGACCCCGCGCCGGAGTTCACGCTGCCCGACGCCGGGGGCAACCCGGTGTCGCTCAGCGACTACCGCGGGCGCCGGGTGATCGTGTACTGCTACCCGGCGGCGCTCACCCCCGGCTGCACCACCCAGGCGGTGGACTTCACGGCCTCCGCGGGCGACCTGGCCGAGGCAGGCCTGGACATCGTCGGGATCTCCCCCGACCCGGTCGAGAAGCTGCTCCGGTTCCGCGACAAGGAGCAGCTCTCCATCACGCTGGTCTCCGACCCGGAGAAGGAGGTGCTGGCGGCCTACGGGGCCTACGGCACCAAGAAGCTGTACGGCAAGGAGGTCGTCGGGGTCATCCGCTCGACCTTCGTGATCGACGCCGAGGGCCGCATCGAGAAGGCGTCCTACAACGTGAAGGCCACCGGGCACGTGGCCAAGCTCCGCCGCGACCTCGGCCTCGACTGACGAAGGCCCGACCCCGTCTCCTAGGCCCGCCACGTCCCCGGCCGCGGCTGGCAGTCCGGAGGGCAGGGGTAGCCGGGCTCCCAGGGGAACGAGCCGTCGGCGTGGGCCCAGGTGAGCTGGTACGCCGGGACGGAGAACTCGTCGGGCCGCTGGTAGAAGCGGTTGGCGCTGAACAGCACCTCGCCGGGGTTGGGCAGGGTCTCGACGGCCAGCCTGCTGAGCTCGTCGAGGTCGACCAGCTCGCCGGGCACCAGGTCCCGCCCGCCGAGCACCAGCTCCGCCACCGCGTCCAGCAGGGCGCAGGCCCGCTCCTGGTCGACCCCGACCACGACCAGTTCGGGATGGCCCACGCCGAACAGCCCGACCGTGTAGCCGAACGGCGGCTCGCCCGGGCCCGTACCGCGCATGACGTACTGCACGGCCACGCGGTGGGCCCGGACGGCCTGCGCCAGCCGGCTGTCCTCCTGGTCGAGCCAGGCGATGGTCTGCGGGTCGTGCGTCATGCCGACAGCTTCGGCGCCGGCACCGACAGATCCCCCGCTCTCCGGCCGCCTGTGGACGCGGCGCACCCCTGGGGACGGCGCGCTCAGCTCCCCCCGACCCGGAAGACGCTGGTCACGAGGGCGTCCAGGACGGTGGTCGCCGCCTCCAGGTCCGGGGCGCGGGCCGCCAGCACGTCGGAGTAGAGGAAGGACTCCCCGAGCCGCACCACGGCCAGCGCCAGCAGCGGGACCGGCACCTGCGGCTGGAACCCGTGCTCGTCCACGTCCCGCTGGAAGAGCGCGGTGTAGGCCTCGACGACCCGGGGCTGCACGCGCCCCTGCGGGTCGGTGAGGATCCGGATCGCCGTCGAGGGCTCCTCGTCCAGCAGCCGGCGGATCGGCACGGCGGTGCTCAGCGCGTAGCGGAACTCCTCGCTCACCGCCAGGCACCGGAGCCGGCCCGAGGACGCGGTGTCGGCCCGCCGCTCGTCGTACCGCCGCTCGATGGCCCGCAGGGTGCGGTGGCCCAGGGAGGACAGCGCCTCGCCGAGGATCGCGTCGCGGTTGCCCGCTCGCCGGAACAGCGTCGCGCGGGAGATGCCGAGCTCGGCGGCCAGCGTGCCGGTGTCCAGCCGGCGGCCGGCCAGCAGCGTCTGCGCGGCGCAGCGGACGACGTCGTCGGGCGGGCCGGTCACCGGGGCAGGGTAAGCCGAAGGGGCGGGCCCCGACGTGGTCGGAACCCGCCCCTCCTCGGTCACCGGCTCACATGGGGCAGGTGGCCCGGTAGTCCGAGATGTCCCCGAGCAGGGAGACGCTCGGTCCCGGGCAGAGGAACTGCGTGTACCGGGTGTCGGCGTCCACGAACCGCTTGAGCCAGGCGATCGAGCTCGACGCGATGTCGTCGTCCGGCGAGTTCGGGGCGAAGTGGCTGGCGTTGTTCAGCTCGAGGTAGGCGCGCTCCGACGCGTTGGTCAGGCTGTTGTAGAACGGGATGGAGTGGCTGGAGACCGGCGCCACGCTGTCGTTCTCGGCACCGATCACCAGCGTCGGCGTCGTGACCTCGGGCCAGGTCTTGTCGGTGTTCCAGCCGGTCAGCGGGATCGCCGCCCGCAGCGAGGGCCGGTCCTTGGCCGCCTCCAGCGTCCCTCCACCGCCCATCGAGTGCCCCATGACGGCGAGGCGGTTGGCGTCCACCCGTGAGCGGACCGAGCTGGTCCGGGTCAGGTAGTCCAGCGCCGCGAGGAGCTGGTCGCCACGGGCGGACGGCTGGTCGTAGCGGGAGTTGGTGTTGAACGTGATGACGACGAAGCCCTGCGAGGCGATGCGCGGGCCGAGCCAGGCGATCGTGGACTCCGAGGCGGTGTACCCCGGGGAGATCGCGACGCCGCCGAAGGTCCCCGACGTCGTGCTCGTCGGGTAGTAGATCGTCGCGGACCCGAAGCCCGGGCTGGCCAGGTCCGAGACCGAGGTGGAGCTGACGGCGAAGGGGCCGCGCTCGGCGGTGATGCTGGCCTGGGTGGGTGCGGGACCACGCCACCAGGACGGGTCGGCCGAGGCCGGGACCGCCGTGGCGACGGCGGTGGCCGCGGCGAGGGTGAGGGCCGCGAGGGTGCGCGACATCATGCGAGGAAGGGGCACGGTGGACCTTTCGGCGAGAGCCGCGGAGCACTGCGGCTGCTGAGGGGGGATCCACCGACGCACCGGGCCCGGCTGTGACGCGCGTCACCGTCGATGTGCGAGCACCGTAGCGCCGGACCGCGCCGTGCCGCAACACTTACGAGATCTGTCTCATCCATCGCGTCCGCCGGGCGTCCGGCGCGGAGTACCGGCCGCCGTCCGCCTCCGGCGCGCCCACCGGCGGGTGCGGGGCCAGCCAGGTCCGGCGGGGCCGCTCCAGCAGCCACGACTCCTCGATGCGGACGCCGGTCAGCCGCTCCATCAGCGTGAAGGCGAGCGCATCGGGGTCGGCGTCCTCGTCGGCGAAGTCCAGGCCCTCCTCCTCCGGCAGCGGGTCCCCCTCCTCGTCGCCGGGCACGACCGGGTCGAAGGCGCGGACCACCTCCCCCCGGCGCGCCACGAGGAACTCGGCGTGGGCGTTGACGTTGCGGAAGGAGGAGACCGCCGTGCCACCACGGGACAGGCGGGCCAGCAGGTCCCGGTCGGCCAGCTGGAAGCCGTTGGGCTCCACGACGACGAGCCAGCCCTCGAGCTCCTCCACCTGCACCGGGAAGTGGTCGGGGCCGCCCTCCGCGTCGGCCTCGTCGAAGGTCCGCATCCGCTCGGTCGACGGGTCGAGCCGCAGGAGGTGCGCGACCTCCTCCAGCCACCCGCCTTCGAGCATGGTGATCGTGTACGCCTCCATGTCGACCCAGTCGTAGCCGCTCACGCGCCCTCCTCCGAGCCTGCCGCCGCCCGCTTGCGGCGCTTGCCCTCGTGCATGGCCTGGACCCGGGCCACCGGGATGGTGTGCCCCTCGGCGACCAGCTCCGCCGGCAGCGGCTGCGGCTCCGGGAGCGCCTCCGCCCACGGGTCGCGGTCGCCCAGCAGCCCGGCCGCCGTCGCCACCGTGAAGTCCCCGGGCCGGACGTCGTCGAGGTCGTCCCAGGCCACGGGGAACGAGACCGGCAGCCCGGGGCGGATGCGCGGGCTGTAGGCCGCCACGACCGTCCCCTGGCCCGAGCGGGTGGAGTCCACGAAGACCCGGCCGCCGCGGTCCTCCAGCAGGTAGGCGGTGGTCGCCAGCTCCGGGCCCAGCGCCGCGGTCCGCGCCGCCAGCGCACGGGTGGCGGCGGCGACGTCCTCCACCGGCGAGCCCTGCACCGGGACGACCACGTGCAGCCCCTTCGAGCCGCTCGTCTTCACCGCGCCGGACAGCCCGCTGCCCTCCAGGGCCTGCCGGACCAGCCGTGCGGTGGCCACGACGACGGCGAAGTCCGCCCCGTCCGGCGGGTCGAGGTCGAGCACCAGGCCCGTCGGCTCGTGCGAGCCGGCCCGCAGGAACGGCACGTGCAGCTCGACGGCGCGCTGGTTGCCCAGCCACAGCAGCGTCCGCCGGTCGTCGCAGAGCACCTGGTGGATCTCCCGGTGCGAGCCCTCGGACCACACCGGCACCGTGCGGACCCAGTCCGGGGCGCCCTTGCTGACGTTGCGCTGCATGAACGGCGCCTGCCCCGGGCGCACCCGCTTCACCGACAGCGGCCGGCCGGCCAGCAGCGGGACGAGCCGGTCGGCCACGGCGTCGAAGTGGTCGACCAGCGCGCGCTTCGGGACCCCCAGGCCGTCGCCCAGGGGCGCGTCCAGGCTGCTCAGCGCGACGCCGTCGCGTTCCTCGTCCACGCGGCTCACCGTGCCGGGCGGGCCCGCCCCGGGCAACCGGGGCCACCCGTTCAGATGTCGTAGACCGCCTTGGCACGCACCAGCTCGGTCTCGGGGAACACCGAGCTGGCGGCGAAGAGCTGGCCGATGTGGTCGACCCAGGCCGGGATGTGGGTGAGCAGCAGCCGCCCCACGCCCGCCGCCGCCGCGTGCTCGGCCGCCTGCCTGCCCGTCAGGTGCAGACCGGGCGGCTGGTCGCGGTCGTTGTCCGGGTGGGCGGCCTCGGCCAGCAGCACGTCGGCCCCCCGCGCCAGCTCCACGACCCGCTCGCTGGGGCCGGTGTCGCCGGTGTAGACCAGCGACCGGCCGCCGGCGGTCAGCCGGATCGCGTAGCACTCGATGGGGTGCGCCGTGCGCGCCAGCTGCACCTCGAACGGGCCGATCTGCAGGGCGCCGGGCCCGACCGGGACGAAGTCGAAGACGTCGGTCAGCCCCTCGCCGTCCATGTCGTAGGCCAGGGCCAGCCGCCGCTCGGCGCCGACCGGCGCGTACAGCGGCACGAGCGAGCCGGAGGACCGCTTGGAGTACCGGTGCCAGACGACGAACGGGGCGACGTCGAGGCAGTGGTCGGCGTGCAGGTGGGACAGGAAGACCGCGTCCACCGACCCGGGGTCGACCAGGCCCTGGAGGGCACCGAAGGCGCCGCTGCCCAGGTCCAGCAGCAGCCGGAAGCCCTCGTGCTCGACCAGGTAGCTGGAGGCCGGTGAGTCCGGCCCGGGCCCGCTGCCGCAACAGCCGATGACGGTCAGCCTCAAGCGGCGCCCACCGTCCCGGCGCGCAGGACCGCGCCGACCTCGGGGCCCAGGAACCGGCGGCCCAGCCGGGCGAACGGCTCGGGGTCACCGGTGGCGAGGAAGGCGTGCCGCGGCGGCGGCGCGTCCTCGCCGCGGAGCAGGTCGGCCCGCGTGAGCACCCGGTAGACGTCCTTTGCGGTCTCCTCGGCGCTGGACACCAGTGTGACGTCCTCCCCCATCACCAGCGAGATGACGCCGGTCAGCAGCGGGTAGTGCGTGCAGCCGAGGACGACGGTGTCGACCCCGGCCGCCAGCAGCGGGTCGAGGTAGGACTGCGCCAGCCCCACGAGCTGCCGGCCGCTGGTGACGCCGCGCTCGACGAAGTCCACGAAGCTCGGGCAGGCCGCGGAGGTCACCGTGATGCCGGGGGCGGCGGCGAAGGCGTCGTCGTAGGCACCGCTGGTGACCGTGGCCTGGGTGCCGATGACCCCGATCCGGCCGTTGCGGGTCGCCGAGATCGCCCGGCGCGCGGCGGGCAGCACGACCTCGACGACGGGCACGTCGTAGCGCTCGCGGGCGTCCCGGAGGGAGGCGGCGCTGGCGGAGTTGCAGGCGACCACGAGCATCTTCACGCCGTCGGCGACGAGGTCGTCCATGACCGCGAGGGAGTGCCGCCGCACCTCGGCGATGGGCAGCGGGCCGTACGGCCCGTTGGCGGTGTCACCGATGTAGCGGACCGCCTCGCCGGGCAGCTGGTCGAGCACCGCCCGGGCGACGGTCAGCCCACCGACCCCCGAGTCGAAGATGCCGATCGGCGCGTCGGCTCCTGGCTGCGTCCCCATGTCGCCGGTCAGGCTAGCCCGCACTGGTGACGTGCTGGGACGGCCGCCCTCCAGGGCCCCGCGGCGAGCGCGCGACCCGTGGGGGGAAGGTCGGTCCTCTCAGGCCCAGAGCTGGCCCTCCAGCGCGGAGGTCGCCTCCTCCAGCGTGCCCGCGTAGGCGCCGGTGGAGAGGTACTTCCAGCCGCCGTCGCACACGATGAAGACGATGTCGGCCGAGCGTCCGGCCGCCACCTCCTTGTCGGCGATGCCCAGGGCCGCGTGCAGGATCGCGCCGGTCGAGATGCCGGCGAAGATGCCCTCGCGCTCCACCAGCTGGCGGGTGCGGTGGATGGCGTCGTCCGGCCCCACGGAGAACCGCGAGTCCAGCAGCGAGGCGTCGTACAGCTCGGGGATGAACCCCTCGTCGATGTTGCGCAGGCCGTAGACCAGCTCGCCGTAGCGCGGCTCGGCCGCGATCACCTGCACACCGGGCTTGTGCTCGCGGAAGTAGCGGGAACAGCCCATGAGCGTGCCCGTCGTCCCCAGCCCGGCGACGAAGTGCGTGATCGACGGCAGGTCGGCGAGGATCTCCGGCGCCGTCCCCTGGTAGTGCGCGAGCGCGTTCCCCGGGTTGCCGTACTGGTAGAGCATCACCCAGTCGTCGTGCTGGGCGGCGAGCTCCTTGGCCATCGCGACGGCCTGGTTGGAGCCGCCGGCGGCCGGGGAGCTGATGATCCGCGCCCCGTACATCTCCAGCAGCTGCCGCCGCTCGATCGAGGTGTTCTCCGGCATGACGCAGATCAGCTTGTAGCCGCGCTGCCGGGCCACCATGGCCAGCGAGATCCCGGTGTTGCCGCTGGTCGGCTCGAGGATCGTCGACCCGGGCTGCAGCAGCCCCTCCTTCTCGGCGGCCTCGATCATCGTGATCGCGGCGCGGTCCTTGATGGAGCCGGTCGGGTTGTGGTCCTCGAGCTTGGCCCACAGACGCACCTCGGGCGTCGGCGAGAGGTTCGGCAGCCCCACCAGCGGGGTGCCGCCGAGGGAGTCGACGAGGGAGGCGAAGCGGGCCATGGGAGCTCTTCCGGGACGGGGACGAGGAGGTGGGAGCGGGGAGCCGCTCAGCAGCCGCCCGCGACCGCCGGGAGGATCGTGACCGAGTCGCCGTCCTTGACCTGGGTGTCCAGGGCGCCGGTGAAGCGCACGTCCTCGTCGTTGACGTAGACGTTGACGAAGCGGTGCAGCTTGCCCTCCTCGGTGACGAGGCGGTTCTTCAGGCCCGAGTGCTTGCTGTCGAGGTCGTCGATCAGCGCGGCCAGCGTGTCCCCGCTGCCCTCGACGGTCTTGTTGCCGCCGGTGTGGGTGCGCAGGATGGTCGGGATCCGGACCTCGATGGCCATGGCGTGGTTCTCCTCGGGACGTGGGATGCAGGGGGCGCTGCGCGAGAGGCAGCAGTCGTGCGTCTGGACCGGGCAACGCCCGGTGCCCGCCGTCGATTCCGGACGGCGGCGTGGTTCACCCGCTCAGTCGTAGACGACGGTCGTCGGCGAGTGCCCGAACAGGTGGGTCTCGACGATCTCGACCTCCTCCTCCGACACCTCCCCGTCGACGATGCGGTAGCTGCGGAACTCGACCTCGTCGTCGGCCAGGCCGGTTCGCGGGCCGTGGTGCCGGGTGGAGACGAGGACGTAGTGGGTGCGCGGGTCCGCGGCGGGGCCGGAGGCGTAACCGATGTCGGTCCGCGACGGGTAGGCCTCGGTGGCGGTGTGCGAGTGGTAGACGACGACGGCCCACTCGTCCCGGTCGTCGAGGTCGCGGTACAGCCTCAGCAGGTCCGCGGTGTCGAACTCGTAGAACGTCGGCGACCGCGCCGCGTTGAGCATCGGGACGACGCGCTCGGGACGGTTGGTCCCCTCGGGGCCGGCGACGACGCCACAGGCCTCGTCCGGGTGGTCCTCCCGGGCGTGGGCCACGATGGCGTCGTAGGTCGCGCGGGCGATGCGCAGCACGGGGGCAGTCTATGCGCGCGCCGTCGGCCCCCTGCAGGGTCCCGTCCCGGGGCCGCGAGGGGCGGGCGGCAGGGGGCCCTCCATCGGATACGGTCGCCGTCGTGCTGGTCCCCTCGCTGCTCGTCGCCGGTGTCGTGCTGTTGGCGCTGCCGGCTCTCGTGCTGGGCGGGCGCGGGCTGTTCCGGCACCGCGGCTACAGCGCCGCCGAGCCCGGCGACCGGGCCTCGGTCGTCGTGATCGTCGTGCTCCGGGTGCTGCTCCTGCTGCTGCTCGTCAGCGTCTCCGCCGTGGTGCTGCTGTCCACGGTCGGCGCGATCGTCGTCGACGTCGAGCTGCACGGCATGGTCTACGTGCTGTTCGGCCTGGACGTGCTCGTGGCCGCGACGGTGCTGCTCACCTTCGGCCGGCGCGACCGGCGGCCAGCGCGTCGACGAGCGAGCCCTGCACGGCGGTGAGCCAGTAGTAGACCGCCAGCTGGTGGTCGGTCTCGTCGACGATCTCCTCCGGCGGCTCGGAGTCCTCGGTGATGTCCAGCCGCGTGCCGAGCGCGAGCCGGAGGTCGTTGCTCGTGCGCAGCCAGGCGCCGGCCTGCTCCGCGTCCAGCCGGACCTCCCCGCCCTCGGCGGGGAGGGTCGCCCGCACCGTGGCCAGGTCGTCGGCCTTGCCCCCGCGCAGCGACTCCTCGGTCAGCTCGCGGTAGTCGTCGGCCATCGCGCGGTCGGAGCGGTGCCCCGGCGGGAAGAGCCGCTCCAGCACCGGGTCCCCGGCGACGTCGTCGGTCTCGGCGGCCAGGAGCTGCTCGAGCTGGTCGAGGAGCAGGCCGACGATGCCTGCCTCGGCCCGGTCGAGCCGGGCGACGAGCTGGCCGCCACGGGCGCGGAACGGCTTCATGAGTCCTTCTGATAGCTGGCCCACAGCCCGTAGGCGTGCAGCCGGCTGGTGTCGTGCTCCATCCGCTCCCGGGGGCCGGAGCTCACGATCGCCCTGCCCTCGTGGTGCACCTGCAGCATGAGCTCGGTCGCCTTGGCCTCGTCGTAGCCGAACAGCTCCTGGAGCACGAAGGTCACGTAGTTCATGAGGTTGACCGGGTCGTTCCAGACGATGGTCACCCACGGACGGTCCAGGTCACCGTGCTCCTCGACGGTGGTGTCGGGCGTCCGTGTCGGCGCGAGGGGTCCGGCCACGGGTCCACCTTAGAGCGCGGGTCTGCCCCCGCGCGCCCGCCCGCCTACGCTCCGGTGCCATGCCGACGGCTTCCGCGCTGTTCACCGACCGCTACGAGCTGACCATGCTCGCCGCTGCCCTCGCCGACGGCACCGCCGACCGCGACTGCGTCTTCGAGGTGTTCGCCCGCCGCCTGCCGCACGGCCGCCGGTACGGCGTCCTCGCCGGCACCGGCCGGCTGCTGGAGGCCCTCCCCCGCTTCCGCTTCGGGACCGACGAGCTCGCGACGCTGCGGGAGCAGGGGCTCAGCGACGAGCGGCTGCTGGACTGGCTGGCCGGGTTCCGCTTCTCCGGCGACATCGACGGCTACGCCGAGGGCGACCTCTACTTCCCCGGCTCCCCGGTGCTCACCGTGCGCGCGTCCTTCGCCGAGGGCGTGCTGCTGGAGACCCTCGCGCTGTCGATCCTCAACCACGACTCGGCGATCGCCTCCGCCGCGGCCCGCATGGTCGCCGCGGCCTGCGAGCGCCCCTGCATCGAGATGGGCTCCCGCCGCACCCACGAGGAGGCCGCCGTCGCCGCCGCCCGGGCCGCGCACCTGGTCGGCTTCACCGCCAGCTCCAACCTCGAGGCGGGCCGGCGCTACGGGGTCCCGACCACCGGCACCAGCGCGCACGCGTTCACGCTGCTGCACGACGACGAGCGGTCGGCCTTCCGGGCGCAGGTGGAGGCCCTGGGGGTCGGCACGACGCTGCTCGTGGACACCTACGACGTCGAGCAGGGCATCCGCACCGCCGTCGAGGTGGCCGGGCCCGAGCTGGGCGGCATCCGGCTGGACTCCGGCGACCTGCCCACGCTCGCCACGCGGGCCCGCCAGCTCCTCGACGAGCTCGGCGCCACGACGACGCGGGTGATCGTCACCAGCGACCTCGACGAGTACGCCATCGCCGGTCTCATGGCGGCCCCGGTCGACGGCTACGGGGTCGGCACCTCGCTGGTCACCGGCTCCGGGGCGCCGACGGCCGGCATGGTCTACAAGCTGGTCGAGCGCGACGGCGTCCCGGTCGCGAAGCGGTCCGAGGGCAAGAACTCCGTCGGCGGCCGGAAGCACGCGGTGCGCCGGCACGGCGCCGACGGCACCGCGACCGCCGAGGTGGTCAGCAGCGCGCCGGTCCGGCCCCGGGACGGCGACCGCGACCTCCTGGTCCCCCTCGTGCGCGGCGGGCAGCCGTGCGACGACGTCACCCCCGCCGACGCCCTGCGCCGGGCGCGGGAGCACCACGCGCGGGTACGGGAGGCGCTGCCGGCCGAGGGCTGGGCGCTCTCCCGTGGCGAGCCCGCGCTCGAGACCCTGACCGCCTGACCCCCGGAGGAGGACCGATGACCCGCGCACTGGTCGTCGTCGACGTGCAGAACGACTTCTGCGAGGGCGGCAGCCTCGCCGTCGCCGGTGGGGCCGCGGTGGCCGCCGCCGTCACCGAGCACGTCCGGACGGCGGGCTACGACCACGTCGTCGCCACCCGGGACCACCACGTGGACCCCGGCCACCACTTCGCCGACTCCCCCGACTTCGTCGAGACGTGGCCCGCGCACTGCGTCGTCGGCACCGGCGGGGTGGAGCTGCACCCGGCGCTGGACCGCGGGCCGATCGAGGCGGTGTTCGACAAGGGCGAGTACGCCGCCGCCTACTCCGGCTTCGAGGGCGCGGCCGGCGGCACCGGGCTGGCCGACTGGCTCCGGGAGCGCGGCGTGGACGCCGTCGACGTCGTCGGCATCGCGACCGACCACTGCGTGCGGGCCACCGCGCTCGACGCCGTCGCCGCGGGGTTCGCGACCCGGGTCCTGCTGCCCCTCACCGCCGGGGTCGCCGAGGGCACCGTCGAGGCCGCCCTGGAGCAGCTGCGCACCGCCGGCGTGGAGCTGGAGGGCTCGGTCCTCCGGCCGTGAGCGCTCCGCAGCTCGACCCGCAGGAGCGTGCCCGGCTGGAGACCTGGTACCGGTCGCTGAGCGGTCGCCACGGCCGGAAGCTGCACGCTGCGGTGGGCCACGAGATCTTCCGCGGGCCGGCTCCCCGGCTCGGCCGGGCGCTGATGTGGGCCGGGGTCGTCCTCGGCGTCGCCGGCGCCGTCGTCCTGGGGGCCGCGGGGCTCGAGCGCGGGGCCGTCCTGTACCTGCTGCCGTTCGTGGGCCTCGCCGCGCTCGGGTCGTACCTGTCGTACGGCCTGGACCCCGGCTACGTGCTCACCGACGAGCTGCTCGTGGCCCTGTGGGAGGCCGACCAGCGGCTCAGCTCGCGGGGCCGGTGACGGGCACGGCGTCGAGGACCTCGTCCCGCGTGAACCCGAGGACCTGCAGGACGGCGTCCAGGTAGGGCTGGTTGAGCGCCGTGTGCGCCTGCTCCCGCACGAAGGGCTTGGCGTTGAACGCGATGCCCAGACCGGCCGTGTTGAGCATGTCGAGGTCGTTGGCGCCGTCGCCGACCGCGACCGTCTGGTCCAGCGGGATGCCGTACTGCTCGGCGAACCGCTCCAGCGCCCGCGCCTTGCCGGGCCGGTCGACGATCTCCCCCACCAGGCCGCCGGTGAGCCGGCCGTCGACGACCTCCAGCGTGTTGGCCGCCGCGAAGTCCAGGCCCAGGCTCTCGGCGAGCGGGTCGGTGATCTGGGTGAAGCCGCCGCTGACGATCCCGCAGCGGAACCCGAGCCGCTGCAGGGTGCGGATCAGGGTGCGGGCGCCCGGGGTGAGCACCAGGTGCTCGCGCACCTCGTCGAGCACCTCCTCCGGCAGCCCCGCGAGGACGCCGACGCGGGCCCGCAGGGACTCGGCGAAGTCCAACTCCCCGTTCATGGCCGCCGCGGTGATCCGGGCGACCTCGGCGGCCCGGCCGGCCCGCGCGGCCAGCTCGTCGATGACCTCGCCGCGCACCAGCGTGGAGTCGACGTCGAGGACGATCAGCCGCTTGCTGCGCCGGGCCAGGCCCACCTGCTCCACGGCGATGTCGGCGCCCGTCGTCGCCGCCACCGAGGCCAGCGCGGTGCGCAGCGCCGTCGCCTCGGCACCGGAGACGGTGAGCTCGAAGCTGGTGACGGGGTAGTCCGACAGCCGGCGGATGGCGTCGATGTTGCCGCCGATCCCGGCGACCGCCCGGGCCGCCCCGGCCACCGCCTCCGGGGGGACCGGCCGGCCGAGCACGATCACGTGGTGCGGGCGGCCGGCGGGGACCGGCGCGTCCGGGCCGCTGGCGGACTCGACGTCCACCTGGACGCCGACGGCGGCCTCGACGCCCCGGGCCAGCGTCCGCAGGTGCTCGAGCAGCTCGGCCTCGCCCAGCGGGCGGTCGGCGTCCGCGAGGGCACCGACGACGACGCCCAGCACCAGCTGCCCGTGCACGACCACCTGCTCGATGTCGAGCACCTCCACCGCCGGCCCCTCGCCCGCCGAGAGCGCGCCGAAGAGGTGCGCGGTGACCCCCGGGCGGTCCGCCCCGGTGACGGTCAGGAGCGCCCGGACCGACGTCGTGCGGGCGTCCGGCAGCTGGCGGGGCGTGGGGTCGAGCGGCACGGCGCCATCGTGCCGCACCGCCGTCGGGACCCCTCCCCTGCCCCCGTGGGCGGCGGGACCCGGCCCGGGAACGGCGGACGCCCCGCCGGCCGATGGCCGACGGGGCGTCGCGACGAGCTGTTCGACCTGGGTCAGGTCGGGTCGGGGTCGTTCGGGCCCTGACGCGGGCCGGCGGTGCCGCCGAGCTCGCTGACCCCGGCGTAGGGCTTGTGCCGCTTGCCGACGTGCGCCTCGTCCTGCAGGCGCTGCAGCAGGTGCGGGTAGTGGGCCTCGAACGCCGGGCGCTCCGAACGGATCTTCGGGATCTCGACGAAGTTGTGCCGCGGCGGCGGCGAGGACGTCGCCCACTCCAGCGAGTTGCCGTGGCCCCACGGGTCGTCGCGCAGCGCGAGCTTCCCGTACTTCCAGGACTTCACCACGTTGTAGACGAACGGCACCGTGGCCGCACCCAGCACGAACGAGAAGATCGTCGAGATGGTGTGCATCGTCGTGAAGCCGTCCGTGGCCACGTAGTCCACGTACCGGCGGGGCATGCCCTCGGCACCCAGCCAGTGCTGGATGAGGAACGTGCCGTGGAAGCCGATGAAGGTCAGCCAGAACTGGAGCTTGCCCAGGCGCTCGTCCATCATCCGGCCGCACATCTTCGGGAACCAGAAGTAGACGCCGGCGTAGGCGGCGAACACGACGGTGCCGAAGACCACGTAGTGGAAGTGCGCCACGACGAAGTAGCTGTCGTTGACGTGGAAGTCCAGCGGCGGGCTGGCCAGGAGCACACCGGTGAGGCCACCCAGGAGGAAGGTCACCAGGAAGCCGATCGAGAACAGCATGGGCGTCTCGAAGGTCATCTGACCCCGCCACATGGTGCCGATCCAGTTGAAGAACTTGATGCCGGTCGGCACCGCGATCAGGTAGGTCAGGAAGGCGAAGAACGGCAGCAGGACCGCGCCGGTGGCGAACATGTGGTGGGCCCACACGGCGACCGAGAGGGCGGCGATCGACAGGGTCGCGAAGACCATGCCCTTGTAGCCGAACAGGGGCTTCCGGGCGAAGACCGGGATGATCTCGGTGACGATGCCGAAGAACGGCAGCGCGATGATGTAGACCTCGGGGTGGCCGAAGAACCAGAACAGGTGCTGCCACAGCATCGGACCACCGTTCTCGTCCGAGTAGATCAGCGCACCGAGGTGACGGTCGGCCAGCATGCCCATGATCGCGGCGGTCAGGATCGGGAACGCGAAGAGGATCAGCACGCTGGTGACCAGCGCGTTCCAGGTGAAGATCGGCATCCGGAACAGCGTCATGCCCGGCGCGCGGAGGCAGACGATCGTGGCGATGAAGTTGACGCCGCCGAGGATCGTGCCCAGACCCGAGACGGCCAGGCCGGCGAACCACAGGTTGGCGCCCGCACCGGGGCTGTGCACCGCGTCGGACAGCGGCGCGTAGGCGTACCAGCCGAAGTCGGCGGCGCCACCGGGGGTGATGAAGCCCGAGACCGCGATCAGGCTGCCGAAGAAGAACAGCCAGAAGGAGAAGGCGTTCAGCCGCGGGAACGCGACGTCCGGCGCACCGATCTGCAGCGGCATGATCAGGTTCGCGAACGCGAAGAACAGCGGCGTCGCGAACATCAGCAGCATGACCGTGCCGTGCATGGTCACGAGCTGGTTGTACTGCTCCGGGGAGAGCAGCTGCAGGCCCGGACGCCCCAGCTCACCGCGGATCAGCATGGCCATCAGCCCGCCCGCGATGAAGTACGCGAACGAGGTGGTCAGGTACATCAGACCGATGGTCTTGTGGTCGGTGGTCCGCAGCAGGTTCGAGAGCCGCGAGCCCTTCTCGACCACGTGAGCCGGGCTGGGCCGACTCACGATGGGCGCCGGTGCAATCGTCACGGCTCGCAGCTTAGACCGTGCCGGCCGAGCGCTCAGGACGGGCGGGGCGGGCGCGCCGCGCGGGTCATCCGGCCGGCGCGTAGGTGGCCACGTCCACCGACACGGTGACCTCCAACCGCGCCGGGAACCGTTCCAGCGACGCCGCCAGCGCGCCCGCCGGGAGGTGCCGGGCGTGCGGCCCCATGCCCACCAGGGTGGCGACGGCGGAGCGGTCCAGGGAGGCCGTCCACCGGTGCGCGGTCGACCGGACCGGCTGCAGGTGGGGCCCCAGCGTGGCGGCCAGGCGCTCGGCCTTGTCGGGGTCGACCCGGAGCAGCCCGAGCGGCCCGACGACCTCGGCGAGGTGGTCCGGGGCCGGTGTCGCGACGACCAGCCGTCCGCCGGGGCGCAGCACCCGGGCGATCTCCGCCCCGTTGCGCGGGGCGAACACGACCAGCACCCGGTCGGCCACCTCGTCGAGCAGGGGCAGCCGGGACCAGGCGTCCGCGACGACGGCGACGGCGCGGGGGTGCGCCCGGGCCGCGCGCCGCGCGGCGTAGCGCGAGGCGTCGAGCACCAGCCCGACCGCGTCGGGCAGCGCGTCGAGCAGCGCCGCGAGGTGGTGCCCCGTCCCGCCGCCGAGGTCGACCAGCGTCTGCGGCGCCGGGCCGTCGCCGGCCACCGCGTCCCGCAGCGCCGCCGTCAGGGGGTCGTAGTGGCCGGCGGAGAGGAACGCCACCCGGTCGGCGACCATCTCGGCCGAGTCCCCCGTCGGCGGCCGGCGGCCGGCCGGGAGGAGCGTCAGGTGCCCCTGCCGGGCCCGGTCCACCCGGTGCCCCGACGCGCACGCCAGACCCGCACCGCCGTCGACGACGGCGAACGGGGCGCGGCAGACCGGGCAGGACAGCAGCGCGACGGCACGCGCGTCCAGGGTCGGGCCGGTCACCGGGGCGGCACGGGGTGGAAGGTCACGTCCCGCAGCTCCCCCGAGTCGGCGACCGCGGTGACGTACGTGCCGTGCGGCTGCCGCCGGCGGTCGGTGGGCGAGCCCGGGTTCAGGAGACGCAGCCCGGAGGGCGCCGTGGTGTCCCACGGGATGTGGCTGTGGCCGAACACCAGCACGTCGACGTCGGGGAACCGGGCGGAGCAGCGCGCCTCGCGCCCCTTGGCGTCACCCGTCTCGTGGACGACGGCGAAGCGCAGCCCCTCCACCTCGAACCGGGCGACCTCCGGCAGCCGCCGGCGAAAGTCCCCGTGGTCGTTGTTGCCGTGCACCGCGACCAGCCTCGTGGCCCGCCGCTCGAACTCGTCCAGCAGCGCCAGGTCGACCCAGTCACCGGCGTGCACGACGACGTCCGCGGCGTCGATGTCACTCCACAGGTGATGAGGTAGGTCACGGGCGCGCTTGGGGACGTGCGTGTCGGAGGTGAACACCAGCGAAACAGGCACGACGTCATGGTCGCAGGCGGTTACCGTCGCCGACGGCCGGCGACCCGGCCGCTCCCCGCACGACCTCGAGGACTTTCGACGTGACCCAGCCCCAGACCACCCCCGCCGCGCCGGACGGCGCCGGCACCGACGAGCCGTACGAGCGCCGCTGGCTCGCTCTCGGCGTCATCGCCATGACCGTCCTGCTGGTCATCCTCGACGCCACCATCGTCAACATCGCGCTGCCCGCGGTGACCGAGGACCTGGGCATCAGCTCGGCCAGCCAGCAGTGGATCGTCACCGCCTACACCCTGACCTTCGGCGGCTTCCTGCTCCTCGGCGGCCGCATCGCCGACTTCTGGGGCCGCAAGCGGACCTACCTGGTCGGCGCCGCCGGTTTCGCCCTCGCCTCGGCGCTCGGCGGCATCGCCCAGAACGAGGCCATGCTCTTCGGCGCCCGCGCCCTGCAGGGCGTGTTCGGCGCGCTGCTGGCCCCGGCCTCGCTGGCGCTGCTCACCGTGCTGTTCACCGACCCCAAGGAGCGCGCCAAGGCCTTCGGCGTCTACGGCGCGATCGCCGGCGGCGGCTCGGCCATCGGCCTGCTGCTCGGCGGTGTGCTGACCGAGTACGCCGACTGGCGCTGGTGCTTCTGGGTGAACCTGCCGGTCGCCCTGCTGGCCATCGTGCTCGCCATCCCGATCGTGCCCGAGAGCAAGGCCCCCGGTGACACGCGGTACGACATCCCCGGCGCCGTCCTGGTGACCCTCGGCCTGGCGTCGATCGTCTACGGCTTCACCCGCGTCGCCGAGGCCTCGCAGACCAACTCGATCGAGGCCGCGGAGGCCAACGCCCGGGCCGCCGCGCAGGGCTCGACCCAGCTGGTCAGCCCTGAGAGCGGCTGGACCGACGGACCGGCCTGGCTGTTCATCGTGGCCGGCCTCGTGCTCGTCGCGCTGTTCGTGGTGGTCGAGATGCGCACCCGGAACCCGCTGCTCCCCATGCGGATCGTGCTCGACCGCAACCGCGGCGGCGCCTACCTCACCTCGACGCTCGTGGGCGCCGGGCTCATCGGTGCCTTCTTCTTCCTGAGCCTGTACTTCCAGCAGGTGCTGGGCTACGAGCCGGTCGAGGCCGGCCTCGCGTCGCTGCCGGTGACGCTCGGCGTCTTCATCTCGGCCGGCACGTCGAGCGCCCTGCTGCCGCGGGTCGGCCCCAAGCCGCTCATGGTGCTCGGCGGCATCCTGGCCGCGGGCGGCCTGTTCACCCTGTCGTTCGTCGGCGTGGACACCGGCTTCTGGCAGCTGCCCTTCCCGGGCCAGGTCCTGCTGGGCCTCGGCCTCGGGTTCACGTTCGTGCCGCTGTCGAACCTGGCCCTGGTCGGTGCCGGCGTGCACGACGCCGGCGCGGCCAGCGCGATGCTGAACGCCACCCAGCAGGTCGGCGCGTCCATCGGCACGGCCGTCCTGGCCTCGCTGTCGGTGGCGGCGATCAGCAGCTACACCGCCGACGCCCTCACCTCGGGGGCCAGCCCGCAGGACCCGGCCGTGGGCCTCACGGCGCAGGTCGAGGGGTACACCACCGCCTTCACCTGGGCCTCGGTGCTGCTGGTGGCCGGCGCGCTGGTCTCGGCCTTCCTGATCAAGGCGACCAAGGACGACCTGCCTGCCGGCGACGCCGTCGTCCACGTCGGCTAGCGGCGCCGGAACGGCCCCGCTGACCCCGCGCCGAGCGTGCGAGGCGGCGGGGCCGTTCCTCAGCCCCGTTCGGCCAGGGCCTTCAGCCGGGCGTTGTAGGCGGCGAGCTCGGCGTCCCCGCTGCGGTCGGCGGCGCGGTCCAGGGCCCGCGCCCGGCGCTCGTCCGAGCCCACCCACGAGAAGAAGACGACGGCGAGCACCAGCACCGTCGGCAGCTCGCCGAACGCCCAGACGATGCCGCCCGCGATCCCCTGGTCGCCCAGCGGGTCGACGCCCCAGCCGGCCGGCGGCTCGGCGAAGCTGTCGACCACCAGCGAGCCGGCCATCATGATCGCGACGCCGAAGAAGGCGTGGAACGGCACCGGCAGGAAGAGCTCGATCATCCGGCCCGGGTGGCTCAGCGTCCGCGGCCACGGGTCCTGGGCGACGATCGGGCCGAAGAACAGCAGCCCGGTGACGACGAAGTGGGCGAGCATGAACTGGTGCCCGGCCGGGTTCTGCATCAGCGCGTCGAACAGCGGCGTGAAGTAGACGCCGTAGAGGCTGACGATGAACAGCGGCACGCTGAACAGCGGGTGCGCGACGAACCTGGCCAACCGGCTGTGCAGGCCGCCCAGGAGCAGCGCGCGCGGGGTCCCGGCCGCGCCGTGCCCGCGGGGCAGCGTGCGCAGCGCCAGCGTCACCGGCGCCGCGAGCAGCAGGAGCAGCGGCGTGATCAGCGACAGCACCATGTGCTGCGCCATGTGCACGCTGAAGATCACCATGCTGTAGCCGTTGAACCAGGTGCCGGTGACGGCGAACAGGGAGGCGCAGCCCGCGACCCAGGCCAGGCTCCGCCACCACGGCCACGCCACCCCGGAGCGGCGCAGCCGGGCGACCGCCGCCAGGTAGACGACGACACCGACGATGCTCAGCACGGCCAGGACCGACCAGGCGTCGAGGTGGGGCAGGAACAGCCGTCCCGGCGTAGGCGGGTCCGCCGGGACCCACATCCCCGAGTGGTGCCCGTGCTCCACCGCGATCTCCTCCCACCGGACGTTCCTCCGGCTCCACTGTCCCACGTCGTGACGTGCTGGAACGGCCCCCTCCAGGGACCCACCCTGAGCCTGCGAAGGGTGGGGAGGAGGGGGTCCTTCTTCAGTCGTGGACGGGCGCCTCGTGCCCGGCGTGCGCCTCGGCCTCGAGCTGGAAGGTGCAGTGCTCGACGTCGAAGTGGTCGCCCAGGCAGGCGCAGAGGGCGTCGAGCACGCGGCCGCCGTGGCCGTCGGCGAGCACCGCGTCGGACACGACGACGTGCGCGGACAGGACCGGCAGGCCCGAGGTGATCGTCCACGCGTGCAGGTCGTGCACGTCCAGCACGCCGTCCACCCCGAGGATGTGCGCCCGCACCTGGGCCATGTCGACGTCGCGCGGGGCCGCCTCCAGCAGCACGTCGAGGGCCTCGCGGAGCAGGTGCCAGGCACGGGGCACCACGAGGCACCCGATGGCCAGCGAGGCCACCGTGTCCGCGGGTGTCCACCCGGTCGTGGCGATGACGACGGCGGCGACGACGACCGCCACCGAGCCGAGCGCGTCGGCGAGCACCTCCAGGTAGGCGCCACGGACGGCGAGGGACCGGTCGCGCCCCCGGTGCAGCACCGCCAGCCCGACCAGGTTCACGACCAGGCCGACGAGGGCGATGGCCAGCATCGGCCCGGAGGCGACGTCGGGCGGGTGCCCGACCCGGCGCACCGCCTCCACGACGACGTAGCCGGCCACCCCGAGCAGCAGGAGGCCGTTGGCGACGGCGGCGAGGATCTCCGCCCGCTGCCAGCCGAACGTGCGCCGCCCTCGGGCAGGCCGCTGGGCGAGCGTCACCGCGCCGAGCGCGAGGGCGATGCCGGCCGCGTCGGTGGCCATGTGGCCGGCGTCGGCGAGCAGGGCCAGGGAGCCGGAGACGACGGCGCCCACGACCTCCGCCGCGAGCACCCCGAGGGTGAGCACCAGCACGACGGCGAGCCGCCGCCGCGGCGGCCCGGAGGCCGTGACCGGCCCGTGCGCGTGGCCGTGCCCCATCGATCGCTCCTCCCGGACGGACACCCGAGTCTCCCCCACGCACGACGCCCTCGACCGGGTGCCGGTCGAGGGCGTCGTGGTGACGGTGCGGGGGGTCAGATCTGGACGCCGCGCTCGCGGAGCCAGGGCAGCGGGTCCACCTTCGAGCCGTTGAGCCCGCCGACGTGCACCTCGAAGTGCAGGTGCGGGCCCGTCGACTGCCCTCGGTTGCCCAGCAGCGCGATGGTGTCGCCCGCGCGGACGATCTGGCCGGCCTCGACCAGGATCTCGTCCATGTGGCCGTAGACGGTCACGTCACCGTTGTCGTGCTGGATGTAGACGGCCAGGCCGAAGCCGCTGGCGGGGCCGGCCTCGAGCACGACGCCGTCCATGACCGCGTACTCGGGCGTGCGCATGGGCGCGGCCAGGTCGATGCCGGCGTGCAGCGTCCCCCAGCGGGCACCGAAGCCGCTGGTGAGGCGGGCACCCTCGACGGGGAGGACGGCGTCCGGGCGGGCGGCCTCGGCCGCCGCCTCCACGGCCAGCCGGTCGGCCTCGGCCTGGGCGTCGGCCGCGGCCGCGCGCTCGGTGTCGCGGGCCGTGCGGCTGGCGACCAGGCCCTGGAGCCGGGTCGCCGCCTCGACGTTCGCGAGCTCGGTGGTCGGGGGCGCGGCCTCGATGCCCAGCTGCTCGGCGACGCTCACCGAGTGGCTGACAGTCGTGGTCTCGACCTCGGTGGGCTCGCCGGCGGCGGCACCGCTGATGCTCAGCGCGCCCACGAGCGCGGCGGCGAGGTACAGCGAGGGGCGACGGCGCGCCGAGGGCGGGCGCCGGGTGAGCACGCCGCGGCGGCCCCGGGCCAGTGCCGCGACGAAGCCGGCCGGGTCACCGGTCGGGACCGCGACCGTGGTCGCGGCGGCAGGCGCCTCGACCGAGACCGGGGTGGTCGGCTGCTCGGCGGGCTGGACCGGGGCGTCCTTGACGACCACGAGCTCCGGGCGCGGCGAGACCTGCGCGTCGACGAGCGCGGCGATGTCGGCGACCGGGGCGGCGGCCACGCGGGCGGCCACCGGGGTGCGCTTGTAGGGCGTCGGCCGCTGCACGGCCGGCTCGGCGGAGGCGGCGGCCTTGGCGGCGATGGCCTTCACCACGACGGTGCGCGCCGCGGCGATCCGGGCGGCGGTGGTGGGCTCGGCCCGGTGCCGGCCGCGGCTCCCGGCCGGCGGGGCCTTGACCGTCAGCGGCGCGCGGACGACCACCGGGGCGACGACCGGCGCGGTCTCCGCAACGGTCGCCTCCGCAACGGTCGCCTCCGCAACGGTCGCCTCGGCAACGGTCGCCTTGGCGGCAGTGGTCTTCGCAGCGGCCGGCTTCGCAGCGGCGGTCTTGGCGGCAGCCGGCTTCGCAGCGGTGGTCTTCGCGGTGGTCGCCTTGGCGGCAGCCGGCTTCGCAGCGGCGGTCTTCGCGGCGGCGGTCGCCTTGGCGGCAGCCGGCTTCGCAGCGGTGGTCTTCGCGGCGGTGGTCTTCGCGGCGGCGGTCTTCGCAGCGGTGGCCTTGGCAGCGGCCGGCTTCGCAGCCGTCGCCTTCGCGGTCGTCGCCTTCGCCGCAGCCGGGGTCCGCACGGACGTCGTCCCCTCGGCAGCGGCGGCCGGGGCCTGCGCCCGCTTGGCGGCCGCGGCGGTCCGAGCGGCCGCGGCGGCCTTCCGGGTCGCGGCGGCGGTGGCGGAGGCCGCCTTCACCGAGGCGACCTTGGCCGTGGCGGCGGTGGCGGTCACGGCCTTGGAGCCGGCGGCCTTCGCCGTCGCGGTCCGGGCGGCCTTGGCGCCGGCGGCGAGGGTGCCGGCCGCAGCCTTGGCGCCCCGCGTCGCGGCGGTGGTCCGGGTGGTCGACTCGGTGGTCCGACGGGTCCCTGCAGGCGCCTTCCCCTGGCGCTGCGCGGGAACCGTGGGCTCGGCCTTCCCCTCACCGGACCCGCGGGACGAGGTCCTCGTCGTGCGGGCCGGGGCAGGGGCTGCGACGGCCTGGTCGGCCGGCACCGCACCCCCTGCGAGGAGGCGGTCGTGGTGGAGCGAACTCATGCACCTGACTTCCGTCGGCGGACATTGCAAGCGGCTCCCGGGGAGAGGAGCGGGGCCCATGTAAACACGCCGTGATGGATTCGTGATCTGAGAAAGGGGGTATCCACGTGCAGTTATGTGAAGTGGATCACGACGAATCACGCTCAAGGTTCGACGGTCCGTCGATGTGGCGCGACGGAGCGTGACTGACGCGCCGTAGATGGTTGAGAGTCGCGCGATCCGGTCACGAACACGTCCAGAGGCCGATTTCGCGGTCCGATCGAGGGAGATTTCGCATGCGCGCAGTGACCTGGCACGGCCGGGCGGACGTCCGGGTGGACACGGTCCCGGACCCCGTCATCCAGGACCAGACGGACGTGATCGTGGAGATCACCTCGAGCGGCATCTGCGGCTCGGACCTGCACCTGATCGAGGTCATGGCGCCGTTCATGTCGGTCGGCGACGTGATGGGCCACGAGCCGATGGGGATCGTCCGCGAGGTCGGCCGCGAGGTCACCGCCGTGAAGCCCGGCGACCGCGTCGTCGTCCCGTTCAACATCTCCTGCAACACGTGCTGGATGTGCTCCCAGGGGCTGCAGTCCCAGTGCGAGACCACCCAGAACCGCGAGCAGGGCATGGGCGCCTCGCTCTTCGGCTACACCAAGCTCTACGGCCAGGTGCCCGGCGGGCAGGCGGAGTACCTGCGCGTGCCCTTCGGCAACACGCTGCCGATCAAGGTCCCCGACGCCCCGCTCGACGACCGCTTCGTCTACCTCTCCGACGTGCTGCCGACCGCCTGGCAGGCGGTGCAGTACGCCGGCATCCCCGACGGCGGCAGCGTGCTGGTGCTCGGCCTGGGGCCCATCGGTGACATGTGCACCCGGATCGCCAAGCACCTCGGCGCCGGCCAGGTCATCGCCTCCGACGTGGTCCCCGAGCGGCTGGCGCGTGCCCGGCGCAACGGCATCACGGTCATCGACACGACGAACCAGGCAGACGTCGTCGCCCAGGTCCGCGACCTGACCGACGGGCGCGGCCCGGACGCCGTCATCGACGCCGTCGGCATGGAGGCGCACGGCTCGCCCCTGGCCTCCATCGCCCAGAAGGCGACGGCGGTCGTGCCCGACGCCATCATGGAGAAGGTCATGCAGGTCGCCGGGGTCGACCGGCTCGCCGCGCTGAACACCGCCATCGAGGCAGTCCGCCGCGGCGGCACGATCTCGCTCTCGGGCGTCTATGGCGGCGCCACCGACCCGCTGCCGCTCATGCGCATGTTCGACAAGCAGATCCAGCTGCGCATGGGCCAGGCGAACGTCTGGCGCTGGGTGCCCGACATCCTGCCGCTGCTCATCGACGGCGACCCGCTCGGCGTGGACGAGTTCGCCACGCACCGGGTGCCGCTCGAGCAGGCCCCGGAGGCCTACGCCAACTTCCGGGAGAAGAAGGACGGCGCCGTCAAGGTGCTGCTCCAGCCGTGACCCCGGGCCGGGCCGGGGGAGATTTCCCCGGCCCGGCCGCACATGGCCGCCTGGTCACGGGTAGGGCAGGGCCATGACCACCACCACCGCGGAGAAGTCCGGCACCTACCGGCTCGGCGACCGGGACGTCCGGCGGCTCGGCTACGGCGCCATGCAGCTGGCCGGTCCCCACGTCCTCGGCCCGCCGGCCGACCGGGAGGCGGCCCTCGCCGTGCTGCGGCGCGCCGTCGAGCTCGGCGTGAACCACATCGACACCAGCGACTACTACGGCCCGACCGTGGTCAACGAGCTGATCCGCGAGGCGCTGCACCCCTACCCCGAGGACCTGGTCATCGTGACCAAGGTGGGTGCCCGCCGGGACGCCGACGGCGGCTGGCCCGAGGCGCTGGACCCCGCGGACCTGCGCCGCGCGGTGGAGGAGAACATCGAGCACCTCGGCGTCGAGGCGCTCGACGTGGTCAACCTCCGGATGCCCGGCTTCGCCGAGCCCGTCCAGCGCTCGCTGGCCGAGCCCTTCGAGGCGCTGGCCGCCATGCAGCAGGAGGGCCTGGTCCGCCACCTCGGCGTCAGCAACGTGACACCGCAGATGTACGCCGAGGCCCGGGCCATCGCGCCGGTTGTCTGCGTGCAGAACCACTACAACCTCGTGCACCGGGCCGACGACCCGCTGGTCGACGCCCTCGCCCGTGACGGCGTCGCCTACACCCCCTTCTTCCCGCTCGGCGGCTTCACCCCGCTGCAGTCCGCGGCCCTCGAGACCGTCGCCCGGCGGCTGGGGACGACGCCGCTGCAGGTGGCGCTCACCTGGCTGCTGGCCCGGTCCCCCAACCTGCTGCTCATCCCCGGCACCTCGTCGGTCGCCCACCTGGAGGAGAACCTGCAGGCCGCCGCCCGCGTGCTCGGTCCCGAGGAGCTCGCCGAGCTCGACCGCATCGGCGGGACGGGCGAGCCGGACCCGGCCGGCTGACCCGGTGGTCCGGTGGCGCCCGTCAGGCGGGCGCCACCGGGCCGAGCACGCGGTCGAGGTACTCGTTCCCCAGCACACCGGCCGGGTCGACCCGGTCGCGCAGGGCCACGAACGCGTCGAACCGCGGGTAGCGCTCGCGCAGCACCGCGGCGTCCAGCCCGTGGAGCTTTCCCCAGTGCGGCCGGCCGCCCACCGCACCGGCGATCGCCTCGGGTGGCCGGTCAACCCGTCCGGCGCCCTTGCCCACCGGCGGTCGCTCCGGGCACGCTGCGGCGCGTGACCGAGGAGGCAGCAGACGCGCAGGCACGCCTGGAGCGCGCCACGGCCGACCTGGACCCGCCGTTCGCCGTCCTCGACCTGGCGGCGCTGGACGCCAACGCCGCGGACCTGACCGCCCGCGCGGCCGGCAAGCCGGTCCGCGTGGCCAGCAAGTCGGTCCGCTGCCGCGGCGTGCTGCGCCGCGTGCTGGTCCGGCCGGGGTTCGCCGGGGTGCTCGGCTACTCGCTCCCGGAGGCGCTCTGGCTCGCCGGCGGGGAGGACCCGGTCACCACCGACGTCGTCGTCGGCTACCCCTCGGTGGACCGGACGGCGCTGCGCGCCCTGGCCGCCGACGAGACGGTGGCCGGCCGCGTCACGCTGATGGTCGACTCCACCGACCACCTCGACCTGCTCGACGACGTCGTCACGCCCGGCCGCCGTCCGGAGCTCCGGGTCTGCCTGGACGTCGACGCCTCGCTGCGCACCGCCGGCGGCCGGGTGCACGTGGGCGTGCGGCGCTCACCGGTGCACACGCCCGAGGAGGCCGCCGCCCTCGCCCGGGAGGTCGTCGCGCGCCCCGGCGTCCGGCTGGTCGGGCTGATGGCCTACGAGGCCCAGATCGCCGGCGTCCAGGACGCGCCGTCGGGGCGTCCGCTGCGGGGGCTGGCGGTCCGCGGGCTGCAGTCGCTGTCCGCGCGCGAGCTCGCCGCCCGGCGCGCGGCCGTAGTCGCCGCGGTCACCGCGGTGGCGCCGCTGGAGTTCGTCAACGGTGGCGGCACCGGCAGCGTGGAGCGCACCGGCGCCGAGGACGCGGTCACCGAGGTCGCGGCCGGCTCGGGGCTCTACTCCCCCGCGCTCTTCGACGGGTACCGCGCCTTCACCGCCCGGCCGGCCACCTTCTTCGCCGTCCCGGTGACCCGCGTGCCCGCCCCCGGCCTGGTCACCGTGGCCGGGGGCGGGTGGATCGCCTCCGGCCCCCCGGGCGCCGACCGGCTGCCCCCGCCCACGTTCCCGCCCGGCCTGCGCTGGCTGCCCGCCGAGGGTGTCGGCGAGGTGCAGACCCCGCTGCGCGGACCGGGCACCGAGGGGCTGCGGGTCGGTGACCGGGTCTGGTTCCGGCACGCCAAGGCCGGCGAGGTCTGCGAGCACATCGACGCGCTGCACGCCCTCTCCGGCGACGGGTCGACCGACCGGCTGCCGACCTACCGCGGCGAGGGCAGGGCGTTCGGGTAGCGCGCCCGCCTCACCGCGCGCGGACCACCCGGGTCTCGTCGAAGACCGGCTCGGACGACTCGTACACCCGGCCGTCGGCACCGAAGACGAGGAAGCGGTCGAAGGACCGGGCGAACCAGCGGTCGTGGGTCACCGCCAGCACGGTGCCGTCGAAGGCGGCGAGGGCCTCCTCCAGCGCCTCGGCGGAGAGCACGTCCAGGTTGTCCGTCGGCTCGTCGAGCAGCAGCAGGGTCGCACCCGACAGCTCCAGCAGCAGGATCTGGAACCGGGCCTGCTGCCCGCCCGACATCGTGCGGAACGGCTGGTCGGCGGCGACGGTGAGCCCGTAGCGGCGCAGCGCGGCCATCGCCCGCCCGCGGTCCACCCCCGGCCGCCCCGGCTCGCCGTGCCAGAGCAGGTCCACGGGGCTGCGGTCCAGCCACTCCGGGTGCGCGTGGGTCTGGGCGAAGAAGCCGGGGACGACGCGCGCGCCCAGCCGCCAGCCCCCGGTGTGCGCCACGTCCTGGCCGGCCAGCAGCCGCAGGAAGTGCGACTTGCCGGCACCGTTGGCGCCGAGAACACCGACCCGGTCGCCGTACCAAATCTCGGTGTCGAACGGCTGCATCAGGCCGGTCAGCTCCAGCTGCTCGGCCATCACCGCGCGCACCCCGGTGCGGCCACCGCGCAGGCGCATCGACACCTTCTGCTCCGGCGGGCGCTCCGGGGGCGGGCCGGCCGCCTCGAACTTGGCCAGCCGGGTCTGCATCGCGTGGTACCGGTTGGCCATGTCCGGCGAGTTGGCCGCCTGCTGCTGCAGGGTGCGGACCAGGTCGACGAGGCGCTGGTGCTCCTCGTCCCAGCGCCGGCGCAGCTCGGCCAGCCGCTCGTGCCGCGCCGTGCGCGCCTCGGGGTAGGAGGCGAAGTCCCCGCCGTGCACCCACGCGGTCCCGCCCTCGACGGTGACGACGCGGTCGGCCACGCGGGCCAGCAGCTCGCGGTCGTGGCTGACGAAGAGCACCGTCTTGCGGGTCTCGAGCAGCCGGTCCTCCAGCCACCGCTTGCCGGGGACGTCGAGGTAGTTGTCCGGCTCGTCGAGCAGCAGCACCTCGTCCGGGCCGCGCAGCAGCGCCTCGAGGGCCAGCCGCTTCTGCTCCCCACCGGAGAGCGTGGACAGCTCGCGGTACTTGCAGCGGTCGTAGGGGACCCCCAGCGCCGCCACGGTGACCGTGTCCCAGGTGACCTCGGCGTCGTACCCGCCGGCGTCCCCCCACTCCGCGAGCGCGCCGGCGTAGGCCATCTGCGCGCGCTCGTCGTCGGTCTCCATGAGCGCCAGCTCGGCCGCCTCGACCGCGTCCCAGGCGGCCCGGACCGCTGGCGGGGAGAGGTCGACCAGGAAGCGCTGCACGGTCGTGTCGTCGCGCACCGAGCCGATGAACTGGCGCATGACCCCGAGACCGCCGGTGCGCGCCACCGAGCCGGCCTCGGGCGTCAGGTCACCGGCGATGATCCGCAGCAGGGTCGTCTTCCCCGCGCCGTTCTCCCCCACGAGCGCAGCACGCGCGCCCTCGCCGACGCGGAAGGAGACCTCGTCCAGCAGCACCCGCCCGTCGGAGAGGGTGTGCCGGACCGCACTGACGTCGACGTAGCCCACGCCGACATCCTCCCGTGTGCGGCCAGCGTTTTTCCGGCGGTCAGCCGATCTCGCGGTCCAGGCGGTAGCGGGCCAGCCGCTCGACCAGCTCGGGCAGCGCCCCCACCGGCGAGCCGCCCAGCTCCCGCCGGCAGTCCCGCACGACCCGGACGACGAGCTGCGGGCCCACGCGCCCGGAGAACTCGCCGTTCAGCCGGCCGACCGCCGCGGTGACGGAGTCGTCCGCCGGTCCGTCGAGGAGGGGCTCGGCCGCGGGACCGGTCGGGTCCTCGGCGGCAGGCTCGTGGCTCGGCGGGACGACCAGGGTCATGGGCGGTCCTTCGTTCGTCCGGAACCGCGTTCCCCTCCGGCCGCGGCGGTTCCATACGGTGTCGCCCCGGCGACCCCCGCACCAGGGACCAAGGACCCCCGGTCAGGGGGCCGCCGGTCAGCTCTCGAAGAACTCGTTGCGCCCCTGCGCGGTGCTCGCGGCGGCGTCGCGGACGAGCTCGGACAGCGCGTCGGCGTCCACGCGGTCGGCCGAGGTGAACCGGACGCAGCTCCGGCCGCAGCTGACCTTCCCGAGCCGCTCGGCGCGTGCCTCCGGCAGGTACTGCCCGTCGACGACGGCGCAGACGTAGAGGGAGAGGTGCCGCTTCTGCGCGGCCAGGGCGACCAGCGGCCACCGGGCGGTCGCCGCGGACGACCGGGTGCGGTACGGCAGCAGCCCGTAGCCGAGCATCGTGCCGGCGCCGGCGGGGACCAGCTCGCGCGGCAGGTCGGGGGCGGCGGCGCGCACGATCGCGTCGACCCGCCGCAGGTCGGCCTCGCGCGCCCCGGCACCGGCGAACCAGGCCTCGATCGCCTCGTCGACCGCGGGCACCCGCGCCGCCTCAGCCCAGGGCGATCGAGAGCACCGTGGCGCCCGCACCGAGCACCAGCAGCAGCACCACCACCGCCGCCACCAGCCGGCGTCGCCGTTCCGCGTCGGGACCGCCGGCCCCACCCATGCCCATCACGGACGGGAGGCTAGCCCAGCGGGACCGTCGCAGGGCCCTGGCATCGTGCGCCCATGACCACGCCGCAGGACGTCGCGCTGATGCGCGTGCTCGCCCAGCTGCTCGCCGGTCCCCCGGCGCCGGGCCCGGCCGGGGCGGTGCACCGGCTGACCGCCGTCCAGGGCCAGGACTTCCGGGGTGCGGTCACCTCGGTGGCCCTGCGGACCGAGGGGCGGCGGCGCGAGGACGTGCTGGGCGCGCTGGACGACGGGACCGTGGTCCGCAGCTGGCCGATGCGCGGGACGCTGCACCTGCTCCTGGCCGAGGACCTGCCGTGGATGCTCGAGCTGCTCGGCCCCCGCGCGCTGGCCGGGCTGGCCGCGCGGCGAGCGGCGCTCGAGCTCACCGACACCGACGCCGAGCGCGCCCGCGAGCTCGTGGTCGGGGCCCTGGCCGGCGGGCGGCGGCTGTCCCGCGCCGCCCTGCTGGCCGCGATCGCCGACGGCGGCGTCGCCACCACCGGCCAGCGCGGCTACCACCTGCTCTGGTTCCTTGCCCAGACCGGCACGCTCTGCCTCGGCCCGACCGAGGAGGGCGAGCAGCAGTTCGTCCTGCTGGAGGAGTGGGTGCGCACGCCCCGCCGCCTGGAGCGGGAGGAGGCGCTGGGCGAGCTGGCCCTGCGCTACTTCCGGGGGCACGGGCCGGCCACGGTCGCCGACCTGGTTCGCTGGGCGGGCAGCACCGTGCGCGACGTCCGCGCGGGGGTCGCCGTCGCCGGCGACCGGCTGGCCCGGATCGACGTCGAGGGCACCGAGCACCTGCTGGACCCGGCGACCCCCGACCTGCTGGCGGCGCACCGCGACGAGGCCCGCGCCGTCCGGCTGCTGCCGGGCTTCGACGAGTTCGTGCTCGGCTACGCCGACCGCAGCGCGGTCCTCGACCCCGAGTTCGCCGAGCGGATCTGCCCGGGGCGCAACGGCGTCTTCGCCCCCACGGTCGTCGCCGGGGGGCGGGTCGCCGGCACCTGGCGGTGGACCGGCACCGGCCGCCGGCGCGTGGCCACGCCGTCGCTCTTCACCGAGGACGCCGGGCTCGCCTCCGCCGTGCCGGAGCTGGCGGAGGCGCTGCCCTGAGCCGGACCGGTCAGCGGCGCTCGAACAGGAAGACCGGGATCTCCCGGTCCGTCCTCTCCTGGTAGTCGGCGTAGTCCGGGTAGGCGGCGACCGCGCGCTCCCACCAGGTGGCCCGCTCCTCGCCGGTGATCTCGCGCGCGACGCCGTCCCACGGCTCGGGCCCGTCCTGCAGGGTCACCTGGTCCGGGTGCGCGCGGAGGTTGTGCACCCAGGCGGGGTCGGTGGGGGCGCCGCCCTGGGACCCGACCATGGCGTACACGCCGTCGTGCTCGACGCGCATCAGCCCGAGCTTGCGGACCTTGCCGCTCTTCGCCCCCCGGGTGCTGACGACCACGATCGGCAGGCCCGTGTCGAGGAGGGTGTTGGCCTCGCGCCCCCCGGTGGCCTCGTAGCGCTCGACCTGTTCGCGGACCCAGTCGGCCTTGCTCGGCTCGTACTCACCTTCCAGCGGCATGCCCCGAACCTAGGCGCACCCGCGCCCGTCGGCTCGCCGGCCCGAGTCGCGGGGACCCCGTCGTCGATGGCACCGTTTCCGACGGCCTGACCGAGGGAGGACCACCGGGGATGCGGTACAACGAGGGCGCCGGCCTGGACACGTCGGACGTCCGCGACCTGCGCGGCAGCGGCCGCGGGCTCGGCGGCGGGCGCGGCGTGGCCGTCGGCGGCGGGGGCCTCGGCCTGGTCGGCATCCTGGTGCTGGTCCTCTTCCAGGTCCTGGGCGGCGAGGGCGGCACGGGCGCGGGCCTGGGCGGCGGCCTCTCCGGCCTCGGCAGCGGGCAGACCGCCGACAACGGCCAGCTGGCGGAGAGCTGCCGCACCGGGGCCGACGCCAACGAGTCGGTCGACTGCGCCGTCGTCGCCGACATCGACTCGATCCAGGACTTCTGGGCCCTCGCCCTCGGCGAGGCCTACTCCCGCACCGACACCGTCTTCTTCTCCGGCTCCGTGCAGACCAGCTGCGGCGGGGCGACCAGCGGCTCCGGGCCGTTCTACTGCCCGGCCGACCAGCTCGTGTACATCGACCTCAGCTTCTTCGACCAGCTGCAGCAGCAGTTCGGGGCGCAGGGCGGCCTGTTCGTCAACGCCTACGTCATCGCCCACGAGTACGGCCACCACGTGCAGAACCTGCTCGGCACCAACCGGCGCGTGACCCCCGGCGAGACCGGCCCCACCAGCGGCAAGGTGCGGCTGGAGCTCCAGGCGGACTGCTACGCCGGGGCCTGGGCCAACCACGCCGAGACGGTCCCCGACGAGTCGGGGCAGCCGCTCATCGCCGAGATCACCGACGACGACATCGCGCGGGCCCTGGACGCCGCGGGCCGCATCGGCGACGACTTCATCCAGGAGAACCTCGGCGGGGGGACCGTGGACCAGGACGCCTTCACCCACGGCTCCTCCGAGCAGCGCCAGCGCTGGTTCCGCACCGGGTACGTGTCCGGCGACCCGCGGGACTGCGACACCTTCGCCACGGACGACCTCGGCTGATGGGCGAGCACCTCCACGTCACCCGGGACGGCCACGTCGCGACCCTGACGATCCAGCGCCCCGAGAAGCGCAACGCGATGACCGTCGGCATGTGGGCGGACCTGCCCGGGGTCCTGGCCCCGCTCGCGGAGGACCCGGCGGTCCGGGTGCTGGTGGTCACCGGGGCCGGCCCCAGCTTCTGCGCGGGAGCCGACATCTCCGACCTCCTGTCCGGGGACGACCCGGCCGACCCCATGGCCGACGTCCGCCGGCACAACCTCGCCGCCCAGGCAGCCCTGCGCGACTTCCCGAAGCCGACGCTGGCGATGGTCCGCGGCCACTGCATCGGCGGCGGCGTCGAGCTGGCCACGTGCTGCGACCTGCGGTTCGCCGACCGGACGGCGGTCTTCGGCGTCACCCCCGCCAAGGTCGGCATCGTCTACACGCCGTCGTCCACCAAGGCGCTGCTGGACCTGGTCGGCCCCGCGACGACGAAGTACCTGCTCTACAGCGGCGAGCTGCTGGACGCCGGCACCGCGCTCCGGACCGGGCTGGTCGACCGGCTCGTCGACGAGGCCGACCTCGAGGCCGAGGTGCGCCGTTTCGCCGACGTCCTGGCCTCGCGCTCGGCGCTCACCCAGCGGGCCACCAAGGAGGTCGTCGCCGCGCTCACGGTGGGTGACGACGCGGAGCCGGTGGCCGCCGCCCGCTACCTCGAGACCATCGCCGCCGGCGAGCTGGCCGAGGGCGTGCGGGCCTTCGCCGAGCGCCGTCCCCCGCGGTTTCCCTGGCCGAACTGATCTTCGGCGGTTTCACCTGCCCCCTGACGCGGGTACCTGACCCTCTGCGAGGAACGGTGCTCTGCCCGAGCGGCGGAGGGACGGCGCAGCGCGGGTCGCTGCCCTCCCCCTGCCACCCGATCCCGCCCCGGGACGCACGGATGCGCCGGGTGGACGACGTCAGTTTTCCCGCGCCACACCAGTGCGCTGACCCCGGTCAGTGCGGCCGTCGGACCCGGTTCAGCAACCGGCCGGATGTGTGCCGCATGGCCGCCGGGGTAGCGCCTCCACCGACCAAGAAGATTGCCGAGGAGGACCGATGACTCACTCCATCGACACCCCGTTCCCGCCCCCGGCGCCCGTGGACACGGGTGCCACGACCGCCAGCACGTCGAGCTCCGGCACGTCGAAGGCCGACGTCGCCAAGGACGAGGCCCGCAACGTGAAGGACACCGCCGCGCAGGCCGGCAGCCAGGTGGCCGGCACCGCCGCGGACCAGGCCCGGACCGTGGTCGACGAGACCCAGCGCCAGGCCAAGGACCTGCTCGAGCAGGGCCGCTCGCAGCTCAAGGAGCAGACGATCGGCCAGCAGCAGAAGGCCGCGTCCAGCCTGACCTCGCTCGCCCAGGAGCTGCGCGGCCTCGCCGACGGCAGCAGCCAGGGCGCCCCCGGCCCCGCTCGCGACCTGCTGCACCAGGCCTCCGGGATGGTCGAGAGCTTCGCCGACAAGCTGCAGAACCGCGAGCCGGCCGAGCTGCTCGACGAGGTGCGCACCTTCGCCCGCCGCAAGCCGGGCCTGTTCCTCCTGGGTGCGGCCGTCGCCGGCGTCGTCGCCGGCCGGCTGACCAGCGGTGTCCGCGCCGCGCACAGCGACTCGGGCACCACCGGCGGGACCTCCTCCTACCGGAGCACCACCACCACCAACTACGTGGACCCGGCGCCGACGTACTCCGACTACTCCAGCGCCACCACCGGCACCGGGGTCGGCACGGCCACCGGCACCCCGCTGCCCCCGCCGCCGTACGGCACCACGCCGCCGGCCGGCAGCATGGTCCCCCCGACCACGCCCGCGGGCTGGGACGACCCGGCGCGCCGTCCGGGTGAGGTGGGCTGACATGAGCTCCCCCTACTCCGGGGCGACCCCTGCGGCGACGCCGCAGGGCTACGCCGAGCCGACGCAGCAGAACTACGCGGCGGACTACAGCGGCAGCATGGGGACCCCCATGACCGAGGGCGGCCACCCGGACGTCGAGGGCGTCTCGGTCGGTGCCCTGATCGGCGAGGTCGCCAAGGACATGTCGACCTTGATGCGGCAGGAGCTCGAGCTCGCCAAGGTGGAGATGAAGGCCGAGGCGAAGAAGGCCGGCACCGGTGCCGGGCTCTTCGGGGCCGCCGGGTTCGCCGCCTACATGACGGTGGTGTTCCTGTCCGTGGCCCTCTGGTGGGCCCTGTCCCACCTGGTCGGCCACAGCTGGTCCGCGCTGATCGTCGCCCTCCTCTGGGGCGCCGTCGCCGCCGTGACAGGCCTGATGGGCAAGAAGAAGTTCCAGCAGGTGAACCCGAAGCCCGAGCGCACCGTCGAGACCCTCCAGCAGGTTCCCGGCGCCCTGAAGCCCAACTGACCAGCAGACCGCTGAGGTCTCTTGAACGGCAGGAGCCGATACCAATGACCAGCAGTGACCCGGACGTCATCCGCCGGCAGATCGAGGACACCCGGCGCGAGCTCAGCTACGACGTCGACGCCCTCAACGAGAAGGTCAACCCCTCCCGCGTCATGGACCGGCGGGTGACCGCCGCCAAGGGCCGCATGACCGGCCTCAAGGACAAGGTGATGGGCACCGCCCACGACACCCGCTCCTCGGCGCAGGGCATGGCCTCCAACGCGGCGGGCTCGGTGCAGGGCACCGCGTCCAACGCCGCCGACAGCGTGCAGCACGCCGCCCAGTCGGCGATGGGCGCCGTCCAGCAGGCGCCGGAGACGATCTCCCGTCAGGCGCAGGGCAACCCCCTGGCCGCGGGCCTGATCGCCTTCGGTGTGGGCTGGCTCGTGTCCAGCCTGCTGCCCGCCTCGCAGAAGGAGCAGGAGCTGGCCCAGCAGGCCGAGTCCGCGCTCCGCGAGAACAAGGACACCCTCCTCCAGCCGGCCAAGCAGGCCGCGCAGGAGATCGGCGAGCAGCTCAAGCCCGCCGCCCAGCAGGCGGTCGAGGAGGTCAAGTCCACTGCTCAGGACGCGGCCGAGACCGTCAAGCAGGAGGGTCAGTCCGCTGCCCAGGACGTGCAGGGCCAGGCCCAGCAGTCCAAGGAGACCGTGCAGAGCCAGGCCTCCAGCTGATCCGCGGGTCAGCCGACCCGCTCCCACGCCTGCGCCCCGCCGGGATCTCCCGGCGGGGCGCAGTGCTGTCCGGGGTGTCTCCCCCCGAGGGGTGAGACCCCTGGCGGCCGGCTGCAGGGCCGCTCCCGCGGCGCCGTTCCTCCCCGGGACGACGCCAATGGCGGCGGCCGCACCCGCGGTCGTCGGCCCGACCGACGGGAGCCCTCGTGGACTCGGCCCTGCACGCCACCGGAACGGGGGCATTCCGCGTCCTGGTCGCCGACGACGAGGACGACATCCGCGACCTGGTCACCCTGGCCGTGCGCAAGGCCGGATGCGCGGTCGTCCGCTCCGTGCCGGACGGCGCCCAGGCCCTGGCCGCCGCGCGCTCCGAGCTGCCCGACCTCGCCGTGCTCGACGTCTCGATGCCCGGGGCGACGGGCCTGGAGGTCTGCACCGCGCTGCGCGAGGACCCGGCCACCTCGGGCATCCGCATCCTGCTGCTCTCCGCCGGCGCCTCCCCCGACGAGGTCGCCCGCGGCCTGTCCGCCGGCGCCGACGCCTACCTCGCCAAGCCCTTCACCGTCGCCGGCCTCGTGCAGCAGGTCCGCGCGCTGACCGCGGGGGTGGCCGCGTGAGCGTCGCCGTCCTCGACCGCCCGGCGGCCTCCGCCCGGCCGCACCGGCTCACCGACCCCGCCACCTGGCCGGGCGCCGCACGCCTCGCCCTGCCCAGCACGGTCCTGTTCTCGGTGACCGCCCTGCTGATGGCGACCGGCTGGGTCCCGGTGGTCGACCGGGTGCTGGCCGGCATCGGCCTGGCCGTCGCGCTGGGCGCCACCGCCGTCTCCTGGGTGGCCCGCCGCTCCCCCGTCGGCCTGCGGTCGCTCGCCCTCCCCGTCGCCCACCTGGCCGGCATCGCGCTCCTGTACGCCGGTACCGCGTCCGCGGCGATGCTGTTCCTCCTCCTCAGCCCGCTCTGGACGCTGTCGTCGCACCCGACCCGCGCCGGCATCCCGCTCGCCACCGGCGGGACGGCGGTCGTCCTGCTGGCGCCGTACCTGACCGGCGAGGCCCTCGCCGTCGCCGCCCCCATGCCGGGTGCGCTGCTGCTCGGGCCGCTCGTCGCCGCCGTGGGCAGCGTGGCGGTGAACGAGAACACCCGCCGCGTCGCCGGCCAGGCGCACGACATCGCCCGGCTGCAGCGGGAGCAGGCCGCCCTGCTCGAGCAGGTGCAGAGCCGCGCCGACGAGCTGGACACCGCCTCGCGGATCCTGGCCGCGCGCGCCCAGACCATGACCAGCGTCATCGACGCGGTCACCCAGCAGTCGATCATCGGCACCGACCGCGACGGCACCATCCGGGTCTGGAACCCCGGTGCCGAGCGCATGCTCGGCCTGCTCCGGCCCGATGTCGTCCGCAAGCGGTCGATCCTCGAGTTCCACGAGCCCGAGGAGCTGGCGGCGGCGGCCGAGAGCACCGGGTCGGCCACGCCGCTGGACGCCCTGGTGCACGCCGCCCGGGTGGAGGGCAGCGACGTCCGCGACTGGACCTACGTCGCCGCCGACGGCAGCCACCGCACCGTCTCGGTGGCCATCACCCCCCGCGCCGACGACCGGGGCGTGCACGCCGGCTGGAACTTCGTGGGCACCGACATGACCGAGGCGCGGGCGACCGAGCGCATGAAGGACCAGTTCGTGAGCCTCATCAGCCACGAGCTGCGCACCCCGCTGAGCTCGATCCTCGGCTACCTCGAGCTGGTCATGGACGACGAGGACCAGCCGCTGACCGACGAGCAGCGCCAGTACCTCTCGACCGTCGAGCGCAACGCCCAGCGCCTGCTCCGCCTCGTGGGCGACCTGCTCTTCACCGCCCAGGTGGACAGCGGCCGCTTCACCCTCCAGCCCGCCGACGTGGACCTCGCGGCCGTCGTCCGGGCCGCCGAGGAGACCGCCCGGGTCGCCGCGGCCGGCGCCGGGGTCGAGATCGTGGTGGACGTGCCGGCCGACGGCCTCGTCGTCTCCGGCGACGCGGTCCGCCTCGGGCAGGCCTGCGACAACCTGGTCTCCAACGCCGTCAAGTTCACGCCGTCCGGCGGGCAGGTCCGGCTCTCCCTGGAGCGCCGCTGGCAGGCCGAGGACGGCGGTCTCCTCGAGGTGGAGCGCCCGGGCGCCGTCCCGGTGGCCCTGCTCGCGGTGGCCGACACCGGCATGGGCATCCCGGCCGGCGAGCAGGGCGAGCTGTTCACCCGCTTCTTCCGCTCGTCCACGGCGCGGCGCAACGCCGTGCCGGGCGTCGGCCTCGGCCTGACGATCACCAAGGCCATCACCACTGCCCACGGCGGCACGCTGGACCTGGTGAGCGTCGAGGGCCAGGGCACGACGTTCACCATGACGCTGCCCGTGGACCCGGCCTCCTGACCACGTCACCACCGCGCCCCCCGCCCGCACCCGGGACGGGGGGCGCGGTGCGCCGGAGGGCCGGGATCCGGCTCCCGGGGCCGGGAACGCCCCGATCTGCGGAGCACCCGCCGATTCCTTGCGGATTCCTTGCGGATCGCTGGCGGGTGGCCTGCGGTTGGCCCTCCAGAGTCCTTGGTGTCGCCGGAAAGCCGGTGGCACCCACGGACACAGGAGACACGGACATGAGCAGCACCACCGTCACCGCCACCAGCTCCACCGCCCGCAAGGTCATCGGCTCCCTCGGCGTCCTCGGCGCCGCTGCCGCCGTCGCCGGCCTCGGCACGTTCGGTACGTTCACCGACAGCGCCACCCCGGTGCAGAACGCGACCGTCGACTCGGGCACCCTCTCGATCAGCGCGACCCGGGGCGACTCGCTCCCGCTGAACGTCGCGAACCTGGTCCCGGGCGACACGATCACCCGCGCCATCACCATCAAGAACGACGGCAACCTGCCCCTGGGCAGCGTCTCGCTCGCCGCCACCGCGGCCGCGCCGGCCAGCATCCTCACGACCGACGCCACCAACGGCCTGCAGATGGCCGTCAAGTCCTGCGCCGTCGCCTGGACGCCGGGCGCCAACAACACCCTCACCTGCTCCAGCGGTGAGCGCTCCATCAGCACCGGCCAGATCATCCGCAACGTCGACCTGGGCGCGGTCGCCTCGCTGGCGGCGAACGGCACCGACTACATCGCCTACACGGTGTCGCTGCCCCTCTCGGCCGACAACACCTTCCAGGGCAAGTCCGCCGCGCTGACCCTCACCGTCACCGGCGCCCAGAAGACCGGCACCACCCGCTGATCGCGGTCTGACGAGCTCTCGGAGACCACACCATGACCACCGTCCTCCCCGTCCGTCGCCCGGGGGCAGCCGACGAGCTGCCCCCGGCCGGGGACGAGCGCTCCACGGCCGGCCGCCGCGCCGACCGGGCCCGCCAGGTCCTGGGCCGCACGGCCCCGTGGCTGGTCCGCGGAGTGATGGCGACCGCGGTCCTGGTGTTCGCCCTCCTGGCCGTCGGACCGCACGTGCTCGGCTACCGCACCATGACCATGCTGACCGCGAGCATGGCCCCCGAGATCGAGCCGGGTGACATCACCATCGCCACCCCGGTCGCCGTCTCGGACGTCACCGAGGGCATGGTCATCACGTACCACATGCCCGTCGACGACCACAGCCTCGTGACCCACCGGGTCGTCTCGGTCGAGAAGACCCCCGACGGCAGCGTCCTGGTCCAGACCAAGGGCGACGCCAACGCCGCGGTCGACCCCTGGACGGCGCACCTGCAGGGCGACACCGCCTACGAGGTCCGCGCGGTCGTCCCGGAGCTCGGCCACCTGGTCCAGCTCCTGCGCACCCCGGTCGTCAGCCAGGCGCTGCTCTACGGCGCCCCCCTGATGCTGGCCGCCTGGCTGCTCATGACGATCTGGCGCCCCGCCCCGGCCGCCGCCCCCACGCACGAGGACAAGGAGAACCAGGAATGACCGGCTCCCGCCGCACCCTCACGGTGCTCGCCCTGGCGATCCTCGCCGTCGTCCTCGGCACGCTCCCCGCCTCCGCGACCTTCAGCCGCGCGGTGCAGCTGCCCACGTTCACCGCGTCGGCCGTCACCGTCACCCCGCCGGCGTCGGTCACCACGTCCGGCCGCTGCACCACCACCCAGTCCTCGTACTGGAACGGCTCGAGCTGGGTCCAGACGACGCAGTACTGGTACGACGCGACCGTGAACTGGACGGCCAGCACCACGCCCACGACGCCGACCGGGCGCGTCACCGGCTACCGCGTCATGGCGCACCTGAACACCGGCCAGTCGGTCGTGCTCGGCGAGACCGACGCCGCCGGCCGCACGATGAGCCAGCGGGTGGACCGGGCCTACCTGAACTACCAGCCCCGCGTCTCGATCATCACGCTCACCAGCTACGGCTGGACGGCGGAGTCCCCCCGGTCGGCGGTGCTGACGTGCTGACCCTCGTGCACTCGGCCGACGCGGCCGAGGACCCCGCCGCCGGACCGGGCACGCCGCAGCGCGCCCTCCTGGTGCCCGGCACCCTCCTGGACTTCCTGCGCGGCCGGACCACGGGGCCGGCCGCGCAGGCACCGCTCGACGAGGACGAGGCCGACCTGCACGACGAGGACCTCGACGCCGAGCTCATGGACCGCCTGCAGGAGATGTACCTGAGCGCCCTGCCCGAGCGGCTCACCGCGATCCGGACCTCCACCTCGGCCGGGGACGCCCCCGCCGTCGCCTCCGCCGCGAACACCCTGGCGGGGACCAGCGGCCAGCTGGGCCACCCGGAGGTCGCCTCGATCTGCCGCGCCATCGCCGCCGACGCCCGCCGCGGCGTCCTGGCCCACTCCCGGGTCCAGGAGCTCCAGGCCCTCGCACTCGCCTGAGACGACAGGAGGACCCCCGCCTCGGCGGGGGTCCTCCTGTCGTCTCAGGCCCCGTCCGGGACGGGGGTGCTGCCTCAGGCGACCAGGCGGTAGCCGACCCCCCGGACGGTCTTGATCTCCGGCGAGCTCAGGCCGGCCGCGACCAGCTTCCGGCGCAGGTTGGACATGTGCGCCTCCACCAGCCGGAGGTTGCCCTCCCAGTCGGTCTGCCAGACCTCGCGCAGCAGCGTCTCGCGCTGCAGCACCCGGCCCGGCCGCGAGGCCAGGGCGGCGAGCAGGTCGAACTCCGTCCGGGTGAGGTCGACGACCTCGCCGTCGACCCGGACCTCCCGGCTGTCCTCGTCCACCTCGAGCTCGGCGAGCCGGCGGACCGAGTCCGCGTCCTCGGCCCCCATGGGGGTGGCCGCGGGGGCGGTGCGCGGGAAGCGCAGCATCGCCTGCACCCGTGCGGTGAGCTCGCGCGGGGAGAACGGCTTCGCCATGTACCCGTCGGCGCCCACGGCCAGGCCGATCAGGAGGTCGACCTCCTCCGCCCGCGCGGTGAGCATGAGGACGTAGCAGGGCGTCTCGGCGCGGATCTGGCGGCACACCTCGGTGCCGTCGGCGTCCGGCAGGCCGAGGTCGAGCACGATGAGGTCCGGCGGGTCCCGCCGCACCTCCGCGAGCGCCTCGCCACCGGTGCCCACGGCACGCACGGCGAACCCGGCGCGCTCGAGGACCGTGGTCACGAGCTCGCGGATCTCCGCGGTGTCCTCGACCACCAGCACGGACTGTTCCGGCACGACGTCTCCTCCTCACGCTGCGTCTGACGGCGCGGCGGGCCCTGTGGTCCTCCGTCACCTGACCGGGTGATCGGCACGGGAAAAGCGCTGCTTGAGCGACCGGCGGGTCCCCTGGCCGGGTCGTCTCCCCCCGAGGGGTGAGACCGGTGCGGTGCGGCTCATGACCGCCGGCGCTCCCGCCGTCAACACCCACGGGGACGCCCGTCCCCCTCCCGGCGCCGCCGGGGGACCCGACCGACGGGAGCCGGAACCGTGGACGGTGCTCTGCACGTCCTCGTCGTCGACGACGACGCCGACACCGCACTCTTCGTGCGCACCGTGCTGCAGCGCGGTGGCATGACCGTGACCACGTGCGCGGACCCGCTGGAGGCGCTCGCCCTCCTCGCCCGCGTCGAGTTCGACGCCGCCATCACCGACATCGAGATGCCCGGCATGACCGGGCTGGAGTTCCTCGACCGGCTCCGCCAGGTCCGCCCCGACCTCCCGGTCACCGTGATGACCGCGCACGCGTCGGTCGACTACGCCGTCGACGCCCTCCGCCGGCAGGCCGACGAGTTCCTCGTCAAGCCCGTCCCCAAGGACACCCTGGCCGCCACGATCCGCCGGCTGGCCGAGAGCGCCGCGGCCAAGCGCGCCGCCGCCCCGCAGCGGCAGACCGTGCTGGCCGTCGGCGCGCACCCGGACGACGTGGAGATCGGCGTCGGCGGCACCCTGGCCGCCCACCGCTCCGCCGGCGACCAGGTCGTCATCCTGACCCTGTCCCGCGGTGCCCGCGGCGGCGAGGTCGACGACCGGCAGAACGAGTCGCTGGCCGCCGCCGAGAAGATCGGCGCCCGGCTGTTCCTCGAGGACCTCGAGGACACCCGCATCAGCCCGATGGACCCGACGATGTCGATTATCGAGCGGGTCGTGGCCGAGGTCCGCCCGACCATCGTCTACACGCACTCGGCCAACGACCGGCACCAGGACCACCGCGCGGTGCACCAGGCCGCGAGCGTGGCCACCCGGTCGGTGCCGACGGTCGCCTGCTTCCAGAGCCCGTCGGCCACCATCGACTTCCGGCCGACCCGCTTCGTGAACATCGACAACTTCACGCGGACCAAGCTCGAGCTGCTCAAGAGCTTCCGCTCCCAGGCCGGCATCCGCGCCTACCTCGAGGACGACTTCGTCCTGGCCACCGCCCGCTACTGGTCCCGCTACGGCAGCGGCGGCCGGTACTGCGAGCCGCTCGAGGTCATCCGCGACGCCGGTGGCGTCGTCGGCGCCACGAGCGACTCCGCCTTCCAGCCCACGTCCACCTCCTCGACCACCCCGGAGCGCTTCGGTGTCTGACTCCTCCCCCACCCGCGTCCTCGTGACCGGCGCCGGCGGCCCGGCCGGCATCGCCGTGCTCCGCTCGCTGGCCCGGCGCGACGACGTCGTGCTGCTCGCGGCCGACATGGACCGCTACGCCAGCGGCCTCTACCTCGTGGAGGCCGGTGCGCGTCACCTGGTCCGCCCCGGCCTGAGCGAGGAGTTCGTCGACCACCTGGTCGAGCTGTGCGAGCGCGAGCGGGTCGACGTCCTCTTCTCCACCGTCGACGTCGAGCTCCCGCGGCTGGCCGCCGAGCGCAAGCGCCTGGAGGCCGTCGGCACCACGCTGGCCGCCCCGAGCCTGGAGACCCTCGAGGTCTGCCTGGACAAGTACGCGCTGGCCCAGCGCTGCACCGGCGTCGTCCGGACCCCGCGCACCGCCCTGCTCGGCGAGACCGACCCCGACAGCTGGGACTACCCGGTCATCGTCAAGCCGCGCCGCGGCGCCGGCTCGCGGGGCGTCCACCTCGTGGAGTCCGCCGACGCCCTGCGCGCCCTGGGCAGCGACGAGGACATCCTGGTGCAGGCCAACCTGCCCGGCGACGAGTACTCGGTCGACACCCTGGCCGACGCCGACGGCACCGTCGTCGCCGCCGTCCCGCGCTCGCGGCTGCGCGTCGACTCCGGCGTCTCCGTCGCGGGCACCACGGTGGCCGACCCGGAGCTGGAGGAGACCGCCCGCCAGGTGGCCGCCGCCATCGGCCTGGTCGGCGTGGCCAACGTGCAGCTGCGCAGGGACGCCGAGGGGCGCCCGGCGCTGCTCGAGGTCAACCCGCGCTTCCCCGGGGCGATGCCGCTGACCGTGGCCGCGGGCGTCGACATGCCCTCCCTGGCCCTGGACCTGGCGCTGGAGCGGCCGCTGCCGGCCTCGGTGCCGTTCCGCGAGCTCGCCGTCGTCCGGTACCTCGAGGACGTCTTCCTGCCCCTGACCGACGTCGTCGCCGAGGAGACCGCACGATGACCACCGCACTCGGGGAGCTGGACCTGCTGCTCACCGACCACCACGTGCACTCCACCTGGTCCGACGACGCCGTCAGCGCGCCGATGGAGAACCTGGTCGCCGCCCGCGACACCGGCCTGGCCAGCATCCGCATGGTCGACCACGTCCGGACGACGACGACCTGGGTGCCCGGCTTCCTGGCCGAGGTCTCCGCCCTGCCCCGGGTCGAGGGCCTGGAGGTGCTCACCGGGGTCGAGGCGAAGATCCTCGACGCCTCGGGCCGCCTCGACGTGCCCGACGACCTCGTGGTGGGCCCCGGTGGCGTGGACCGCGTGCTGATCGCCGACCACCAGTTCCCCGGCCCCGACGGCCCGTGGAGCCCCCGCCGCACCATCGAGGAGCTCGCCGCCGGCCTCTCGGCCGAGGACGCGATGAGCATCCTGGTCACCGCCACGGTGGGCGCGATGGAGCGGGCCGGCCGCGGCCAGCTGGCCCACCTGTTCTCCCTGCTGCCGAAGATCGGCCTGCACGAGAGCGAGCTGCTCGACGAGCACGTCGCCGCCATCGCCGACGCGGCGGTCCGCACCGGGACCACGGTCGAGGTCAACGAGAAGTGGCGTTGCCCCGGCCCCCGCGTGGTGCTCCAGCTCGCCGCCGCCGGGGTCACCCTCGTCGGCTCCACCGACAGCCACGAGGCCACGACCGTGGGCCGTTACTCCTGGGTGGCCGACGCGGCCTCCGCGACCCGACTGGTGGGAACCCGATGACCGACCTCCTCCCCGACACCACGGGGGAGACGGCGCTGGCCGTCTTCCTGCTGCTGCTCGTCGCCGTGGGCGCGATCCCGGTGGTCGCCGGCCTCGCGCAGTTCCTGGTGATCCCGCTGCACGCGGTGCGCAACCACTACCGCGAGACCGGGCCGTACCTGCCCAACGTGGCGGTGGTGATCCCGGCCTGGAACGAGGCGGCGGTCCTCACCACCTCGATCGAGCGCCTGATGGGCCTGGACTACCCGCCGGACCGCCTGCGGGTCTACGTGGTGGACGACGCCAGCACCGACGACACCCCCGCGGTGCTCGCCCGCTGCGCCGAGCGCTTCCCCGGCCGGGTCGTGCACCTGCGCCGCGAGAAGGGCGGCGAGGGCAAGGCGCACACCCTGAACCACGGGCTGCGCCACATCCTGGCCGAGGACTGGATGGAGGCGCTCCTGATCATGGACGCCGACGTCATCTACGAGCCGGCCTCGCTGCGCAAGATGACCCGCCACCTGGCCGACCCGACGGTCGGCGCGGTCACCGCCTACATCCGCGAGGGCAGCGGCGACCCGCAGGGCATCACCCGCTTCATCGGCTTCGACTACCTGGCCGCGCAGGCCGCCTCCCGCCGGGCGCAGAACGTCGCCGGTGCGATGGCCTGCCTGGCGGGCGGGGCGCAGCTGCACTCCCGGGAGAACCTGGAGGCCATCGGCGGCCAGATCGACACCTCCTCGCTGGCCGAGGACACCGTCACCACGTTCCGCACCCAGCTCGCCGGCCGACGGGTCGTCTTCGAGCCGCACGCCCGCGTGCTGGCCGAGGAGCCCGCCGGCATCGACGCCCTGTGGAAGCAGCGGCTGCGCTGGGCGCGCGGCAACGTGCAGATCACGTCGATGTACAAGCACCTGTGGTTCCGGCGCTCGGTGCACCCGGGCCTCGGTGGCTTCTTCTTCGGCATCTTCTGGTTCGCGATCCTGCTGCTGCCGGTGGCGATGCTGCTGACCTCGATCGGCCTCATCGGGCTGTACCTGCTCGACAGCCGGCTGGCCTCGGACGTGTTCGGTGCGGCGGTCTTCGTGCCGATCGCCACCTTCGTCTTCATGATCACGCTGACGATCTCGGTGGACCCGCGCACCGGCCTGCGGGTCTGGCGGGAGGCGCTGCTGTTCCCCGGCGCCATCTCCTTCGTCGTCCTGCTGGCCGCCGCGTTCCCCGGGGTCGTCCCGCTGTCGGGGACGGCCGAGACCTTCTGGACGCTGTTCGTCTACAGCTGGCTGGTGCTCTGCATCCCGCTGGCCTACGGGGTCCGCAAGCTGGAGGGCACCCGCTGGGGGCGCCCGCTGGCACCGCTGGCGCTCTACCTGGTCGGCTTCGGGCCGATGATGTGCGCGATCACCGTGGACGCCTACGTCAAGGAGTTCCGCGGGGCCGCGATGACCTGGGACAAGACCGAGAAGACCGGGAGGGTCACCGTATGAGCACCACCCACGGGCTCGTGGGCGCCGGGCAGCCGTTCCGCGTCTCGCCGCCGATCGTGGTCACCGACGACCTGCTCGCCCGCTGCGGGGGCCTGCCCCCGGTGTGGGCGGACCCGCTGGCCCTGGCCGACGAGACCGAGGCCGACCGGGTGCGCGAGCGCCGGCTCTACGTCGGGCTGGCCGCGGCCATCGCCGTCGTCGTCGCGCTCTGGGTGGTCCGCAGCATGCTGCTGGGCTGACCTCCGCCACCGGCACGGGCCCGGTCGCTCCTCCGAGGGGCGGCCGGGCCCGTGCCGTTCCCCGGCTCAGGCCAGCGCGCGGGTGCCCGGCGGGAGCCCGCCGCCGGCGACCAGGGCAGCCGTGGCGTCCTGCAGCGCGGTGAGCGCGACCCGCAGCGCGTTCGGGCCGGTGGAGACCCGGGCCACGCCCAGCTCCTGCAGCTCGCGCACCGAGGGCGACCGGCCGGGGACGGCGAGCACGCTCAGCCGGCCGGGACCGAACGCCTCGGCCAGGACGGCGACCTCCTCGCGGTCGGTGACACCGGGCACGAAGACCACCGGGGCGCCGGCCGCCAGGTAGGCCCGCCCGCGGCGCACCGCCTCGGTGAGCACCTCGGCGCGAGCGGCGGCGGGGTCGGCGAGCAGGACGGCGTCGGTGCGGGCGTTGAGCACGAAGTCGACGCCCGCCGCCCGCCCGGCGGCGAGCACCGCCTCCACCGCGGCCACCGACTCCTCCAGCGGGCGCATGCCGTCCTCCAGGTTGCCGCCGACGGCCCCGGCCTCGATGGCGCCGCGCGCCGTCGCCCCCGGGTCGCCGTAGCCGGCCTCCATGTCCATCCACACCGGCAGGTCCACGGCCGCGGCGATGCGCGCGACCACCTGCAGGTGCAGGTCCAGCGGGATCCGCTCGCCGTCCTCGTAGCCGAGAGCGGCCGCGACCGAGTGGCTGGCGGTCGCCAGCGCCGCGACGCCGTCGGTGGCCGCGACCACGCGGGCCGAGACGACGTCCCACACGTTGGCGAGGACGAGGACGCGCGGGTCGGTGTGCAGGTCCAGGAGCTGGCGGGCGCGGGCGGCGAGGTCGGGCACGCCCCGAACCTAGCCGCCCCGCTGACCAGCACACCTGGCGCGATCGGGTTAGGACAGGCTAACCTGCGCGGGCTGCCCTGCCCCGGCGGAGCGGCGCGACCCCTGCCCCGACGTGAGGCGATGCGCTCCATGTACGTGTGCCACTGCAACGTGGTGACCGACCGCGACATCCTCGAGGCCATCGCCAACGGCGCCCGGTGCATCGCCGACGTCGCCCGGGCGACCGGGGCCGGCCGCACCTGCGGCAACTGCGTCGAGTCGATGCGCGAGCTCGTGTGCAAGCATTGCCCGGTCCGCGCCGGGAGCACGACCGAGCGCCCGGCGGAGCGAGAGCTGGGAGTCGCTGGTGCAGCCCGTTAGCCCCCGTGTGGTCGAACTGCTCAACGACGCGTTGACCTTCGAGCTCACCGTCACCAACACGTACTTCCTCAACGCGCGCATGCTCGACGCGTGGGGCCTGCCGAAGCTCGGCAAGGTGTTCTACGACCTCTCCATCGACGAGATGCGCGACGCCGACGCCCTGATCCAGCGGGTGCTGCTCTTCGACGGCCACCCGAACCTGCAGCGCCTCGGCGCCATCCGGATCGGCGAGACGGCCGAGGAGATGCTGGTGCTGGCCCTCGACAGCGAGAAGAACGCCGTCGCCCAGTTCAACGCCTCGGCCAAGGAGTGCCACGACCTCGGCGACCACGGCACCGCCGCCGTCTTCGAGGAGATGGTCCGGGACGAGGAGAAGCACGCCGACTGGTTCGAGGCCCAGCTGGCCGCCATCGAGCGGGTCGGCGCGCCGCAGTACCTGGCCGCGCAGATCGTCACCGAGACGCCCGCCTGACCCACCCGGTCCGGCGCACCGAGGGCCCCCTCCCGATCCGGGAGGGGGCCCTCGTCGTCGTAGCGGGTCAGAGCGCCAGGTCGCGCAGCTGCTCGAGCTGCAGCGTCGCCGCGCGCAGGCCGATGCCGGTGTAGAAGACGTCATCCTCGACGGCGTAGGCACGCTGCTCGGCCACCGCCGTCAGGCGCGGCCACAGCGGGCCGGCGACGACCGACTGCTCACCGGAGTCGGTCGCCGGGCCGTAGGAGGAGTACAGGACGAGGTCGGCGTCGGCCTGCGTCAGCTCCTCGGGCGAGAGCTCGGCGAACGTGGGCACCTGGTCGGTGGGCAGCTCCAGCTGGTCCAGGCCGATGTCGGCCAGCACGGTGCCGATGAAGGACTGCCCCGTGTAGACGCGGATCGTCCCCTCGACGAACCGCAGGGCGCTGACCGTCGTCCCGCTGGGGTCGCCCAGGTCCTCCCCCAGCGCCGCGGCGTCGGCCTCGTACTCCTCCAGCGCGGACCGGGCCTCCTCCTCGCGGCCGAGCGCGAGCGCGTCCAGCAGCAGGTTCTCCTTCCACACCGCCCCGACCCGCTCGGCGAAGACCGTCGGCGCGATCTGGGACAGCTGGCCGTAGAGGGCCTCGTGCCGGACCTTGTTGGACAGGATCAGGTCCGGCTCCAGCGCGGCGATCGCCTCCAGGTCGGGCTCGGCGATCGTGCCGACGACCTCGACGTCCTCGGCGTCGTCGGCCAGGTAGCTGAGGAAGCCGTCCGACACCGAGGTGGTGACGGCGCCGACCGGCGTGACCCCGAGCGAGAGGACCGAGTCCAGCTCCCCGGTGTCCAGGACCACCACCCGCTCCGGCTCGGAGGGGATCTCGGTGCTGCCCATCGCGTGCTCGACGGTGCGCGGGAAGCCCTCCCCGGCGGCCGTGCCGCCCGCTCCCTCCTCGGGCTCGGTGCCGCCACCGCAGGCGGTCAGCGCCAGGGCGGCGGCCAGGGTCAGGCCGGCAGCGCGCAGCGTGCGCGTCGTCATGGTTCTCCTCGTCCGGGCGCGGATGGGACGCGGCCCTGGTCTCCGTGGCAGCCGTGTGCAAGACTGCCGAAAGCCAGGTGAGGCTAGCCTAAGTCGAAAGACGGTCTGCACCTGCCGAGCCCGGGAGCCCGCGTGACCGTCGAGACCGTCCAGGTCCCCGCCTACCGCACGTTCCCCGTGCAGGTGGCCCAGGTGCAGCGGCTGGGCCCCAGCTTCCTGCGGGTCACCTTCAGCGGCCCGGAGCTCGACGTCTTCGCCTCCAACGGCTGGGACCAGCGGATCAAGGTCCTCCTCCCCCTCCCCGGCCGCGGCGTCGTCGACTGCCCGGCCGGCGACGACTGGTACGGCGCCTGGCGGGCCCTGCCGCCGGAGCGGCAGATGCCCATCCGCACCTACACGGTGCGGGCCGCCCGCCCCGAGCTGCTCGAGGTGGACGTCGACTTCGTGCTGCACGGCGCGACCGGCCCGGCGTCGGCGTGGGCCGAGCAGGCCGCCGTCGGCGACGAGGTGGTCCTGGTCGGCCCGAACGCCCGCTTCGCCGGGCCCACCGGCGGGTTCGAGTGGCACCCGCCGGCCGACGCCTCCTGCCTGCTCATCGCCGGCGACGAGACGGCGGTACCGGCGATCTGCGCGATCGTCGAGAGCCTGCCCGAGGGCCGGCAGGCCCGGGTGCTGCTCGAGGTCCCGACGGCGGGCGACGCCCTGAACGTGGCCACCCCGCGCGGGGTGGAGGTCACCTGGCTGCCCCGGCAGGCCGTCGCGGACGCGCCGCCGGCCCCCCGCGGCCAGCTGCTCACCGCCGCCGTCGTCGCCGCGGTCGAGGAGCTCGGCGACCGGCTGGCCCCCTCCCCCGCGGTCGAGCTCACGGACGTCGACGTCGACTCCGAGATCCTCTGGGAGGTGCCCGACGACACCACGGTGCGCGGCTCCTCCGGCGTCTACGCCTGGCTCGCCGGCGAGGCCGGCGTGGTCAAGGGCCTCCGGCGGCACCTGGTCCAGGGCGTCGGCGTCGACCGCCGCTCGGTGGCGTTCATGGGCTACTGGCGGGACGGCAGGACCTCCGACTGACCTCCCCGCCGCACCCGGCGCCCTGACCTAGGTTGGGGCAGGTGCGCGACGAGGCGGAAGCTCCGGTGCTGGCCGCCGAGGGGCTGGTGGTGGGGCACGACGGCGTCCCCACCTGCGCGCCGCTGAGCCTGCGGCTGACGGCCGGGTCCGCGCTGGCCCTCATCGGGCCCAACGGCGCGGGCAAGTCCACCGCGCTGCACACCCTGGTGGGGCTGCTGCCACCGCTGGCGGGCCTCGCCCTGTTCGACGGCGAGCCGGTCGACGAGGGACGCGCGGGCTTCCGCCGCGACGTGGCCCAGGTCCTCGACGACGACGCGTTCTTCCCGTCGCTCACCGGACGGGAGCACCTGCTGCTGACCGCCCGCGGGCACGGCGTCGCCGACGCCGAGGAGGTCGTCGCCGCGGAGGTGGCGGCGTTCGGGATCGGGGACCGCGCCGACGCGCTGCCCTCGCGCCTGTCCTCCGGCCAGCGCCGCCGGCTCGCCCTGGCGGCGGCGTTCGTGCGGCCGGCGCGGGTCCTGGTGCTCGACGAGCCGGAGCGCCGGCTGGACCACGAGATGCGGACGGCGCTGGCGGAGCGGGTGGCGGCCGAGCGGGACCGCGGCCTGGCGGTGCTGTTCGCCAGCCACGACCCGGGCTTCGTGAGCACGGTCGCCGACGCCGCCCTGCTCCTCGACGAGGACGAGTGCCGCCTGCTGCCGACCGCCTCGGCGCGTCGCGCCATGACCGCTCCCGAGGGCTGACGTGCCCGGCCCCCGCGCCGTCGCAGCCGATGCCCTCGACGGACGGCAGGTCCGCCGGCTGACCCGGCGCAGCGCCGCGCAGCGGGCGGGCGTCACCTGGACCGAACGGCTCGGGGACGCCTGGTCGACGGTCGCCTCGGTGGGCATCGGCGTGGGGGTGCTGGGCGGATGGGTGGCCTCCGTCCGCGACGACATCGCCGCCCGCGCGCCGGTCTCGGAGGCGCCGCTGCCGGCCCCGCTGGCGCTCGCGGTGGTGCTGGTCGTCGTGGTCGCCGGGACGGTGGGCCTGCTGGACCGGCTCGGGCCCGCAGCGCCCACTTGCTGGCGGTGTAGGCGACCGGGTAGTGCCCGGTCAGCGCGGCGACCGACCCGACGACGACGACCGAGCCTCCGTCGGTCATCAGCGGGGTCAGCGCCTGGATGCCGAGCAG
>NZ_SPQP01000080.1 GCF_004571075.1 Blastococcus sp. TF02A-35
TGTGGCGCCGGCCCCGGCCAGCGCCAGCAGCACCCGGCGTCGGCCGGCCACGCGCCCGGTCACTGGGCGGCGGCGGGCACCGGCGGCACCGGCTGGGTGTCCTCGCCCGTCCCGTACTTGCCCGAGGTGCCCTCCGCCTCGCGCCCCAGCGCCAGGACCGTGCTGATGCGCCCGACGGGGGTGCCGACGTTGTCGACGGTGGAGACGGCCGTGGCCAGCGTCGGGTCGGCGCGCACGACGCCGACCAGCCCGGCCTCGCGGGCCGACGCGCCGTCCCCGGAGACGACCGCTCCGGAGCCTGCGGCGTCCAGGGCCCGGACGAGCTCGACCAGGGTGGCGTTGCGGGTCTCGGCGTCGTCGCCCTGGGTCTCGCCCGAGGTGAGCACCACCGCGTAGTCGGCGGGCGCGACGGAGGAGCTCTCCTGCCGCAGGACGTCCAGCGAGCTCAGGCCGGAGACCACCGAGGAGATCGCGGCGGTGTCGGGGGCCGGGCCGCCGGGCGGCGTCATGAGGACCTGCGCCAGCAGCGAGGCGACGAGCACGTCGGCGTCGCCGTCCTCCGGCAGCTCGATCCCGGCGGGGCGGCCGGGGCCGTTGACGTAGCTCTGCAGGCTCGTCGCCGAGGCCGGGTCGGCGTACTCGGGGCGCAGCCGCAGGACCCCGCTCACCGCGCCGTCGGCCTCCTGCACCAGGGCGGTGACCTGCTCCACCGTCTCGAGGGAGACCTCCTCGTCGGCGGCGAGCAGCAGCACGGAGCGGCCGGCGAGCGCGCCACCCACCAGCGCCGGTGCGACGGCCTCGCTGAAGCCCTCCGCCGTGTCGAGCTGGGCCTGCAGCGCCTGGGTGCGGTCCTCCAGCGAGCGCTTGTCCTGCTCGAGGGCGGTCACCTGGCTCTCGATGTCGTTGAGGATCGGCTGGTTCAGCTGCGTGGTGCCGATGACGATGCCGAGCGCGACCGCCAGGAAGACGGCGATCAGCGAGACCAGGTGATAGCGGAAGTCGATCACGAGAGGAGGTTCTCCAGCCAGAACATGAAGCTGTTCCATTGGTCGAGCAGCAGGTCCAGGTAGACGCGCCCGGCGGCGGAGACGGCCAGCGCCGACCCGATCGCGACGAAGGCGGCGAGGACGAGGACCACGAGGGCTGCGGTCGAGATGCGGCTGCGGTAGAGCCGGCTGACGCCCTTGGCGTCGACCAGCTTGCCGCCCAGGCGCAGGCGGGTGAGGAAGGTGGAGGCCATGCCGCCGCGGCCCTTGTCGAGGAACTCGACCAGCGTGGCGTGCGTGCCGACGGCGACGATGAGCTTGGCGCCCTTCTCGTCGGCCAGCAGCATCGCGATGTCCTCGCTGGTGGCGGCGGCCGGGAAGGTGATGGCGTCCACGCCGAGGTCCTGCACGCGGGCCAGGCCGGGGGCGCGCCCGTCGGCGTAGGCGTGCACGACGACCTCCGCGCCGGAGCGCAGCACGTCGTCGCTCACCGAGTCCATGTCGCCGATGATCATGTCCGGCTGGTAGCCGAGCTCGACCAGCGCGTCCGCGCCGCCGTCGACGCCGATCAGCACCGGCCGGTAGTCGCGGATGTAGGGGCGGAGGGCGTGCAGGTCCTCCTTGTAGTCGTAGCCGCGCACCACGACGAGGGCGTGCCGGCCGTCGAGGTTGGTGGTGACGTCGGGGACGCCGACGCCGTCGAGCAGGAGCGCGCGCTCCCGCTTCATGTACTCCATGGTGTTGGCGGCGAACGCCTCGAGCTGCACCGACAGGCCCGCCTTGGCCTCGGTCATGGCCGCGGCCACCGACTTCGCGTCGTGCGCGGTGCCCTCGGCGAGCACGGTGCCGTCGTCGGCGACCAGCGTGTTGCCGTCGAGCCGGACGTGCGTGCCTTCCTTGAGCTTGCCGAAGACGTCCTTGCCGACCTGGTCCAGCAGCGGGATCCCGGCGTTGATGAGGATCTCGGGGCCCAGGTTCGGGTAGCGGCCGGAGATGCTGGGCGCGGCGTTGACGACCGCCGCGACCTTGCAGCCGACGAGGGCATCGGCGCTGACCCGGTCGATGTCGACGTGGTCGATGACGGCGATGTCGCCGGGGCGCAGTCGTTTCGTCAGGTTCTTGGTGCGGCGGTCCAGGCGTGCGGTGCCGGCGACGCCGGACTCCGCCTCCTGTGCCCGGCCGCGGCGAACGGTGCCGATGCGCATGAGGTTGCATGCTGCCACGCACTGCTGCCCTGGCCACCCTCCGACGCGCGTCAGCGATCTCTCAGTCACGCACCGTGTCCGACACCACGGTGGGGCCGACACGCCCGTCGCGCCCGTGCCGGCGTTCCAGCGGGACCGTTACCGAGTCGTGACTAGCGTTGCCCGCGTGACTGGTGTGGCACGTGCCCTGACGACGGCGATCCCTCTCCCGCAGGACGAGGAGGACGTCGCCGACCCCGTCGGCGCTGCCGTCATCCGGGCCGTTCCCCGGCCTGAGCAGCCGGAACGGGCCGGGCACCCGGCTGCGGCGCCCGTCGCGGAGCAGCCGGCCGCGGACCTCCCCGCCCCCGCGGCGGCGCAGCACCGCGCGGATGCGGGCGACCAGCTCGCGCGCCGAGTACGGCTTGGTCACGTAGTCGTCGGCACCCAGCTCCAGGCCCACGACCTTGTCGATCTCGCTGTCCTTCGCGGT
>NZ_SPQP01000081.1 GCF_004571075.1 Blastococcus sp. TF02A-35
GTTCTCCTCCTGGTGCTGGGGTCGGGGCCCGACGCCGCCACTCGGTGGAGGCGGCCATGTTCATCGACCGATGCCCGGCGCGGCGCCCCCACGGGCGAGGGATGGTCCCCGCCGCTCCGCCTCGGGACGGGGGACGCTCGGTACCGGCACGACGGGCCGCGGGGGAGCGGCTGCCGTCCGGTCGGGCGACCGGTCCTGGCGGTCGCGGGCGGCCTCTCGAGCGGCCAGCTCGGCGGCGTGGCCGGGGCCGAGGTCGGCCCGGTCGCGGCCGAAGACGGCGATCCACTGCGCCCGGGCCTCGGCCACGTCGGCGGCGACGAGGTGCGCGGTGTTGGACACCCGTCCGCGGGTCATGCCGACGTAGGCCGAGGCCGCGCCGGTCTGGTCGCCGATCACCACGTGCGCGGTGGGAACGGTGTTCCCCTGCACGCCGTACGCGGTGGTGGCGTAGGCCAGCTCCACGTGGTCGGTGACGTAGCCGGCGGGCAGCACCCGGACTGGTGCGCCGGCCGGGGTGACATTGCCCCGGGGGACGACCCCGGTGGCCGTGTCGGAGGTGACCAGCAGCCCGCCTCGTCGGCCGACCGCGGTGACGGTCCACGTGTCCCGGTTGGCCACCTCCAGGTTCCGGTCGTTGCGCCGGGTGGCGATCCGGTCGCCGGCGCCGATCCGCTGCCCCGCCCGCGTGATCACCACCCGGACGTCATCGACGCGGCCGTCGGCGACCAGCCGGTCGCGGATGGCGGCGTTCAGCTCGGTGACCTGCTCGCGGGTGTCGGCCACCACGGCGACGACGGCCGCCCGATGCTCGTGGGCGGCGATCGCGGCCAGGGCGTCCTGCAGCGCGACGTGGTCGGGGCAGGTGAATCCGGCCGCGGGCGAGGAGGGCGTCGAACACCTCACCCGGGGTGTCACCCCGCCGCATCGCCAACGTCAGCTCGGCGTACTCGCGGTCCGGAACCGACTGGCCGGTGCCGTTGGTGCGGATGAAGCGGTGCACCGACTCCAGAGTGAGATGGGCGGCCGGGTCGACCTGAGCGGTGGCCAGGTCCAGGACCCCGCCGCGGCCGACCGCGGCGAGCTGGTGGCGGTCGCCCAGCAGCGCCAGCCGCACCCCGGCCTCGTCGGCGAGGGTGAGCAGAGCGCGGGCGGTGTCCTGGTCGACCATGCCGGCCTCGTCGACGATCAGCAGATCGTCGGGCCGCAGCCGGCTCCCCTCCGCCGGCCCGGTGTGGATGCGGTCGGTGACCGGGTCGACCTCGCCGAGGACGAGTCGGGTCCACTCGCCGTGCTCGTTCCATCGCCAGCCGTGGGCGAAGACGAGGGACGCTGCCGACCCGGTGGTCACGCCCACCTCCGCGCGGGCGGCCTGGGCGGCCTTCAGCGGGGTGACCACCATCAGCCGCCGTCCCTGCCGCTGCAGCAGGTCACGGGCAGCGGCCAGCGTAGTGGTCTTGCCCGTCCCGGCCGCGCCCTCCACGACCATCAACCGCCGGTCGCCGGCCAGGACGGCGACCGCCGCGGCCTGACCAGCGTCCAGGCCCCGGACAATGCCAGCCGGCAGCGGCGCCAACGGCGGTGCACCCAGCGGTGGCTGACCGGCGCGGGCGGCGAACCGGATGCGCAGGTCGGCCTCCACGGCGAGCACCGGTCGCGAGGTCCAGGACCGGACGTGTTCGGGCACTCCCTCCCGGTCCACCAGGGGAACGCACCGGTCGAGAGCGCGGGCGCTGAGGTCCTCGGCCAGCTCGAGGCGCACCGCCGTGTGGGCGACGATGCCGTCGGCGGCGATCAACCGCTCGACCTCGCCGCGGACGTCGGCGGCGTTCCAGGCCGAGCGGCTGGCGGCCAGCCGGGTCAGCACGGTGTCGACGGCAGCTTCGCGGTCGAGCGCGCCGATGGGGGTCGGGGCCAGTGAGACGGGGTGGGCCGGATCGCGATAGCCCAACGCCCCCAGCTCGGCTCGCCACCGCGCCACGAGGTCGGCCCCGGAGCGGGGGATGACCTTGTCCGGGCGCCCCTCGGCCCAGGCGCGGGCATCCCACGCCCGCCGCAGCGCCGGACCGGGCTGTTCTCCGGGGTGCGCCACCATCCAGTTGCGCTCGTAGCGGTCCAGGTTGCGCCCGATCTGCGTCGCCCTTGCGCTGAACGGGCCGACGTAGGCGGCAAGCTCCGGTATTTCTCCAGTCGCATCCAGGGTGAAGCCGTGCGCGGCGAGTGCGGCCCGGAACTGCGGATCGCAGGCCACCGCGGCGTGCCCGATTCCATTGATGGCGGCGAGAGAGTCGCGGATTCCGACTGTGTGCAGCCCGCGCCATTGTTCGGCGGCGAAAACCCGGGCGCCGATCTGCAGGTGCAGATGCCGGTGCGGGTCTCCGGCGCGGGAGGTGTAGTGCCTCACCGTCACCGCCTCCAGCACCTCCACCGGCACCTGGACCTGGCCGCCGCGCGGGCCCACCCGGGTCGTCGCGTGGCCGGCGAGCCAGCCGATGATCTGGGCGGCGGCGCGGTCTTGGGCTGCGTCGTAGGCGTCCGCGACGTCGTAGTGCATCGCGGCGGCCAGCGACCAGGACTTCGGGCCGTTGACTACCACTTCGACGAAGCGCACCGCCCGCTCGTCGGTGCGCAGCCGCCCCCGTGGGTTGCCGGTGTCCGGGTCGCGGCCGGCCACCCAGGCCTCGTAGCCCTCGCCCGCCAGCGGCGC
>NZ_SPQP01000082.1 GCF_004571075.1 Blastococcus sp. TF02A-35
GGGACTGCTGCACGGATCGGTGACAGGTTGGGTCAGGCTGCCTGCGCGGCCATTGTGGGCACGATGGTCTCGTACTCGATGGGCGTGAGTCGACCGAGGGCGTCCTGACGCCGCCGGCGGTGGTAGGTCCGTTCGATCCAGGTGACGATCGCGATCCGCAGCTCTTGCCGGGTGCGCCAGTGTCGGCGGTCGAGCACGTTCTTCTGCAGCAGGGCGAAGAACGACTCCATGGCTGCGTTATCGCCGGCCGCGCCGACTCTGCCCATCGAGCCGGACAGCTGATGCCGGTTGAGGGCATGCACGAATTCCCGGCTGCGGAATTGGGATCCGCGGTCGGAGTGCACGATGCAGCCGGCCACGTCGGCGCCGTCGGCATGGCGCCGGGCGACGGCGTTATCCAGCGCGGTGACCGCGAGCCTGGACTTCATCCGTGAGTCGATGGAGTAGCCGACGATCCGGTTGGAGTGCACGTCCTTGACCGCGCACAGGTAGAGCTTGCCCTCGGCGGTGCGGTGTTCGGTGATGTCGGTCAACCACACGGCGTTGGGCGCCTCGGCGGTGAAGACACGGTTGACCTGGTCGTCGTGCACCGGCGGTCCGGAACGGCCGCCCTTGCCCCGACGGGGCTTGCCGAACGCGCTCCACCACCGGTTGGCCGAGCAGATCGCCCAGGCCGTGCGCGCGGCCATCGGCTGCCCGCCGGCGGCAGCCTCGTCGACCAGCAGCCGGTAGCCGAACTCTGGATCGTCGCGATGGGCGTCGAACAGCGCGTTGGCCCGGTGAGCCTGCGTGAGTTCGCTGGGAGTGACCGGGGCGGTCAGCCACCGGTAGTAGGGCTGGCGGGCGATCCTCAGGACCCGGCACGTCACCGTCACAGCGATCCCGTCGACGGCGAGCTCTCGGACGAGCGGGTAGATCATTTTCCCGGCAGGTTCGCCTGCGACAGGTAGGCCGCCGCCCGGCGCAGCACCTCGTTCTCCTGCTCGAGCAGCCGGATCCGCTTGCGGGCCTCCCGCAGGTCCGCGTTCTCCGCCGCGGTCGTTCCGGGCTTGACGCCGTCTTCGACGTCGGCTGCCTTCATCCAGTTCGTCAGGCACGACTCGCTGATCCCGAAGTCAGCCGCGATCTGCTTCAGGTGCTGGCCCGGCTCACGGTTGCGAGCAACGTTCACGACGTCGTCGCGGAACTCCTTGGGGTAGGGCTTGGGCACGGTGAACATCCTTCCAGCGGCGCCTCACGGCACCACAGATCAGATGTCACCTACTCGTGCAGCAGTCCC
>NZ_SPQP01000083.1 GCF_004571075.1 Blastococcus sp. TF02A-35
TGTGATGCCCAGCCAGGTTGTCCAACCTGGTGATGGGTGGTGCCTTCCCGACCGCTGAGTGGGGCCGGTGGTGGTTGTACTGGTGGACCCATGCTGGCAGAGCCGCGAGGCGAGCTGATTCGGAGTTGTAGAACTTCTTGAACGCCCAGTCCTCGGCGAGTGTTCGGTGGAAGCGCTCGATCTTGCCGTTGGTCTGTGGGCGGTAGGGCCGGGTCCGCTTCGGTGTGATGCCCAGCTCGGCGCAGGTGTCGCGCCACAGGAAGGAGCGGTAGGCGCCGCCGTTGTCGCTGAGTACTCGGTGCACGGTGACGCCTCGCTCGTGGAACCAGGCGACGGCGTTGCGGAGCACGGCGGCCGAGGTCTCCTTGGTCTCGTCGTCGCGCGCTTCGACGTAGGCGACGCGGGAGTGGTCGTCGATGACGGTGTGCAGGTAGCAGGTTCCGATCAGCGGCTGGTGGTACTTGCTCTTCGGTGCACCGGTTCGGGCCGCGGTCTTGGCGCGGTTCCTTAACCCCTGTTGCCGGCCGGTGTAGCGCCACCCGCCACCGTCGGGGACCTTGCCGAGCTTCTTCACGTCGACGTGGATTAGGTCGCCGGGGTGCTCGTGCTCGTAGCGTCTGATCGGCTCGCCGGTGGCGCGGTCGATGTGGGTGAGCCGGTTGATCCGGCAGCGAACCAGGACCGCGTGCACGGTCGAGGAGGCCATGCCGAGCCGGTCGCCGATCTCTACGGGTCCCAGCCGCTGCTTCCACCGCAGGTGCACGATCTTGCGGACCACCGGCGCCGGCGTCCGGTTCGGCTGACGATGCGGCGCCGAGGACCGGTCGACCATCCCGGCGGGGCCTTCGTCGCGGTAGCGGTCGGCCCACTTCTTCGCGGTGCGCCACGAGACGTCGTAGCGCTCAGCTGCGCGGGCTGGGGACCAGCCGTGGTCGACGATCAGCCGACCAAGACGGAGGCGTGCGCGGGGCGTCAGAGCAGCGTTGGCATGGGTAGCGTGGGCCACGAAGGCCTCCTCTGGTGGCGGAGCGGTTCCTCGACAGCTCCACTCCACACCGGGAGGCCTTCGCCCATCTACAAGTCAGACACTGTGATCACAGGTCCTCGACCAACGTGCCTGGTCATCACA
>NZ_SPQP01000084.1 GCF_004571075.1 Blastococcus sp. TF02A-35
TGTCGTGACCACGGACGTTGTTGACAGTCGGCGTGGTGGCTTGATCACGAAGGAGACCTCCGGAAGGAGTGGCGATGTCTGACGTCCCCACTCCCGACCGGAGGTCTCTGTGGCCCACGCTAACGCCCGCACGACCGTGTATGCCCGCAAGCTGATCGTCTTCCGTGTCCTGGCCGGGCATCGACCCGGCGAGGTCGCCAAGCAGCTGGGGATCAGCCGGCAGACGGTCTACAAGTGGGTGCGCCGCTTTCGCGCCGAGGGCCTGGCGGGGCTGGCCGACCGCTCCTCCCGACCGCACCGCATGCCGCGCCGGACCTCGGTGGAGACGACCGCGGCGATCGTGGCCGCCCGCCGCGCGCATCACGCCGGCCCGGTGCGGCTGGCCGCGATCCTCGGGCTTGCGGCCTCGACCATCGGCGCGGTGCTGGCCCGCGCCGGCATGCCCCGGCTGGCCGATGTCGACCGGCTCACCGGCGAACTGCTGCGCGGCCGGCGGCACAGCGACCGCCGCTACGAACGCGAGCACCCCGGCGATCTGCTGCACGTCGATGTGAAGAAGCTCGGCCGGGTGCCCGACGGTGGCGGCTGGCGGGTGCACGGCCGATCCGAGGAGGTCCGCGGCCGCGGCCTGGGCTGGGACTACGTGCACGTCGCCATCGACGACCACACCCGACTGGCCTACGCCGAAGTGCTGCCCGATGAGCGCACCGGCACCTGCGCGGAGTTCTTGATCCGCGCGGCCGCCTGGTTCGCCGCGCACGGGATCACCATCACCCGGGTCCTCACCGACAACGCCAAGAGCTACCGCATCGGCGCGGCCTGGATCGCCGCCTGCGCCCAGCTCGGCATCGGTCGCCGGTTCACCAAGCCCGGATGCCCATGGACCAATGGCAAGGCCGAACGGTTCAACCGCACCCTGCAGACCGAATGGGCCTACGCCACCGCCTGGACCAGTAACGCCCAGCGCACCGCCGCCCTGGACAGCTGGCTGGAGCACTACAACACTGCCCGCAGCCACTCCGCCCTCGGAGGCCGCCCACCGATCAGCCGCCTCGCCGCGTGAACAACCT
>NZ_SPQP01000085.1 GCF_004571075.1 Blastococcus sp. TF02A-35
TGTAGTGACCACGAGCGTTGTTGACGGCGTAGCGGGCTGATCCAACGAGGAGACCTCCGAGCGAAGGTGTGGGTGCTGACGCCTCACCGACCGCCCGGAGGTCTCGTTGTCCCACGCTAATGCCCGTCTGACGGTGCACGGCCGTCTGCTGCTGGTCACCCGAATTGAAGAACAAGGGCGCCCTGTCGCCCACGTCGCCGCGGAGCTCGGCGTCTCTCGCGCCACTGGCTACAAGTGGTGGGACCGGTGGCGGAAGTTCGGCCTGGCAGGCCTGGTGGACCGGCCCAGCCGACCGCACACATGCCCCCGTCGCACCCCACCAGCGGTGGAGGCGGAAATCTGCCGGTTGCGCCGTGACCGCAAGCTCGGCCCCCGGCGGATCGCCGCCCTACTGGGCCTGGCCGCCAGCACGGTCTATTCGGTGCTGCGCCGCCAGGGCCTGCACCGGCTGACCATGTTCGACCGGCCCTCACCCACCCCGATCCGCCGCTACGAACGAGCCCGCCCGGGCGAACTGGTGCACATCGACGTCAAGAAGCTCGGCCGCATCCCCGACGGCGGCGGCTGGCGGATGGGCAACCGAGCCGACTTCCCCGATCGCCGCCGACAGACCGGCTGGGAGTTCGTCCACTCCGCCGTCGACGACCACTCCCGCTTGGCCTACTCCGAGATCCACCCCGACGAGAAAGCCGACACCTGCGCCGGCTTCCTCGACCGAGCACTGGGCTTCTTCGCCGCCCACGGCGCGCCGGTCAGTGAAGTGATCACCGACAACGCCTTCGCCTACCGACACGGCCGCGCCTGGCGGGAACGGCTGGCCGCCGACGGCATCAAGCACCGCTTCATCCGCCCCTACCGGCCCCAGACCAACGGCAAAGTCGAACGCTTCAACCGCACCCTGCTCGAGGAATGGGCTTATGCCGCCGCTTTCAACTCCAGCCGCGAACGAGCCGACGTGCTCCCCGGCTGGCTGCACACTTACAACCACCACCGCAGCCACACCGCACTCGACGGCCAATCACCGATCAGCCGCGTCAACGACCTACCTGGTCACTACA
>NZ_SPQP01000008.1 GCF_004571075.1 Blastococcus sp. TF02A-35
TGGCCGGCGCCGCGGGGGTGGCCGGCGCCGCGGGGGTGGCCGGCGTCAGGGCCAGCTCGGCCATGACCTCGCGGTACGGGCGGGCCTGCGCGGCGGGGCCGCCGCGCAGGACCGCGCCCTCACGCAACGAACTCATCGTCGCCGCCGCGCGAGATGGTCAGGACACCCTGCTCCTCGAGGGTGCGGATGACACCGACCACCTTGGCCTGGGCCTCCTCGACCGTGCGGGTGCGCACCGGGCCGAGCAGCTCGATCTCCTCGGCGAGGTTCTCGGCGGCACGCTCGGAGAGGTTGCGCTGCACCTTGTCGCGGACGTCGGGCCGGACACCCTTGAGGGCGGTGGCCAGGTCGTTGGCCTCGACCTCGCGCAGCACCAGCTGCAGGGAGCGGTCGTCGATGGTGACGATGTCCTCGAAGACGAACATCTGCGCGCGGACGGCCTCGGCCAGCTCCGGGTCGCTGTTGTCCAGCCACTCGAGGATCGAGCGCTCGGTCGGCCGCGGCGAGCGGTTGATGATCTCGACCAGGGTCTCGACGCCACCGACGGTGGTCATGTCCTGGTGGGCCAGGATCGAGCCCATCCGGCGGCCCAGCTCCTCCTCGACCAGGCGGACCATCTCCGGGGAGGTGCGGTCCATCGTGGCGATGCGGTGGGCGACCTCGGCCTGCTGCTCGGGCACGAACCCGGACAGGACCTCGGCCGACTGGGCGGCGGTGAGGTGGGCGAGCACCAGCGCGATGACCTGCGGGTGCTCGTCCTTGAGGAAGGTGACCAGCTGGCGGACGTCGGCGTTGCGCAGCGAGGCGAACGGCACCTCGGTGTAGACGACGTTGAGCCGGGAGAGGATGCCCTCGGCCTTGTCCTGGCCGAGGCCGGCGGCGAGGACCTCCCGCGCGAACTCGACGCCGCCGCGGCCGACGAACTGCTGGGCGGTCATCAGGTTGTGGAACTCGCGCATGACGCCGTCGACGTCCTCGAGCTCCACCGAGCCGAGCTTCATCAGCTCGCGGGTGAGGGCCTCGACCTCGCGGGGGCGCAGCTGGGCCAGCAGGACGCCGGCCTCCTCCTTGCTCATCTGGGCGAGGAAGACGGCGGCCTTGCGCAGGCCGGGCAGCTCGGGACGCGCGGGCACGGCCACGGGGGCCGGGGCGGCGGCGGGGATGCTGGCGAGGGTCATGACTTGCTCTCGCTGAGCCAGCCGCGCAGCATCGCCGCGACCTCGTCGGGACGCTCGCTGACCATCGTCGAGATCTCCCCTCGCACCTTGGCGCGTTCGGCGGCCTCCAGCTGGAGCTGGGCGTCGGTGACCGGTACCTCGGGCTCGCGGGTGCTGGCCACGCGGAGGCGGTCCAGCTCGGCGAGCATGTCGTCGTCGAGCTCGAGCGGCTCGTAGTCCTCCTCGGCGTCCTCGCGCCCGCGGCGGGAGCGGAGCCACACGATGAGGACGACCAGCGCGATGCCGGCGGCGATCCCGCCGGTGCGGATCATCGACCACATCTGCTCGCTGGCCTCGGCCTCGCGAGCGGCCTCCATCGCCTCGGCGGCGTTGGTGGCGGCGGTGTCGTCGAAGGGCATGGCGGCGACCGTGATGTCGTCACCGCGGGCCGGGTCCAGGCCGACGGCGGTGGTCATCAGGTTGGTCATCTGCTGCTGGTTGAGGTTGCCGGCGACGGCGTCGTTCATGACGACGGACACGGTCAGCCGGTTGAGGGCGCCCGGGGCGTCCTCCACGACCTCGACGGTCTTCCCGACGGCGTTGTTGGCCGTCGAGGACTCCTTCTCGTAGTTCGTGTTCCCGCCGCCGGCGTTGGCCGCGGCGTCGGGCATGTTCTCCGGGCCGAGGATGCCGCCGACGGGGGCACCGGTGCCGGTGTACCGCTCCGTGGTGGTCTGCTCCGACACCGGGGGCGTCTGCTCGTCGTAGTTGTAGGTCTCCGACGTGGTGTTCCGCTTGGAGAGGTCGACGTCGGCGCGCACGGAGACGACGCTGTTGCCGGGGCCGACGACCGAGTCGAGGATCTTCTGCGCGCTCGCGGCGAGCCGGTTCTCGTAGTCCTGCTCGACCTGGGAGCGGGCGTCGCCGGCGGCGGGGGTCATGCCGCTGCCGGGGGCGGAGAGGACCTGCCCGCTGGCGTCGGCGACGGTGACCTGGTCGGGGGACATGCCCTGCACGCTGGAGGAGACCAGGTTGGTGACGGCCTGGATCTGCTCGCCGGACAGCTGGGTGCCGGGGGAGAGGTCGAGGAGCACCGAGGCGGTGGGCGCGGCCTTGTCGCGGACGAAGACCTCCTCCTCGGGCAGCGCCACCTTGACGATGGCGGAGTTGACGCCGGCAAGGGCCTCGAGGGTCTTGGCGAGCTCGCCCTCCAGCGCGCGCTGGTAGGTGACCTGCTGCTGGAACTCGCTGGTGGTGATGCCCTGCTCGTCGAGCAGCGCGTACCCGGTGTCCTGGCCGGCCGGGAGGCCCTTGCCGCTCATGGCCAGGCGCAGGTCGTAGACCTTGTCCTTGGCGACCATGATCGTGGCGCCGCCGTCGGCGAGCTCGTAGGGGACGCTCTGGGCGTTGAGCTCCTCCACGATCGCCGAGGCGTCGGAGGCGGCGAGGTTGGAGAACAGCGGGGCCTGGGTCGGGGTGGTGATCCAGCTGTAGAAGAAGAACCCGCCGAGCATCAGCCCGACGAGCAGCAGGCCGATGACGACCTTCTGCCCGAGGCCGACGGATGCGAACGTGGAGCGGGCACGCTCCAGCGTCCCGGCGAGTGCCGAACTCATCAGATCTGCATCCTCATGATCTCAGTGAAGGCCGCCACGGCCTGGTTCTTGATGGTCACGACCATCTCGAGCGCCACGCCGGACTCGGCGCTGGCGATCATGTAGTCGTGCACGTCCTTGAGGTCGCCGGTGGCGGCCTGGACGGCCAGGTCGGAGGTGACCGACTGCTTGGCCTGGAGTGCGTCGAAGCTGGAGGCGAGGACGGCGGCGAAGCCGTCGGTCGCCTCGACCGCGGGCGTGCCGCGGGTGCTGCCGGCCACGCCGCTGACGGCGCCGATCCCGACGGGCGGGATGCCGCCGATGGGCATCGTCACGAGCGCTTCCCGAGCTGCAGCGCGGCCTGGTAGGCGTTGGTGGCCCGCTCGATGACGGCGAGGTTGGCCTGGTAGCCGCGCTGCGCCATCATCATGTGGGTCATCTGGTCACCGAGGTCGATGTCGGGGTACTTCACGTAGCCCTCGGCGTCGGCCAGCGGGTGGTCCGGCTCGTAGACCATGCGGCCCTCGGGGTTGCCGAACTCGGCGCGCGCGACGCGGACGCCGCCCTCGCCGGACCCGTAGTCGACGGCCTGGGCGACGACCAGGCGTTCCTGGAAGGCGTCCTCGTTCGTCCGGGTGACGGTGTTGATGTTCGCGATGTTGTCGGAGACGGCGTCGAGCCACTTCCGGTGCGTCATCAGGCCGGACTGGGAGATGCTCAGTGCCTGGAACATGCTCATGTCAGTTCGTCCTCAGTGCCGTGCGCATCGAGCTGTACTTGCCGTCGAGCGCGTTGATCGCCATCTGGTAGCGCAGGCCGGTCTCGGTCGCGATGACCGTCTCGGCGTCCAAATTGACGTTGTTGCCGTTGGTGTTGGTCGGCTCCAGCGAGCGGAGCGTGGTGCCGCCCGTGATCGCCGGCGTCTGACCGCTGCTGACGGCCCCGCGCAGCGACGTCTCGAAGTCCGTCCGCCCGGCCAGGAAGCCGGGGGTGTTGACGTTCGCGATGTTGTCGGCGGTGACCCGCTGCCGCTGGGCGAGCCCGGCGAGGGCTGCCTTGAGCACCGTCGACGTGGCGTCGGCGATCATCGAGCGGCGGGCCGGCAGGTGGAGCAGGACACGATCGACCTCCGGGGTAGGCGGAAGAGCACTCGCGAGCGAGTGCGGGGCCGCCGATCCGTGGCGAAGGTGTTGCTCTCCGTGCAGTAGCTCCATCGGCAGCCGGCCCGGAGCGGTTGACCGAGCGGGGGCACGGGAGGGACGTCAGGACCCGGGAGGGTCGACCGTGGCGCGTGTGACCAGCGGTGCGGTGGTCGCGTAGCGGGCCGACCGGGACTGGGGAGTTGGCACCTTCCGTGCCCGGGGCCGGCGTCTGCGCTGCTCGGACCCCGGAAGACGACGAACGCCCCGTCGCCGGTGACGGCGACGGGGCGTGCGTGCGGTGGGGTGGGGTCAGCGAGCGGCGGAGGCCAGCCGGCGGCCGTCCCCGGCGCGCGTGCGGTTCTCCCGCGCGGCGCGCCAGGCAGCCGCCCAGCGCTCGGCGGTGTGCTCGGTGAGGTGGTGGGCCAGGACCTGCTCGCGGGCGGCCGCGGCCACCTCGCGACGCCGGTCGGCGTCGCGGACGCCGGCGGTGAGCCACTTGGCCCAGTCCTTCGGCGAGCGGGCCGGCATGCCGAGCCCGAGCCGCTCGTACTCCTCGGTGCGCGCCCGCACGCAGTAGACGCCGCGCGCCGAGTACTCCAGCGGCTTCAGCCAGCTCTTCGAGGTGTTGAAGCGGTCCACCCGCAGCGGCGCGATGCCGATGTCGAAGAGCTCGCCCAGCCGGACGGCGTAGGAGTCGACGTCCATCTCCCAGGGCACCTCCTCCGGCTCGTCGGGCAGGTGCAGGCGCTCCTTCAGGTCCCACTTCTGGCCGAAGATGACCAGCCGGCTCTGCCCGCGGGTGCGGTCCAGGGCCTGCTGCAGGCCCGACCCCATCTCCTGCAGGTCGTACGGGTGGCTCGGCACGCTGCCGGCCCAGCCGATGGTGACGGTGTCCGGGGTGCGCTCGTAGGCCGGCGGCAGCTCCGCCGTGCGGCGGGGGACGGCGTTCTCGACGACGACCCCGCGGCCGTGGCGGGCGTACTCCTTGAGCAGCGCCGGCGTCGACGTCGTCACCAGGTCCGCCTCGCGGGCGGCCTGGGCGGCGAACTCGCTGTTGCCGGCGCGGACCAGGGCGCTGTGCCCCATGTGGCCGTAGGGCACGGCCGAGAGCAGGTCGTCCATCTCGACGACGACCGCGACGCCCTGCGCCTGCAGGAGGCGCTGGATCTGCAGCATCTCGGCGGTCTTGGGCAGCTGCAGGACGACGACGTCGGCACCCTGGGCGTCGACGTCGACGACCTCCATCGCACCGTCCTCGCCGACCGGGCGCATCGTGGTGCCGATGCCGCGGGCGACCGCGACCTCGATGCCGAGGTCCGCGGCCTGGACGGCGCGGGCCGGCTCCTCGATGCGGTAGTACGTGGAGCCCTGGGCGATCGCGTGCGTGAGCAGTACGCGCATGGGTGACCCTTCTCGTGTGTGGCCGCGGCCGGTGGGCGCGGGGGGCTGGCCCCGACGTCGCAGCCGGTGCTCGCCCCTACCTCATCGGCAGTCGGGCGGCCGGACCGGCCACGGCGGCCGGAATTCGGCGGCGCGGGGCCCGGTGGCGCGGCGGACGGGCCGTCGCGGACGGGTCAGAGCGCGCGGTCGATGAACGACGCGACCGGGCGCTCGGTGCCGTAGGACATGCGCGCGGCGAGGTCGCGCTGCTTCTGGGACTGCATGATGCGCTCGACGAGCGCCTCGGCGACCGCCAGCTGGTGCTGCAGCAGGCGGGCGGCGCGCTCGCGGAGGTCGGGCGGGATGGGCCCTAGACCGGTCGGGGGGATCCAGTCGGTGGTGCGCCGGCCCCAGGCGGTGATCTCCTCGGCCCGTCCGCGGGCGAGGGTCTCCTGCGCGGCGAGGACGTCGCCCTCGAGCTGGGTGAGGGCCTCGTGCCAGTCGACGGGGCGGCGGCGGTCACCGTGGTCGCCGGCCTCCCTGTCGGAGGTGCCGGGCCGGGCCGGCGGCGCGTACGGGCTGAAGCCGGAGCCCGCCGCGGCCGAGCCGCTGACCGGGCCCACGGTCACGACGGAACGCCCGCCAGCGAGGCGGCGGCCTGCCGCCACGCGTCGCGCAGCGGCTCGACGACCGCCCGGCAGGACGCGATGCGGTTGCCGTCCAGCTTGAGGTTGGCCTGGACCAGCTCGTTGACCAGCCACTTGTACAGGGCGGCCAGGCGCGGCCCGCCCTCCCACACGTCCACCTGGAGGCTGGACAGCAGCTCCAGGACGATCGACTGCGCGTGCTGCAGCTCCTCGTTGGCCCGGGCCCGGTTGCCCTCCGCGACGGCCAGCTGAGCGCGCTCGAGGTCGAGGGTCAGGCGGTCGTACAGCATGACCAGCACCTGCTGCGGCGAGGCGGTGGCGACGGAGTCGCCGAGGTAGCGGGCGCGAAGCGAAGCAGCACTCATCGGGAAGGGCTCCTGAAGCGAAGAGTCGAGCGGGGTGGGGCGGAGGTCAGGACAGCGAGCCGAGCTGGCCGGCCAGCCAGTTGGACTGGTTGGTCAGCGAGCTCAGCGCGGTCTCCATGGCGGTGAACTGCCGGGTCAGGGCGACCTTGCGGGCGGCCAGCCGGAGGTCCCAGGCGGCGATCCGGTCCTTGATGTCACGGGCGAGCGAGTCCTGGCCGGTCGCCATGTTCGTGAGGCTGCCGGTGGTCGCGTCGGAGGCGGCCTTGGCGACGTCGCGGACGCGGGCGGCCAGGCCCGTGACGGCGTCGGGGTCACCGGCCGCGCCGCTGCCGGCCACGAGCCGCTGGGCGAGCTCGGGGTCGGACTTGAGGGCGGCGGTGAACTTCTCCTTGTCGAAGGTGACCAGGCCCTCGCGGGTGGTCTGGAACCCGACCTCGGCCGGCGAGCGGTCCTCGCCGACGGCCTCGGAGACGGCCGCGAGCAGCTGGCCGGCGATGGAGGTCACCGCGTACTCGCCGCGGAGCGCGGCCTTGCTGCCCGGCTGGTTGTCCGTGTAGGTCTTGATCGTCGAGATCGCCTTGTTGATCGAGTCCACGAAGCCGGAGACCTTGGCCGTCACGGCGCCGGGGTCGGCGGCCACGGTGACGGTCACCGGGGTGGACTCGGGCTTGCTCACCGTGAAGGTGGTGCCGGGGAGCACGCCCTCGAACGTGTTGGTGGCCGAGGTGATCGAGTACGCCGTCGTCCCGGCGCCGCTGCCGCCGACCCGCAGCTCGGCGTCCTGGCCGGTGCTGTTGAGGGAGAACTCGGTGCCGCCGACGGTGAAGCCGGCGGTCTTGCCCGACGTCGCCGCGGTGATCTGGAGGGCGAACTGCCCGGGGGAGACCTGGACGGCCGACGCCTTGAGGCCGAGGGCCGTCTGGGCGTTGATCTTGGCCGCGGCCTCCTCGAGGGTCTCGCTGCCGTCGAGGGTGACCGTGCCCTTGCTGGTGGTGCCGTCGGCGGAGCGGATGTCCAGGCTGCCCAGCCCGGCGGCGGTGGTCGTGCTCGACCAGCGGCCGGTGCTGACGCTGGAGGCGGTGGTCGCCACCTTGTCGACGGTGAAGGTGAGGGACGCCGGCTGCGCGTAGGAGGCGGCGGTGACGGCGACCGAGGGCGCGGTGCTGCTGGCGGCGGCGCTGCTCCAGGACTCGGGCTTGAGCAGCGACTCGGCGGAGGTGGTCAGCGCGGCGAGCCCGCTGTTCACGGTGCGGTAGGCGCTGGCGGTGGTCTCGGTGGCCGAGAGCCGGGTCTTGAGCGCGGTCTGCGACCGGGCCTCCAGCTGCAGCAGCTGGGTGATCATCGTGCCCGTGTCCATCCCGGACACCAGGCCGGTGTTGATGCTCATCGTCATGTCACTGGCTCCTGGGTCGACGGGACGGGGCGGGGCGTAAGCAAGTGAGGGGGGAGGCACGGAGGCCTCCCCCCTCACCCGGGGTGATGCTGAGGGTCTTGCCTCAGCTACTCAGCTGATCGGGATCAGCGGAGCAGCGAGAGGACGCCCTGCGAGGCCTGGTTGGCCTGCGCGAGCATCGCGGTACCGGCCTGGGACAGGATCTGGGAGCGGGTGAACCCGACCATCTCCTGGGCCATGTCGGCGTCGCGGACCCGGCTCTCCGACGCGCTCAGGTTCTCGATCGAGACGTTGAGCGAGTTGATGGTGCTCTCGAAGCGGTTCTGCTTCGCACCGAGGGTGGCGCGCGACTCCGAGACCGTCTTGATCTGGGTGTCGAGCGTCGTCAGGTCAGCACCGGCGCTGTAGGTACCGGAGGCCGACATGTTGGTGGCAACGCCGGTGACAGCCGTGGCAACGGTGGTGACGTTGCTCAGCTCGACGGTCATGGTCTCGCCCGTGTTGGCACCGGTCTGGAAGGACAGGCTGGAGGCGCTGCCGTTCAGGAGCTTGGTGCCGTTGAAGTCGGTCCGACCGGCGATGTCGTTCAGCGCGCCGGCGAGCTCGGTGACCTCCTTGGCGATGTACCCACGGGCCTTGGCGTCGACGACGCCGGTGTTACCCGCCTGGACCGTCAGGTCACGGACGCGCTGCAGGATGGAGTGCACCTCGGTGAGGGCACCTTCCGCCGTCTGCACGACGGACACGCCGTCCTGCGAGTTGCGGACGGCGACCTTGAGGCCACCGACCTGCGAGCGCAGACCCTCGGAGATCGCCAGACCGGCCGCGTCGTCGGCGGCACGGTTGATCCGGAAGCCGGAGGACAGCTTCTCGAGCGACTTGCTCATCTGACCGTCGGTGACCGACAGGTTCCGGTGAGCGTTGAGAGCGGCGATGTTCTGGTTGATGCGCAGACCCATGATGTTCCTCCTTGGAATCAGGTCTTTCTGGGGGGATCCCGCTGCATCCGTGCTGCGGGCCGTGCAAGTAGGTCATCGGCCGGGGGCGCCTGGCGCTTGAGCCGAGCCGGAAAGTTTTCCTCCTCAGGCGGTACGTGCCGCGGTCCCGCCGGCGGTGGCCCAGGGGTCCCGCGGCCGGGGGAGCTGGGTGGCCCCCTCGCGCCCGGTCACCCGGTCGAGGTAGGCCCGCTGCTGGTTCCGGGCGCGGACCCCGCCGGTCGCCGGGACCGGGGTGCCCTCCCAGATCTCGCCCATCGCGGCGTGCAGGAGGGTCAGCGCCCGCGCACGCATCTGCGAGACCCGGGAGAGGGTCACGCCGAGGTCCTCCGCGATGTCGGTCAGGGATTCATCACCGAAGAAATTCCGCTCGATGACCTCGTCGAGCCGGTCGGGGAGCGCGCGGATCGCCTCGTGCAGGTGACGGGCGCGCTCGCCGCGCATGACCGCCCGCTCCGGCGACTCGCCGGTGTCGGGGAGGTCGAGGGTCGTGCCGTCAGGGCCGGCCTCGGCGTCGATGCTGACCATGACGGCGCGGTGCACGTCGACCTGCAGGTGGTCGAGCTCGCTGCGGGGGATGCCGAGGCTCTCGGCCAGCTCCTCCCGCGTCGGCGGCCGGCCCAGGCTGATGGTCAGCGCGTCGGCGGCGGCGTCGGTCCGCCGGGCCGCGGCCCGGACCGAGCGGCTGGCCCAGTCGCCGGAGCGCAGCTCGTCCAGGACCGCGCCCTGGAGGCGGGCCAGCGCGTAGGTGGCGAAGGAGGCGCCGGCATCGGGGTCGAAGCGCTTGGCCACCTCGACCAGCGCCACGTGCGCGCAGGAGAGCAGGTCCTCGCGGCTCACGTGCGTGGGCAGCGAGATGCGGGCGGCCACGGCGTTGACGGCGAAGGCGGCGAGCGGCAGGTGCTCGGTCACCAGCGCGTCCACCTCCTTCGGCGACCGGACCTTCGAGGGGTTCGGGAGCCGGCCGTTCTGGGGGCGCTCGCGCAACGGCCGGTCATGCGCGGACCGATCACGCAGGGAACGCTCGGTCGCGAGGGCACGGACTGGGGTCACGTCCGTATCTCTCGGCTGGCCGCGACGAGATCGGCACCACCCGTCGGCACAAATCGCGCAGAACTTGAGCGGGAGTTCCGGGCTTCGGCTTGACCCCCTCCGGACGGGTGCCGATGGCAGCACCTGACGGCGGTCGCCGCCCGGCCCTCCCGGCCCGGCCGACCGCGTGCGGACCTGCGAGACGACGGAAGGCGGTGGACACGTGGACTACCAGCACCTGTCGACGTTGCTGTGGCGGGAGCAGGAGCTCCTGGACCTGCTGCTGTTCAAGGCCGAGGAGAAGCAGTACCTGATCCTCACCGGCAAGACGCGCTGGCTGCAGCGGATCGCCCACGAGATCGAGGTCGTGCTCGACCAGCTCCGCACCCTCGAGGTGGAGCGCGCCGCGGCCACCGAGGCCGTGGCCCAGCACCTGGGCATCGGCAGCGACCCCTCCCTGCGGCAGGTCGCCGAGGCGGCCCCCGCCCCCTGGAACGACCTCTACGGCAAGCACCACGAGGCCCTGCTCGTCCTGGTGACCGAGCTGCGCAGCCTGTCCGACGCCAACCGCGAGCTCATCGAGGGGGGCCTGTCGGCGATCGGCGACGCCCTCAGCAAGAGCCGGGCGCCGTCGGCCGGCACCTACGGCGCCACGGGCCGGCACTCCGACGGCACGCACCGCGCCGTCACCCTGGACGGAGCACTCTGACGTGAGCACCTTCAGCCTCCTCAACACCGCGACCACCTCGCTGTGGGCGCAGCGCCGGGCGCTCGACGTCACCGGCCAGAACATCGCCAACGTCAACACCGAGGGCTACTCCCGCCAGCGGGCGGACCTGCAGGCGATCGGCGGCAGCGTCGTCCCCGCGTTCTACTCGGTCGGCGACGGCATCGGCGGCGGCGTCAACGCCGACAAGCTGACCCGCATCCGCGACGCCTTCCTCGAGGGCCGCGGGCACGCCGAGCACGCCAACAGCGCGCAGCTGCTCGCCGAGACCGAGGCATTCCAGTTCGCCGAGCAGGCGTTCCGCGAGCCCGGCACGACCGGCCTGCAGAACCTGATGGCCGACATGTGGCGCGGCTGGCAGGACGTCGCCAACAAGCCCGAGGACCCGGCCGCCCGCGGCCAGGTGCTCAAGCGGCTGGAGACCCTGGTCGGCGGCCTGCACTTCAGCAGCGCCCAGCTGGACGGCCGCTGGCAGCAGACCCGCGAGAACCTCGACGTCCTCGTGGCCGACGTCAACGCCGCGGCCGAGACGATCGCCCAGCTCAACACCGCGATCCTGCGCGCCTCCCAGACCGGCAAGCCGGCCAACGACCTGGCCGACCGCCGCGACCTGCTCATCATGAAGCTCGCCGACCAGGTCGGCGTCTCGGTGCGCCCGCAGGACGGCGGCGTCCTCGACGTCATCGTCGGTGGGACCAGCCTCGTCACCGGCGGCACCGCGTCCAAGCTCGCCGTCGAGGGCTCCGACGACCTCGCCGGCTACGCCACCGACCGGCCCCGCGTGGTCACCGACCCGGGCGGCTTCACCGTCACCGTGGGCGGTACCGCCGGCGGCCAGCTGCACGCGCTGAACTCCATCCTGCCCACCTACCGCGGAGAGCTGGACAAGGTCGCGCAGACGCTCGCCACCCAGCTCAACGACACGCACCGCGAGGGCTTCGACCTCGACGGGGTCGCGGGCGACCCGCTCGTCGGCCCCGACCCGGTCTCGGCGTCGTCCATCAAGGTGCTGATCACCGACCCGCGCAAGCTCGCGGCGTCCACCATCGACTCGGGCACCGGCAACCTCGGCCGCGCCAACGCCGACAAGCTCTCCCAGCTGGGGCAGGGCGTCGGCTCGCCCGACACCGCCTACCGCCAGATGATCGTCGAGCTGGGCGTCCAGTCGGCGGTCTCGCAGCGCAACCTCGACATCCAGTCGGTGATCACCGGTCAGGTGGACGCCAACCGGGAGTCGGTGGCAGGCGTCAACCTCGACGAGGAGATGACCAACATGCTGTCCTTCCAGCACGCGTACTCGGCGGCGGGCCGGCTGGTCACCGCGATCGACGAGCTGCTCGACGTCCTGATCAACCGCACCGGCCGCGTGGGGCTGTGATCTAGGTGCGCATCACGCAGAAGGCCGTCGCCCACACCAGCCTCCAGGGCCTCAACCGCAACCTCGAGACCTTCGGGAAGCTGCAGCAGCAGCTCACCTCGGGCCGCCTCATCAACGCGCCGTCGGACTCGCCGACCGGCACGAACAAGGCGATGCAGACCCGGTCGGACCAGGCCGCCGTCGAGCAGTTCTCGCGCAACATCAGCGACGCCGACAGCTGGCTGTCCATCACCGACTCCACGCTGCAGAACATGGTCGACGTCGCCCGGCGGGTGCGCGACCTGACCGTGCAGGGCTCCAGCACCGGCAGCTCCTCCCCGGCGAGCCGGCAGGCGCTCTCCACCGAGGTTGCCTCGCTCAAGGAGACGCTGTACGGCCTGGCCAACACGACCATCCAGGGGCGCCCCATCTTCGGCGGCGTGACCACCAGCCCGCGGGCCTACGAAGGCGGTGCCTTCCAGGGCCAGGTCATGGACGGCTCCCAGGTGATGCGCCGGGTGTCGTTCACCGAGGAGGTCCGCGTCGACCTCAACGGCATCGAGGCATTCGGCCCGGACACCCCGGGCGGCGACGACCTGTTCGCCGTCGTCGGCCGGATCGCCGACAACCTGGTGAACGCGCCCGAGGACCTGGGCCAGGACCTCGCCGACCTCGACGTGGCGATGAAGCGGATGCTCGGCGGCATCGCCGACGTCGGTGCGCGCGCCGCCCGGGTCGAGCGCGAGCAGCAGATCAACACCGACCTCGCGCTCACCCTCGAGACCGAGCTCGGCGAGGTCGAGAACGTCGACCTGCCGAACACGATCATGCGGCTGCAGATGCAGCAGGTGGGCTACCAGGCGGCGCTGCAGGCGACGGCGAAGGCCATCTCCCCGACGCTGATGGACTACCTGCGCTGATGACCGCCCCCGCCTTCCCCGCACCGGCTCCCGCGCCGGCGACCGCACCCTCTCCGCCCCCGGTCCAGGTGCTGTCGTTCGCCGAGCCGATGCCGGGCTTCCCCGGCCACGTGGACTACGTCCTGGTGGCCGGGGACTCGACCGGGCTGCTGTTCTGGCTGCAGTCGGTCGCCCCGGACGGCCCGCGGTTCCTCGCGGTGACCGCCCGGGAGTTCTTCCCGGACTACTCGCCGGTCCTGCCGGCGTCGGTCCGGCTGGAGCTGGGTCTCGCCGACGTCGCCGAGGCCCGGGTGCTCTGCCTGCTCAGCGTGCCCGACGGGAACCCCGCCGAGGCCACGGCCAACCTCCGCGCGCCGGTCGTCGTCGCCCCCTCGACGCACCGGGCCCGGCAGGTGGTCCTGACCGACGGGTCCCTTCCCCTTCGGCGGCGCCTACGCCGATAACCTCACAGGGCCGCGATCTGCGGTCCTGGCCCGCACCGGCGGGCACCGCCACGGACGGCCACCACATCACCCATGGAGGGGTACCCATGCTCACTCTCACCCGCAGCGTCGGCGAGACCATCCGCATCGGCGACGACATCGAGGTCCACGTCGTCGAGGTCCGCGGAGGCACCGTCCGCCTGGGCTTCAAGGCCCCGCGCGAGGTCGCGATCCACCGCGAGGAGGTCTACCGGCAGATCGCCGAGGCCAACCTGCTCGCGGCTCAGGTCACCGCCGACACCCTCGGCGCGCTGGCCGCGTTCGCCCCTGCCGCGCCGGTCGACGAGAACGCCGTCGACGGCCCGGCCGCGACCGACGCCACCGAGCCGGGTCCGGCACGCGTGAACGACTGACAGAACTGCACGGCAACGGGGGGTTCCCCCTCGGCAAGCCGTGCCAAGTTGACGTCACCGCGCGCTGACCCGGGCGCGACACGGGCAACTATTGCCGAAGCTTCGCCCTCACAACTGCGTTGGACACAGCGAGTTGTGTTCCGTGTTCGGACCGCTCATGCGGCAGATTTCTCCCCAAGCAAGTGACAGGGGGCGATCAATATGGCACGCAACGCATTCACCGCTTCGGTGGCCGGCGACCAGACCGGCGAGCCGGAGTCCGTGGTGGTCCACGTGCAGCTGCGACCGCGCCGCGGTGCGACGCGCAAGTGCCTCGCGGCGCTGGCGTCGCTGGCGGCCGAGCACGAGGACGTCGTCGTCACGGTGACCGGGCTGAGCAAGGACGACCGGGTCGTCCGCGTGACCGTCGGCATCGACCTCGGCCCCCGCACGGCCATCGCGAAGTTCTCGCCCCAGGCGCAGGCGGCGTACGCCTTCGTCTCGGCGATCTTCACCTCGCTCTACGACCACATGCCGGTCTACACCGCCGAGCCCAGCGCCACCGAGCGCGCTGCGGCCACGGCCCTCTTCGACCGCCTGGCCGACGGCACCGCGCGTGTCGACGACCTCGCCGCCGACCTCGGCGACGCGCTGCCCGACGTGTCGGCGCCCGCGTCCCCGATCCCCGCGCCTCGGCTCCCCGGTCCGGGCGAGCGCATTCCGGCCTGACGGCCTCCTCCGCAGTACCGGGTCACCGGCCCACCGGTGACCCATTCTTCCCCGTAGTGCCCAGGAGTACCGATGTCCGACCGCTTCCCTCCCGCGAACCCGACGACCGACGACCGCAGCCGCATCCGCCAGCCGCTGGTGTTCGGCGGCATCCCCGAGGCCGAGGGCTGGGCCCTGGCGCCCATCACCCCCCGCGACCGGGTGCACTTCCGCGCCGACCAGGAGATCCCGCTCGACGAGTTCCGCAGCGAGCTCCCCGACGGCGTCACCGTCAGCTACGACCAGGGTGACGGCCTCTACCGCGTCGACGGCGCCTGCGGCACCGCCGCGGTGCTCGCCGACTGGGTCAAGGCCTGGTGCGCCGGCGCCGGCGTGACCACCATCGGCCTGCGCGCCGAGACCGACGTCCGCCGCCGCGCGCCGCGGGACCTGCCGCCGGCGTTCCTGGCCGACCTGTGCCGGCACTACGGGCCGGTCAGCCTCAAGCGCCTGCAGCGGAACATGAGCACCATCCGGCTGCACCTGCCCGACCCCGACGACCTGGGGCAGCAGGTGTACGAGTGGGTGCTCAAGGCCGTCGCGCAGTACGACGAGACCAAGTCGGTCCCGTTCGGCGCGTTCCTCGCCACGCAGCTGTCCAAGTGGGTGCACGACCTGGGCCGCAACGCCCACGGGCGCACCGCCGCGGACACCGAGCACAAGCAGCAGAAGGCCGTCGCCTCCTTCATGGCCGAGCACCAGCGCCGGCCCACGGAGAAGGAGCTGGCCGCCTACATGGGCCAGAGCGTCGCCACCCTGCGCCGCAACTCCCAGACCGTCGCCACGCTGAACGGCCTGCGCAACCTGCAGTCGCTGGACGGCGCGCCCGACGCGACCGAGATCCTGCTGCCGGACTCCTCGGAGGCGCCGGACGAGATCATGGGCGAGGCGGAGCAGACCCTGCTGTCGCACGCCCTCACCGCCGCCTGCGCCCCCGACCCGGACGCGCGCCGCGACCAGCGCGCGGGCCAGCCGAACGTCCTCGGCTGGGCGACCTGGTACCTGACCACCTGGGGCGGGCAGACCAAGACCCAGCTCTCGCAGGACCTCAACACCTCGGTGCGGAACATGAACGTGTACGCCGACCGCGTGGAGAAGGCCCTCAAGCACCGCCTCGCCGAGCTCGCCGACTGACGCCCGACGAGATCTGCACACTCGCCCCCATCAGCCCGCTGATGGGGGCGAGTGTGCAGATCTCGTGGGGTCAGCGGGTCCAGGCCTTGAGGACGCTGGGGGAGACGACGCCCTCGCGGACGCGCTGCGGGTGGTCACCGACCGGGATGCGGGTGATCTCCTGCGCGGTGTCGTAGTCGATGACGACGACCTCGTCCTCGCCGCTCACCGAGACCCAGCACTCGTCGCCGAAGACGCCGTTGGTCGACCAGTACGGCTTGTCGCCCACCGGCACGAGCCGGTGCTCCTCGGTCTCCCGGTCGACGATCGCCGCGTAGCCGTCCATCGTCCCGGCGGCGCACAGCGTGGTCCCCTCCGGGTTGATCGCCAGCCCGTGGTGGGCGGAGTCGAGCACGTAGAGCTCGCGCGGCTCCTGCGTCAGCTTCGGCAGGTCGACCACCCGCGTCACCGCTCCCACCGCCGGCTCGCCCTCGTAGGTGGTCCTGCCGTCCTCGTCGGGGGCCTGCGTGTCGAACTCGATCCAGCCGTGGAAGAACGACACCTGCAGGTAGACGAACCGCTCGTCGGGCGCCACCGCCATGGGCCGCACCGCCGAGGCCATGTCCGGGTAGCCGGCCTCCTCGAGCTCCTTGCCCATGTCCCACCGCGCCTCGATCGCCATGTCGTCGGTGCGCACGATCTGGAAGACCTGCTCGCCCTTGAGGGTGTCGTAGGGGAGGCGGAACTGCGGCCGGTCCGTCGGCGTGTAGACCCGCCCGATGCTGGCGTGGAACACCCGCTCCCCGTCGGCGGTGTAGTTGTTCTCGTGGGGCGTGTCCCCGCTGGCGAACTCCCGGGTCTTCACGCCGGTGCGGATGTCCAGCTCGTGCACCTTGTTCGCGGTCGAGTCGCTGACCAGCAGCCGCTCGCCGTCGGGGGAGACGCCCATGTGGTCGGACCGGTAGCCCTCCATCGGGAAGCGCCACCTGATCTGCCCGCTCGCCAGGTCGATGCCCACGACGTCGGCGAAGCTCGGCCGGCTGACTGCGAGCAGCCGGCCGTCGTGCGTGGTGAACATGTCGTCGGTGTACTGCGCGCGGCCCTCGCCGATCGCCGCCTGGATCGCCAGGTAGAAGGCGAGCTTGTCCGGGCGGGTGACGATCTCGGCCATCCGCTTCGCCCGGTCCGGGATCGTGTCGACCGTCCGGATCGTCTCGTGTGTCCGGGCGTCGACCACCGTGGCGGTGCCGTCCCAGTTGTTGCCGACGAACATGACGTCGCGCGGCGGGCCGGCGTGGGCGGGCCGGCCGGTGTCGCCGCGGTCGGCCGACGGCACGGCCGCGGAGGTCCCGCCGGTCACGAGGACGGCGGTGAGGGCGAGGGCGACGGACAGCGGAGCGGCGGTTCGGCGCACGGGAGCCTCCCGGTCGAGGGGGTGTCGAGATGAGAACGCGCCGGTCCGCCGCGGGTTACGCCCGCGGTGCGACATGGGTCACGCGCACGGCCGGACACGCCCGACCGGCACCTCCGCCCGGAAAAGGGTCCGCGAAGGGGTCCACGAGGGCCTGCGCCTGCCGATATCCACTCCGTGATGCCCCGTCCGAGCACCCGCCACCACGCCACGCAGGCGCCGTCGGCGGACGGGCAGTGGTACGGGGGTGGCAGCCGATGAGCCCGCTGCCCGCGAAGGACGCCGACGCCCAGGCGCTGGTGCCGTACTGGCTCGACTCGGCCGCCCGCCGGCTGCTGGCCGACACGGTGCGGACGGCGCTGGCCGACGACGACGTGCACCCGGTCGGCGCCATCCACCTGCAGGACGTGCTCACCGAGCTGCACGTGGCCGCGGCCCGGGAGGCGGTGTGGCCGTCCTCGACCGCACGCGTCCGGCTGGCCACGGGCTGGGACGCCGACGTCCTCCCGGTTCGGCTCAGCCCCGCCGAGCTGGCCGGTGTGCTGGACCTGCCCGGCCTGCCCGACGTCCTGCGCGCTGTCCTCGGCGGCGGGGTGGGCCGCCCGTGACGGCATCCAGCATCTTCGGCACGTCGTCCGGTCTGCTGCACCGTCTCCGGGCCGCCCCGGTGGACGTCGGCGACCTGATCGACGTGGCGACGGAGCTGCTGCCCCGCCTCGAGACGACGAGGCTGCACCTGGCCCTGGTCCGCCGTCCCGGCGCCGGGACGGTGCTGCGGGTGGAGGAGGACGAGCGGAGCCAGCAGGTCCCGCTGGTCGACCTCGCCGACGACATGAGCCGCGCCGGGGTGCCTGGTACCAGCACCGGCATCGCGGCGGCGCTGCGCGCCTGGGTGGCCCGGCGCCCGGTGACCGACGACGCGGCGGCCCGCGCGGGCATCGCCGTCCTCGACTGGGCCGACGACGCGGAGACCGCGGTCGGCTGGACGGTCGTGGTGCTGCGGGGCGACTCCGCCGTCCCGTGGGCGCCGTCCCCGACGGCGCGCACCGTGGAGCTGCACCGCACCCGGTCCGCGGCGACCGGCCGGGCGCACGACGTCTCGCTGGACATGCGGGTCGAGGGCCCGCTGGCGCTGTGGTCGCACCGCACGGTCCCGGTCCTGGCGACGTCCGCGCTGGTGGCACCGGAGCTGATGCTGCACCGCTCCACCACGGCCGGGCTCAGCACGCCGGACATGCACGTCGTCGTGACCCCGCACCGGCCCGTGGTCTGCGCCGAGCCCGGGGTGGCCCGCCGCCTGGCCGGCCAGAGCGGCGAGTCCAGCGTCACCCTGCCGTGGCGGGACGTCGTCGACCTGCCCTGGCTCTGACCGCCCGCCGCCGCGTCAGGAGATGCGGCCGTACTCCCAGTGCCACGGTTCGGGCTTCTCGCCGCCGGGTCGGGCCCAGTCGGGCTGGACGAAGCCGAACCGCGCGGCGTTGGCCGTCATCCAGCGCCACTGCGGGGTGCCCGCGACGTTGATGCCGTCGCAGAGGTCGACCGCCAGCGCCCAGCCGTGGTTGGACGTGCCCGGCAGCGCGGCCAGCGAGGGCTTCCGGTAGTAGGCCGCCACCTGCCCGCCGAAGGAGCGGTAGGAGTCGGTGATGCACAGGGGCGTGCCGAACTCCGCGGTGTAGGCCTCGGCCAGCAGGCCGTAGGAGGCCGCGGCGTCGCAGCGGAGCGCGTGCCCGTCCACCCCGAGCCGGCACAGCGCCTCGACGGGGATCCGGCCGTTGGACCAGCCACCCCACGCCGCGCTCACCGGTCCGGGGGCGGGCAGCGGGGCGCCGCAGGCGCCGGTGCTGTCGGCCAGGGCGGGCAGCGGGGCGTTGGCCGCGGCCGGCGCGGTCGCGGTGACGCGGACCGCCGACGAGCCGGGGTCCAGCGAGCGCACGCCCACCTGGTAGGTGGCGGCCGAGGCGCCGACGACGTCGCCGTCGCCCAGGTACATCCCGACGTCCGTGCCGCCGGGGGAGAAGACCAGGTCGCCGACCTGAAGGTCGCGCAGGGGGACGGCGGCGCCGCGGGCCCACTGGTCCTGCGGGGTCCCGGCCAGGGCGTACCCGCCCATGAGCCAGGACGCGCGGGTGAACCCGGCGCAGTCGTAGGTCTCCGGGCCAGTGGCCCCGGGCACGAACGGCTTGCCGAGCTGGGAGAGCGCGTTGCTCACCGCGGCGACGGTCTCGGCCGGCAGCACGGTGACCGGCTCGCTGCCGATGACCGACCAGACGACGCCGGGGAGCGGGGCGCCGTCGGGGTCGAGGGCGGCGGAGAACCCGTCCGGCAGCGCGGCGGGGTCGGTGATCGACGCCGCTGACGGCGGTGCGATCCCGGCCGCGGCCAGCCGTCCCAGGTACTCCTGCCAGCGCCGCATGACCGTGTCGTTGCGTGCCTGCTGCGGCCCGGCGACCGGGATGGAGCCGATGCCGGCGAGCACGCCGGAGACCTCGGGGGAGAGGTCGTCGACCTCGGCCCGCACGGTCGCGAGCACCTCCTCCGCCCGCTCCTCGGCGACGGCGAGCTCGGCCCGGGCGGCGGCCACCCGGGCGCGGGCGGCACGCAGGTCGGCCGCCGCGCGCTCGGCGCGCACGACGCTGGCCTGGACGCCGAGCCCGGCCTCGTCGGCCACGGCCTGCCGCAGCAGGACCGCGGGGGTGGCCGCGGCCTCCCGGGCGTCGAGCCCGAGCACGGGGAGGCGGTCGACCGGGGCCGAGCGGTAGAGCGCGGCGGCGCTGACGCCGACGGTCGACCGCTGGGCGGCCACCCGCTCCCGGGCGTCCTGCTCGGCGAGCTGGGCCTGCTGGAGCCGGGCGCGCCGCTGGTCGGCGGCCTGCTCCAGGCGGCGGTAGTGGTCGGTCTGCTCGAGCAGCGAGCTGCGCGCGGTGAGCGCCAGGGTGGTGGTGTCGGTGGCGCCCCCGAGCTGGCCGGGTGCCGGCAGCCCCAGCGCGAGCGCGGCCGGGAGCAGCAGGGCGCTGGTGGCGACGACGCCGATGCGGGTCGACCAGCGGGTGCCGGTGCGCTCGGGCGCAGTGGTGGTCCGCCTGCCCCGCGTGCGGGCCGGCGTGCGCCGGGCAGCGGTGCGACCGGCCGCGGGCCGCTTCGTGCCCCGGGTGCCGGGCCGGGCGGTGCTGCTGGAGCGACGGGCGGCGACGGCGGCGCGCGCGGCCGCCAGCTGCTCGGGGGTGACGTCGGGGCGGGCCGCGACGGCCTGGCGCAGGGCCACGGCCTCGCGCCGCGCCTCCAGCTCACGCCGGAGCTGGGCCTCGCGCAGCGCCTTGGCCTCCCGCAGGGCGGCCGCCTCCGCCGGGGTCAGGGGCGGTCGGCCGTCGCGGCGGGGAGTGCCGGTGCGGGTTCGGGCGGAGGGCGCGGTGCGGGACGTCGGACGGGCCCGGTTCGAGGTGGTCGAGCGGGTGGTCGACGCGCGCGCAGGCGTACGCGGTGCAGGCACTGCGGCGTCCCCCGGGCGTCGTCGTCGGTACGGATGTGTCTCCTGAGGTCAGGAGGTCCCACACATCCATCGACACGCCGGGGGAGGTGCTTGAAGAATTCGCCGGAACGGGGGTGCGACCCGTCCGGGTCAGGTGGAGCCGGGCAGCCGGCTCAGGGCGCCCACCAGGCGCCGTGCCGGTGCACGAGGGGGATCCGCAGCTCGCCGCCGTCCTCGGTGGAGATGACGACCTCGAGCCTGGTGATCCGGACCGGCGGGCCGTCGTCCTCCGGCTCCAGGAGCCGGCCGGTGGCCAGGGGCATGGGCGGCAGGACGAGGACGTCCTCGTCGGGGAGCTCGGCCATGCGGGGTCCTCTCACGTGCGGTGGCGCACCCACCGTAGGGACCTGGGGCGCGGACGCAACGGGCCGGGTGACCCCGGAGGGTCACCCGGCCCGTGTGCCGGCGTCGGTCAGCGGCCGCCGATGGGCACGTAGGCCCGCTCGGTCTCCCCGGTGTAGATCTGGCGGGGGCGGCCGATCTTGGTGCTCGGGTCGGCGATCATCTCGCGCCACTGGGCGATCCAGCCGGGCAGCCGGCCGAGGGCGAACAGGACGGTGAACATCCGCGTCGGGAAGCCCATCGCCCGGTAGATCAGCCCGGTGTAGAAGTCGACGTTCGGGTAGAGCTTGCGCTCGATGAAGTAGTCGTCCTTGAGCGCGATCTCCTCGAGCTGCCGGGCGAGGTCGAGCAGCTCGTTGTTGCCGCCGAGCTTGTCCAGCACCGTGTCGGCGGTCTTCTTCACGATCGCCGCGCGCGGGTCGTAGTTCTTGTAGACCCGGTGGCCGAAGCCCATGAGCTTGACGCCGGGCTCCTTGTTCTTGACCCGGTTCACGAACGACGGGATGTCCCCGCCCTCGCGCTGGATCGACTGGAGCATCTCCAGCACCGACTGGTTGGCCCCGCCGTGCAGCGGGCCGAACAGCGCGTTGATGCCGGCCGAGACCGAGGCGAAGAGGTTGGCGTGCGAGGAGCCGACCAGGCGGACGGTCGACGTCGAGCAGTTCTGCTCGTGGTCGGCGTGCAGGACGAACAGCATGTCCAGCGCCTTCACGAGGTCGGGGTCCATGTCGTAGGGCTCCGCGGGGAAGCCGAACGTCATGCGCAGGAAGTTCTCGACCAGGCCGTAGGAGTTGTCCGGGTACAGGAACGGCTGCCCGACCGACTTCTTGTAGGCGTAGGCGGCGATGGTCGGCACCTTGGCCAGCAGGCGCAGCGTGGAGATCTCCACCTGCTCCTCGTCGAAGGGGTCCAGCGAGTCCTGGTAGAAGGTCGACAGCGCGCTGACCGCGGAGGAGAGCACCGGCATCGGGTGCGCGTCGCGGGGGAAGCCGTTGAAGAACTGCTTGAGGTCCTCGTGCAGCAGCGTGTGCCGGCGGACCTTGCCGTCGAACTCCGCCAGCTGGTCGGCGGTGGGCAGCTCGCCGTGGATCAGGAGGTAGGTGACCTCCAGGAAGCTGGACTTCTCGGCGAGCTGGTCGATCGGGTACCCGCGGTAGCGCAGGATGCCCGCGTCACCGTCGATGTAGGTGATCGCCGAGGTGCACGACGCCGTGTTCACGAAGCCGATGTCCAGGGCGACCTGGCCGGTCGTCGCCAGCAGCTTGCTCGTGTCGATGCCGTCGGCGCCCTCGGTCCCGCGCTTGACGGGAAGGGGCAGTTCTCCACCGGGGTAGCGCAGGGCCACGTCGGCGGAGCCGACTGCGGCGGCGCGGTCTGTCTCGCTCATCGACTGGGACGCTACCCCCGACCGGGTCGGTCAGCCCGCCGTCGACGCGCGGTCGGTGCCCTCCTCGCAGGGGAGCTCGAAGGTCCACGTCGCGAGCGCGCGCCCGTCGTGCCACCAGCCACCGCCGCGCGGGACGAGCGCCAGCCAGGGCTCGGGCAGGAGCGTCGCCGGGTCGTCGGCGGCCACGAGCTCCAGGTCGATGTCGGGCCCGGCGGCCAGGGCGGCCTCCAGCAGCGGGACGGCCCGCTCGAGGTCGGCGGGCGGCACGGCGACCACGGCCTGCTGGGCCACGCCGGCGGCGAGGATCTCGCGGAAGGCCTGCACCGTCGCGCCGACCTCCACGGGGTCGAGGGCCGGGGCGGCGAGCGCGGCCGGGTACTCGCGGGTCCACACGTCCAGCTCCTGCGCGAGCCGCTCGCGGACCGCAGGGGAGTGTGCCCGCTGGGGCAGGTCCAGGGACCCGGTGCCCGGCGTCGGCCGGAGCATCTCCACGAGCGCCGCCGTGGAGAGGTAGGCGGCCTCGAGTGCGGCTCCGTAGTTCGGCGTGTCGATGAGCTGGTGGAGCCGGCTGGCCGCCTCGAGCAGCGCCCGCGCCTGGGCGCGCCGCAGCTGCCCCGGGCCGGCGAGGAACCCGTGTCGGGCGCCCCAGTCGGTCAGCCGCGACCAGTCCCGCTCACCGCGGCCCAGGTACCGCGGGTTGTTCGTGTTCTGGCCGGCGTGGGAGCGGAACCGGCTCAGGCTGCGCGGGGTGTAGAAGGCCGGGCCCTTGGCGAGCAGCTGCAGCCACAGCTGGACGTCGTTGAGCACGTCGACGGTGCGGCCGTCGAAGATCCAGAGGTCCTCGGGGGAGACGTCGTCGCGGCGGAACAGCACGGTGGTGGGCTCGCCGATGACGTTGGCGCAGTTGAGCAGCACCAGGTTGCCCAGCTCGCGGCCGTCGAGCAGGCCGTCCCGGGCGCTCAGCTTGGAGAACTCGTGGTTGGCGACCGGCCGGCCGCTCTCGTCGATGAGCACCCGGTGGGAGAACGCCATCGTGGCCTCGGGGTGCTGCTGCATGCCGCGGACCAGCTCGCGCACGCAGTCGCTGCCGAGGACGTCGTCGTGCATCAGGTACTTCACGTACTCGCCGCCCGCCTCGGCCAGCAGGCGCCGGGGGTTCTCCAGGCCGCCGACGTTGGGGTCGAACCGGAGGACGCGCACGCGGGAGTCCTGGGCCGCCGTCGCCGCGAGGATCTCGGGGGTCCGGTCGGTCGAGCAGTCGTCGCCGACGATCACCTCGATGTTGCGGTAGCTCTGCCCGAGCGCGGACTGCAGCGTGGCCTTGAGGAACCGCTCGCCGTTGTAGGCGGGGATGAGGATGCTGACGAGCGGGTCGCCCGGGGTCACGCCCGGCACGTCCCGGCCCTGGGCCAGGGCCGCCTCCAGGACGCGCCGGCGGCTCTCCAGCTGGGCGTCCACCCCGTAGGTGCGGCGGGTCGTGCGGAGCCCTGCCTGCGCCACCCGGCGCACGCCGTCGGGCCCGGCCACCAGCTCGAGGACCCGCGCCACGACCTCGTCGACGTCCGCCGGCGGCATGTGGATGTCGTGGCGGTCGGTGTACAGCCGGTTCTGGCCCATCGGGTCGGTGGCCACCAGGGCGACGCCGCACAGCGCTGCCTCGACGCAGGCGCCGGTCGGGAAGCCGTCGAAGGCGCCGGGGGCCAGCCGTCCGGGCGCGGTCGGGGAGACGATGACGTCCATCCCGCCCAGGTAGAACGCCCGCAGCTCCGGCGTGCTGAGCACGCCCGAGAAGCTCAGGTCGAGGTCCGCGTGCTCCGGCCGGAGGTCCGAGGGGCCGAAGCCGCCGACCACGTGCCCCCGCACGGGGAGCCCGGCGTCCGCGAGCTGCCGGAGGGCCGCGAGGTAGATCGGCCACCCCTTGTCGGAGCCGTCGAGCGTGTACCGCGCCGCGACGAAGCAGACGTCGAGGAAGTCCTTGCCGCTGCCGAAGTAGTCGGTGCGCAGGCCGGCGCCGGGCGCCAGGTAGCTCCGGCCCACCGGCCCGCCGATCACCTCGGTGACCGGCACGGACCCGCCGGTGACCTCCTCGACGAGGGCGGTGACCAGCGGCTGCGTGGTGATCACGTGCCTGAGCAGCGGCGAGGCGAGGACGCGGCGCAGCTTCCGCTCCGCCGCCGGCTCGCCCAGGTGCAGGCCGCCGCCGGGGTACAGCTGGAGGACGAACGGCAGCGCGTGGCGCTCCAGGTCCGGGAGGAAGCGCGCGGCGTTGTTGAGGAACATGATCGACGCGCAGTCGAACTCCGCCAGCCGGCGGGCGTCGTAGGCGGAGACCTTGCCGGCCGTCTCCGGGTACAGCGTGGCGTACTCGGCGAGGAGGGGGCGCAGCTCGGGGACGGTCGTCATCACCTCGGCGACGACCCCGCGGCGCATCATCCAGTCGAACTCGGCGATTCGGAACCCGGTCCCCTTGGTGGGGAAGTAGTCGTCCAGCACCACCATCCCGCCGCGGCCTCCCGGTGCCCCGGCGCCGTCGGCCGGGGTCCGCGCGGCGTCCTGCGCGACCGGCTCGGGCAGGAGGGCGAGGACGTCGTCGCCGGTCAGGGCCACCTGCTCCGGCGGCCCCGAACGGCGGGTGGCCACGTCCGGGAGCAGGCCGACGGCGCCGTAGCGCGCCATCGCCAGGTCGACGAGCGGGCCGGGTACCGGCGCCTCGAAGACGCCCGGGTCCAGCCGCTCCAGCAGCTCGGCCCGGTAGACGGCGCAGCTGGGCGTCGCCGGCCCGGCGCCTTCGGTGAGCAGCCGGCCGGTCAGCTCGACGTGCGCGCCGTCGGCGGCCGGGAGGAGCGGGAGGGTCTGCGACGAGCCGGTCGCCTCGTCGACGACGAGCGTGCGGGTCGCCGCCGCGGACAGGTGGGGGTGCAGGTCGAGGAGCTCGACCTGCCGGCGGAGCTTGTCGGCCGAGGTCCACTCGTCCTCGGCCCGGAGGACGGCGACGTAGCGGCCCCGGCAGGCGGCGATGCCGCGGTGCAGCGTCGGCCCGGCGCCCAGCCGCTGCTCGTTGCGCACCACGCGGACGGCGACGCCCTCGCGCTCGGCCCACGCGGTGACGACCGGCAGCGTGCGGTCGCTGGAGGCGTCGTCGGCGACGACCACGTCGAGGGCCTCGTCGACCGCCTGGCTCCGGATCGACGCCAGCGCGCGCTCGACGTGCGCCTCGTCGTCGCTGGTGAGCAGGAGGACGCTCGCTCGGGGGGTGGTCATGCGCGGGGGTCGCCTTTCGGGGGGAACGCTGCGGGGGTCGCTGGGGCGCGGGGCCGGGCCCCGGCCGGGCGCTAGCCCAGCGGCCGGGCGGGGACGCCGACGGCCGTGACGCCGGCCGGCAGGTCCCGGACGACGGCGGCGCCGGCGCCGACGGTGGTGCGGGCGCCGACGCGCCGGCCCTCGATGACGGTGGAGCCGGTGCCCATCGTCACCTCGTCCTCGAGCACGGCGTTGCCGGAGACCGAGACGTTGGGGTTCACGGTCACGTAGTCGCCGAGCACGGCGTCGTGGCCGACGGTGGCCGCCAGGTTGAGGTGGACGTGCCGCCCGAGCCGGACGTTGGTGGTCACGACCGCCGACGCGCAGACGATCGAGCCGGGCCCCAGCGCGACCCGGTGCCGGCCCAGCACCGCGCTGGGGTGGACCAGGGTGGTCGTCTCGCGCCCCTCGGCGCGCGCCCACTCGTCGATGCGCCTGCGGGCGGCACCGCTGCCGATGGCGATGACGTGGCGGACGTCGGCGGGCAGGGAGGTCAGCCCGGCGACGGCGCCCAGGAAGGGGACCCCGCGCTCCTCGACCAGCTCGACGTCGGCGTGGCCGTCGGCCAGGAAGCCGACGCACTCCAGCTGCGGGTCGCCGGTCGCGGCGCGGGCGTCGTTGATCGCCTCGATCACGTCGTGCACCTCGCGGCCGAAGCCGCCCGCGCCGATGACGACCAGCGGGGTCGCGCTCACGGCGCCAGCGGGGTCGGCGCCGGCAGCCGCTCGGCGGGGAGGTCGTCGAGCGCCCTGCGGCGGGGGTGCGGGACCAGGCGGGGCGCGCGGGTCCCCGGGGCGGTCGTGGGACGGTGCGGCGCGGTCCGCGGCGTCGTCGCGACGGCGCGCAGGACCAGGTCGCGGATCCGCTCGAGGGAGCCGGCGCTGATGTCGTTGGCCATCGGCAGCCCGACGATCCGCTCGGACAGCGACTCGGTGACCCCCAGGTCGCCCGCCCGCCGAGTGGACCCGAGGGCCGGCAGCCGGTGCATCGGCGGGTCGAAGTACATGCGGACCTCGATCCGGGCGTCGTGCGCCTTCTGCAGCAGCAGGTCCCGGGCGGCGGCCGACGGCAGCGCCACCGGCACGAACTGGAACGTGGAGCCGGCCGAGCCGGCCTGGAACCTGGCGCCGGCCGGCTCGAGCTCGTCCCGGAGCCAGCCCGCGGCGGCCCGGCGGTGCGCCAGGACGTCGTCGAACCGGTCCAGCACGGCGAGGCCGACGGCCGCGGTGAGCTCGGGCATCTTCGCGTTGATGCCCAAGGGGCCGGTGACCGAGCGGGCGTGGTCGAAGCCGAAGTTGATCAGCTCGGCGAGCGAGGCGAGGACCGCGGTCGAGCGGGAGGTGACCAGCCCGCCCTCCCCGATGGCGAAGGGCTTGGTGGCGTGGAAGCTGAACACCTCCGCGTCACCCTGGTCCCCGAGGGTGCGGCCGTCCTCGTCGACGGCGCCGAACCCCGCCGCGGAGTCGACCACGAGCGGGACGCCCAGGTCGCGGGCCAGGGCGGCCACGGACTCCCGGCGCGCGCGGCTGGGGGCGGTGCCGAAGGTGGAGCAGTGCAGGATGCCGGCCAGCTCGTCGCGCAGCTCCCAGAGCAGGGCGAGGGACGCGTCGGAGGGCTGCCAGTCGTCCGGGTCGACGTCGACGAACACCGGCTCGAAGCCCGCCCAGCACACCGCGTTGACGGTGGCGATGAAGGTGAACGAGGGGACGGCGACGAGCCGGCGCCGCCCCTGGGGGGTGCCGAGGCAGGCGCGCAGCGCCACCATCAGGCCGGAGGTCGCGTTGTTGACCGCCACGCCCGGGTGCTCGAGCCCCAGCCGGTCGGCGCAGCTCCGCTCCAGCCGGGCCACGCAGGGGCCGCCGTTGGAGAACCAGCGCAGCCGCTCGGCCTCGGCGAACCAGGGCTCGACCTCGCGCAGGCTGGGCAGGGACGGCGCCTGGAAGCGGATCAGCTCGTGTGCGACCAACGGGGTGCGCTCCTCACGTGACGGGGTCCGCCCGGGCGGACGCGTGAGGCGTCCCGCTGAGGATCCCGACACGTGCCCGGCCGGTGGGCCGGGGGCGCGTGACGACCGCACGGGACGGTCGGGGGAGGGCGGGGCCTTCCGGCCCGACTCCGGACAGGAGGCATCGTCACCCGCTCGGTACGGGCAGTCTCCTGCGACTCGCCGTCACCGTGAGGTTGCGCAGGGTTCGTGGAACCAGGGCTGCGCACCGACCCCAGACGTCCCAGGCGTCCCGGCCGGTGGTCGCACCGGCCGGGACGCCCGGAGCGTCAGGGGTGGGTCATCGAGAGGACGTCGAGGGCCTCGTCGAGCTGCTGCTCGGTGAGCTTGCCCTGCTCGACGTAGCCGCGCTCCACGACGACCTGGCGGATCGTCTTCTGCTCGGCCAGCGACTGCTTGGCGACCTTGGCCGCCTCCTCGTAGCCGATGTACTTGTTCAGCGGCGTGACGATCGAGGGGGAGGACTCGGCGTAGGTCCGGCACTGCTCGACGTTGGCGACGATGCCGTCGACGCAGCGGTCGGCCAGCAGCCGGCTGACGTTGGCCAGCAGCCGGATCGACTCCAGCACGTTGCGGGCCATCAGCGGCAGGGTCACGTTGAGCTCGAAGACACCGGTGGTCCCGGCGTAGGTCACCGCGGCGTCGTTGCCGATCACCTGGGCGCCGACCTGGATGACCGCCTCGGGGATGACCGGGTTCACCTTGCCGGGCATGATCGAGCTGCCGGGCTGGAGGTCGGGCAGCTGGATCTCGCCCAGCCCGGTGCGGGGGCCCGAGCCCATCCACCGCAGGTCGTTGGCGATCTTGATGAGGCCGACGGCGATCGTCTTGAGCTGGCCGGACCCCTCGACGAGGGCGTCCCGCGAGCTCTGCGCCTCGAAGTGGTCGCGGGCCTCGGAGAGCGGCAGGTCGAGGTCGGCGGCGAGCTTCTCGATGATCGCGGCGGCGAAGCCGGGCGGGGTGTTGATGCCGGTGCCGACGGCGGTGCCGCCCAGGGGCAGCTCGCCGACGCGGGGCAGGGAGGCCTCGAGCCGCTCCACCCCGTAGCGGACGGCGGCGGCGTACCCGCCGAACTCCTGGCCCAGGGTGACCGGGGTGGCGTCCATGAGGTGCGTGCGGCCGCTCTTCACGACCTCGGCGTACTCGGTGGCCTTGCGCTGCAGCGACGCCTCGAGGTGGCGCAGCGCCGGGACCAGGTCGCGGACGATCGCCCGGGTGGCCGCCACGTGGATCGCCGAGGGGAAGACGTCGTTGGACGACTGCGAGGCGTTGACGTGGTCGTTCGGGTGGACCGGCGAGCCGAGGGCCTCGGTGGCCAGGGTCGCGATGACCTCGTTGGTGTTCATGTTGCTCGAGGTCCCGGACCCGGTCTGGAACACGTCGATGGGGAAGTGGTCGTCCCACGTGCCGTCGGTGACCTGCGCGGCGGCCGCGACGATGGCGTCGGCGATCTCCTGCGGCAGGACCCCGAGGGAGGCGTTCACGGTGGCCGCGGCGCCCTTGATGGAGGCCAGGGCCGCGATCAGCTCGCGCTCGATCGGGGTGCCGGAGATGGGGAAGTTCTCGACGGCCCGCTGGGTCTGCGCCCGCCACTTCGCCCAGGCGGGGACGCGGACCTCCCCCATGGAGTCGTGCTCGACGCGGTAGTCCGTCTCGGTGGCCACGGTGCGCTCCCGGTGGTGTGGATGGTGACAGTGCTCCGCACGGGACCCTAGACACCCCTGGGAGCACCCGTGGTCCCGCCCCGGGCCCGCTGCGCCGATCCAGGCCTCGAGCGCCGTCGGCGTTCGGCCGACACCGGTGCCCTCGCCGGCACGAGCCCCGAGGAGGGCCCATGTCCCAGCCGCCGCACACCCCCGAGCCCGCCCCGTCGACCGACGGTCAGGCGGCGCCCGGCTGGCCGGCTCCCGAGCCCGCCTGGCCAGCCCCGGGTACCCAGCCGGCCCCCGACTGGGCCGCGACCGCTCCCACCTGGCAGCAGCCCGCGCCGGTCGCCGCGCCGCAGCCGGCCCCCGCGGCCACGCCGGCCGGGCGGGGCCGCTGGGTCGCGGCCGGTGCCGCCCTGGCCGGTCTCGCCGCCGGGGCGGTCGGGGCCACCTTCCTGATGACGGCGGTCGTCGCCGGCACCAGCGAGGACATGGGCCGCGCGCTGGCGGGGGAGCTCGCGCCGGCGATCGCCGAGGGTGTGCAGAACGGCATGCTCGACGCCACCGAGCAGTCGATGGGCGCCCTCCTGGAAGAGGAGTCCATGGGCTGGTACGCCGAGCCCCCGGGCGGCGAGGTCGAGCAGTTCCCGCCGGTCGCGCCGAAGGACCTGGGGCCCGACGAGGTGCTGGACGAGTACGCCCAGAGCTGCTTCGAGGGCGACTTCCAGGCCTGCGACGACCTGCTGTACGAGTCGCCGCCCCTGTCGGCCTACGAGGAGTACGCCGGGACGTGCGGCGGCCGGGTCAAGGAGTTCGCCGTCCCGGTCTGCACCGAGCTGGAGTGACGACGGGCCGCGGCCCGGCGCGGGTGCGCCGGTCCGTGGGGTCGGTACCGTCCCGGACGTGAGCGACGACGCCGACCTCCCGGCCGTCCGCGCCTCCGACGCGGACCGCGAGGCCATCGTGTCGCGGTTGCAGACCGCGGTGGGCGAGGGCCGCATCGACCTGGACGAGTTCACCCGGCGCACCGACGCCGCCTACTCGGCGGTGACCACCGCCGAGCTCGATCGGCTCGTCCACGACCTGCCGGCGCCGGCGGAGATCGTCGGGAACCGCCTCCCGGCCCAGGTGAGCGAGGTCTTCGCCGACGTCCTCCTCGCCGGTGCCCAGCTTCCGCCGTCGCGCGTGTCCTCGGTCTTCGGCGACGTGCGCATCGACCTGCGCGGGCTGCGCACCGACCACCCGGCCGTCGACCTGCGCCTCACGTCGGTGTTCGGCGACATCGACGTCATCGTCTCCGAGGGCGTGGACGCGGTGCTGGAGGGCAGCACGGTCTTCGGCAACCGGAAGGTGCAGCTGGCGCCGGTGCCGCGGGTGCCCGGCACCCCGCGGGTGACGGTGCACGCCCGCAACGTCTTCGGGAACCTGCGGCTGCGCAGCCTCGCGCCCGGGGAGCCGGCCAGCCACTGGCGGGCGGTGCTCGGCCGGCTCGAGGGCGGCCGGGGCCGGGGGACGACGGGCTGACGGGCCCGGGGACCGGCCTGGCGGCCGGTCCCCGTCGTCGTGCCCGCGGTCAGCCGCGCTCGTCGTGCCGGTCGAAGGGCACCGCGGAGTAGGCGCTCAGCTTCTGCAGCGAGTGCAGGCTGTCGATGGAGCGGATGGTGCCCGAGCGCGACCGCATGACCAGCGACTGCGTGGTGCAGCCACCGGCGCTGTAGCGGACGCCGCGGAGCAGCTCGCCGTCGGTGATGCCGGTGGCCACGAAGAACACGTCGCCGCGGACCAGGTCGTCGATGTGCAGCACCCGGTCGAGGTCGTGGCCGGCGTCGAGGGCCTTCTGCCGCTCCTCGTCGTCCTTGGGCCAGAGCCTGCCCTGCAGCGCACCGCCCATGCACTTGAGCGCGCAGGCCGCGATGATGCCCTCCGGCGTGCCGCCGATGCCCAGCAGCAGGTCCACGCCGGTGCCCTCGCGCGCGGCGGCGATCGCGCCGGCGACGTCGCCGTCGGTGATGAACTTGATGCGGGCGCCGGCCTCCCGGACCTCGTGCACCAGCTGCTCGTGCCGGGGGCGGTCGAGGATGCAGACGGTGACGTCGCCGACCGAGCCCTTCTTGGCCTTCGCGATCCGCCTGATGTTCTCCGCCACCGGGACGGTGATGTCGACGACGTCGGCGGCGGCGGGGCCGGTGGCCAGCTTCTCCATGTAGAAGACGGCCGAGGGGTCGTACATCGCGCCGCGCTCGGCGACGGCCATCACGGCGATGGCGTTGGGCATGCCCTTGGCCATCAGGGTGGTGCCGTCGATCGGGTCCACGGCGACGTCGCACTCGGGGCCGTTCCCGTCACCGACCTGCTCGCCGTTGTAGAGCATCGGCGCCTCGTCCTTCTCGCCCTCGCCGATGACGACGACGCCGTTCATGCTCACCGTGCCGATCAGGGCCCGCATGGCGTCCACGGCCGCGCCGTCGCCGCCGTTCTTGTCGCCGCGGCCCACCCAGCGGCCGGCCGCCATCGCGGCGGCCTCGGTGACCCGGACCAGCTCGAGGGCGAGGTTGCGGTCGGGGGCCGGGCGGTCGGCGCGGAAGCTCCCCCCGGCGGTCGTCGTGGGGAGGGGGCCTTCGGGGACGGGCAGCGACACGGGGACCTCCTGGAGAAGGACCCCGTCCTCCCCACCCTGCGCGAGTTCAGGGCGGTGCCCGGGACGGGGCCATGGGTGCGGCAGAGGGCGGGAGTGTTGCTGCGATCCTAGGGGCATGACCGGAATCGGCCCGACGAGCCAGCACCCCCAGGGGCCCGACGACGCGGCGCCCGGCGAGGTGCCCCCGCCGGCGCCGACGGCGGTGGAGCGGGCCAACCGGATGAGCGCGGCGAACATGCTGCGCTCGCTGCTGCCCCTGGTGGTGATCTGCCTGCTCATCGTCGGTTGGCAGGCGTTCCGGACCGAGACCGGCGACCCGGTGCGGGAGGTCGACCCGACGACCGCGGTGCGGGTGGCCCAGGCCGAGGCGGGCTACACCCTGCTGGTCCCGACCGGGCTCGACGAGGGCTACCGGCCGACGAGCGCGCGCAGCGACGCCGGGCGGGGCGGAGCGGGCGCTCCGGTGACCCTGGAGATCGGGTACGTGACCCCGTCCGGCCGGTTCGCCGGGTTCGTGGTCAGCGACTCCCCGACGGCCGAGCCGGTGGCCGCCGTGCTCGGCGGCGCGACCGGGGAGGGGCAGGTCGACCTCGGCGGGGAGGAGTGGACCCGGTCCACGACCGTCGAGGGGGAGACGGCGCTGTCCCGGGTCGCCGACGGGGTGACCGTCCTGGTCACCGGCTCGGCCCCCGACGAGGAGCTGGAGACCGTGGCCGGGTCGGTGCGGCCGTACGCAGGCTGACCGCGGTCAGTCCTCGGTGGGGGCGGCGGCGGCCAGGCGCTCGCGGGCCCGGTCGAGCCAGTGCTGGCACAGCTTCGCCAGCTCCTCGCCGCGCTCCCACAGGCCGAGGGACTCCTCGAGGGTGAGGCCGCCGGCCTCCAGCCGGCGGACGACGTCGGCGAGCTCCTCGCGGGCCTGCTCGTAGGTCGTCGTCGGCTCGGGGCGCTCGTCAGGGCTGCTCATGCGGGGTCCTCCTGGTCGGTGCCGCGCTCGGCGCGCGGGTCGCTGGTCCGGTCGACGCGCACGGGGAGCCGGCCGCCGGCGACCCGGACCCGGAGCGGCTCGTCGTCGGCCACCTCCGCCGGGTCGCGGACGAGCGAGCCGTCGGCCCGCTGCACCACCGCGTAGCCCCGCTCCAGGGTGGCGGCGGGGGAGAGGGCGGCCACCCGGGCGCGGGCGTGCTCGAGGTCGCGCTCTGCGGACTCCACCCGGTGGGTCAGGGTGCGCCGGGCGCGGGTGCGCAGGCCCAGGACGTCGTCCTCCCGGCCGTGCAGCAGCCGGTCGGGTGCGGCGAGCGCGGGGCGGCTGCGCACGGACTCCAGCCAGCGCTCCTGCTGCTCCAGCCGGGAGGCGACCAGGTGCCGAGCGCGGGCGCGGAGGCCGTCGACCAGCCGGCGCTGCTCGCCGATCTCGGGGACGATCCGGTGCGCGGCGTCCGTGGGCGTGGCCGCGCGGACGTCGGCGACGTGGTCGACCAGAGTGGTGTCGGTCTCGTGCCCGACGGCGGTGACCACCGGGGTGCGGCACGCGGCGATGGCGCGGACCAGGCCCTCGTCGGAGAACGGCAGCAGGTCCTCGACCGAGCCACCGCCGCGCGCGACGACGATGACCTCCACCGCGGGGTCGGCGTCCAGCCGCCGCAGGCCCTCGATGACGTTGCCCGCCGCAGACGGCCCCTGGACCACGCAGTGGTGGGTGGCGAAGCGGACCGCCGGCCAGCGGCGGCGGGCGGTGACCAGCACGTCCCGCTCCGCCGCGCTGTCGCGACCGGTGATGAGCCCGACGACGCCCGGGGCGAACGGGAGCGGGCGCTTGCGGGCGGTGTCGAACAGCCCCTCGGCGGCGAGCAGCCGGCGCACCCGCTCGATGCGGGCGAGCAGCTCGCCGAGGCCGACGGCGCGGATCTCGGTCGCCCGGAGCGAGAACGACCCGCGGGCGACGTAGTAGTCGGGGCGGGCGCGCACGACGACCCGGGCGCCCTCGGTGAGCTCCAGGCCTGGCCGCTCGGCGACGTCGCGGTGGCAGGTGACCGGGACCGACAGGTCGGCCGCCGGGTCGCGGAGGGTCAGGAAGACCGTGGCCGCGCCGCTGCGGCGGGACAGCTGGGCGACCTGCCCCTCGACCCAGACCTCGCCGAGCCGGCCGATCCAGTCGGCCACCTTGCGCGCGACGGTGCGGACCGGCCACGGCGACTCGGGGGACGACGGAGAGGTCACGCGTCGAGCCTGCCACGACCCTCCGACGGGTCCCCGCCGCAGCCCTCCGCGCCCCGGGGCCCGGGGCGCGGAGGTGCGGGAGGGCGCTCGCTCAGAGGCCGCGCGGGGCGAGCGGGCTGCTCTCGACGGCCTGCTCCTCGAGCTTCTCCAGCCGGTTGCGCAGCATCCGCAGGTACGGCTCGCGGGCGCGGTTGGCCTCCTCGTAGGCGAGGAGGTCGGCCACGGTGCTCAGCGCGTAGCCGCGCAGGCGGCCGCGCAGCTGGGCGATGGAGAAGCTGTCGTAGCCGTCGACCGGCTCGGTGGCCGGGGCGCTGGAGGGCGCCTGGTCGCCGGACCCGCCGCCCTCGGCAGCGGTGTCGTCGGCGGGGGTGTCGTCCGTGGCAGCGGCGACCGGGCTGCCGCCCTCGTCGACGGCCACGGTCTCGGTGTCGGTGCTGGCGGTGTCGGTGCTGGCGGTGTCGGTGCCGGCGGCGTCGGTGGTCGCCACGGTCTCGTCGGTGCCGGCCTCGTCCTGCGGCGCCTCGACGGCGGCGATGCCCTCGTCGGTGACGGCCGCCTCGACGGTCTCCACGTCGCCCTCGGGCGTGAGCACGTCGACCGTCGTGGCGACGTCGGCGGTCTCGGTGGTGCCGGCCGGCGCGGCGTCGCCGGACTCCAGCAGCGCGCTCTCCAGCGCGTCGGCGTCCTCGGTGACCGGGGCGTCCTCACCGCCACCCGCGGCGGTCAGCGGGTCGGTGTCGGCGACCTCGGGCACCGCCTCGTCGATGGCGAGCTCGTCGAGCACCTCCTCGGTGCTCGGGGCCTCCTCGGCGACGTCGATGGCCTGCTCGGCGGTGGCCACCCCGTCGGCGGAGTCGACGACCGCGTCGTCGACGTCCACGCCGGCCTCCTCGGCGGCCGCGAGCACCGGCGCGACGTCGTCGTCGGAGACCCGGTCGAACGCCGAGTCGCGGACGCCGTTGGACGGCTGGGTCACGGTGACCGGCTCGACGTCGTCGTCGAACGTCGCCAGCCCCGGCTCGCTGTCACCCCGCAGCCCGGTGAGCAGCTCGTCGCCGCGGGCGACCAGCCCGGCGTAGGTCTGCTGCGCCTTCATGGCGTGCTGCATCGCCATCCCGATCACGCGCACGGGCAGCCCCGGCAGCGTCTCGGGCAGCTTGCGCGCCTCGTCGAGCACGGTGGCTGCCAGACCGGCGGCAGCGCGGACAACCTCGGGGATCTCTCGGGCCATGCGCACAGCGTGCCCCAGAAAGGCGCAGGCAACACACCGACCAGCGCGGATACGCCGGTACGGAGGACCGGCCGAGCGTGGCGCGTGGCCCGTACCACTCCCGCGGCGGCGGTTTCGGGGCCGTGCGCACCTACCATGGGGGCATGGCTGATCAGCGCGGACGTGTCCTGCTGGCCGACCCCCGGGGCTACTGCGCCGGTGTCGACCGGGCGGTGGTCGCGGTCGAGCGCGCCCTGGAGATCCACGGCGCCCCCGTCTACGTCCGCAAGCAGATCGTCCACAACAAGCACGTGGTGGCGACGCTGGAGCGGCGCGGCGCGATCTTCGTGGAGGAGACCGAGGAGGTGCCCGAGGGCTCGGTCGTCGTCTTCAGTGCCCACGGCGTCTCCCCGGCCGTGCACCAGGAGGCCGCGGCGCGGCAGCTGCACACCATCGACGCGACCTGCCCGCTGGTGACGAAGGTGCACCAGGAGGCCAAGCGGTTCGCCCGCGACGACTACGACATCCTGCTGATCGGCCACCGCGGCCACGAGGAGGTCGAGGGCACCTTCGGCGAGGCGCCGTCGCACATGCAGCTGGTCGACGGTCCCGAGGACGTCGCCAACGTGCAGGTGCGCGACCCCGACAAGGTCGTCTGGCTGTCGCAGACCACGCTCTCGGTCGACGAGACCCTGGCCACGGTGGACCAGCTGAAGAACCGGTTCCCCGGGCTGCAGTCCCCGCCCAGCGACGACATCTGCTACGCCACCCAGAACCGCCAGCAGGCCGTGAAGCAGATGGCCGGCGAGTGCGACCTGGTCCTGGTCGTGGGCTCGACCAACTCGTCGAACTCGGTGCGGCTGGTGGAGGTGGCGCTCGAGGCGGGCGCCCGGGCCTCCTACCTCGTGGACTACGCCTCGGAGATCGACGAGGCCTGGCTGGAGGGCGTCGGCACGGTCGGCGTGACCAGCGGCGCCTCGGTCCCGGAGATCCTGGTCAGCGAGGTGCTGGACTGGCTGGCGCAGCGCGGCTACCCGGACGTCGAGACGGTGAAGGCCGCCGAGGAGCGCCTGGTCTTCGCGCTGCCGCACGAGCTGCGGGCCAAGCGCCGGACGCCGGACGCCGCGGGCGACTAACCCCGCCCCCACGAACGACGAAGCCCCGGTCCGCGAGTGCGGCCGGGGCTTCGTCGTTCGTGCGGGTCAGCGACGGCTGACCAGCCGGAACAGCGCGAGCAGGATGGCCGCGAGGGTGGCGGCGGCCATGGTCGGGAAGCCGCGCACCAGCAGCGTGGCCAGGGTCGCGGCGTTGAGGGTCGCCGACGGCGCGAGGGCGGCGTTGACGACCGCGACGAGCACGAAGACCAGGGGCGGCGCGACGACCACGGTGAGCAGGTCGCGGCGGCGGACCAGCAGCACGGCCATCGAGGTGCTCGCGGCGAGCGCCACGAGGGTGATCAGCCCGAGGCCGGTGCCGACGAAGGAGTCGATCCCGCAGCCGGCGAGCGTCAGCAGGAAGATGCCGGCGACGGCGAGGACGCCGCGCAGCTGGCTCTCCCGGCCGGCGGGCGCGGTGCGCGTGCGGGCGCTGGGGCGCTCGGCGGGGCGGGCGCGGTCGGCGGGACGCGGGCGGTCGTTGCCGCGCCGCGGCGGGGGTGCGGATTCGTAGCGGTCGTGGGCGTACTCGCGCTCGGCCGCGCGCAGCCGGTCACCGGACCGGCCGGGGACGGGCGCGCTCGGGCGGGAGCCGCGGCCGGGACGCTCGGCGGAGGCGCGAGGGGCGCGGGCCGGGTACGGCCGGTCGGGCCGCGCGCCGCTCTGCCAGGCGCCTGCTGTGCTCGCGGTGGCCATGGCGCACCTCCGTCCCGTTCGATGACCGACCCGGATGGTCGGCCGTCGGGGCAACGGTAACGACAGAAGCTGCCAGTCGGCCGGAGGACGCCACCGCGTCGCCCGCATCCCGTGGTGGTGGAGCTACGCAGCGGGATGCGTGTGGCGAGCGGTGCCAACGAGTTGCCATCTCCCGCCGCCGGCGGGCCGGGATCCCTCAGCCAGATGTGCCGTCGCGCTCGGCCGCGTCGAACGACGTCACGGTGCGGTAGGTGTCGGAGCCGGGCGCCTCGGCCGGCCGCAGGGTGCGGACCGTGGCCTCGACCTCCTGCGGCTCGGGGACCGGGGACTCGGCGACACCGAGATCGTCGAAGCGGCGGGCCGCGGTCAGCACCGAGCGCTCGTAGGAGCCGACCGTCTCGTTGTAGCGGGTGAGCGTCGTCGACAGCGCCGACCCGAGCCGGGTGAGGTGGCCGGACAGGGTGCTCAGCCGCGCGTGCAGCCGGCGCCCCACCTCCAGCACCTGGTCGGCGTCGCGGGCCAGGCGCTCCTGCCGCCAGGAGTAGGCGACGGTGCGCAGCAGGGCGAGCAGCGTGCTCGGGGTGGCCAGCACGACGTCGCGGGCGAAGCCGTACTCCAGCAGCCCCGGCTCGGCCTCCAGCGCGGTGGTCAGGAAGCCGTCGGACGGGACGAACAGGACGGTGAACGGCGCCGCCGGGCGGAACGCCGTGGGGTAGCGGCGGGCTGCCAGCTGGTCGACGTGGGTGCGCAGCTGCCGGGCGTGCATCGCCACGCGCTGGGCGCGGACGTCCCGGTCCTCGGCCTGCACCGCCTCGATGTAGCCGGTGAAGGGCACCTTCGCGTCGACCACGACCTGCCGGCCGTCGGCGAGGGTGACCACGAGGTCCGGCCGCACGCCGGCACCCTCGTCGTTGGTGCCGGAGGGCTGCTCCACGAAGTCGCAGTGCTCCAGGAGGCCGGCCACCTCGACCACCCGGCGCAGCTGCACCTCGCCCCACCGGCCGCGGACGTGCGGCGTGCGGAGCGCCGTCACCAGGGCGGCCGTCTCCTGCTTGAGCTGCGCCGACGTCATGCCGACGGTGCCCATCTGCTCGCGCAGCTCGCCGTGCGCGGTCGCGCGGGCCCGCTCCATCCCGGCGAGCAGCCGATGCAGGTGGTCCAGCGACTCGTGCACCGGCTCCAGGCCGTCGTCGGCCGGGCGACGGCGGGCCAGCAGCGTGACCACGCCGAGGGTGACGGCGGTGGCGAGCAGCGCACCGAGGAGGAGCCCGAGGAGCAGGGAAGCGGCGTCCATGCCCGCAGGGTGCCGGAGGGGTCCGACAGTTCTCAGGAGGACCGGAGTTCCGACAGCTGTGCCGGCCCCGTCCCGGGCACCGCCGCGAGCGTGCGAGCGGTGGGGAGGACGGGGTCCTTCTTCAGGCGGGGACGGCGGCGTGCGCGGCCTCGTGGTCGAGCAGCCAGCGCTTGACCGGGGTGCCCCAGCGGAAGCCGCCGAGGCCGCCGTCGGAGCCGAGCACCCGGTGGCAGGGGACGAACAGCGCGGCGGCGTTGCGGGCGCAGGCGTTCGCCGCCGCCCGGACCGCGGCCGGTCGGCCGCACCGGGAGGCGAACGCGGCGTACGTGTCGGGCCGGCCCGCCGGCACGGTGCGCAGCACCTGCCAGGCCTCCTCGAGGAAGGGGCCCGAGCGCTGTGCCACCGGCACGCGGTCGATGGCGGTGACGTCCCCGTCGACGAACGCCTCGACGGCCGAGAGCACGGGCAGGTCCGGCTCCTCGTCGGCGCCGCTGGGGCGCAGCGTGCGGTGGATGACCGGCCACAGGTCGCCGAGCTCCGCCGTCCACCCGCTGGCCAGGACGACGTCCCGGCCCTCGGCGTCGGTGTCGACGACGACGGTGAACGGGCCGGGCGGCGTCGCGACGGTGGCGTAGCGGACGCGCGGGGCGGAGGGGTCGAGCAGGGCGATCATCAGGCGCTCCTGGGCAGCTCGGGTGCACGGGTGAAGAGGCTCGGGACGGCCAGCGCCCAGAGGTGGAGCACGGCGTAGGAGCTCCACGGCCGCCAGCGCGTGGCGGCGTCGGCGTCGCTGCTGCCGAGGGTGGCCAGCGAGCGCCGCAGGGCGAGGTCGCCGGGGAGCCAGACGTCGGGGTCGGCGAGGCCGCGCAGCCCGACGAGGGCCGCCGTCCACGGGCCGATGCCGGGCACCGCGAGCAGCGAGCGCTCCGCCTCGGCCCGCTCGGCGCCGGGCCCGAGGGCGATGGCGCCGCCGGCGAGGGCGGCGGTCAGGGCGTGCACCGTCCGGCGGCGGGCACCGGTCAGCCCGACGGCGGTCAGGTCGGCGTCGGCCAGGGCGGCGGCCCGGGGGAAGGCGTGGGTCAGGGTGCCCACCGGCTCGGCGAGGGGGGTGCCGGCCAGGAGCAGTCGGGCGGTCAGCGTGCGCGCGCCCGCGACGGACACCTGCTGCCCGAGGACGGCCCGCACGGCCAGCTCCTCGGCATCGGGGGAGGCCGGCACCCGGCGCCCGGGGGCGGCGGCGACGAGCGGGGCGAGCGCGGCGTCGGCACCCAGGACGTCGTCGACCGCGACCGGGTCGGCGTCCAGGTCCAGCACCCGCCGGCACCGGGTCACGGCCGCACCGAGGTCGCGGAGATCGGTGAGCCGCAACCGGGCGGTGACCCCGGTGCCGTCGGCCGAGGGGGAGAGCCGGACGACGGCGGGCCCGTGCGGCAGGTCGAGGACGCGGGAGAACGTCGTCCCGTCCCACTCCTCGAGCCCGGGGACGGCGTGCGCCCCGAGGAAGAGGAGGACCTCGTCGGCGGCGTACGGCGGCCGGGCGGCCAGCCGCAGCGTGAGCCAGCCCGGGGTGCCCTCCCCGGTGCGCCGCCGGGCGCGGCGGAGGTCCGTGGGGGTGGCGGCGAAGACCTCGCGCACGGTGTCGTTGAACTGCCGGATGCTGGCGAACCCCGCGGCGAAGGCGACGTCGGCCATGGGCAGGTCGGTGGTCTCCACGAGGACCCGGGCGGTCTGCGCACGCTGGGCGCGGGCCAGGGCGAGCGGGCCGACGCCCAGCTCGCCGACGACGAGCCGGTGCAGCTGCCGCTCGGAGTACCCGAGGCGGGCGGCCAGGCCCGGGACGCCGGAGCGCTCCACCTCGCCGTCGGCGATGAGCCGCATGGCACGGGCGACGACGTCGGCGCGGACGTCCCACTCCGGCGACCCGGGTGCGGCGTCGGGCCGGCAGCGACGGCAGGCGCGGAACCCGGCCCCATGCGCGGCCGCGGCGGTGGAGAAGAAGGAGACGTTGCGGGCCAGCGGGGTGCGCGCCGGGCAGGAGGGCCGGCAGTAGATGCCCGTGGTGTGCACGGCGGTGACGAACCACCCGTCGAAGCGCGCGTCCCGGCCCGCGACCGCGCGGTAGCAGCGCTCGTGGTCCAGGGCCTCGGTCACGACGTCGAGCATGCCAGGGGAGGACGACGTCCTCTGGCGGTTTTCGGACGCGGCCGTGCGGCGTTCGCCGGGGTCGCCGTCCACCGACCGGTGGACGGCGGACCAGCGGTTCGGCCGTCCCGCGGGGCGATGAAGCGGACGAGGGTCGGGGCATGACGACGACCGATGCGGTGCCGGTCCTGCGGGACGCGGCACTCGACGAGCGACCGGCCGTGCGCGTGCGCGGGCTGGTCAGGCGGTACGGGAGGCGGGCCGTCGTCGACGGCCTCGACCTCGACGTGCGCCCGGGTGAGGTGTTCGCGCTGCTGGGCCCGAACGGCGCGGGGAAGACGACCACCGTGGAGATGCTGGCCGGCCTGCGCCCGCGGGACGGCGGGTCGGTCGAGGTGCTGGGGGAGGACCCGGCCTCCGGCGACCGGCGGTGGCGCGGTCGCGTCGGCGTGGTGGGGCAGACGACGGGGACCGGCAACGCCCTCACCGTGCGGGAGACCCTGGACCACTACGGGCGCTACCACGCGCGGCCCCTGCCGACGGGCGAGCTGCTGGCCGAGGTCGGGCTGGCGGAGGCCGCCGCCCAGCGCGTGGACAAGCTCTCCGGCGGCCAGCGCCGGCGGCTGGAGGTGGCCATCGGCGTGCAGGGCCGGCCCGAGCTGCTCTTCCTCGACGAGCCCACCACGGGGATGGACCCGGTGGCACGACGGCAGTTCTGGTCCCTGGTGGAGGGGCTGCGCGACCGGGGCACCACCGTCGTGCTCACCACCCACTACCTCGACGAGGCGGCACACCTCGCCGACCGGGTCGGCGTCATCACCGCCGGCCGGCTGGTCGACGTGGCGCCGCCGGCCGAGCTCGGGGCCCACCTCCGACGCGCGGCCACCGTCCGCTGGACCGAGGCCGGCGTGACCCGCGAGGTGGTCACCGAGACCCCGGCGAGGACGCTGCGCGACCTGCTGGCCGCCGCGGGCGCCGGCGAGGTGCCCGGCCTGACCGTCACCCGTCCCGGGCTGGAGGACGTCTACCTCCGCCTGGTCGCCGCCCCCGAGGAGGACCGATGACCGCCCCGAGCACCATCGCCGTTCGCACCGCACGCCCGGCACCGCCGTCGGCTGGCGCGATCGGGCTGGCCCGCATCGGCCTGGAGCTCCGGCTCTACGTCCGCGATCCCGCGCAGATCGCCTTCTCCTTCGCCTACCCGGTGGTCATGCTGGTCATCTTCGGCTCGGTCTTCGGCGACGAGCAGGTGCTCCCCGGGGTCGGCCTCCTGCAGTACTTCCTCCCGGGGATCGCGGCGACCGGCGTCATGCTGACGAGCTTCCAGGCGGTCGGCACGGCGGTCGCCGAGGAGCGGGACCGGGGAGACCTGGCTCGGCTGCAGACGCTGGGCACCCCCGCGCTCGCCTACGGGATCGGGAAGGCCGGCCAGGTCGTGGTCACTACGGTGGCCCAGCTGGCGGTGCTGCTCGCCGTGGCCGCGCTCGCCTACGACATCGCCCTCCCCACCGACGGGCCGCGGTGGCTGACCTTCGCGTGGGTGGTCGCGCTCGGCAGCGTCGCCGGTACGGTCCTGGGGCTTGCGGTGGCCACGTTCATCGGCAGCGCCCGGTCGGCCGGCGCGGGGATCCCCGCGTTCGCCGTCGTCCTGCAGTTCCTCTCCGGCGTCTTCTTCGCCGACTCCGACCTGCCCACCTGGATGGACCGGGTCGCGGCGCTGTTCCCGCTGAAGTGGATGGTGCAGGGCATGCGGTCGGTGTTCCTCCCGGACTCGGCCGCGGCGATCGAGCAGGCGGGCAGCTGGGAGCACGGAACCACTGCCGTGGTGCTGGTCGCATGGGTGATCATCGGCGCCGTGGTGTGTGCCCGGACCTTCCGCTGGCGCCGGGCGGCATGAGCCCGACGCGCCGGCTGGCCGCCGTCCTCGTCCCCGCGCCCGCGGACGAGGGCGGCGAGCCGCTGTCCGCGACCGGGTGGCAGGTCACCGTCGTCGGGATGCACGTCGTCTCCGCGGTGGTGTGGGCACTGGCGGTGGCCAGCGCCCTCTCCGGTGAGGTGACGGCGCCGGGTGCGCGCGGCCCGGTCCTCGCCGTCCTCGGGGCGCTGGCGGTCTCGTACGTCGTCGCCGGTGGGCCCGCCGTCGTCGGTGGGCGCCCGTGGCAGGCGGTCACCCACCTGACCGTCCTCGTCGTCTCCTTCGGCGTGCTCGGCTGGCTGGCGCCCGGGCTGCTGTTCCTGCTCTTCCTGGCCTACCCGCAGATCTGGTTCGTCGTGCAGGGGACGCTCACCGGGCTCGCGTGGACGGTGCTGCTCGCCGTCGCCAGCGCGATCGGGCCGCTGGTGGCCGACGGCGGGGGCCAGTCACCGCTGGAGGTGATGCGCGAGACCGTCGTCGGCCTGCTGTTCAGCCTGACGCTCGGGCTCTGGGTGAGCCGGGTCCTCAAGCAGAGCTCGGAGCGGGCCTCGCTCATCGCCCAGCTGGAGGCCACCCGGTCGGAGCTCGTGACCGCGGAGCACGAGCGCGGCGTGCTCGCCGAGCGGGAGCGCCTGGCGCAGGAGGTGCACGACACGCTGGCCCAGGGCTACACGTCGATCGTGGTCCTGGCGCAGACGGCGGGGGAGCTGGTGGCGACCGACCCCGACGCCGCGCGCGAACGGCTCGCGGTCATCGAGGAGGTCGCCCGCGACAACCTCGCCGAGGCGCGCGCGGTGGTGGCCGCCTTCCGCCCCGTGGGGCTCGACGGGTCGACCCTGGTCGAGGCGTTGCAGCGGCTGGCGGAGCGGTTCGCCCGGGAGACCGGCCTCCCGGTGCGGGTCGACACCGGTGCGCTCGACGGCACCCCCGGCCTGCGGACCGACGAGGAGGTCGTGCTGCTGCGCGGCGCGCAGGAGGCGCTGACCAACGTCCGCCGGCACGCGGAGGCCTCGGCCGTGGTGCTGCGGCTGGCCCGGTCCGGGGGGCAGGTGTCGGTCCGCGTGGAGGACGACGGCGTGGGGTTCGACCCGGCGTCGGTGTCGGTGTCCGGCCTCGAAGGGCTCCGCGGCCGGGTGGCCGAGGTGGGCGGTTCGGTCGACGTCGCCTCGGAGCCGGGCTCGGGCACGCGGGTGACAGTGCGGGTGCCGGGCCCGTGACCGCCGCGAGGACGACGGTCGAGCGAGCATCGCAGCGAGGGACGAGCGAGGAGCGGAACGAGGCCGGAGTCGAGCCATGATCAGCGTCGTCGTGGTGGACGACCACCCCGTCGTGCGCGGCGGCCTGGTCGGGTGGCTGGCGTCGCAGGAGGACCTCGACGTCGTGGGCGAGGCCGGTGACGGCCTGGAGGCGCTCGCGCTCGTCGCGGCGGCGCGGCCCGACGTCGTGCTGATGGACCTGCGGATGCCGCGAATGGACGGCGTGACGGCTACGGCGCGGATCGGTGAGGCGCACCCGGACGTGCGGGTGCTGGTGCTGACCACCTACGACACCGACGCCGACATCGTGCGCGCCGTCGCCGCCGGTGCCACGGGCTACCTGCTCAAGGACGCGCCGCTGCCGCAGCTGGCGGACGCCGTCCGTGCCGCCGCCCGGGGGGAGACGGTGCTGGCCCCGCCGGTGGCGGCCCGGCTGGTGTCGCGGATGCGGGCGCCGGCGGTCGAGGAGCCGACGAGGCGTGAGCTGGAGGTGCTGGCCGGGGTGGCCCGCGGGCTGACCAACGCCGAGATCGGCCGGGAGCTGTTCATCGGCGAGGCAACGGTGAAGACCCACCTCCTCCGGGTCTTCGCCAAGCTCGGTGTCGACGACCGGACGCGGGCGGTGATGGTCGCCGTCGAGCGGGGGCTGCTGCCGGGTCCGGGGCGCTGAGCCGGCGCTGTCGTCAAGTGCCTGCTCGGGTCTGTGGACAAGCGCCTGACCTGCGGATTCACGCTGCGAGCGGCGACTCTTCCCGGTAGGATTCGTACATGCGTTCGAGTCGCCCGGGAGGTGTCGTGGAGTCGCTGGAGTCGGTGCTCGACGAGCTCTCGGGCGAGCGGCTCGACGGCATGTTCGGCCCGGCGTTGCTGGAGCGGCTGGCCCCGCTGCTGGCGCTGCAGAACCGGGTCGCGGCGGAGGTGGCGCGCACGGTGCGGCAGTGCGAGCTGGCCGACGCCGCGGAGGTCGACGGCAAGGCCTCGATGCAGTCCTGGCTGCGCGGGCATGCCCGGTTCTCCGCCTCTGCGGCGAACGCGCTGGTGCGCACGGGGCGGGCGCTGGAGCACCTGCCGGCGGTGGCCGCGGCGTTCGCCGCCGGTGCGCTCTCGGCCGAGGCGGTCGGGGTCATCGCGCCCGTCGCGGCGGAGAGGAACCGGGTGGCCGCCGCGGAGCAGGGCGTGGACCTCGCCGGGATCGACGAGCTGCTGGCCGAGATTGCGAGCACCCAGTTCCACCCGCAGCTGCGCACGGCGGTCGCGCACTACCTCGCGCGGCTGGACCCCGACGGTGCCGAGCCCGACCCGACCGAGCAGCGGTCGCTGAGCTGGGCCAAGCACGCCGACGGCTCCCTCACCGGCCGGCTGGAACTGGATGCGGTGGGCGGGGAGAAGGTGCAGGCCGCGATCGAGTCGATCCTGCAGGCCTCCCGCCCGGCCGGGGACACCCGCACCCGCGCCCAGCAGCAGGCCGACGCCCTGGTCCAGCTGTGCGACAACCAGCTCGCCGCCGGCGCCCTGCCCACGCTGCGCACCCAGAAGCCGCACGCCGTGGTCACCGTCCCCATCGCAGACCTGGTCGACCCCGGCACCGGCCTGGGAGCCGCGACCCTCGGCTTCGGTGCCACCGTCTCCGCCGCCCGCGCCCGCTGGCTGGCCTGCGACGGCACCGTCACCCGCATCGTTCTGGGCCCCGAGGGCCAGCCCCTCGACCTCGGGCGCTCTCACCGCGTCGTCCCCCACCACCTGCGCCGCGCCGTCGAGGCCCGGGACGGCGGCTGCGTCTTCGCCGGCTGCGACGCCCCCAGCCACTGGTGCGACGTCCACCACCTCGTCCACTGGGCCGACGGCGGAGACACCTCGCTGGAGAACTCAGGGCTGCTGTGCGAGCGGCACCACACCAAGGTCCACCACGGGTTCCGGGTGGCACGACAACCCGACGGCCGGTGGCGGACCTGGCGACCCGACGGCACCGAGGTCCTCGTCCTGCCGCGGATCGCGAACGAACCGGTCACCACCCGCGCGGGGTGACCCAGCCGGTCGCACGGCGGGGCCGGCGCTCCTCGGCCCGTACTCTGAACTCCCGTGAGCCTCACCATCGGGATCGTCGGCCTGCCCAACGTCGGCAAGTCGACGCTGTTCAACGCCCTGACCAAGAACGACGTCCTCGCGGCGAACTACCCGTTCGCGACGATCGAGCCGAACGTCGGTGTGGTGGGTGTGCCCGACCCGCGGCTGGACACGCTCGCGGAGCTCTTCGGCAGCCAGAAGATCATCCCGGCGACGGTGTCCTTCGTCGACATCGCCGGCATCGTCCGCGGCGCCAGCGAGGGCGCCGGCCTGGGCAACAAGTTCCTCGCCAACATCCGCGAGAGCGACGCGATCTGCCAGGTCATCCGGGTCTTCACCGACCCCGACGTCGTGCACGTCGAGGGCAAGGTGAGCCCGAGCGACGACATCGAGACGATCAACACCGAGCTGGTGCTGGCGGACATGCAGACGCTGGAGAAGGCGATCCCGCGGCTGGAGAAGGAAGCCAAGAAGGACAAGGAGCGCGCCGCGCTGCTGTCCGCCGCGCAGGACGCGCAGAAGGTGCTCGACGAGGGCCGCACGCTGTTCTCCGCGGGCGTCGACCCCGAGCCGCTGCGCGAGCTGACCCTGCTCACCACCAAGCCGTTCCTCTACGTCTTCAACGTCGACGCCGACGAGCTGGCCAACACCGAGGTCCTCGACGAGCTGCGCGCCCTCGTGGCGCCCGCCGAGGCGATCTTCCTCGACGCGCAGACGGAGTCCGAGCTCATCGAGCTGCCCCCCGAGGAGGCCGCCGAGCTGCTCGAGTCCATCGGCCAGAGCGAGCCGGGCCTCGACCAGCTGGCGAAGGTCGGCTTCCGCACCCTCGGGCTGCAGACCTACCTCACCGCCGGGCCGAAGGAGGCGCGCGCCTGGACGATCCCGGTCGGCGCCACCGCTCCGCAGGCCGCCGGTGTCATCCACACCGACTTCCAGCGCGGCTTCATCAAGGCCGAGATCGTGAGCTTCGACCAGCTCGTCGAGGCCGGCTCGATGGCCGAGGCCAAGTCGAAGGGCTGGGTCCGCATGGAGGGCAAGGACTACGTCATGGCCGACGGCGACGTCGTGGAGTTCCGCTTCAACGTCTGACGGAGTGCAAACCTCCTGGTCAGTGGCCTGTTGGCGTCGCTCAGTCCGCAGGGAGTCCGCAGGATCGTCCAGTGCTGCGGACATCAGCCCGTCCGTGGCAGCCCTCGTGCGGTCGTCCGCGTCGGGCCACAGGTGTCCGTAGGTGTTCAGCGTTGTGGTCGCCGAGGCGTGCCCGAGGGCGCGCTGCACGGTGACCACGTCGCAGCCCGACGCGATGAGCCCCGAGGAGAAGAAGTGCCGGAGGTCGTGCAACCGCAAGCCCGTCAGCCCGGCCGCTGACTGCGCCTTACGCCACTGGTGGGCGACGGTGTTCTGGTGCGGCGGGGTGCCGGCCGGGGTGGCGAAGAGCCAGCGGTCCGGGCCACCGGCGGTAAGGTGCCGCTCGACGTGCCCGGCGATCAGGGTGAGCAGCCGGTCGGGGACGACGACCGTCCGCTCCGAGCCGTGCTTGGGTGCCCGCAGCTCGGCGGTGCCGTTCGGCCCGCGTTGCACCTGGCGGCTGACGATGACCCGTCTGCGGAGGAAGTCGACGTCGCCGACATGCAGCGCGGCCGCCTCTCCGAGTCGGAGGCCACCGAAGGCGCAGACGGCGAGAAAGGCGGCGAACCGGTCGTCGGCGGCCGCGAGCAGGGCGCCGACCTGCGGTGGCGTGGGGATGGCCATGGCGTGCTCGCGGCGCCGACGGCGGGGGAGTGTCACCCCGTCGCTGGGGTCGGTGGCGATCACCCGATCGCGGACGGCGCCGCGCAGCACCGCGCGCACGTTCTGCACCCGGGTGTGGACGGTGCCCGGAGCCAGGCCGGCCGCGGTCATCTGCTTGACCCACGACTCGACGTGCGACCGGCGGAGCAGGCGCAGCTCGACGTCGGTGAAGGTGGCGGTCCGGACGGCGAGGCTCATGGCCAGTTCGGTGCCGGGAGCCCAGACCTGGCGGGCGGCCCAGACGGCGTAAAACGCGGCGAGGGTGATCCGGCCGGCCTTGGGGTCGACGTACGTGCCGGTGACGACGGTGGCGGTGACCTCGTCCAGCCAGCGTTGGGCGTCGGCCTTCCGCTTGAAGTGCCGGGCGTGCTCCTTGCCGTCGGCGTCGCGGTACCGGGGGCGGTACGTGCCGTCGGGCCGCCGCGCGATGCTCGCCATGTCTCTCCTCGATCGCCGGAGCGCTGCCCGGAGTCAGCCTGCCGCGAGTGGACGACAGTGCGCTACGCCGGTAGCCGGCACCTGTGCATCACCGGTCGCTGTTCGCGACCTTGCTCTCCCACCAGCGGTCGCACTCGGCCTCGTCGTAGAGCACGCGGCGGCCGACGCGCACCCCGGCGGGGCCGATGCCGATGTGACGCCAGTAGCGGACGGTGGCCGGGCTGGTGCGGAACCGGTCGGCCACTTCTTCGGTGGTCAGCAGTCGGACGGTCATGGCTCCTCCTCGCCGTTCGGCCGGGCGGTTGGACACGCACCCGTCATGGGGGAGAAGGCGCCAATCCGGGGCGATTGGTGACAGCCAGGCCAGGGTGACATCGAGAAATCCTGGTGGCGCCGCAAGTCACCCCGATGTCACCCCCGTGGCCACCGCTGGATCGTGGCGCCGCGTCGGTGCACGGCGCGCATGACTTCGCCGACGGCCGCGGCGATGGAGGGCAGGTGCCGGTCGTAGATCGTGCCCTGCTCGACCTGGACGGCGAGCTCCCGCAGCAGGTCCACCCAAGCGAGCTGCCGCGGCTGCGGCGCTGCTGCGGGCGGCGTTGCCGGGACGGTGACCACCCGCTCGACGATCTCGACGGCGCTCCGCCCGGAAGAGGCGGCGCGTGCCTGCTCCCAGGCTCGGTGCCGGCACGTCGCCGAGCACCACTTCGGGATCGGTCCCCGTGACCGCGGGGTGATCGGCCCGCGGCACCACCCGCAGGCCGTCGCCGCTGCCCTTCGGGCCTCGGACCTCGAGCCGCTCTCTGCCGTCGCTCCGTCGAGTGGCGACGGCCGTCGCGCTGCGGCTCGCTCCTGCTGCTGACGGCGACGCCGTTCGCGCTCACGCTGGCGTGCGCGGTACTCGCCGCTTCCCTTGCTGCCCATGATCCCGAGCGTCCGGGGTGACGTTCATGTACCTGTCACCACGAATTGCTCGTCGGCCTGATGCACCAGGTGTGTGGGACTGACTCCGTCTTTGCGCCACAGACGCGTATCGACGCAGTCCGACGCGGGTCCGGCTGCTCTGGCCGTGCGGCCTCCTGGGTGGGAGGATCGAAGTTGGGTGAAGTGGTAGTCAGCTCTTCCTCTTCCATCGCGCCAGAGGCTGAAACGGCACGCAGGTGGGCTTCCCACGCGGCAGGCGACACTGGGCATCGCACTGGGTCTCGCAGCGGAGCTAGCGAGGAACTCGACACGTAATCTCAGATACCCGCTCAGACGTCAGTCTGGGCACTGCTGGCGCGCTTGTTAATGACGACCAGCATGAAGCATGCTGATCTCATGAAGACGCAGCCGACACGCAAGCGCACCGGCAGCCGAGCAGCGCCTGCCGAGGCCCTGGCAGTGGCTGCCGATGAGAAGTTCACCCGAGAGTTCCTGCTCCAACGCGCTCGCCGTGAGAGCACGCCCATCCGCCAGGATTTCGTGCAGGCCCCGCGTGGTGGTGCGAGTCGCCACGGGCCCTTGGCGGCCTTCGTGACTGGGCGGGACCTGCGGGGTCTGCTGGCCTACCTGCTGGCCGTCGGGATCATCAGCAACGGCGATCGGGACGACGGCTGGAGCACCAGCCTGCCCATTGCCACGTGGGCCCGGGCGCTGGGACTGACTCGCAACGCCACACCGGCCTCCGCCGCGACTGGAGTGAGCAAGGTGTTCGCCCGGCTGGTCGACCGCAAGCTAATCGAGAAAACCCGGCATGGACGAGAGCGACAGATCAGGGTCACCCTGCTCCGTGAGGACGGTTCAGGGGATCCATATGTCCGCCCCAAGGGCGATACCGGAAACAAGTTCCTGCAGCTCCCGCACGCCTTCTGGAACGAGGGCTGGCACGAGAAGCTCGACCTGCCGGCCACGGCCATGCTGCTGGTCGCCCTCCACGCCAAGCCGGTGTTCCCCATGCCCACCGAGCACATGCCCCAGTGGTACGGGTGGTCGGCCGACACCGCCGAGCGCGGTCTGAAGACCCTGCAGGACGTCGGTCTGCTCACCAAGTCCTCTCGCTGGGTCAAGGACGCAGTGAGCCCCATCGGGGCCAAGAACCTCACTGAGTACCGGCTAACGGGGTCCTTCGAGCGGGTCCCTACCTCCAAGCCCAAGCCCAAGCGGGCCATGAAGGACGCGTCGGCGAGCATCGCCGCCGACGACGACACCACATCCGACACTGACACGGACCCCGTCACGACCAAGGAGACCGCCCCGTGAGCTCGTCCATGCCCGGGGAGGAATCCACCGACGGGAACACGCTCCCGCCGGCGTCGCTCCCCGCGAACAGTTCCCTGCAGATGTTCTACGTCGACGACTCCGGGGTTGAGAACACCGGCTGGGCCACGTTCTCCTGGATCCAGACCACACCAAACGGGTGGCGAGCGATGCTCCGTCGCTGGCTGGACCTGCGCAAGGAGCTGTATGAGCAATTCCGCATCCCGCCCTCGGTCGAGATCCACGCCACCAAGTTCCTAGGCAGTCGCGGTCGCCCGTCCACTGACCCGGCGTTCAACCACCGCAAGCAGCGCATCCAGGCCGCGGAGCTGATGCTGAGCACGATCGCCGGCATGCCGGGGGTCGGCATCGGCACCGCCTACCGGCACACCACCGCACGCGGGTCGCGCTACGCGGAGGAGAAGGCCGACCTCTACCTGTCCCTGACCCAGCACCTGGACCAGCAGCTCGCTGACGCAGGCAACCTCGGGCTCATCTTCATGGACGGGACCGGCACCGACCCCACCTACCGCCGTGCCCACCGAGCACTGAAGCTGGCCACCCGCTCGATCGTCGAAGACCCCATTTTCCAAGGCTCACATCTGTCCCAGCCCGTGCAGGCCGCCGACCTCATCGCCTGGACCACCTACCAGCACCTACTCCGCCATCCCGGCAAGAAGCAGTTTTGGACCTGGTACCAGGATTACCTGCAGCCCCTAGACGTCAACGGAGGCCCTATCCAGCTGTAGCAGAGCCCGACCCCGGACATGGCTAGACCCGCCAATCCACGAATGTGGGGCGGGTCCGCTCTGCGAGACTAGCACGGCAACAACTGCCGCGCTAGCGGGCAGCTGGCTTCTGCCGCGGCGGCCCGTACAAGATCGCGCAGCGGTACGCAGCTGGCGAGCGAGACAGCAAGCCGCTGATCGATCGGATGGCCCTTGGGCGGTCCCCCCTCGCCTCCGTCTTGAAGCCTCGATGGATCGTCGGCTCTCAGGACGCGACGCTAGCGGCGGTGTCGGCCAAGCTCCGGCCGTGACTGGTATCCACGAAATTTTCTGCCCCCGCCACGGCGACCGGTACCTATGCATCCAGGAGCCTGACGGGCCGGTGATTGTGCACTCACACCAGGGCGCCGGCCCGTCACGGAGCATTCCTCGCGACGCCCGGCTGCAGCGGTACTGCAGTGCATGCGCCTGGATGGAGGACATGGACGAGTAGGTCCCGACAGACGCCTTCTGCGAACACGGTCAGAGGGGAGCCCTTCGACATCGGCCGCGCGCTCTCGCGTCGTCTCGGGCAGCCGAGAGGTACGAGCCCACGTTCTGTCCGCTAGGAACGGCTCGTCAGGGCGCTTCGGCGTCGCCGATTCCGCCGGAGACTCTGACGGCGGCATCGGCAACGGCCCGGCGCTGGCACCGGTCGCCCAGACAAGTCTGGCGGCCCCACAACTTGGCGTGCCTGGCGACCAAACGAGCGGGATCCGAACCTCAGCGCCGCCTGCTAGAGATCGGGGTGACTTCGCCGTGCCCTTCCCGTCTCGAGGACGGTGTCCGACGGATCCGGCCTTCGAGCGGAATCGGCAGTGCGACGTCCTCCGATGAAACAGATGACCAGTCGATCCACCGGGAAACCATTCGTTCACTCAAACCGACGACCCGGGCCGCTATGGTGACCGCTTCTTCTATCGCGGGTTCGGTTCGCGCGCGCCGGTCCAGGGCGCGTTGCAGCCAGATTGGTTCCTCATTGGTTGTGGGAACGGGCTCGTGCTTGTTCCAGCCGCGTTTAGAGATCTGCTTGTAAAGGCTGGTGGCTTGGTCAGCGTCGATGATGCCTAGTTGCTGGAAGCGAACGACCAGCGCTTTGATTGCGATGCCCCAAGTCGCTTTCAACTCGGCGAGCGTAGAAAGGGTTACTCGACCACCGAGTCGTTCCCAGTCCTCGATCAGTGGCTGCGCTGGAGCCAAGAAGGCGCTGGCAAACCGATGCGCTTGGCGTTCGATACGTTGGGCGTCAGCGGCAGTGGCCGGTGGAGGCATGTGGGAATGGAGTCCTAGATGGCCGATTTCGTGCGCAATTGTGAAGCGCTGCCTGTCTCCTGGTACGCCACCCTCGCCGGGCCTACTGACTCGCACGAAGGGGACGCCGTCGATGCGGTGCGACATCCCGAGGTGGCGGCCGAGCTCGCTCACGAGCGGGAGGACGACGCATCCGAGTCGATCGGCAGCGCGCATCGCATTGCCCACGACGGCATCTGGTGCGATGTCGGCCGCGACGCGGACCTCGTCGGCGAATCGCTCGATGGCGTCGCCGTCATTGAGGTCGTCGTGGAAGAGTGGGATTTGGTCGGGAATCCGCTTTAGCTGCAGTGTGGTAATTACCTCGTGCGCGATCAGGTCGTCGGCCATGACACTGTCGACGGTCTTGGCGTTCGCGTCGGCGTAGGCCCGCAGCCAGGGACGGGTTGAAACCGCGTCGTGGCGTCCCCTCAGGAGAAACTCGGGCGTGCATTGCAACCCGATCGCGAGGGTCGACAGCAGGTCGTCATCGATGGGGTGGCGCCCATTTTCGATTTGCGAAACAAGTTTATTGCTGGGCACGTCACGGCCAGTTATGGCACGTGCGAGCTCGCTCTGACTGATATTTGCGGCAAGTCGCAGGACTCGAACGCGCTCGCCGATGGCAGCGGGCGAAGTCACCGGGAGACCTCTCAAGAAAGTAAGGAGGAGAGCAGGGCGTTGGTGAGGTCACGCAACGCCGGCGCTGCCGTCCTCGGTGCCCTCTTCGTCATCGAACCCGTCAAGCCCCTCTTCGGTCGACGTGAAGTTCGGCGGCGGGGTCATGTCGATCAACGGAATGACGGCGCCGAGCAGCAGCGTCACGGGGCCGTTGCCCTCGCTGCCGACAACTTCCGCAGCGATGATCTCGTCGAGCGTGTGGTCCTCGCTGCTGATGTAGCCGAGCAGCCAGCGCTCCTCCACGAAGAGTGCATCGACCTCGGTCGTCAGCAGGCTCGACCCGAGGCCGCACACAAATCGGTACGCGCCGTCTGCAGTCCGAGTGCCGCGCTTCACGCGGTACTTGCGCAGGTGCCCGCCACCGCTGGCGATCAGGTCCACGCCGCCGCTCACCTCCTCGATGGCGAACCCTTCTCGCGACGCCGCGCGACGCGCGGCGTCGAGGAAGAGTTCACGCTCAAGTGCGCTTGCCGGGCGGCGCGTCCGGCGGAAGGAGCGGTGCTGGTCGGTCGCGACACCGACCAGGTAGCCCGACTCGTCTCCGATCTCGGACATCTCCCGGGCGATGGCCTTGAGACTGTGAACCTCGGTCTCTGGTGGGCGAACCATGCGGGAATAATATTCCCAGGCAATTCACCCTGTCCAGCAGACTCGCCGGGAGGCCTCACTGGGCGTGGCTCCTGCGGGGTCGGTCCTCCTGGCAGCCTCCCGCCGGGTGCGGCGAAGCCGGAAGGGGGGGCGGGGGGCCGTCCCGGAGGGACCGAAGGGCCCTTCCGGCGGCCGTTGCGGCTGGCATCCTCTCGGTGCGCGGAGCGGGGCAGTCGAGCTCCTTAGAGCGGCTAAGAGATCTTGGTCCGCAAGAAGTCCGCAAGAAGTTCAATAGCCCTCGTCTCCGGCCGTCGTTGGCCAACGACGAACACGCAGGTCAAGTGGCAAGTCCGTCGTCCTCCGCAGACGTCCAAACGCCCCCGGAACGTTCCGCTTCAACGTCTGACACCCCTCAGCGACGCAGTTCGGCCACCTCGTCGAGCCGGCCGAGCTTCTGCGGGTTCCGCATGGCGTACATGCGGGTGATCCGGCCGGCCTCGACGACGAACGTGATCGCGGTGTCGAACTCGCCTCCCGGGTCGATCCGTGCGCCGACCGCTCCGTTGACCAGCGGCGTGGTGACCGGCACGGGCGGCACGAGGTCGGCGAAGCGGGAGAGCGCGTTGGCGACCCGTGCCCGGCCGGCGACGGGGCGCAGCGCCGCGGGAGCCAACCCGCCGCCGTCGGCGACCACGACGACATCGGGCGCCAGCACGTCGAGCAACCCCTGCACGTCGCCGCCGGTGAGCGCGCCGAGGAACCGCTCCACGACCTGCTGCTGCTCGGTGCGGCTCACCTCCATCCGGGGACGCCGGGCCGCCACGTGCTCGCGCGCCCGGTGCGCTATCTGCCGCACCGCCGCGGCCGACTTCCCCACGGCGGTGGCGATCTCGTCGAAGGGCACGTCGAACACCTCGTGCAGCACCAGAACGGCGCGCTCGGTCGGCCCGAGCGTCTCCAGCACGGTCAGCATCGCGATCGAGACGCTCTCGGCCAGCTCGACGTCGTCGGCCACGTCGGGACTGGTCAGCAGCGGCTCGGGCAGCCACTCGCCGACGTAGTCCTCCCGCCGGCGGGCCAGGGTGCGCAGCCGGTTCAACGCCTGTCGGGTGACGATCCGGACCAGGTACGCGCGCGGCTCCCGCACGGTCTCCTGGTCCACGTCGGCCCACCGCAGCCACGTCTCCTGCACCACGTCGTCGGCATCAGCGGCCGAGCCGAGCATCTCGTAGGCGACGGTGAACAGCAGGCTGCGGTGGGCCACGAACGGGTCGTCGGTCATGCCGGGGCGACCCCGTCCGTCGACGCGGTGGCCAGGGGCGGCAGGCCGCAGGCCGCGGCGAACTCCTGCGATCGGATGCCGAGCGCGACGTTGCCCCGGGCACTCATGTTCATCGCCCCGACCCGGAAGGTGAGCTCCAGCAGTGCCGCCTCACCCAGCTCCTCCAGCAGCGCGGCCGCCATCTCGTCGGTCACCGCTACGGGCGTCTGGCACATCGCCTCCGCGTACTCCATGACCCGCCGTTCGAGGGGCGTGAACACGGCGGACTCCCGCCACCGCGGGACCTCCCGTGCCTTGAGCTCGTCGAGGCCGTGGTTGTGCGTCATGAAGTAGTGGAGGTCCAGGCAGAAGCTGCAGCCGATCGCGCCGGCCGCAGCCATGGCGGCGAACGACGCGAGGTTGCGGTCCAACCGGTTCCACGAGTCGACCTTGCGGCCGAAGCCCATGGCGTCCTTGAGCAGTGCCGGGTAGTGCCACATCACCCCGGCGGCGTCGGGCACCTGGCCGAACATCCTCCTGCTCATCGTCGTCAGCAGGGTCCCGTAGATGCCGGTGATCCGGGTGGCCGGGATCCGGGTGCTCGTCATGTCTCCTCCAGCGTCTCGATCGGGTCGACATGAAGACACCGGCAGGGACCCGGGTGTGACAGCCGTCCGGGGGACGCCCGGGTGGCCGTCGGGATCGTGCCCCGGCGGCCACCCGGGTGGGAGGCGCTGCCGGTCAGGTCGTGACGAGGCTGCGCACGTTCCCGGTGACCACCAGGGCGAAGCGGCGCGCCACGCGCAGGCCCTGGTCGGCCAGCGCGTAGCTGGTCTCGATGACCTCCTCCGGCCGCACGAGGACGGCGGGCACGAGGCTGCGCACGATCGTCGTCACGCCGTTCACGAGGCCGGCGACGGCGTCCTCGCTGCTGTCCGCCGCCGCGGAGAGCAGCTGCCGGGCCTGCTGCTGCTCCTGCTCGCGGAGCTCCGCGAGCAGGTCCCGGCGGACGGCGAGGACCAGCTGGCGGGCCCGCTCGTCGTGGGACCCGTTGCGCGACTCCTGCAGGACCTGGGCGGCCAGCAGCTCCCGCGCCCGGTCCTCGGCCTCGTCGCGCGTGCGGGCCAGCTCCTCCATCTCGCCGGCGGAACCGGCAGCGCTCCCCGTCTCGGGCTGAGGTGCGGCGTCCTGGGCGCGCCGGCGGGTTTGCTCCTCGGTGTCGGGTGCGGTCGAGGCCTTGGCAGACGGCGTGGTCATGGCTTCCTCCTGGGTCGGTGCTCGATTCCGGGCACCACGAGGCTCCGGCCGCGAGGTGACCGTGAGGCGAGCACCGCGCGCACGGGAGGAGGAAGGGCCGCCAACAGTCGGGCGTCGGGTCAGACCTTGCCGCGGAGGATGCGGCGCCAGTAGACCTGCGGCAGGCCGTAGCGGTCGAACGCCCACTGCCAGCGACGGGGCACGAAGGGGTCGATGAGCGGGACCGACGGGCTCGGCCGGCCGTCGCGTTCGACCTCGTTCAGCATCAGCGTCCGCCGGCTCACCGTGATCGGCATGACCGTGTAGCCGTCGTAGCGCTTCAGCGCCCTGCCCGTGCGTGCGGCGGTCAGGTTCCGCGCCAGGACGTCGACCTGCTTCCGCAGGGCGCCGCCCGAGGGGCGGGTCGCGAGGTCCGCCGCGTCGCCGATCGCCCACACGCCGCCGTGCTCGCGGTGGCGCAGCGTCTCCGGGTCGACGTCGACGAGCCCGGGGGAGCGGTCGGCGGACAGGCCGGCGTCGGCGACGAAGCGCGGCGCCCGGTAGTGCGGGACGGCGTGCGCGAAGTCGAGGTCCCCCAGCACGCGCGAGCCGGTGGGCGTGCTCAGCGTGACCGAGTGCAGGTCGCCGTCCACCCGCTCGACCACCGACTCCCGCAGCACCTCCACCCCGAGGCCGGCGAACGCGTCCTCGAGGAACCGGTCGGCCTCGGTCAGCCCCGTCGCCGTGGCCGCCGGCAGCACGAGCCGGACCTGCAGGTCGGCCAGGACGCCGGTCCGCCGCCAGTGGTCGCAGGCGAGGAACAGCGGCTTGAGCGCGGTCGGGCCGCAGGAGGCCGGCTCCGGCGGCACGGTGAACAGCACCGACCCGCCGCGCAGCGACGTCAGCCGCGGCCACACCGTCGGCGTGCTGCCCGGCACGTAGGACGACGCCGCCCACCCCTCGGCGTACGCGGAGTGCAGCCCGGGGGTGGCGTCCCAGTCCTCGACGAGCCCCGGGCAGAGCACCATCGTCGAGCAGTGCAGGACCCGCCCGCCGCGGGTCCGCACGGTCATCGCGGCCGGGTCCACCGACTCCACGGCGTCCCGCACCCACCGGCACCCGTCGGGCACGAGGTCGGCCATCGGGCGCTCGAGCTCGGCCATCGTCGCCTGCCCGCCGGCGACGTAGTTCAGCAGCGGCTTGTACCGGTGGACCGGCTGCGGGGCGACGAGCGTGACGTCACCGGCCCCGTCGCGCAGCAGGCGCGCAGCGAGGGAGATGCCGGCGTTGCCGCCGCCCACGACCAGGATCTCGGAGTGCTCCACGCCCGCTCCCTCGGAAGAGGCCACGGGCACCCGGTGTCGCCGCAGCTCGCCCGAGCCTGCCCAACGCGAGCCGGTCCCGCAGCCCGGGGGGACGAGGTCAGCCGGCGAGACGGGCGCACTCGGCGCAGTGCGGCCCGCCACCCGACGCCGGCCAGTCCGCCGCGGCGAGAGCGACCACGAGCACGCCGCAGATCGAGGCCTCGAGACCGTCCACCACCGGTCGCGCCACGGCATGGGCGACGTCGCCGGCGCGGCCGATGGCGAACCCGCGCCCGCTGAGCTCGCGGCCGGTGGACCCGGCACCGGAACCGGTCACGAAGAGGCTTCCCGTCATGACGCCAGGGTGGGGGCACCCGGTGTCCGGGGGGTGACCCGCCGCCGAACACCGGGTGTCATCTGGGTCAGCCCTCGTGCACCGGCCGGTAGACCAGGTGCAGCACGCCGGTCGGCAGCGCCTCCGACGACACCAGCTCCAGCGGCGTCCGGCCGAGCTCGTCGGTCCACCGCCGCTCGCCCGAGACCACGATCGGGTCCACGAGGAGCACGAGCTCGTCCAGGAGGCCGGCCTCCAGGAGCGCGCGCACGGTCGAGAGGCTGCCGGACATGCCGATCCAGCCGTCGGTCCGCTCCTTGAGCTCGCGCACCTCGTCCAGGCCGCGCAGGACCGAGGTGTTCTCCCAGCCCGACTTCTCCAGCGTCGTGGACAGGACGTACTTGCGGATCGGGTTGATGAAGTCACCGAACTCGTCGGTGGTGTTGCCCGGCCAGTACTCCGACCACATGTCGTGCAGCACCCGGCCCATCAGGTAGGCCTCGCAGCGGTCGTTGTGCCGGTCCACCGCCTTGCCCATGGCGTCGTCGAAGTACGGGAAGTGCCACTGGTCCGGCCGTTCGGCGGAGCCGTCGACGGTCGTGAACAGGGCGGCGGCGATCTTTCCCACGGGGTGTCTCCTTGCGATGAGCGGTTGTCGAGAAGGTAGACGGGGAGCCGGACCGGAACTCATCGGGCAGAGTGGTCACGTGTCACGTCCGCCGTTCCCGCCGTTCACGCTCGAGACCGCCCGGCAGAAGGTGCGGGCGGCCGAGGACGCGTGGAACACCCGCGACCCGCTCCGGGTGGCCCAGGCCTACACCGAGGACACCGTCTGGCGGAACCGCGACGAGTTCCTGACCGGCCGCGACGAGGTCGTCGCCTTCCTGGCGCGCAAGTGGGAGAGGGAGATCGACTACGCCCTGCGCAAGGAGCTGTGGGCCTTCACCGACGACCGCATCGCCGTCCGGTTCCAGTACGAGTGGCAGGACGCCGAGGGCCGGAGCTGGCGCTCGTACGGCAACGAGAACTGGGAGTTCGCCGCCGACGGGCTGATGCGCCGGCGCGAGGCCAGCATCAACGACGTGCCGATCGCGCTGGAGGAGCGCTGGATCCTCGGCCCGCGCGACGACGGCGACACGACGCCGCTGCCGCTGCACTGACCCCCGAGCCGGAACCAGGGTCGGATCCGGGGGTTCCCCGATGTCCCGGGGGCGCCGCGGCGGCCAGGCTCGAGCCATGACCACCGCAGAGACCCCCACCCCGCAGCCGGCTCCCGTCCGGCCCTTCCTCCGCAGCGGAACCGACCGGATGGCCGGTGGCGTCTGCGGCGGCCTGGCCGACTACACCGGCATCGACGCCACCCTCTGGCGGGTGGGCGCCGTCCTCTTCACGCTGACCGGCGGCGCCGGCGTCCTGGTGTACCTGCTCCTGTGGGTCGTCGTCCCCTCGGCACCGCTCTCCGAGGGCACCCGGCCCAGCCTGCTGGAGGAGTGGGCGCAGCGGCTGCGCGCCGCGGTGCTCGGGCGGCGCGGCTGACGCTCAGCCGGCGCGCCAGAGGGCCCAGTTGGTGTTCGCCGACGGCGTCGCACCGGAGACCTGCCACCCGGCGTCGGTGCGCGCCATGGTGAACACCCAGTCCTGGTTGGCCGACACGTCGCTGCTGCCCAGGGACACGTTGACGCCGTAGTGCCCGTCCACCACGAGCACCGGCTGCGCGCCGGCCCGGCCCACGTGCACGGTCGTGTCGATCGGCGCGTGCAGCAGGGGACCGCCGTCGTCGCAGCCACCGGCCAGGTCGTCGGCCAGCGCGTGACCGTTGCCGTCGTCCTCCGGGAGGTCGCTCAGCAGCATCGGGACGTCGCCCGCCATCTCCTGCACGTCGGCCTGCACCGCGAGCAGGAAGTCCGGCGTGAGCAAGGTGGCCAGCTCGGGGCTCAAGGCCCCCTCGGCCCACCACTCGCAGTCGGCGAGCGACAGCCGCGCCACCCGGGCCGCACGGCCCAGCGCCACCGCGACCTCGCTCTCCCCGAAGGTGGCGACGGCGTCCCGGTAGCCGGCGTCCCGGACCACCGGGCCGGGGTCCTCGAGCGTCGGCTCCGGGGCGTCCGGCGCCGCCGTCCACGGCGCGGGGGCGGCCACGGCGGGGGCGTCGTCCCCGGCGGTGCAGGCACCGAGGCCGAGGGTCAGGACGGCGACGGCGCAGACCGGCCAGGTGGTGCGGCGCATGGCGTGGGGCCCTCTCGTGGTTCCGGCACCGGCGGGGACCGGTCGGTGCCCACGATGCCGGGCGGTGGCGCCCCGACCACGGAGGAGCAGTGCGACACGACGGTCCGCGGCCGCCGGCGTGCTGCAGGATGTGCGCATGACCGTCCCCGCCGGGCACCAGCCGGCCCCCATGGTGGTGCCGCACTTCTTCGTCAAGCAGCGGATCACGATGATGGTGAACCGCTACGAGATCCGCATGGCCGCCCCCGACGGCGGCCAGGGCCAGCTCATCGCCTTCGCCGAGCAGAAGCGGATGAAGCTCAAGGAGGAGGTCGTCTTCTTCTCCGACGAGTCGAAGTCCCGGCGGGTGTTCTCCTTCAAGGCCAGGCAGCGGCTCGACGTGCACGCCCAGCACGACGTCTACGACGAGTACGGCACGGTCATCGGGTACTTCAGCAAGGAGTTCGGGGCGAGCCTGCTCCGCTCCACCTGGAACCTCTCGGCTCCCGGCGTGGACGCCGTCGGCCAGGAGCGCAGCATGTTCATCGCGGTGCTGCGCCGCGTGTGGGGCTTCATCCCCTACCTGGGCGACGTCTGGGTCCCCTTCGTCTTCCACTTCGACTTCACCGACACCCGGTCCGGCCAGGTGGTCCTGTCGAGCCACAAGAGGATCGCGTTCCGGGACGCCTACGACGTGACGGTGCCCGACCCGCGGCTGGACTTCCGGGTGGCGGCCGCCATGGCCGTGGCACTGGACGCACTGCAGAGCCGCTGACGGCGGGAAGCCCTCCGGGCCCGCGTCGGTTGTCCCTGGCAACCGACGCGAAAGGCCTGCACATGAGCATCACGCTGTCCGTCCTCGACCTCGCCCCGATCCCGCGGGGGGAGACCGCCACCAGCGCCATCGCCGCCAGCGTGGCGTTGGCGCAGCGTGCGGAGGAGCACGGGTTCTCGCGGGTCTGGTACGCCGAGCACCACAACATGCCCTCGATCGCCTCGTCGGCGACCAGCGTGCTGATCTCGCACGTGGGCGCCCACACCAGCCGCATCCGGCTCGGCGCCGGCGGGGTCATGCTGCCCAACCACTCGCCGCTGACGATCGCCGAGCAGTTCGGCACCCTCGAGGCCATGTACCCCGGGCGCATCGACCTGGGCCTGGGCCGGGCGCCCGGCAGCGACCAGAACACCATGTACGCCCTGCGCCGCGACCCGCACTCGGCCGACACCTTCCCCCAGGACGTCCAGGAGCTGCAGGGCTACCTGACCGGCAACACCCGGGTGCGCGGCGTCGACGCCATCCCCGGCAAGGGCTCGGACGTGCCGCTCTACATCCTCGGGTCCTCGATGTTCGGCGCCCAGCTGGCCGCCGCCCTCGGCCTGCCCTACGCCTTCGCCTCGCACTTCGCCCCGGCCATGCTCGAGCCGGCCGTCGCGGCCTACCGCAGCCAGTTCAAGCCCTCCGAGCAGCTGGCCGAGCCCTACGTCATCGCCGGTGCCAACGTCGTCGCAGCCGACACCGAGGACGCCGCCCGCGAGCAGCTCGAGGCGGTCAGGCGGAACCTGGCGATCGGCCTGTTCGGGCGCGGCCAGGCGCTCACCGACGAGCAGGCCGACCAGCTCCTGGCGCAGGGCGCGGGACAGCACGTGAGCTCGATGCTCACCCACACCGCGCTGGGCACCCCGGCCCAGGTGGGGGACTTCCTCGAGCGGTTCGCCAAGACCGCCGACGCCGACGAGCTGATCGTCGCCTTCCAGTCCCCGAGCCTCGAGGGCCGGCTGCGCGCGGTCGAGCTGACCGCCTCCGCGCTGGCCTAGGCGGCCGCCGGCTCAGTCCTCGTCGTCGCAGACCTCGAGCTCCAGCCGGCCGTCGTCCTCCAGGTCGGCCTCGAAGTCGACGTCCTCCTCGCCGCGGCGGAACTCGACGTCGGCCTCGTCCTCGTCGCTGCTGGTGCTCACGCTCCAGCCCTCGTCGGACCGCGCCTGGACGAGCGTGATCGCGTTCCCCTGGCGGGTGAGCGTCACGGTCCCGACCCCGGTGATGGCGTACACGCCGTCGGCGGTCTCCGGCACCGGTACGCAGGAGCCCGGCGCCGGCCGGGCGATCTCCGCCGGTCCCGGCCCCGCCGACGGCGAGGACGAGGCGGATGGCGAGGAAGACGACGGTGCGGAGGACGAGGTGGGTGCCGACGGGCTGGTGCTCGCCGCCTCGCCCGCCGGCGCCGGTGGCTCGTCGCTCCCGCATCCGGCCAGGACGGTGGCGAGGAGCAGGGCCGGCAGGACGGCGGTGGGACGGCGCATGGCGCTGCCCTACCCGCTCGGGACGGGCCGTCCCCTTTTTGCGGCTTCCCGCCCCCTGCGATGCACTGGGGCCGTGCCCGAGGACCGCGAACCGCTGACCGAGCAGGTGGACCCCGCGGCCGAGGCGCCGCTGCAGCGGACGAGGAAGTGGAGCCTCGTCGGCCCCGGCATCGTCGTCGCGGCCACCGGTGTCGGCGCCGGCGACCTCGTCGCCACGCTGATCGCCGGCTCCCGGTTCGGCTACGCGCTGCTGTGGGCGGTCGTGCTGGGCGTCGTCGTGAAGATCGCGCTCGCCGAGGCGACCGGCCGCTGGCACCTGGCCAGCGGCTCGACGATCTTCACCGGCTGGCGCACCCTCGGCGCCTGGACCTCGGTCTACTTCGTCGTCTACGTGGCCGTCTGGGGATTCGTCTACGGGGCGACGGCGATGACGTCGTCGGCCCTGCCGCTGGCCGCTCTGTTCCCGGTGCTGTCGATCCCCGCGTGGGGCGTCATCTGCGGCGTCGTCGGGCTGGCCGTCGTCTGGTTCGGCAGCTACCGGGTCTTCGAGAAGGTCATGACGGTCCTGATCGGGGTCATGTTCGTGATCGTCGTCGGGCTCGCGGTCCTCGTGGTGCCCGACCTCGGCGCGACGCTCTCCGGCCTGGTGCCGAGGCTGCCGGAGGGCTCGGCGGTCTACACCCTCGGGCTGGTGGGCGGCGTCGGCGGCACGATCACCATGGCCGCCTACGGCTACTGGGTGAACGCCAAGGGCTGGCGCGACGCCTCGTGGATGAAGGTCATGCGCCTGGACAACCGGGTCGCCTACATCACCACCGGCGTCTTCGTCGTCGCGATGCTGGTCGTCGGCGCGGACCTGCTGCACAACTCGGGCGTCTCGCTCACCGAGGGCGACCGCGGGCTGCTCGACCTCGACGAGATCCTGCGCGACCGCTTCGGCGCAATCGTGAGCACGCTGTTCCTCATCGGCTTCTTCGCGACGTCGTTCTCCTCGCTGCTCGGCGTCTGGCAGGGGGTCAGCCTGCTGGTCACCGACTTCGTGCGGACGTCGAAGCGGGCCGGCGGCCAGCTCGCGGAGGGGCCGGCCGAGCGGAGCCTGCCCTACCGCGCCTACCTGCTGTGGCTCACCTTCCCGCCGATGGCGCTGCTCTTCCTGGACCGCCCGTTCGCCCTCGTGGTGGCCTACGGCGCGCTCGGCGCGTTCTTCATGCCGTTCCTGGCGATCACCCTGCTGTGGCTGCTCAACAGCCGGCGCACCCCGGAGCGCTGGCGCAACGGGTGGCTGTCCAACGCGTTGCTCGCCGGCGCGGCCGTGCTCTTCCTGGCCCTCTGCGTGAACGAGCTCAGCGGCCTCGGTTCGTGATCAACACCGGGGTTTGCCCCCCGGGGTGGGTGCGGGTACGCCCGGTGGGTGACCTACTCGATCGTGGCCCGTGATCCCGAGACGGGGGAGATGGGCGTCGCCACCCAGTCCCAGGCGTTCGCCGTCGGCAACAGCGTCCCGTTCGCCCTGCCCGGGCACGGGGTGATCGCCACCCAGTCGATGGCCGAGCCGATGTACGGCTCGGTCGGTCTGGACCTGCTGCAGGGCGGCTTCACCGCCCAGGAGGTGCTGACGGCGCTCAGCAGCGTCGACCCGCAGCCCGAGCGGCGGCAGGTCGCCGTCCTCGGCGTGAACGGCGACCTGGCGGCCTACACCGGCAGCAGCTGCGTGGACGACGCCGGCCACCTCATGGGCGACAACTGCGTCGCGCTGGCGAACATGGCCAGCTCGCCGGCCGTGTGGGAGGCGATGGTCGAGCGCTTCGAGGGCTCGGCCGGCCCGCTCGCCCAGCGGCTGCTCTCCTCGCTGGTGGCGGGGGAGGAGGCCGGCGGCGACTTCCGGGGCCGGCGCTCGGCGGCGATCATGGTCATCCGCTCGACCACGACCGGCCGGCCCTGGCACGACATGGTGGTCGACCTGCGCGTCGACGACTCCCCGGACCCGCTCGGCGTCCTCGCCGACCTCACCGTCACCCGCGCCCGCTACCAGGACGTCGTCCGCGCCTTCCAGCAGGCGATCGACGGCGACCCCGTCACCGCCGACCGCGAGCTCGATCTGCTGCGGCCCATGGACCCGGTCACCGAGCCCGACCAGCTGATGTGGCGGGCGGTCATCGCCGCCCTGGCCGGCCGCGAGGACGCTGCCCGGGACATGCTCAAGGAGCTGGCCGCTCTCGCTCCGCAGTTCGTCGAGGCGGCCAGCCGCTTCGGCAAGGCCGGGCTCATGCCGGCCGACGTGATCGAGCGGATCATCCCGCCGGTGCCCGCGACCTGAGGGTCAGCCCGCGGGGAAGCGGTGCTCGGCCACCAGCCGGCGAGGCGCCCGGGACGCCCACGCCTCGCCGACCAGCTCCGCGAGCACCGGGCCGTCGACCCGGTCGAGCCGGCACAGCACCGCCGCCCAGCCGTCGAAGTGCGACGTCGTGAAGCAGACGTCCGGCTCGGCGGCGAGCAGCGCGGCCTTGGCACTCTCGTCCGGCACCGAGACGACCGCGACCGGCCCCTGCGGCGCAGCGGGGCCCAGCTCGGCCAGGTCCTTGGCGTGCAGCGGGCGCTCCCGGACGAAGGTCCTCCCGCGCACCAGCCAGCGGCGCCGCCCGCTCGCCGACACCGCCTCGGTCGTGCCCGGCAGCGCGAGGCACAGGCGCGCCACGTCGTCCCAGTCGGCCACGGGTGCACGGTACGGAACGCGCCCCGCCCCTGGACGCCAGAAGGCCCCCTCCGGAGAACCGGAGGGGGCCTTCGTGGCGCTAGCGGTGGCTCAGCTCTTCGGCCGTGCGCCGGCGCGCAGGGCGCCGAGCAGGTCGTGGTTCAGCCGGGAGATGGTCTCCATCGAGATGCCCTTCGGGCAGGCGGCCGAGCACTCGCCGATGTTCGTGCAGCCACCGAAGCCCTCGCGGTCCTGCTGGGCGACCATGTTGACCACGCGGTCGTCCCGCTCCGGCTGCCCCTGGGGGAGCAGGCCGAGGTGGGTCACCTTGGCGGCGGTGAACAGCATCGAGGAGGCGTTCGGGCAGGCCGCCACGCAGGCGCCGCAGCCGATGCAGGTGGCGGCGTCGAACGCGGCGTCCGCGTCGGCCTTGGGCACCGGGGTGGCGTGCGCCTCCGGGGCCGTGCCGGTCGGGACCGAGATGTAGCCGCCGGCCTGGATGATCCGGTCGAACGCCCGCCGGTCGACGGCGAGGTCCTTGATCACCGGGAACGGCGAGGCGCGCCACGGCTCGATGTCGATCGAGTCGCCGTCCTTGAACGAGCGCATGTGCAGCTGGCAGGTGGTGGTCTGCTGCGGACCGTGCGCCTGCCCGTTGATCATCAGACCGCACATGCCGCAGATGCCCTCGCGGCAGTCGTGGTCGAAGGCGACCGGGTCGTCGCCCTGCATGATCAGCTGCTCGTTGAGCACGTCGAGCATCTCGAGGAAGGACATGTCCGGCGAGATGTCGGTGACCTTGTAGGTCACCATCTTGCCCTTGACCGACGGGTCCTTCTGCCGCCAGATGCGCAGGGTCAGGTTCATCCCGAGCTTCTCGTCGGCCGGGTTGCCGACGCTGGACTGCATGCTGGCTGTCACTTGTAGCTCCGCTGGGCGAGGTGGACGTACTCGTACACGAGGTCTTCCTTGTGGAGGACCGGCGGCTGACCCTCCGGCGTCCACTCCCAGGCGGCGACGTAGGCGAAGTTCTCGTCGTCGCGCAGCGCCTCGCCCTCGGGGGTCTGGCTCTCCGCGCGGAAGTGGCCGCCGCAGCTCTCCCGGCGGTGCAGGGCGTCGATGCACATGAGCTCGGCGAGCTCGATGAAGTCGGCGACCCGGCCGGCGTGCTCCAGGGTCTGGTTGAAGGAGTGCCAGTCGCCGGTGACCTTCAGGTTGCTCCAGAACTCCTTGCGGATCTCCTGGATCCGGTCGATGGCCTTGCGCAGGCCCTCGTCCGTGCGCTCCATGCCGCAGTAGTCCCACATCAGCTGGCCGACCTCCCGGTGGAAGGACGCCGGGGTCCGGGTGCCGTTGATGCTGAGCAGCTTCTGGACCTGCTCCTGCACGCCCTGCATGGCCTCGACCGCGGCCGGGTGGGACTCGTCGACCTTCTCGAACGGGCCGTCGGCCAGGTACGAGCTGATCGTGGAGGGGAGGACGAAGTAGCCGTCGGCCAGGCCCTGCATCAGCGCGGAGGCGCCGAGGCGGTTCGCGCCGTGGTCGGAGAAGTTGGCCTCACCGATCACGAACATGCCGGGGATCGTCGACTGCAGGTCGTAGTCGACCCACAGGCCGCCCATCGTGTAGTGGACGGCGGGGTAGATGCGCATCGGCGTCGCGTAGGGGTCCTCGCCCGTGATCTGGGCGTACATGTCGAAGAGGTTCCCGTACTTGGCCTCGACCGCCGGGCGGCCCATGCGCTCGATCGCCTCGGCGAAGTCCAGGTAGACACCCAGGCCGCCGGGGCCGACGCCACGACCCTCGTCGCAGACGTTCTTCGCCTGGCGCGAGGCGATGTCGCGGGGCACCAGGTTGCCGAACGAGGGGTAGATCCGCTCGAGGTAGTAGTCGCGCTCGGACTCGGGGATCTCCCGCGGGTCGCGAGTGTCGCCGCGCTCCTTGGGGACCCACACGCGGCCGTCGTTGCGCAGCGACTCCGACATCAGGGTCAGCTTCGACTGGTAGTCGCCCTTGACCGGGATGCAGGTCGGGTGGATCTGCGTGTAGCAGGGGTTGGCGAAGTACGCGCCCCGCTTGTGCGCCCGCCAGATCGCCGTGGTGTTGGAGCCCTTGGCGTTCGTGGAGAGGTAGAAGACGTTGCTGTAGCCACCGCTGGCGATGACGACGGCGTCGGCGAAGTGGGTGCTGATCTCGCCGGTGACCAGGTCACGGGCGACGATGCCGCGGGCTCGGCCGTCGACGATGATCAGGTCCAGCATCTCGGTGCGGGCGTTCTGCTCGACGTTGCCGGCCGCGATCTGCCGCTCCAGCGCCTGGTAGGCGCCGTAGAGCAGCTGCTGGCCCGTCTGGCCGCGCGCGTAGAAGGTCCGCGACACCTGCGTGCCACCGAAGGAGCGGTTGTCGAGCAGGCCGCCGTACTCGCGGGCGAAGGGGACGCCCTGCGCCACGCACTGGTCGATGATGTTGACGCTGACCTCGGCGAGGCGGTGCACGTTGTTCTCCCGCGCCCGGAAGTCGCCGCCCTTGACCGTGTCGTAGAACAGCCGGTGCACGCTGTCGCCGTCGTTGCGGTAGTTCTTCGCCGCGTTGATACCGCCCTGCGCCGCGACGCTGTGCGCGCGGCGGGGGGAGTCCTGGTACCAGAAGGACTTCACCTTGTAGCCGGCCTCGCCGAGCGTGGCGGCGGCGGAGCCGCCGGCCAGGCCCGTGCCGACGACGATGATCGTCAGCTTGCGGCGGTTGGCCGGGTTGACCAGGCGGCCCCGGAACTGGCGCTCGCTCCAGCGCTCGCCGATCGGGACGTCGGTGGGGGCCTTGGTGTCGGCGATCGGGTCGCCGACGCTGAACAGGTCGAGAGGCATCGGGGGAGCTCCTTAGTCGACGAGCCCGAAGAGGACGCTGAACGGCACGATGAGGAAGCCGGCGATGAGGATCGTGGAGAAGACGATCGCGAAGGCGTTGACCGTCCGCTCCCGCCGCCGGTTGCTCTGGCCGAGGGTCTGCGTGGCGCTCCAGATGCCGTGGCGCAGGTGCATGCCGAGCAGCAGCAGGGAGATCACGTAGAAGGCCGTGATGAACGGGTTGGAGAAGCTCGCGACCAGCCGGTCGTACGGCGAGGCGTCGTGGCCCTCCGGGTTCACGACACCCATCGTCAGGTCGAGGATGTGGTAGACGATGAAGAGCAGGACGATCACGCCGCCCCAGCGCATGGTGCGCGACGCGTAGCTCTGCGCCACGGCCTTCTTGGTCACGTACCGCTCGGGGCGGGCGCGCCGCGCCTGCCGCCACAGCGAGACCGCGGCCCAGAAGTGCGCGACGACCGCGGCCAGCAGGACGACGCGGATGATCGTGAGGGCCGTCTGCTCGGGCAGCGCGGGCGCACCGATGGTGCGGATCCACTCCGAGTAGTGGTTGAAGGAGTCGCGGCCCGTGTAGACCTTCAGGTTCCCGATCATGTGCGCGATCAGGTACAGCACCATGACGATGCCGCTGACGGCCATGACGGCCTTCTTCACGACCGAGTTGGTCTTTGCAACCTTCGGGGTTCTACGACCCGCGTGCGTCACCGTCACCACAAGCCCCCACGCTAGGACTACCGGAGCCTCGCCACCAAACCAACACGAGGTGACACACCTCATGTAAGGGTGCCCTCACCGCAGGTCAGCCGGGGGTATCCGTCATTCCCGCAGGTCGAGGCACCGCGCCACGGTTGAGCCGGCGGCCCGCGGGGGAGGAGGGCACCGTGCCCTCTCCCACACGTGGTTTTCTCGGCCGCCGGCGCGAGCGCGACCCGCGGCTGCCGCCGGGGCAGTACGACGTCGGCACCGACTGGCCGGTGCTCACCGCCGAGCCCACGCCCCGCATCCCGCCCGAGCGCTGGAGCATCACCGTGGACGGGGAGGTGGAGAGCCCGACGACGTGGACCTGGGACGAGGCCCACCGCCTGCCGCCGTCGGAGTACCGGGGCGACATCCACTGCGTGACGACCTGGTCGAAGTTCGACACCCGGTTCGGCGGGGTCTCCCTCGACACCCTGCTCGAGGCGGCGCGGCCGACCGCGGCGGCCCGCTTCGTGCTGGCCACGTCCTCGACCGGCTACACGACCAACCTGCCGCTGGCCGACGTGACCGGTGGCAGGGCGTGGCTCGCCTGGGAGTTCGACGGCCGGCCGCTGACCCCCGAGCACGGCGGCCCGGTGCGGCTGCTGGTGCCGCACCTGTACTTCTGGAAGAGCGCGAAGTGGGTCAGCCGGCTGACCCTGCTCACCGAGGACCGGCCGGGGTTCTGGGAGCAGAACGGCTACCACGACCGCGGCGACCCGTGGCGGCAGCAGCGGTACCAGGGTGACTGAGCCGGGGCGCGCCCCGGCCGGGGGCTGGCGGACGGCGACCGTCGCCGGGGTGCGCCGGCCCGTGCCGCGCTCGGTACAGCTGCGGCTCGACGTGCACGACCGCATCGACCACCTGCCCGGCCAGCACTACGTCGTCCGGCTGACCGCGCCCGACGGCTACACCGCCCAGCGCTCGTACTCGGTGGCCTCGGCGCCGGGCGACCCGCTGGTCGAGCTGTTCGTCGAGCGGCTGCCCGACGGCGAGGTGTCGACGCACCTGGCCGACGTCGTCGAGCCCGGCGACGAGCTGGAGGTGCGGGGGCCGATCGGCGGCTGGTTCGTCTGGGACACGGTCTCCCCGGCCCTGCTGGTGGCCGGCGGGTCGGGTGTCGTCCCGTTCGTGGCCATGCTGCGCGCGGCGCGGGCGCTGGGGCGCACGGACCTGCTGCGGGTGGCGGTCTCCGCCCGCACCCGCGAGGAGCTGCCCTACGCCGACGAGCTCGAGGCGGCCGGTGCGCTCGTCGTCCTCACCCGCGAGGCCAACGGCATCCGCCCGGCCGGCCGGCTCACCGCCATGGACCTGGTGCCCCTGGTCGAGCCGGGGCAGACGGCGTACGTGTGCGGCTCCGGGCTGTTCGCCGAGGCCGCGGCCCAGCTGCTGCTCGAGCTGGGCGTGGACCCGTCCGACGTCCGGGTGGAGCGCTTCGGCCCCAGCGGCGGACCGGCCTGACCTGCGGCAGGGTGTCGCCATGACGACGACCGCCCCGCACCCCACGCCGGCGCTGGACCCCGCCCTGGTCGCCCGGCTCGCCGCCCTGGTCACCGCAGCTCCCGACCGCCCCAGGCAGGCCTCGCACGCGCCGTTCACCGGCGACGTCGTCGGTGAGGTGCCGACCTGCACCGCCGAGGACGTGCAGGAGGCGCAGCGCCGGGCGCGCGCGGCCCAGGTCGAGTGGGCGCGCCGCCCGATCGCCGAGCGCTGCGCCGTGATGCTGCGCTACCACGACCTGGTCCTGGAGCGGCAGGAGCAGATCCTCGACGTCGCCCAGACCGAGACCGGCAAGGCGCGGGTCAGCGCCTTCGAGGAGCTGGCCGACGTCGCCATGACGGCGCGGTACTACGCGAACACCGCGGCGAAGCACCTGCGGCCGACCCGCCGCCAGGGCGCGCTGCCGGTGCTCACGAGGACCACCGAGCACCACCACCCCAAGGGCCTGGTCGGCGTCATCAGCCCGTGGAACTACCCGCTCACCCTCGCCGTCTCCGACGCGATCCCGGCGCTGCTCGCGGGCAACGGCGTCGTGCTCAAGCCCGACGCACAGACCCCGTTCACCGCGCTGATCGCCGTCGAGCTGCTCTACGAGGCCGGCCTGCCGCGCGACCTGCTCCAGGTGGTCACCGGCGCCGGCCGGGTGCTGGGGACGCCGCTGATCGAGGGCGTCGAGTACCTGATGTTCACCGGCTCCACCGCCACCGGGCGCACCGTGGCCGAGCAGTGCGCCCGCCGGCTGATCGGCTTCTCCGCCGAGCTGGGCGGCAAGAACCCGATGGTCGTGCTGGCCGACGCCGACCTGGAGAAGACGGTCGAGGGCGCGGTGCGGGCCTGCTTCTCGAACTCCGGCCAGCTGTGCATCTCGGTGGAGCGCATGTACGTCGAGGACGCCATCTACGACCGGTTCGTGCCCGCGTTCGTCAAGCGGGTGGAGCGGATGAAGCTCGCGGCCGGGTTGACCTGGGACGCGGAGATGGGGTCGCTGGTGAGCCAGGACCAGCTCGACGTCGTCTCCCGGCACGTCGACGACGCCGTCGCGAAGGGCGCCCGCGTGCTCGCCGGTGGCAAGGCGCGCCCCGACCTCGGGCCGCTGTTCTACGAGCCGACCGTGCTGGAGGGCGTCACCGACGGGATGGAGCTGACCCGCGACGAGACCTTCGGCCCGGTGGTGGCCATCAGCCGGGTCCGCGACGCCGAGGAGGCGGTCGAGCGGGCCAACGACACCGAGTACGGGCTGAACGCCAGCGTCTGGTCCACGCCGCGCCGCGGCGCGGAGATCGCCACCCGCATCCGGTCGGGCACGGTGAACGTGAACGAGGCGTACGCCGCGGCCTGGGCCTCGCACGACGCCCCGATGGGCGGGATGAAGGACTCGGGCGTGGGCCGCCGGCACGGCGCCGAGGGCATCCTGAAGTACACCGAGTCGCAGACCGTCGCCGTCCAGCGCGGCGTGCCCGTCGGGCCGCTGCCGGGTCTCCCGCTGGACCGCTACGCGAAGGTCATGACGGCGGGGCTCAAGGCGCTCAAGCGGGCGCCCTTCATCCGCTGACGGCGGCGAGCAGGGCCGCGATGGTCTCCGCCACGGAGGGCAGGGACTCGGCGCCGGGGGCATGGGCGAGCAGGAGCCGGCGGCCCTGGGGTGGGACCAGGGCCGCCGTCACGGTGTGCGAGGGGCTGGCGGCGGCAAGCGCCAGTTCCGGGAGGAGAGCGACCCCGAGCCCGGCCGCGACGAGCGTCTGCGTGACCACGTAGTCGTCGGTGACATGCCGGATGTCGGGGGTGAAGCCGGCGACCGCGGCGCACTCCATGAGGTGGGTGCGGCAGCGCACGCAGCCGGCCACCCACTGCTCGTCGCTCAGGTCGGCGAGTGACACCTCGGGGTCCGCAGCTCGAGGGTGCCCGGGCGGCAGGACAGCGCGGATCGGGTCGTCGGCCAGCGGCAGGGTCACCAGGTCCTCGAAGGACTCGCCCTCCTCGTCGTAGGCGAACAGGAGTGCCAGATCGACCTCGCCGGCCAGCAGCAGCTGCCGGGCGACGGCAGGGTCGGCCTCGGTGAGGCGGACCTGCAGCTCGGGAAAGCGCTCGGCCAGCTGCCTCATCGCCCTGGGCACGAGGGTCGCGCTCGCGGACGGGAACGCGGCCAGCCGGACCCGGCCCGCGCGGAGGTCGGCGAGTGCGGACAGCTCCTCCGCGGCGACGCCGAGCCGGGCCGCGATCGCATCCGCGTGGCGGAGCAGCACCTGCCCGGCCTCGGTCAGCCGGATCCCCCGGGCGCTGCGGAGCAGCAGCGGTTGGCCGAGGTCGCGTTCCAGTCGCTTGAGCTGCTGGCTCACGGCCGGTGCCGTCCAACCCAGCTCCCGCGCAGCGGCCGACATCGATCCGGCCCGCCCGACGGTCCGGAAGACGAGCAGCCGTCGCGGGTCGACTTCCGGAACTGCCTGGTCGCGGGCCATGGATCATTGAAGCCCGCTGGGGCGCTTCGCGGAAGCCGCAGGGTGTGAAGCGCTGCTTGGGGGATGCTGAACCAGAACGGCCTTGTTCCGGTCTGGGGGGCTCCCCACCATGAGGACGTGGTCACCGCCGAGACCGTCCGCCCGTCCGGAACCGCCCGCACCGCGCCCGTCGCCCCACGCCGACCGGCCGCCGCTGTCACCGTCCCCGTGTCACCCGAGTGCCGGGTCGACGTCGACGCCGTGGAGTCCCGCCTGTGGTGGCTCCTCGTCGCCCGGCTCCCGGCGGAGCTCGCCGGGTCGCTGCGCCCCGACGTCGTCGTCGCAGCCGTGCGTCGCGCGACCGACCTGGCGCTGCGTGACCTGCACGGACTGGTCGCCCGCGATCCGGCGGCGATCTCGGCGGCATATGCGCTGACCAGCTACGTGTGCTTCCGAGCCGTGGCGTCCCACCGCCTGGCCCACGAGCTGCACCGGCTCGCGGACCGTGAGCCGGCCTCGGCAGAGCTGCTGCGAGGAGCGGCACGGGGCCTCGCCGAGCGGACCAAGGTCGAGACCGGGGTCGAGATCCACCCGGCCGCCCGCATCGGCGCGCGGTTCGTCCTCGACCACGGCGTGGGGACGGTCATCGGGGAGACGGCGGTGGTGGGTGAGGACTGCTACGTGCTGCAGGGGGTGGTCCTCGGGTCGGTCGGCATCGCGGACAACCCGACCGGCCCGCGTCATCCCACCGTGGGTGACCGGGTGGAGATCGGGTCGTTCGTGCGGGTGCTGGGGCCGGTGACGGTCGGCAGCGACTGCGTTCTCGATCCGCACACCGTCGTGACCACCGACGTCCCGGCCGGCAGCCGGGTGCGCCTGGTGACCCAGCACCAGGTCACGTCGGGGACGGAGGCCACGTGGGTCGCCGGTGTCCGGCTCTGCCGGGGCCGGGTGACCGTGTGGGGCAGTGACCTGGCCGGGGTGACACCCCAGTTGCTGGAGCCTGATGGAACCGTCGTCGAGCTCAGGGTGGCCGTCCGTTCCGAGGAGCGGCTGGAGGCCGAGCTGCCCTCGCACCTGGGTGCGGTCGCCGGTGACCTCCTGCTGGTGGAGGAGGGTGAGCGATGTCGCCGTGCCCGTGTACGGCTGACCCATCAGTGGGCCGAGCGGCAGCACCGTTCCTGCGCGACGTGCCCACGGCGCGAGGACGTGCGGTGAGCGGTGGCTCGGGCGCACCCACGGCCAGGAATGTGCTGCTCGGGGTCGTCTACCTGCTGATCGTGCTGATCTGGGGCACGACCTGGTACGCGATGAAGGTGTCGGTGGAGTCGATCCCGCCGATCACCTCTGCCGGCCTGCGCTTCGCCTGCGCGTTCCCCTTCCTGCTCGTCGCCGTGTGGCTCGTGCCGTCGTGGCGTCTCCTGCCCCCGCCGGGCAGTCGCTGGCTGGCGGCGGTGCTCACCGTCAGCTACGTGGCCGTTCCGTATGCGCTGATCAACTACGGCGAGCAACGCACCTCGTCGGGGCTGGCCGCGATCATCTTCGCCTCGGTCACGGTGCTGCTCGTCGTCATGTCGGTGGCGCTCGGCACCACCCGCGTCACGCCGGTGCAGTGGGGAGCGATCACCGTGGGCCTCGGATTGCTGGCGGCTCTGGTGATCGCGGCGGGCGAGGGGCTCGGCGTCTCCAGCCCGGTCGGCCCGCTGGCGATCTTCGTCGCCGCCGTTCTGCACGCGCTGAGCTACGCCCTGATCGCCCGGTTCGGCCGCGAGGTCGATGTCATCAGCCTGGAGGTGCTGCCCATCGGCCTGGGTGGGGCGCTCCTGCTGGCGCTGGGAGCGGTGGTCGAGCGCCCGGAGATCGGAGCGGTCACGGCGCGCTCCTTCACCGCGGTGCTGTATCTCGCCCTGGTCGCCTCGGTCATCGGCTTCGCCCTGTACTTCCACCTCCTCCAGCGAGTGACGCCGGTCGTCGGCTCCTTCGTGTTCATCTTCTTCCCGATCGTGGCCCTGGGACTGTCGGTCGCGCTGGAGGGCGTGCGCTTCACCGTGCCCATGGCACTCGCCGTCCTCGGGGTGCTCGTGGCCTTCTCGGTCGCGAAGACGGCCGGCGCCGGGGCGCCGGCGGAGACGGCGGAGGTCTCCGAGGGTGTGCTCGCGGGTGCGTGCGCGGCCGCCGAGCGCGCGTTCCCCAAGGAGGCCTGCGGCTTCGGCCTGGTCTCCGGCGAGCTGCGCGCCGTCGCCAACATGGCCGACGAGAGCGTTGGTCCCGAGGAGGTGCCCTGGCACCGGAGCGGCGAGACGGGCTACGTCATGGCACCGGCCGACGTGCGCTACCTGGAGGACAGCCTGGACGGGCCCGCTCCGGTCGATCTGATCTACCACTCGCACCCGAACGGGGCCGCGTACTTCTCGGCCGAGGACCTGCGGCACGCGGTGTTCGAGGGGCGTCCGGTCTTCCCGGGGGTGCGGCACCTCGTGGTCGGTGTGACCTCCGACGGTGTGCAGGAGGCGGCCCTCTTCGACCTCTCCGACGGCACGGCGCGGGAGCTCCGGCGGTGGGGCCGGGAAGCGCTGCCCGCTCGGGGCACCCGGGGCGACCGCAGGGCGGAGCACCCGCCGGCTCCGGACTCCCTGGTGCACTCGGAGGTCCGGGGATGACCCTGCTGTCCTCGGTGCTGGACGCGGTGGGCGGGACGCCGCTCGTCCGTCTCGACCGGCTCGCGCCCGCGGGCACCCGGTTGCTGCTGAAGTGCGAGCAGCTCAATCCCGGCGGCAGCCACAAGGCCCGCATCGCCCTCAACATGATCCGCGCGGCGGAGCGGGACGGCTGGCTCACGCCGGGCTCGGGGCAGACGATCCTCGAGCCGACCGGCGGGAACACGGGCATGGGCATCGCGATGGCAGCGGCCGTCCTGGGCTATCGGGTGGTGCTGGTCGTCCCCGACAACTACAGCCTCGACAAGCAGCGGTTGCTGCGAGCGCTGGGAGCCGAGGTCGTGCTGTCCGACAGCACGCGGGGGAACAACTCCCACGGTGAGAAGGCGATGGAGCTGCAGTTCGAGAACCCCACGTGGGTGATGCTCAACCAAGGGGCGAACCCGGCCAACCCGGCTGTCCACCGCGACGTGACCGCTCGGGAGCTGGTGAGGGACCTGGGTGGCCTCGATCCCGACGTGCTGGTCGCCGGGATCGGCACCGGGGGGCACATCAGTGGCGTGGGCGCGGTGCTGCGCGAGCGCTACCCCGCCCTCCGGATCATCGGGGTCGAGCCCGAGGGGTGCTCCTTGCGGGAGAATCGTTACCGCCGGCACCGCATCCAGGGGCTGGCGATCGGCTACGTGCCCGCGAACCTCGACGTCCGGCTGCTCGACGACGTCTGCACGGTGAGCGAAGGGGAGGCCGTCGCGGGGATGCGAGCGCTGATGCGCAGCGAGGGGATCTGCGCCGGGGTGTCGACGGGGGCGAACATCGCTGCCTCCCTGCGCCTGGCTGCGCAGCTCCCCCCGGACGCGACGGTGCTGACGTTCGCCTACGACGGGGCACACGACTACCTGGACCTGCTCGGCGAGGACGGCGCCGACCTGGCCGCCACCACGACGGATGGGACCCAGGCATGACCGAGCGCTACGAGCTGGTGGATGCGACGGTCCGTGACTGGGATGCCGTGGTTCTGGCCTCCGGTCCCGACGGCGTCGTCCTGGACCGCTCCGCCTTCTACCCCGGGGGTGGCGGTCAGCCACCGGATCACGGCGTCCTGCTCTGGGCGGGGGTCCGGACCCGCGTCGTCGGATCTCGTCGCGGTGACGATGTCGTCCTCGTCGTCCACGAGGAGGACCCCGTTCCCCCGGTGGGGACCGCGGTCCGCGGCGCCCTGGACGACGCCCACCGGACCGCGCTCATGCGGACGCACTCGGCGCTGCACGTGCTCTCGGCCGTGGTCCACCGTGACTTCGCGGCGCGGGTGACCGGCAGCGGGATGCAGCCCCTGCTGGGGCGCATGGACTTCAACCTGGCCGAGGTCCCCCCGGACTTCCGGACGGCCGTGGAGGACGCGTGCAACGCCGCCATCGCGGCAGACCACCGGGTGGAGGTGCGGTTCGTCGCCGCCACCGAGGCCGCCGCGCTACCGGAGCTGTCGCGGTCCGAGGAGAGCCACGTCCCCGAAGGGCTGGAGATCGTGCGTCTGGTCGACATCGTCGGGCTGGACACCCAGGCCGACGCGGGCACGCACGTCGCGTCCACGGCGCAGATCGGCGCGGTGCGCGTGACCAAGCTCGAGAGCAAGGGCAGGGGATTCCGCCGGGTGCGGCTGGCGGTCGAGAACTGACCGTCCGCCGCACCCGGCGACGTGGATCAGGCGGTCACGGTGGGCGGCACCATGGATGCGTTCACCAGCGGCTGCCGGTCCCACGCCCGGTGCATGCCCAGCGCGGCGATCGTCTCCGCGGACATCGCGGCGTTCGCCTTCTTGCCGGTGATGACGCCGGGGGCCTTGGGGTCGATGCCCGCGGCGCGCAGCACCTCGACGCCGTCGCCCCACGCCCCGATGCCCTTCAGGTGGCGGAACGCCTCCTGCAGCATCACCAGGGCGCGGAAGTCGCCGTCCTTGGGTGCGCCGTCGGCCACGACGATCGCGTCGAACTCGATCGAGCGGCCGGTGGCGAAGGTCCGCTCCACGATCTCGACGTCGCGGCCGCTGACCAGCTGGCCACCGTGCGGGGCGATCACCTTCACCTGGGCGCCCTCGGCCTCCAGCGCCTCGCGCAGCTTCGCGATGCCCTTCAGGTCGGCCTTCGGGCCGGCGACCACGCCGACGATCCGGCCGTCGATCGGGAACGGCGTCGGCTTGATCTGGCGCAGCGCCGGCGACTCGCCGCGCACCTTCTCCGGCTTGATCTTCTTCGGCACCGGCAGACCCAGGCCCGCGGCCACCTGCGCGCAGAGCTTCTCGTCGATGCGGGCCAAGATGGTGAGGGCCCGCTCCTTGATCGGCTGCTCGAAGCACTTGCCGAGCTCGAAGGTGTAGGCGTCGATCACGTGCTGCTGCTCGACGCTGGTCAGGCTCTTGTAGAACAGCGCCGGCTGCGAGAAGTGGTCGTCGAAGGACGCCGGCGCGCTCCGGCCCACCTCGCCGCTGACCGGCCGCGGCACGTTGACGTAGCCGCCCTCGGACCAGTCGGCCGGGAACGGGCTGCCGCCGTCCACGCTGTTGGGCGTGTAGGGCGCCTGGCCCTGGTGGACGGCGTGCTGGTGGAAGCCGTCACGGGTGTTGTCGTTCACCGGGGCGTGCGGCCGGTTGACCGGGATCTGGGTGAAGTTCGGTCCGCCCAGCCGGGTCAGCTGGGTGTCCAGGTAGGAGAAGTTGCGGCCCTGGAGCAGCGGGTCGTTGGTGCCCTCGATGCCCGGCACGAGGTGGCCGGTGTGGAAGGCGACCTGCTCGGTCTCGGCGAAGAAGTTCGTCGGGTTCGCGTTGAGCACCAGCTTGCCGATCGGCTGCACCGGGGCGAGCTCCTCCGGCACGATCTTGGTCGGGTCGAGCAGGTCGATGCCCTCGAAGGTCTCCTCCGGGGTGTCGGGGAAGACCTGGATGCCGAGCTCCCACTCCGGGAAGGCGCCGGCCTCGATCGACTCGTACAGGTCGCGGCGGTGGAAGTCGGGGTCGACACCCGCGGCGATCTGGGCCTCCTCCCAGGTCAGGGAGTGCACGCCCAGCTTCGGCTTCCAGTGGAACTTGACCAGCACCGTCTCGCGCTCGGCGTTCACCAGCCGGAAGGTGTGGACGCCGAAGCCCTCCATCGTCCGGTAGCTGCGCGGGATGCCCCGGTCGCTCATGTTCCAGATCGTGTGGTGCGTGGCCTCGGTGTGGAGGGTGACGAAGTCCCAGAAGGTGTCGTGGGCCGACTGCGCCTGCGGGATCTCGTGGTCCGGGTGCGGCTTGCCCGCGTGGATCACGTCGGGGAACTTGATCGCGTCCTGGATGAAGAACACCGGGATGTTGTTGGCGACGAGGTCCCAGGTGCCCTCCTTCGTGTAGAACTTCGTCGCGAACCCACGGGTGTCGCGCACCGTGTCGGCCGAGCCGCGCGAGCCCAGCACGGTGGAGAAGCGGACGAAGACCGGCGTCTCCAGGCCCTTCTCGGCCAGGACGGCGGCCCGGGTCACCGAGGCGGCGGTGCCGTAGGCGGTGAAGACGCCGTGGGCGCCGGAGCCGCGGGCGTGCACCACGCGCTCCGGGATGCGCTCGTGGTCGAAGTGCATGATCTTCTCGCGGAGGTGGAAGTCCTCCAGCAGCACCGGGCCGCGCGGGCCCGCCTTGAGCGAGTGGTCGGTGTCGGGGATCCGGACACCGTTCGGGGTGGTGAGCGTGTCACCGGCCTGGGCCCGTGGGTCGCGGCCGTCCTTCGGTCCCTCGTAGCCGACACCGGTCGGGCTGACGGTGCGGGGCGCGGACGTGTTCGGCTTGCGCGTGGGGGGCACGGGTCTCCTCGGAGGTAATCGACTGCTTCGATCCCCGGCGCGCTACCCGAGCGGCTGGCCAGCGCAAACGACCGCTTCCGCGCAGCGGAACGTTCCGCAGCGCCCGGCGCCGGGGCAGGATCGCGCCATGACCGACGTTCCCGCGCTGGGTCTGGCCGCGCTGATGACCGGTTCGGGGATCGGGCACGCCGTCGCGCCCGCGTACTTCGGCCGTCTGGTGCCGGACTGGCTGCCCGCGCCGGAGGCCGCCGTCGCGGTCAGCGGTGCCCTGGACGTCCTGGCCGGGGTGCTCGTCGCCGTCCCTGCCACACGGTCCGCGGGCGGGTGGCTGACGGCCGGGCTGATCACCGCCTACCTGCCGGCGCACCTGGACCCGCTCCGCCGGGCCGCCTCGGCAGCCCGCATGTTCGACCGCACGCCGGGCATCGCGGCCCGGGTGCTGGTGAACGTGGGCTACATCGGCTGGGCGGTGGCCGTGGCCCGCGCGGGCGGACCGGTCAGGCGAACGCCCACCGGGCCTCGGCGAGCACCGCGGGGCTGAGCACCGGTGCCCACCGCTCGGTGAGCCGCCGGAAGTACGCGCCGTGCTCCTCGAGGAAGCCGGGCGCGTGCTCGGCGACGTCGATCTCGTTGACCAGGCTCAGGTCGGTGAACTCGCGGAGCTGGTCGGCGTCGAGCTCCTCGACGGCGCCGGTGTGCCGGTCGTGCACCCGGCGGGTGGTCGCCAGCTCCGCCCAGGTCGCGTCCCGGTCGCACGCGCCGTACCGGCGCACCAGCTCCTCGGCCGCCGGGCCGATGATCCCGGTCAGCAGCGGCCGCTCGTCGTCGGCGAGGAGCCGGACGTCGAACCCCTGGGTGCCGTAGACGGCGTGCGCCCGGCCGGCCAGCTGCACGGAGAGGGAGAGGCCGAGCGCCGCGAGCCGCCCCTGCACCCGCTCCAGGTGGCCGTCCAGGGTGCCGCCGGGGTGCGCGATGCCTTCGGCGCCGCGACCGCGCAGCAGCGCCGTCAGCCGCTCGGTGCTCTCCATGGCCGGCGACGGTAGCAGTGTGACCTCGGGGGACGCGGGTAGGGCGGCACCCGTGGCAGAGGAGCACGCACGCGAGGAGCTGGGCAGCACGGGCGCCCCCGAAGAGGACGAGCTGGTGCAGGCCTTCGACCGCATCGTCGGGCAGGGCGCGCAGCGGCTGCACCGCACCTGGCGCGAGGTGCTGACCACCGGCCTGGCCGGTGGGCTCGAGGTGGGGATCGGGGTCGTGGCCCTCTTCGCCGTGTACGCCGAGACCGGCAGCCACCTGCTGGCCGGGCTGGCGTTCAGCGTCGGCTTCATCGCCCTGCTGCTGGCCCGCAGCGAGCTGTTCACCGAGGGCTTCCTCGTGCCGGTGACGGCGGTCGTCGCCGGCCGGGCCGGGATCGGGCAGCTGGCCAAGCTGTGGGCCGGCACGCTCGTGGCCAACCTCGTGGGCGGCTGGCTGGTCATGTGGGTGGTCGTGCACGCGCTCCCGGACCTGGGGGCGACGGCGGTGGAGTCGGCCACCACCTTCGTCGACGCGCCGCTGGACCTCCGCGCGGTCTGCCTGGCGCTGCTCGCCGGGAGCGCGATCACCCTGATGACCCGCATGCAGCAGGGGGCCGAGAGCGAGGCCGGGAAGATCGTCGCCGCCGTCGCCGGCGCCTTCGTGCTCGCCGGGCTGGTGCTGTTCCACTCGATCCTCGACTCGCTGATCATCTTCGCCGGCATCCATGCCGGCGGGCCGTTCGGCTACGGCGACTGGCTCGCCTGGTTCTGGTACACGACGCTGCTCAACATGGCCGGCGGGCTGCTGGTCGTCACGCTGCTGCGGCTGGTGCGCAGCAAGGACCTCATCGAGCGGGAGCGCGAGGCGGTCGCCGACGGCCGCTAGGCGCGCGCCTGCTGCGCGGGCGGCGGCCGGTTCGCCATGCTGACGCCCGTGATCGAGCTGCGCGGCCTGACGAAGCGGTACCGCTCCCGCGTCGCCGTCGACGCGCTGACGGTCACGGTGGAGCCCGGCCGGGTCACCGGCTTCCTCGGCCCCAACGGCTCCGGCAAGACGACGACGCTGCGCTGCATCCTCGGCCTGACCCGCCCCACCGAGGGGACGGCGACCGTGCTCGGCCGGCCCTACCGCGAGCTGCCCCGCCCGATGCGGCACGTCGGTGCGCTCATCGACCCGCGCGCCCGCCACCCCGGGCGCACGGCGCACGCCCACCTGCTCGCGCTCGCGCAGAGCAACGCGCTGCCGCGCGACCGGGTCGACGAGGTGATCGACCTGGTGGGCCTGGAGCCGGTGGCCCACGAGCGGGTGCGCGGGTTCTCCCTCGGCATGGGGCAGCGGCTGGGCATCGCCGCGGCGCTGCTCGGCGACCCCGACGTCCTGCTGCTCGACGAGCCGGTCAACGGGCTGGACCCGGAGGGCATCCGCTGGGTGCGAGAGCTGCTGCGGGCGCTGGCCGACGAGGGCCGCACGGTGCTGGTCTCCAGCCACCTGATGAGCGAGATGGAGGACACCGCCGACCACCTGGTCGTGCTGGGCCGCGGGCGGCTGCTCGCCGACGTCCCGATGGCCGACCTGCTGGGGGCGCACTCCGCCGTCCGGGTCCGGAGCCCGCAGGCGCCGGTGCTCGCCTCGGCGCTGCAGCGCGCCGGCGGGCACGTGGAGCTGGAGATCGACGGTGCCCTGCGGGTCGAGGGCCTGGACTGCGACCAGGTGGGCGACGTCGCGTTCCTCGCCGGGGTCCGGGTGCACGAGCTCGGCCGGGTCACCGCCTCGCTGGAGGCCGCCTACCTGGAGCTGACCGGGGACGACGTCGAGTACCGGGCGGCGGCGCTGTGAGCCGCGCGGTGCCGTTCACCTCGGTGGTGACCAGCGAGTGGACGAAGCTGCGGACGGTGCGCTCCACCTGGTGGTGCACCGCGCTCTACGTCGCCGTCGTCGGTGCCGGGGGGTGGTTCGGCGCGGCGATCACCCAGTCCGCGCCCCGAGCCGACTTCGCCGTGGGCTCGGCGCTGACCGGGTTCGGGTTCGGGCAGGTGCTGGTCGTGGTGCTGGGCGTCCTCGCCGTCACGAGCGAGTTCCGGACGGGGATGGTGCTCGCCTCGCTCACGGCGGTGCCCGGCCGCGGGCGGCTGCTGCTGGCCAAGACCGTCGTCGTGGTCGCCTGGACGGTCCTGCTCACCGCGCTGCTCTGCCTCTTCTGCTGGTTCGCAGCCAGCCGGCTCACCGCCGTCGAGGGCGGCGTCCCGCTGACCGACCCCGGGGTGCTGCGGCAGCTGGGCCTGCAGGTCGCCTGCGCCGCGCTGGCCGGGGTGCTCGCCGTCGGCCTGGGGACGCTGCTGCGCTCCTCGGCCGGGGCCATGGGGGCGGCCATCGGCGTGATGCTGGTGCTGCCCCCCGTGCTGCTGATCTCGGCGTCGGACCAGGCCGAGCGCCTCGCCCGGGCCCTGCCCGCGTTCCGGGTGGGCGACGAGCCCTTCTTCGCCACGGCGACCTCCTGGCAGGAGGGGCTGGTCGTGCTCGGCGCCTGGGTGGTCGCCTCCTGGACGCTCGGCGCGGTGCTGCTGGCCCGCCGCGACGTCTAGCCGGCGGTCGCCCGCCGGATCGCCTGCACGTAGCGCGCGGTCGACGCGCGCTGGAGCAGCAGGCTCGCCGGGCCGGCCAGCCGCGCGGCGGGGGAGGCCAGCCGGAAGAACACCCGGATCGTGTAGACGACGTCGCCGTCCTCGGTCAGCCGCACGGTGAACCGCTCCTCGCCGCTCTCGGGGTGGCCCGGCAGCGTGCCGTAGGAGAAGCCCCGCAGGTCGCCGGTGGTGCTCGCCCACACCACCCGGCACGGGATGTCGTAGCCGAGCCGGGGCAGCCCCGCGGTGAGGACGACCACGGTGCCCGGCGTGCTCGCCGGCCCGGTCGCCCGGACTCGCAGCCCGACGCCGCGCTGCGCCCGCCAGCCGAAGACGGCCGCCGCCGCCCGCTCCAGCGCCGCCGGCCCCGAGCCGACGACGGCGGAGTGCTCGGCCAGGTGGTAGCCCGCGGGGAGCAGGTCCTCGCCGGTGGCGCCCACCTCGGCGTAGGTGAACGGGGCGTCGGCCAGGGTGGCGGGGTCCAGCGCCCGCAGGAGGCCCATCTACAGCTGCTGGGCGATGACCTCGGCGGCCGGCGCCGGGCCCGGGGGAGTGCCGTCGCCGAACGGCCGCCCGCCGAGCGACTCGCGGCCGTGCGGTCTCGTCAGCCCCGACAGGTCGGGCCCGGCCGGCACGATCTGCGTCGGGTTGATGTTGGCGTGCACCTGGTAGTAGTGCCGCTTGATGTGGTCCAGGTCGACCGTGTCCCCGAAGCCCGGGGTCTGGAACAGGTCGCGCAGGTAGGCCCAGACCACCGGCATCTCGGTGATCTTGTTCCGGTTGCACTTGAAGTGGCCGTGGTAGACCGCGTCGAAGCGGACGAGCGTGGTGAACAGCCGGATGTCGGCCTCGGTGATCGTGTCGCCCACCATGAAGCGCTGGCCGGCCAGCCGCTCCTCCAGCCAGTCCAGGCAGGCGAAGACGCGCGTGTAGGCGTCCTCGTAGGCCGCCTGGGTGGTGGCGAACCCGGCCTCGTACACGGCGGCGTTGAGGTCGCGGTAGAGACGGGCGTTCACCTCGTCGATCTCGCTCCGCAGCGCCTCGGGGTAGAGGTCGGGCGCGCCCTCGCGGGCGAAGGCCCGCCACTCGGTGGCGAGATCCAGGGTCACCTGGAAGACGTCGTTGGTGACGACGGCGCCGGTGGGCACGTCGACGACCGCCGGCACGCTGATCCCGCCGTCGTAGGTGGGGTCGGCCTTGTGGTACGCGTCGGCCAGGAAGGCGATGCCCAGGACCGGGTCGACGTCGCCGGGGTCGAGGGTGAACCGCCAGCTGCGGTCGTCCTGGATCGGGTCGGTGACCGCCACGCTGATGGCGTCCTCCAGGCCCATCAGCCGACGGGTGACCAGCGTGCGGCTGGCCCACGGGCAGGCCCGGCTGACGACGATCCGGTAGCGACCGGGCTCGGCCGGCCAGCCGTCGCGGCCGTCGGCGGTGATCCGGTCGGTGAAGTGGAAGGGCTGCCGCTCGTAGCGGCCGTCGTCGGTCGTCGGGGGTGCACTGTTCGCCACGGCACCAGTGTCTCCGGCTTCCCCCGCGCGCGCCCGGCGGTAGGTTGACCAGCACTGTGCTGCCCGCCGTCACCGCCACCCGCTACGTCACCCCGCTGCGCGAGGGTGGGTCGCTGCCTGGGCTGATGGAGGCCGACGACCTCGGCACCTACGTCGTGAAGTGGCGGGCCGCCGGCCAGGGCGTGCGGGTGCTCGTCGCCGAGGTGGTCTGCGGGGAGCTGGCCCGCGCCCTGGGCCTGCCGGTGCCCGCGCTCGTGACGGTCGACGTCGCGCCCGAGCTCGCGGTGGGGGAGCCCGACTACGAGGTGCAGGAGCTGCTCCAGCGCTCCGCCGGCCGCAACCTCGGCCTGGACTACCTGCCGGGGGCGCTGGACTTCGAGGCCGGCGCCGACGGCGTGGACCCGGAGCTGGCCGGCCGGGTGCTGTGGTTCGACGCGCTCGTGGGGAACGTGGACCGGTCCTGGCGGAACCCGAACATGCTCTTCTGGCACGGCCGGCTGCAGCTGATCGACCACGGTGCCGCGCTGACCTTCCACCACCACTGGCCCGGCGCCGAGGCCGCCGTCACCCGGCCCTACGACGCCTCCGCGCACGCGCTGGTCGAGTGCGCGCCGGACGTGCCTGCGGCCGACGCCGCCCTGGCCCCCCGGGTCACCCGGCCGCTGCTCGAGGGCGTGCTGGCGCAGGTGCCCGACGAGTGGCTGGAGGGTGCGACGCCGGAGGAGCCGCCGCACGCCGTCCGCGAGCGGTACGTGGGCCAGCTGATGGCCCGGCTGGCGGCCCGCGACGCCTGGCTGGCCGGCCTGGTCGCCGCCGCCGCTGCCGGTGGCGCCGGGCGCCGCCGCCCGCGGGTGGGGGAGAACCGGCCCGGCTGGCTCGGGCCGCCGCCGCCCGAGGGGATGAGCCAGCGATGACGCGGGACACCTTCGAGTACGCCGTGCTGCGCGTCGTCCCCCGCGTCGAGCGGGGGGAGTCGCTCAACGCCGGCGTCCTCGTCTACTGCCGGCAGCGCGACTACCTGGGCTCGCGGCTGCACCTGGACCCCGACCGGCTGCGCGCCCTGGACCCCACCGCCGACCCGGCCGCCATCGGCCGGGCCCTGCAGGCGGCGGCCGACGTGTGCGCCGCCGACCCCGGAGCCGGGGCGGCCGGGCGCGAGGCGCTGGGGTCCCGGTTCCGCTGGCTGACGGCGCCGCGCAGCACGGTGATCCAGCCGGGGCCGGTCCACACCGGCCTCACCGAGGCCCCGGACGCCGAGGCCGACCGCCTGCTCCGCCTCCTGGTCCTCCCCGTCACCGCCTGACCGTCGCCATCGGTGGCCAGGAGGTCACCGCAGGTTCACCCGACGGCCACGCGCCCGTGGACCGGGCCGGGTTGGCTGCGCAGGCCAGTCTCCGCGCGACCAGAGGGACCCGATGACCGACATCCAGGAGCCGCGCCCCCGGGCGCTGCTGCCGTTCCTGAGCACCCTGCGCCACGGCAGCCGCAGCCACGCGACCTGCTTCTACAAGTGCGGCAACGCCTGCGACTCGCCCATCCCGAACCAGACCGACAACCCGACCTTCGCCGAGGTCGTGCAGACGGCGTTCAGCCGGCGCAACATGCTGAAGGCCGCCGGCATCGGTGCGCTGGTCGTGGCGGCCGGCCCGGCCCTGCCCGCGGCGGCCCACGACCAGAAGGGCCCCGGCGGCGGCCGCGGCAACGGTGGGTCCCGCGGCGCCCTGACGTTCCAGCCGGTGGCGCAGAACCTCGAGGACGAGCTGATCGTCCCCACCGGCTACGGGTACTCGGTCGTCATGCGCTGGGGCGACCCGGTGGAGAAGGGCGCGCCGGCCTTCGCCGTGGACGCGCAGACCCCCGAGGCCCAGGCCAAGCAGTTCGGCTACAACTGCGACTACATCGGCTTCCTGCCGCTGGACGGGCGCGGCGACCGGTTCCTGCTCGTGGTCAACCACGAGTACACCAACGAGGAGCTGATGTTCTCCGGCGTCACCTCCGCGGCGGCGACGACCACCCAGCAGAAGCGCATCGCGATGATGGCGCACGGCATCTCGGTGGTCGAGGTCCGGCGGGACGGCCGCTCCGGCAACTGGAAGCCGGTCCCCGGAGCCGCCAGCAACCGGCGGATCACCACCGACACCCGCTTCGAGCTGACCGGCCCCGCGGCCGGGTCGCGCTACCTGCAGACCAAGGCCGACCCCAGCGGGCGCGTGGCCCTGGGCACGCTCAACAACTGCGCCGGCGGCATGACGCCGTGGGGCACGACCCTGCACGGCGAGGAGAACTTCAACCAGTACTTCGGGACGGCGACGCCGTTCGCCGAGGACCCCGCCGAGCCGCGGCTGGCCCGGTACGGGGTCCGGATCGCCCCGTCCGGCCGCCGCTGGGAGACGGTCGACCAGCGGTTCGACCTGTCGGTGGAGCCCAACGAGGTGAACCGCTTCGGCTGGGTGGTCGAGGTGGACCCCTACGACCCGCGCTCGACGCCGAAGAAGCGGACGGCCCTGGGGCGGTTCAAGCACGAGGGCGCCAACGTGCAGATCGCCGAGGACGGCCGGGTGGTCGCCTACTCCGGTGACGACGAGGCGTTCGACTACATCTACAAGTTCGTCTCGAAGAAGAGGATGAAGAAGGGCAACGACCGGCACTCCCGGGCCCACAACCTCACCCTGCTCGACGAGGGCGACCTCTACGTCGCCCGGTTCGTCGGCGACTCCCCGCCGGCGCAGGTCACCGGCACCGGCGACCTGCCCGCCGACGGCGAGTTCGACGGCTGGGGCCAGTGGATCCCGCTGGTCAAGGACGGCCGCTCGATGGTCAAGGGCAAGGACGTCGCCTGGGTGCTGACCTTCACCCGCCTGGCGGCCGACCGCCTCGGCAAGGAGCTGGACGCCAACGGCAACTTCCCGGTGCCCGCGGCGCCCGTGGTCGTCGACGCCAGCAAGGTGCCCACCCGCATGGACCGGCCGGAGGACATCCAGGTCAACCCGGTCAACGGCCGGGTCTACGCCGCCCTGACCAACAACTCCAGCCGCACCGGCGCACCGGGCTCGGCGACCGGGCCCGACGAGGCGAACCCGCGCAACACCTCGTTCGGCTTCGACCGGGGCACCTACGGCCCGCGCCCCGGCAACCGCAACGGCCACATCATCGAGTGGCGCGAGACGCGCGGCGCCACGGGTGACCGGTTCGAGTGGCGGCTGTTCCTCGTGGCCGGTGACCCGAACGACCCGGGCACCTACTTCGCCGGCTACGACAAGTCGAAGGTCAGCGCGATCTCCTGCCCGGACAACCTCGAGTTCGACCCGGCCGGCAACCTGTGGATCTCCACCGACGGCAACGTGCTGTCCAACCGGAACCAGTCCGAGGGGACCACCGCGGTGGCCGCCAACGACGGTCTGTTCGCCGTCCCCACCGAGGGCCGGGAGCGCGGCCACGTCAAGGCGTTCCTGACCGTGCCGCGCGGCGCGGAGTGCAGCGGTCCGCTCATCCCCGAGGACGGCAGGTCGGTGTTCGTCTCCGTGCAGCACCCGGGTGAGGCGAGCGGCTCCACCCGGGACAACCCGAACAGCACGTGGCCCGACCGGGCCCCCGTCCGGCCGTTCCCGCGGCCCAGCGTCGCCGTCGCCTACCGGCTGGACGGCGGTCGGGTCGATAGCTGACGACCCACGCCCCGGAGCCCCCGCACCCGACCGGTGCGGGGGCTCTGCGCGTCAGCGGGGCAGCAGGGCGTCGATGCGCCGGGCGAGCTCGAGGTCCAGCTCGCTGGCCCCGCCCGCGGAGTGGCTGACCAGCGTCAGGTGGAGGGTGCGCCAGCGCAGGTCGATGTCGGGGTGGTGGTCCATCTCCTCGGCGACGTCGGCGATGGCCACGACCGCGGCGACGGCGTCCCGGAAGCTCGGCAGCTGCACCGAGCGCCGGATCCCGTCGCCGTCGCCGGACCACAGCGGCAGCCCGTGCATCGAGGCGGCGAGCTCGTCGGGGGAGAGGCGCGGTGGGCGAGGCATGCGCCCATGGTGACGTGCCGGCCGGCCTAGGTGTGGAGACCGCACTCCGTCTTGCCGCGGCCGGCCCAGCGCCCGGCGCGCGGGTCCTCGCCAGGGGCGACGGGACGGGTGCACGGCGCGCAGCCGATCGAGCCGTAGCCGACCTCGAACAGCGGGTTCACCGGGATCTGGTGCTCGACGGTGTAGGCGTCGACGACGTCCTGGGTCCAGGCCGCCATCGGGTTGACCTTCACCATGCCGCGCTTGGCGTCCCAGTCGACGAGCCTCGTGCCGGCGCGGGTCGGCGACTCGTCGCGCCGCACCCCGGAGCCCCAGGCGGTGAAGCCGGCCAGCGCCTGGGCCAGCGGCTTGACCTTGCGCAGGTCGCAGCACAGGTCCGGGTCGCGGTCGTGCAGCTTCGCGCCGAACGAGAGGTCCTGCTCGGCGACGGTCTGCGGCGGGGTGACGTTGTGCAGGGTGATCGGCAGGACGCTGCTGATCCAGTCGCGGGTGCCGATGGTCTCGGCGAAGTGGTAGCCGGTGTCGAGGAAGACGACGTTGACCCCGGGGATCACCCGGCTGGCCAGGTGCGAGAGCAGGCCGTCGGCCATGGACGAGGTGATGGCGAACCGGTCGCCGAACGTCTCCCCGGCCCAGGTCAGCACGGCGAGCGCCTGCTCGACGGGGTCGGCGATGCCCTCGAAGCGTGCGTCGGCCTCGGCGGCCATCTCCGGCGTGGCGACGACTGCTGTCGTCATCCCTGCACCCCCGTCGCGATCAGGCGGACCGAGAAGGCCCGCAGGCAGGCGCCGCAGCGCCAGCCCTGGTCGTCGTGCGGCGTGAGGTCCTCGTCGCCGCAGTACGGGCAGTGGAACACCGGCAGCTGCCGGGTCCTTCCCGACGTCGCCTCCTCGGTCACAGCGGCCCTCTCACAGCAGCCAGGCCTCCTCGGCGCGGGAGACGTAGTGCGCGAAGGACTCGCCGGGCGTGCGGCGCTCGAGGAAACCGCGCAGCAGCCGCTCGCAGTAGTCGGCGGTCTCGGCCTTGGTCACCTTGTGGCCGCGGAACTTGCGGCCGAAGGTGGCCTCCACGCCGAGGTGGCCGCCGAGGTGCACCTGGAAGCCCTCGACCATCTCGCCGTTGTCGTCCTTGACCATCGAGCCCTTGAACCCGATGTCGGCGGTCTGGAAACGGGCGCAGCTGTTCGGGCAGCCGTTGACGTTGATCCCGATCGGGGTGTCGAAGTCCGGCAGCCGCTTCTCCAGCTCGGCGTACAGGTCCTGCGCGTGCTGCTTGGTCTCGACGATCGCGAGCTTGCAGAACTCCAGGCCGGTGCAGGCCATCGTCCCGCGGCGGAAGGCGCTCGGGCGGACCTGCAGGTCGTGCTCGGCGAGCGCGTCGACCAGCGCCTCCACCGACTCGTCCGGCACGTCGAGGATGACCAGCTTCTGCTGGGTCGTCGTCCGGATGCGGCCCTGGCCGTACTCGTCGGCCAGGTTCGCGATCGTGGTCAGCAGGGAGCCGCTGATCCGGCCGGTGCGCAGCGCGAAGCCGACGGCGTTGAGGCCGTCCTTCTGCCGGCTGACGCCGACGTGGTCCCGCTGGTCGTGCTTGGCCGGGGCCGGCGCCGGGCCGTCGGGCAGCTGGGCGTGCAGGTACTCGTCCTCCAGCACCTGGCGGAACTTCTCCGGCCCCCAGTCGGCCATGAGGAACTTGATGCGGGCGCGGTTGCGCTGCCGGCGGTAGCCGTAGTCGCGGAAGACCGAGGTGCAGGCGGCCCACACGTCGGTGACCTGGTCCGGCCGCACGAAGACGCCGACCCGCTGGGCGAACATCGGGTTGGTCGAGAGGCCGCCGCCGACCCAGAGGTCGTAGCCGGCCTCGCCTGCCTCGTTGACCACGCCGACGAAGGAGACGTCGTCGATCTCGGGCTCGGTGCAGTGGTCCACGCACCCCGACATCGAGGTCTTCCACTTGCGCGGCAGGTTGCTGAACTCCGGGCTGCCGACGTACTTCTCGACGGTGGCGGCGATGACGTCGGTGGCGTCGATGACCTCGTCCTCGAGGATGCCGGCCAGCGGGCAGCCGAGCATCACGCGCGGCACGTCGCCGCAGGCCTCCATCGTGGAGAGCCCGACCGACTCCAGCCGGCGCCAGATCTCGGGCACGTCCTCGATGCGGATCCAGTGGTACTGCACGTTCTGCCGGTCGGTGACGTCGGCGACGTCGCGGCCGAACTCGGTGCTGATCCCGCCCAGGACGCGGAGCGCGTCGCTGGTGAGCTGCCCGCCGTCGATGCGGGCGCGCATCATGAAGTAGGAGTCCTCGAGCTCCTCCGGCTCCAGGACGGCGGTCTTGCCGCCGGGGATCCCCTGGGCGCGCTGGGTGTAGAGGCCCATCCAGCGCATGCGGCCACGGAGGTCACCCGGGTCGATCGACTCGAAGCCGGCCTTGGAGTAGATGTCGAGGATCCGCTGACGGACCTCGAGCCCGTCGGAGTCCTTCTTCATCCGCTCGTTCGGGTTGAGCGGCTCGCGGTAGCCCAGCGCCCACTGGCCCTGGCCGCGTTGCGGCCGGTTGCTGGTGCGGGTGGGGGTGCTCACGTGGCGTACTTCTTCCTGCGCTCTGCGCCGTCCGGCAGCGGGCCGGGAGACGAGGCGCTGCTGGATCGGGACGCAGCCGGAGGAGCTGCGCGGAGGAACCGGGGGTCAGCGCACGGGGCGACAGGCGGCGCTGGAGACCAGCGCCAGATCGATGTGCAGCCGCGCAACGAGGAGCGCGCCGCGGTCGGTCATGCGTCAAGGGTGCCACAAGAGCGGCGCCGGGCCGCCGTGCACCGGCTCACACGGGTGAGCCGGGGTCAGCCGCGGTCCATCTCCGCACGGATGCGGGCGACGGACTCCGTCAGCGGCGTCACCGACGTGTCGATGACGAGCTCGGCGCGGGCCGGGGGCTCGTAGGGGTCGCTGACGCCGGTGAACCCGGGGATCTCGCCGGCGCGCGCCTTGGCGTACAGCCCCTTCACGTCGCGGTCCTCGCACACCTCGAGCGGGGTGGAGAGGTGCACGAGCACGAACCGGCCGTGCTCCTCCACCAGCCGGCGGGCGTCGGCGCGGGCGGCCTCGTAGGGCGCGATGGCGGCGACCACGACCGTCCCGCCGTGCTTGACCACCTCGCCGGACACCCAGCCGATCCGCCGGATGTTGAGGTCGCGGTGCTCCTTGGAGAAGTCCAGCTCGCTGGACAGGTGCGTGCGGACGACGTCGCCGTCGAGCACGGTGACCGGCCGGCCCTCCGCCTCCAGCTGGGCGACCAGCGCGTCGGCGATCGTGGACTTGCCCGCGCCCGAGAGGCCGGTCAGGAAGACGGTGACACCGGGGCGCTGCGCAGCGGTCATGCCGCCAGTGTCTCCGTCGTGCCCGCCGCGCCGGGTGACCGGGGGTCGCGCGTCAGTCGCGCGAGGGCTCGCTGAACGACCGCCAGGCGTTGTCCATGGCGACCAGCTCCGCCGCGTGCTCCGGCAGCTCCCCGGCGACGACGTCGGCGACGGTCACGCCTTCGAGCACGCGCCGGTAGGCCTCGCGCGCCGCCACCCAGACCGACGCCAGCTCCGTGGCCGCACCGGGATAGGTGACCTCCTCCGGGCGCTGGCCGTGCACCTCGGCCAGGAAGCCCTGCTCCACCCGCATCACGCGGGCGATGGAGATCTCCGAGGCCGGCAGCGCGAGGCGGTAGCCACCGTCGCGGCCGCGCTGGCTGGTGACCAGCCGCGCGTGCTGCAGGTCGGCGAGGATCGCCTGCAGGAAGCGGGACGGGATGTCCTGCGCCGCGGCGATCTTGTCGCAGGTGAGCGCGTCGGGCGCTGCCGCGGCGAGCTCGAGGACCGCTCGGACGGCGTAGTCGACCCTGGCGTTGATGCGCACGCTGCCATAGTGCCGTGGTCTGGGAGAGTGCCCGCGTGTCGCAGCTCCGTTTCACCACGTCGGTGGAGGCGCCGCTGACCGTGGCGTTCGACGTCGCCCGTGCCCTCGGGCGGCCCTGGCCCTTCCCGCTGGCGGAGGTCGTCGCCGTCCGGCCGGAGCGCGACGTCTTCACTGCGCCGGTCGGCGCGCGCGGCCGGGTGACCCACTCGCGCACCTTCACCGCCACCGCCGCCGGCACGAGGGTGGACGAGCAGGTCGAGTGGCAGAGCGGCCTGCCCGCCGTCCTCGGTCGGGTGGTCGAGCCGGTGCTGCGCCGCAGGGTCGCCCGCGCGATGCGGGCGCACCTGGACGCGTTCGCCGCGGCCGCCGCCCGCCGCGCGCCGGAGGTGGTGCAGGTGGTGGGGGCCGCCGTCGTCCACCGCGGACGGGTGCTGGTCGCGCAGCGGTCCGGCGGCAGGTACGACGGCCGGTGGGAGTTCCCCGGCGGCAAGGTCGAGCGCGACGAGCCGGAGCTGGTGGCGCTCGTGCGGGAGTGCCGGGAGGAGCTCGGCGTCACCGTCGTCCCGGGGTCCTTCGTGGGGGAGGTGCCCCTCGACGGCGTGGTCGCCGGCGGCGCGCCCGGCGCCTCGACCATGCGGGTGTGGTCGGCCGGCATCGTCGCCGGCGACCTCGTGGCCCACGAGCACTCCGAGCTGCGCTGGGTGGGGCCGGGGGAGCTCGACGCGCTGGACTGGATCCCCGCGGACCGCCCGCTGCTGCCCGCCGTCCGCGCGCTCCTCGACCGCGCCTAGGAACGCCGACGGGCGCCGTCCCCGTGGGGACCGGCGCCCGTGCGACGTCCGGAACGGCCCTCTGCAGGGCGGCCCGGCTACTTGAAGATGTCCTTGACCTTCTCGCCGGCCTGCTTGAGGTTGCCGGCCGCCTGGTCCTTCTGCCCCTCGGCCTGCAGGTCGCGGTCGTCGGTCGCGTCGCCCACGGCCTCCTTGCCCTTGCCGGACAGTTCCTGGGCCTTGTTCGTCAGCTTGTCCATACCGCTCATCGCGCTGCCTCCGTCGAGTTCGTCGATCGTGTGCCACCCCGACCTACCCCGGGGCGGCCCGCGCGACACCCGCCCGGCCGAGCGGCCGGAAAGGCTCCGGCAGCCCCCGCGAGGGGCGCGGAGGACGTCCGCCTCCCGGCCGAGAATGCGTGGAAGTTACGGTGACGGGGCGGATCGTGAGCGGAGGTCACAACTCGGCCACGGCCGTGGACACTCCCTCCGGGGCGTGCCTAGGGTCCACCCGTCGTACCGGGGAAACGTCTCCGTGTCCCGGGTGCGTTCCGCTCGACACCAATCAGTCGTCCCACGGCCCGGTGACGGCCGTGGACAGACCTGTCCGTTCCCCCCGCACATGCGGGACGAGGGAGGCCTTGCACGTGAAGTCCAGCAAGCGCAGTAGTTCGCTCGTCGCGACGGCCATCGCCGCCGCCCTGCTCATGACCGCCTGCGGCGGCAGCGACGAGGGTGGCGAGGGGGGCGGCGCGACCGGCGGCACCTTCTCCGCCTACATCGGCGAGCCCGAGAACCCGATCGTCCCGGGCAACACCACCGAGAGCGAGGGCAGCAAGGTCATCACCGCCCTCTGGACCGGTCTGGTGACCTTCTCCGAGGAGGGCGAGGTCGAGTACAACGGCGTCGCCGAGTCGATCACGTCCGACGACAACCAGAACTGGACCGTCACCCTCAAGGACGGCTGGACCTTCCACGACGGCACCCCGGTCGACGCGCAGTCCTTCGTCGACGCGTGGAACTACACCGCCGACCCGCAGAACGCCCAGGACGGCGCCAGCTACCTCGGCCGCATCGCCGGCTACCAGGAGCTGCAGGACGGTGCCGCGACCGAGCTGTCCGGCCTCCAGGTCCAGGACGAGACCACCTTCACGGTGGAGCTCTCCGCCCCGTTCGCCCTGTTCCCCGCGGTGGTCGGCTACCAGACCTTCTACCCGCTGCCCGACGCGTTCTTCGAGGACCCCGAGGCCTTCGGCACCGCGCCGATCGGCAACGGCCCGTTCAAGGCCGACGGCGAGTTCACCCCCGGCCAGGGCATGAAGCTCACCCGCTTCGACGAGTACGCCGGTGACGACAAGGCCAAGGCCGACGGCATGGAGTTCATCGTCTACGCCGACCAGGCCACCGCCTACACCGACGCCCAGGACGGCAACGTCGACATCGTCGACGTCATCCCGCCGGACGTCATCGAGTCGGCCGAGAGCGAGTTCGGCGACAACTTCATCCGCACCGAGGTCTCGCAGATCACCTACCTCGGCTTCCCGACCTACGACGCCCGCTTCGCCGACCCGCGGGTCCGCCAGGCGATCTCCATGGCGATCGACCGGGAGGCCATCGGCACGGCGATCTTCTCCGGCACCCGCACCCCGGCCGACGCCTTCGTCGCCCCGGTCGTGGACGGTTACCGCGAGGGCGCCTGCGAGTTCTGCGCGTTCGACCCCGAGGCCGCCAACGCCCTGCTGGACGAGGCCGGCTTCGACCGCAGCCAGCCGGTCGACCTGTGGTTCAACGCCGGTGTCGGTCACGACGCGTGGCTGGAGGCCGTGGGCAACCAGCTGCGCCAGAACCTGGACGTCGACTTCCAGCTCCGGGGTGACCTGGACTTCGCGCAGTACCTGCCGCTGGGCGAGGAGAAGGGCTTCACCGGCCCGTTCCGCTACGGCTGGAGCTTCGACTACCCGGCTGCCGAGAGCTACCTGACGCCGCTGTTCTCCACGGTGTCGCAGCCCCCGGCGGGCTCGAACTTCAGCTTCTACTCGAACCCCGAGGTCGAGCGGCTGATCGCCCAGGGTGACCAGGCGTCCAGCGAGGAGGAGGCCGTCGAGGCCTACCAGCAGGCCGAGGACCTCATCGCCGCGGACATGCCGATGGCCCCGCTGTTCTTCACCGAGATCCAGACCGTCCACACCGACAAGGTGGACAACGTCCGGATCGACCTGTTCCAGCACCCGATCTGGTCCGAGGTCACCGTCAACAACTGACCGACCAGCCAGACGCACGACCCGCCGGGGGCGCCCTCCACCAGGACGGTGCCCCCGGCGGCGCGTGCGTCGGGCGCCGGGCAAGATGAACACCGGCGCCGCGGCAGCTGACCGCGGCGTCTCACCACCCCGAGGGGGACCATGGGCCGCTACGTCGCGCGCCGACTACTGCTGACGATTCCGGTGCTGCTCGGCGCCTCGTTCCTGATCTTCGCCATGGTGTACGCCCTCCCGGGCAACCCCATCCGGGCGCTCGCGGGCGACCGGCCGGTGTCACCGGCGGTCGTCGAGGTGCTCACCGAGCGCTTCCACCTGAACGACCCGCTGTGGGTGCAGTACTGGGAGTACCTCAAGAACCTGTTCTCCGGTGACCTGGGCACCGACTTCCGCGGTCGGCCGGTCATCGACACCATCGAGCGCACCCTGCCGGTCACGATCAAGCTGACCGCGGTCGCCATCGTGTTCGAGGCGATCATCGGCATCATCGCCGGTGTGCTGGCCGGCATCCGCCGCAACAGCTTCTTCGACAACCTCGTGCTGGTCTCGACCACGGTCATCGTGTCGATCCCGATCCTGGTGCTGGCCTTCATCGCGCAGCTCGCGCTGGGCCTGAAGCTCGGCTGGTTCCCGATCGCCGGCACCCGTGAGGGCCTGTACAGCTACATCCTCCCAGGCCTGGTGCTCGCCTCCGGGTCGCTGGCCTACGTCGCCCGGCTCACCCGGACGAGCATCGCGGAGAACATGCGGGCGGACTACGTCCGGACCGCGCGGGCCAAGGGGCTGCCGAACCGGACGGTCATCGTCCGGCACACGCTCCGCAACAGCCTCATCCCGGTCGTCACCTTCATCGGTGCGGACATCGGGTCGCTGCTCGGCGGCGCGATCGTCACCGAGACCGTGTTCAACCTGCCGGGCATCGGGCGCGAGGTGTTCGACTCGGTGCGCTCCCAGGAGGGCGCCGTCGTCGTCGGCATCGTCACGCTGATGGTGTTCTTCTTCATCTTCTTCAACCTGGTCGTCGACGTGCTCTACGCCGTCCTCGACCCGAGGATCCGCTATGACTGACCAGCAACAGCAGCTGGATCTGCGCAAGGACGAGGTCGAGGCGGGCACGACGACCGGCCTGGCCAGCCCGTCGGTCGACGTCACCGACTCGCGGCAGAACAGCCTCTGGAGCGACGCCTGGCGCTCGCTCAAGCGCAACCCGCTCTTCTGGCTGGGCGCGACCTTCGGCATCGTGTTCCTGCTGATCGCGATCGCCCCGCAGGTCTTCGCCCGCGGCGTCGACCCGCGCGCCTGCGACCTGGCCAACTCCAAGGCCACGCCGTCGGCCGACCACTGGTTCGGCTACGACGTCCAGGGCTGCGACTACCTGGCCAACGTCGTCTACGGGGCGCGGAACTCGCTGATCATCGGGATCTTCGCCGTGCTGGTGGTCCTGCTGCTCGGCGTGGTCGTGGGAGCGATCGCCGGCTTCTACGGCGGCTTCACCGACGGCCTGCTGTCCCGCATCGCCGACATCTTCTACGCGCTGCCGCTCATCCTCGGCGCGCTCGTCCTGCTGCGGGTCGGGCCGGAGACCAGCATCCCGATCCTGAACAGCCGAGGGCCGGGCGCCGTCGCGCTGGCGCTGGCGCTCTTCGGCTGGATGACGGCGATGCGGCTGGTGCGCTCCCAGGTCATCGCGGTGAAGAGCTCGGACTACGTGGCGGCCGCCCGCGCGATGGGCGCCTCCGACATCCGGATCCTGGTGCGGCACATCCTGCCCAACGCGGTGGCGCCGGTGCTCGTCTACACGACGATCACCATCGGCGTGCTGATCGCCGCCGAGGCGACGCTGACCTACCTGGGCGTCGGCCTGCAGCGCCCCGCCATCTCCTGGGGCCTGCAGATCGAGGCGGGGCAGGACTCCATCCGCAGCGCCCCGCACCTGGTCCTGTTCCCGAGCCTGATCCTGACCATGACGGTGATGGCGTTCGTCATGATGGGCGACGCGCTGCGCGACGCCCTCGACCCGAGGCAGCGTTCATGAGCACCGCGTCCACGTCCGCACCGGCCGGGCAGGCCCGCGCCGGGTCGGGCCCCGTCCTGGAGGTCGACGACCTCCGGGTGCAGTTCCGCACCGACTCCGGGCTGGTCAACGCCGTCAACGGCGTGAGCTACACCGTGTCCGCGGGGGAGACCCTCGCGATCCTCGGGGAGTCCGGCTCGGGCAAGTCGGTCTCGGCGCAGGCGATCATGGGCATCCTCGACATGCCGCCGGCCGAGATCACCAGCGGCCGGATCATGTTCGAGGGCCGCGACCTGCTGACCGTCTCGCCGGAGGAGCAGCGCAAGGTGCGCGGGCCGGGGATCTCGATGATCTTCCAGGACGCGCTGTCCTCGCTGAACCCGGTCTACAGCGTCGGCTACCAGATCGGCGAGATGTTCCGGGCGCACCGGGGCATGTCCCGCAAGGACGCGAAGAAGCAGGCCGTCGAGCTCATGGACCGGGTACGCATCCCGGCCGCCGCGCAGCGGGTGAACGACTACCCGCACCAGTTCTCCGGCGGCATGCGGCAGCGCGTCATGATCGCCATGGCGATCGCCCTGGACCCGAGGATCCTCATCGCCGACGAGCCGACGACGGCCCTCGACGTGACCGTGCAGGCCCAGGTCATGGACCTGCTCAAGGACCTGCAGCGCGACACCGGCATGGGCCTGGTGCTGATCACCCACGACCTGGGCGTGGTCAACGAGGTCGCCGACAACGTCGCGGTCATGTACGCCGGTCGTATCGTGGAGCGGGGCACCGTCGACGACGTCTTCGGCAACCCGGCCCACCCCTACACCGAGGGGCTGATGAGCTCCATCCCCCAGGTGGAGGCCAAGGGCGGGCGGCTGCAGCCGATCGGCGGCCAGCCGCCGAACCTGGCGAACATCCCGTCGGGCTGCCCGTTCCACCCCCGGTGCCCGAAGCGCCGGACCGGCGCCGACGCGCTCCCCGGCCGGCACTGCGCCGAGGACGTCCCGCCGCTGCGGCTGGTCGTCCCGGGTCGCGAGGCGGCCTGCCACTACAGCGAGGAGGTCCTCGGTGTCTGAGCCCACCGACGACGCAGCGGCACCGCTCCAGCCGGTCGCACCCGGCGAGGTGCTGCTGGAGGTCAACGACCTCAAGAAGCACTTCCCGCTCACCCAGGGCATCGTCTTCAAGCGCACCGTGGGCCACGTCCGCGCGGTCGACGGCGTGAACCTGACGCTGCGCCGCGGCGAGACCCTCGGCCTGGTCGGCGAGTCCGGCTGCGGCAAGTCCACGGTCAGCAAGCTGCTCGTGGCCCTGGAGAAGCCCACCAGCGGCGAGATCGTCTACAAGGGCCGCGACGTCGCCAAGATGGGCGGCCGAGCGCTCAAGCAGTACCGCCGCGAGGTCCAGATCATCTTCCAGGACCCCTACGCGTCGCTGAACCCGCGCATGACCGTCGGTGACATCGTCGCCGAGGGCTGGTCGGTGCACGCCGACATCGCCCCCCGCAAGGGCCGCCTCCAGCGCACCCAGGAGCTGATGGAGCGGGTCGGGCTCAACCCCGACTTCGTCAACCGCTACCCCCACCAGTTCTCCGGTGGCCAGCGGCAGCGCATCGGCATCGCCCGCGCCCTGGCGCTGCAGCCGGAGATCATCGTCTGCGACGAGCCGGTCAGCGCCCTGGACGTGTCGGTGCAGGCCCAGGTCGTGAACCTGCTGGAGGACCTGCAGGACGACTTCGGCCTGTCCTACCTGTTCATCGCCCACGACCTGTCGGTGGTGCGGCACATCTCCGACCGCGTCGCCGTGATGTACCTGGGCAGCGTCGTCGAGGAGGGCACCGACACCGAGGTCTACACCTCCGCGTCGCACCCCTACACGCAGGCGCTGCTGTCCTCGGTCCCGGTGCACGAGCCGCAGCTGCGCGGGCTCAAGGAGCGGATCCTGCTGCAGGGCGACGTCCCCAGCCCCGCCAACCCGCCGTCGGGCTGCCGGTTCCGCACCCGGTGCTGGAAGGCGCAGGACATCTGCGCCACCGAGGCACCGGCGCTGGTGGACCGCGGGCAGGGCCACGCCTCGGCCTGCCACTTCGCCGAGGCCCGCACGGTCATCCCGGTCGACGTCGACTGACCGGCCGGTCGCGCCGGGCGGGAGCCCGCCCGGCGCGGTCCGGCAGGATCGGGGCGTGATCGCCACCCGCCGGCTCCTGCTCGTCCACGCCCACCCGGACGACGAGAGCATCACCACCGGCGCCACGATGGCCCGCTACGTGGCCGAGGGCGCCCACGTCACCCTGCTCACCTGCACCCTGGGGGAGGAGGGCGAGATCCTCGTCCCGGAGCTGGCGCAGCTGGCCGCCGACCAGGCCGACCAGCTCGGCGGCTACCGCATCGCCGAGCTGCGCGCGGCGATGGCCGAGCTGGGCGTCGGCGACATCCGGTTCCTCGGGGGAGCGGGGCGCTACCGCGACTCCGGGATGGTCGGCACGCCCGCGAACGAGCGGCCCCGGGCGTTCTGGAACGCCGACCTCGACGAGGCGGTGGCGCACGCGGTGGCGGTCGTCCGCGACGTGCGCCCCCAGGTCGTCGTCACCTACGACCCCGACGGGGGCTACGGGCACCCCGACCACATCCAGGCGCACCGGGTCGCCATGCGCGCCGTCGACGCCGCCGCCGACCCCGGCTACCGGCCGGAGCTGGGCGCGCCGTGGGACGTCGCCAAGGTCTACTGGTGCCGCCTGCCCCGGACCGCCGTCCGCGAGAGCGACGACGCGCTGGCGGCCGCCGGGGAGCGGGTCCCGTTCCTCCCGTCGGCCGCGATCGAGCACGCGCCCTTCGTGGTCGACGACGACGAGGTGACGACGGAGGTCGACGCCGAGGGGCTCACCGGGCGCAAGAGCGCCGCCCTGCGTGCCCACGCCACCCAGGTCACCGTGCGGGAGGGCTTCTTCGCGCTCTCCAACGACCTCGGCCAGCTGGTCCGCGGCACCGAGTTCTTCCAGCTGGTCCGCGGGGAGCGGGGCGGGGACCCGGGGGACCGGGAGCGCGACCTGTTCGCCGGTCTCCCGTGACGCCGCGCTCGGCGGCGGCCGCGGCCGGCTGGGGCCTGTGCACCGTCGCGGTCTCCGCGTGGCTGGCGGTCGTGGAGGTGTTCTGGCTGCCGCTGCGGGTGGGCGGCGTGCCGGTGCCCGTGTCGGTCCTGGCCGCCGTCGTCGGCAACCTGCTGCTGGTCCGGGCGGCGCTGCGGGTCTCCGGCTCGCGGGTCGTCGCGGCGCTGCCGGCCGTGGTGTGGCTGGTCGTCGCGGTGGCGGCGATGGGCCGCCGGCCCGAGGGCGACCTGGTCATCACCAACAGCTGGGTGAACCTGGTCTTCCTGGGGCTGGGCCTGCTGGCCGCGGCGTTCGCGGTCGGCACCGCCCTGGGCCCGGCCGCGGCGCCGCCGGGACGGCGCGGCTCGCCGGCCGGCTGATCAGCGCTGGGCGCCCGGTGCGGCGGCGGGCGCCCGCTGCGCCTCGAGCCAGCCCAGCACGCGCTCGGCCGGCATCGGCCGGGAGATGTGGTACCCCTGCGCCACGTCGCAGCCCCACTCGCGGAGCGCGGCCAGGGAGGCGGAGTCCTCGACGCCCTCGACGACCATGCTCATGCCCAGGTCGCGGCTGAGCTGCAGCGTGCTGCGCACGATCGCGGCCGCGCGGGTGTCGGTCGTCAGGTGGGTGACGAAGCTGCGGTCCAGCTTCAGCTCGTCCACCGGCAGGGCGCGGAGGTAGGACAGCGACGAGTAGCCGGTGCCGTAGTCGTCGACCGACAGCCGGACGCCCAGGCGCCGCAGCCCGGCCATGACCTGCTGGCTGCGGGCGGCGTCGGCCATCAGCACGTCCTCGGTGATCTCGAGGACCAGGGCGTCGGCCGGCACGGCGAAGGCGTCCAGCAGCATCGCGACCTGCTCCGGCAGGGCGACGTCCTGGAGGTTGGACACCGACAGGTTCACCGCCACGGACAGGTCGTGCCCGTGCGCCCGCCAGCCCTGGAGGTCGCGCAGCGAGCGCTCCAGCACCCGCAGGGCCAGGCGGCGCATCAGGCCGGCCTGCTCGGCCAGCGGCAGGAAGACGTCCGGGTAGAGCATGCCGCGGGTGGGGTGGTTCCAGCGGACCAGCGCCTCCAGGCCCGTGACGCGGCCGGTGCGCAGGTCGAGCTTGGGCTGGTAGTGCGTGGTCAGCTGGTCGTCGTCCAGCGCGGTGCGCAGCTGCTCCAGCGTCTCCAGCCGGTCACGGGTGGCGGGGGTGCCGTCGGGCGCCCACACCTCGTAGCCGTGCCGGCCCCGCTTGGCCGCGTACATCGCGGTGTCGGCCCGGGCCAGCAGCAGCGAGCGGTCCCGGCCGTGGTCCGGGCACAGGGCGATGCCGATGCTGGCGTCGACGTGCAGGGGCATCCCGTCGAGGACGAAGGCGTCGCGGAGCGCGGCGCCGAGCGCCTCGCCCACCTCGCGGGCCCGCGCGGCGTCGGCGTCGGGGAGCAGGACGGCGAACTCGTCGCCACCCATCCGCGCGAGCAGGTCTCCGGGACGCAGCGCCTGCTGGAGGCGCGGGCCGACCAGGCAGAGCAGGTCGTCTCCGACGCTGTGCCCGAAGCTGTCGTTGATCTCCTTGAACCGGTCCAGGTCGATCATCAGCAGGGCGCAGCTGCGGTCGCCGGCGCCGTAGACGGTGGCCTCGACCTCCTCGATGAACCGGCGGCGGTTGGCCAGGCCGGTGAGGGGGTCGGCGTGCGCCTCGGTGGCCAGCTGGGCCAGCCGCAGCTGCTCGGCGGCCCGCAGCTCGGCGTTCTCGACGACGAGCGAGCCCTCGAGGGTCACCTGCCGCACGGCGTCGCGCACCGCGGGGGCCCAGGAGCGTGCGGCGCCGACGGCGCCGGTGACGACGAGGCCGCGCAGCCGGTCACCGGAGATCAGCGGCACGCTGATGTAGGAGGCGAGGTCCAGGGCCCGGCAGAGGCGGGGGTCCAGGAGGTCGCTGGTGGCGGTGTCCTCGACGAAGACCGGGGTCTTCTGCTCGGCGCTGAGCCGCCACAGGGGGATGTCGCTGCCCCGGCGACCGACGAGCTGCCGCTGGATGACCGCCTTGTGGTCGTCGGCCCAGTCCACGTGGCGCACCTCGACCAGCCGGTCCTCGGCGTCGACGAGGTAGGCGGCGCTGCGGGACGTGCCGGCCAGCCGCTGCACGGCACGGGCCACCACCTCGGCGGCCTCGCCGACACCGGTGGCGCCGGAGCCGTCGACCAGGAGCTGCCGGACGACGCGGGCGGTGCTCAGGGAGGCCGCGCGCGCCTGGCTGGTGCGGGCCTGCTCGATGACGCTGCCGAGGTGCGCGCCGGCGGCCCCGGCGAGCCGGCGCACGTCCTCGGAGAAGGGCCGCACGTGCGTGCTGTCCAGCGTGAGCACCCCGGCGAGCTCGGGGCTGCGGCCGAGGGGGACCGCGAGCGCCGAGGCGATGTGGAAGGAGTCCACCCACCAGCCGGAGACCAGCCCGCTGCTGCGGTCGGCGGTCATCGGCTCACCGGTCCGGAGCACGGTCTCGGCGAGCGGCAGGGAGACGGGGGCGTTGCGGAACTGCTGCCAGGTGGCCAGATCGCGCCGGCCGTCGGCGTAGGCAGCCATGCTCGGGACCAGCCGCCCGTCCTCCAGCAGGAAGATGCAGGCGCGCTCGACCTCGCCCAGCTCGGCGAGCTGGCGGCAGGCGGAGCTGAGCAGGTGGTCCAGCGACTGGGCCTGCGCGGCGGTCTCGATCAGCCCGAGCAGCACGGCCGCCTGGTCGAGGCGGCGTTGCTGGGACCGGCGCGCCCACGCCTCGGAGACGGCGGCGGCGAGCTTCGGGGCGACCTGCCGGAGCAGGTGCGGGGCGGCTGCGGCGGCGGGCTCGACGGTGAGGACGCCGACGACCTGGCCGTCCAGCAGCAGCGGCTCGCCGTGGGCGGACCGGATGCCGACCTCGGCCAGCTGCCGGTCGGTCGAGCGCCGGCCGTCCGCGCGGCCGGTGACGGCCTGGCGGGTGCGCACGACGGCGGCGAGGAAGGGGGAGTCCGACAGCAGCGCGGGGGTGACCAGCGCGGGGTGCCCGGGACCCTGGTCGGCGCCCGGGCAGACGGCCTGCCGGAAGGGCACCAGGAGGTCGGTGGTGGCCTCGTGCACCCAGACCGACACCCGGGTGGCACCCGAGGACGCGCGCAGCCGGCTCAGCAGGCTCGCGAGCGCGGCCTGGGCGTCGTAGGGCGACGCCGGCGACGTGGGTCGCGGCGCAGCCTCTCGGTGCGTCCTCTGCTCGGGCACGTCGTCAAGATCGGCCGATCCCGCCGAGTCTTGAGCAGGGACTTTGGACCCACCCCGAAAGGGGGGAGCGGCCCTCGGCGGGTGACCCGTCGAACGCCCGGTGACCTGGCAGGTGATACTTGGTGCGCATCTGGCGCCCCGGTCCCCGGCCGTGGGCGCCGCCGAACGTCCCCGGGAGGGAACCCCGTGACCTACGTCATCACCCAGGCCTGCGTCGACGTTCTCGACAAGGCGTGCATCGACGAGTGTCCGGTGGACTGCATCTACGAGGGCGACCGGATGCTCTACATCCACCCCGACGAGTGCGTGGACTGCGGTGCCTGCGAGCCGGTCTGCCCCGTGGAGGCCATCTACTACGAGGACGACGTCCCGGACAAGTGGAAGGACTTCTACAACGCCAACGTGGAGTTCTTCTCCGACCTGGGCAGCCCCGGCGGCGCCGCCAAGACCGGGAAGGTCGGCAAGGACCACCCGCTGGTCGCCGCCCTGCCGCCCCAGGGCGAAGGTCACTGACCGCTCCGGGCCCCGGCGCGCCCCGCGCGCTGCCGGACTTCCCCTGGGACTCCCTCGCCGGGGCGCGGGCGCGAGCCGCGCAGCACCCCGGCGGGGTGGTCGACCTGTCCATCGGGACCCCGGTCGACAGCACCCCGCCGGTGCTGCGGGAGGCCCTCGCGGCCGCTGCTGACGCGCCGGGCTACCCGACCGCGCTGGGCACGGCCGACCTGCGCGCCGCGGCGGCCGGCTGGCTGCGCCGACGCCTGGGCGTCGACGCAGCCGACCCCTCCGGCGCCGAGCCCTCCGTGATCCCGACGGTGGGCTCCAAGGAGCTCGTCGCCCTGCTGCCCACGCTCCTGGGCCTGCAGGGTGGTGCCACCACCGTGCTCCTGCCGGAGATCGCCTACCCCACCTACGAGGTGGGGGCGGTGCTGGCCGGGCTGGCCGTGCGCCGCTGCGACACCCCGCCGGCCGACGGGGCCGGGGTCTCCCTGGTCTGGTTGAACTCCCCGGGCAACCCGCACGGGCGGGTGCTCCGGGACGACGAGCTGCGGGCCTGGGTCGAGTGGGGCCGGGCGCACGGGGTCCCCGTCGTCGCCGACGAGTGCTACATCACCCTCGGCTGGGACGTGGAGCCCCGGTCGGTCCTGCACCCCGCGGTCGCGGGCCCGGACCACACCGGCCTGCTGGCCGTGCACTCCCTGTCGAAGCAGTCCAGCGCCGCCGGGTACCGGGGCGGGCTGCTCTCCGGCGACCCGGCGCTGGTGCGCCGCGTCTGGGAGGTGCGCCGGCACCTGGGGCTGCTGGTGCCGGCCCCGGTGCAGGCCGCCATGGCCGCCGCCCTGGCCGACGACGCCCACGTGGACGCCCAGCGGGAGCGCTACCGCGCCCGCCGCGACCGGCTGAAGGCCGCCGTGCTCGGCGCGGGCATGCGGGTCGACCACTCCGAGGCCGGCCTGTACCTGTGGGCCACCCGTGACGAGGACTGCTGGGCCACCATCGACCGGCTCGCGGGGCTCGGCATCGTCGCCGCCCCGGGGAGCTTCTACGGCCCCGCGGGGTCCCGGCACGTGCGGCTGGCGCTCACCGCCACCGACGAGCGGATCGACGCGGCGGTCGAGCGCCTGGCCTAGGCCGGGCCCTCCTCAGACCGGCTCGCGGTACCGGATGACGGTGCCGGCGCCCACGCGCCGGGCGGCGGTCAGGCTGAGCGTGGCCCGCCGGAACACCTCGCCGGCGGTCAGCTCCGGCGTCAGCGGCGCGATGCCCGCCGAGGCCGACAGCCCGGGGATGCCGAGGGCGTCGACGGCCGCCACCAGCCGGGCGCCGACGATCTGGGCCGTCTCGGCCGGGCCGGCGAGGACGATGCCGAACTCGGCGGCGCCGGAGGCGCCCAGCCAGTCGTCGCCCCGCACGGAGCGGGCGAGCAGGCTGGTCACCTGGGTCAGCGTGGTGTGCGGGGTCGGCCAGCCGTCGTCGCGGCGCAGCAGGCCGATCACCAGGAGGGTCACGGGCTGCTCGGCGGAGCCGGGGAGCTGGTCACCGATCCGCTCGAGCAGGGCCTCACGGGTGGGGAGGAGCACCGGCATGTCGGCGACCGCGGGGGCGGCGGCCGCGGCGGGGGCCGCCTGGGGGAACTCGTCGGACGCGATCGTCATGGACCGGTTGTCGGTGCGCCCGTCTCGGTGGTTGAGCACCTCGCACCTCGGGTCCCCCGGGAGGGGGGACTAGAACGTGCGCAATTGGATCAGGCGCACTCGAGGGTGTCGGTGGCGAGCGCGGTCGTCAGCTGCTGGGCCATGGGCTCCCACTGCTGGTACAGCTCCGGGAACCCGGAGCGCTGGACGGCCTGGGCCATCTCGGTGAGCCGGCCGGCCTCCCAGCCGGGGATGGTGACCAGCCGGTCGTAGAACTGGCCGGCGGCGTAGACCGGGTCGCGCACCTCCAGCTCGCTGCCCCAGCCCTGGGAGGGGCGCTGCTGGAACAGCCCGAGCGAGTCGCGGTCCCCGTAGTCGAGGTTGCGCAGCCGGGACTCCTGCTGGGCGGTCGCGAGCGCGATGACGACGGCACGCTCGGGCAGCCCGCGGTCCCAGCCGACCTGCGCGATCGTGGCGGCGTTGCCGGCCTGCTCGGCGGTGACGGTGACCGAGCCGTCGGGGACCGTGCAGGTGCCGGCCGCCGGGATGTCCGGGGCCTGCCTCTCGGTGCCCCAGGCCACCCCCGCGAACAGGGCGGCCGCGACGAGCAGCGCCGGCCACCAGCGGGCGACGCCGGTCAGGCCGCCGGGCGCGCGTCCCCGCGTGCCGGGGCCCCCGGCCGGGCGCCGCCGGGCCGGGCCGCGGCGGGCGGTGCTCCGCCGCGCGCTCCCGCGCCGGGCCGGGCCGCGACCGGTGGACCGCTTCGGTCGCGTACCGGTGCGGGCCCGGCCGGCGGCCGGGTGCGTCGCGGTGCGGGGGCTGGTCATCGTCCCCGAGGGTAGGCGCCGGACCTGGGATCGCCGGGGTGCCCGAGGTCACCCCGGCGAGGCCGCCGCGCTAGTTGGCGTGCAGGTCGGCGTTCAGCTCGCCCCAGGTGCCCTCGCGGGGCAGCGCCTCGAGCGCACCGCTGACGCTGTTGCGCCGGAACAGCAGCCCGTTGCGGCCGGAGAGCTCCTTGCCCTTCACCACCGAGCCGTCCGGGAGCGTGATCCGCGACCCGGCGGTGACGTAGCAGCCGGCCTCGACGACGCAGCCGTCGCCGAGCGAGATGCCGATGCCGGAGTTGGCGCCGAGGAGGCAGCCGCTGCCGATCGAGATCACCTCGGTGCCGCCGCCGGACAGCGTGCCCATGATCGAGGCGCTGCCGCCGATGTCGCTGTCCGCGCCCACCACCACGCCGGCGCTGATCCGGCCCTCGACCATGGAGGGGCCCAGCGTGCCGGCGTTGAAGTTCACGAAGCCCTCGTGCATGACCGTCGTGCCCTCGGCGAGGTGGGCGCCCAGGCGCACGCGGTCGCCGTCGGCGATGCGCACGCCGGAGGGGATGACGTAGTCGACCATGCGCGGGAACTTGTCGACGCCGAAGACGGTCAGGTGCCCGACGGCGGCGCGCAGCTTGTGGGCGTTGAAACCGGCGGCCTCGACCGGTCCGGCGCTGGTCCAGGCCACGTTGGTCAGCAGGCCGAAGATGCCGGTCAGGTTCGCCTGGTGCGGCTGGATCAGCCGGTGGGACAGCAGGTGCAGCCGCAGCCAGACGTCGTGGGTGTCCACCGCGGGCGCGGACAGGTCCGCGATGACGGTGCGCACCGCGATGACCTCCACGCCGCGCGCCTGGTCGGTGCGCACCAGGCCGCCGTAGTCGGGACCGAGCTCACCGGAGAGCTCCAGCGCCCCGAGCCGGGTGGTGCCCGAGGCGGCACCGGCGGGGGCGCCGAGGCGGGGCTCGGGGTACCAGGTGTCGAGCACCGTGCCGGAGGGGGTGACGGTCGCCAGTCCGGCGGCGGATGCCGAGACGGGCACGGCGACGGGGGCAGCGTCAGGGGCAGCGTCGGTCACGGCGGGAACGCTACCGATCGGCCACCCCGGCGGTGGCGGTCAGGGCCTTCTAGGCTCGGCGGTCGTGAGCACCCCGCCCGAGCTCGATCTCTCCGCCGACGTCCTCTCGCTCACCCGCGCGCTGGTCGACGCGCCCTCGGTCTCCGGCAGCGAGACGGCGCTGGCCGACGCGGTCGAGGCGGCGCTGCGGGCCCTGGGCGGCCTCGAGGTGGAGCGCGTCGGTGACGCCGTCCTGGCCCGCACGAACCTCGACCGGCCGACCCGGGTGGTGCTCGCCGGCCACCTGGACACCGTGCCGATCGCGGACAACCTGCCCAGCCGGCTGGACGAGGCGACCGGACGGCTCTACGGGTGCGGCACCAGCGACATGAAGGCCGGGGACGCGGTGATGCTGCGGCTGGCCGCGACCTTCGGCGTCCCCGGTGCCGCGCCCGCGCACGACCTCACGTTCGTCTTCTACGACAACGAGGAGGTCGAGGCGGTGAAGAACGGCCTCGGCCGGGTGGCCCGCGAGCGGCGCGGGTGGCTGTACGGCGACCTGGCGATCCTGCTGGAGCCCACCGACGGCGAGATCGAGGCCGGCTGCCAGGGGACGCTGCGCGCGGTGCTGGAGACGCGGGGCCGCCGGGCGCACAGCGCGCGCAGCTGGCTCGGGGAGAACGCGGTCCACGCGCTGGCCGGCGCCCTGGGCGCCCTCGCGGCCTACCGCCCTCGCGAGGTCGAGATCGACGGCTGCCGCTACCGCGAGGGTCTCAACGCGGTCGGGATCTCCGGAGGGGTGGCCGGCAACGTCATCCCCGACGAGGCGTCCCTGACGGTGAACTTCCGCTACGCCCCCGACCGAGACGAGGACGCCGCCGAGGCGCACGTCCGCGAGGTGTTCGCCGAGGCGGTCGCGGCCGGGGCGACGCTCACCGTCGTCGACAACGCCGGGGGCGCGCTGCCCGGCCTCGGCGAGCCCGCCGCGGCGGCGTTCATCGAGGCCGTCGGCCGGCCGGCGCGCGCCAAGCTCGGCTGGACCGACGTCGCCCGGTTCGCCGCGTTCGGCATCCCGGCGGTCAACTACGGCCCCGGCGACCCGCAGCTGGCGCACACCCGCGAGGAGCACGTCGTCGTCGACCGGCTGCAGCCGGCCGTCGACGCGCTGACCGCCTACCTGTCGACGCCGACCCGCTGAGGAGCGCCGCATGACCACCACGCCCGAGAACCCCGACGGCCGCAAGCCGCGCCCGACCCGTCACCGGGGGCCGGTCATGCTCCGCGGCGGGGAGCCCGACCCCGGGAACCAGGGGAGCACCACCGACCAGCGGCTGCTGGACCGCCGCGGGCCCGCCGACTGGGTGCACACCGACCCGTGGCGGGTCATGCGGATCACGTCGGAGTTCGTCGAGGGGTTCGGCCTGCTGGCCGAGCTGCCCCGGGCGGTCAGCGTCTTCGGCAGCGCCCGCACCCCGCGGGACCACCCGCACTACGCCACCGGGGTCGCGCTCGGCAAGGCGCTGGTCGACGCCGGCTACGCGGTGATCACCGGCGGCGGCCCCGGCGCGATGGAGGCGGCCAACCGCGGCGCCCACGAGGCCGGGGGGATGTCGGTCGGCCTGGGCATCGAGCTGCCCTTCGAGCAGGAGCTCAACGAGTGGGTCGACGTCGGCATCTCGTTCCGCTACTTCTTCGTGCGCAAGACGATGTTCGTGAAGTACGCGCAGGCGTTCGTGATCCTGCCCGGCGGCTTCGGCACCCTCGACGAGCTGTTCGAGGCGCTGACCCTGGTGCAGACCCGCAAGGTCACCCGCTTCCCGGTCATCCTCGTCGGCAGCGAGTACTGGTCGGGCCTGGTGGACTGGATCCGGGACCGCATGGTGGCCGAGGGGACCGTGAGCCCCGGCGACCTGGACCTCGTCACCGTCACCGACGACGTCGAGGAGGCGGTCGCCGTCATCCGGGCGGCCGACGCCGCGCGGGCTGCCGGCGACAACGGTGCCGGCGGGCGCCCGCCGGCGGCCGCCGGCCCGTCCGACGCCTGACGTGCTCTCGTTCGTCGTCTTCGTCCTCGCCGTCCTGCTGGTGGGCGGGGTCCTGTTCCTGGTGGCCTCGCTGCTCCTGGGCCGGGGCGAGTCCCAGCCGCCGGCGGACACCGACCGCTCCCCGGTGGAGCTGCCCGAGGACCGGGCGGTCACCGCGGCCGACGTCCACGCCCTGCGCATGACCGTGACCGTCCGGGGCTACCGGATGGCCGAGGTGGACTGGCTGCTGGACCAGCTCGCCCGGGCCCTGGACGACCGCGACGCCGAGATCGCCGACCTGCGGGCAGAGCTCGCGGCGCGGGCCGAGCAGGACATCCCGACCGACCCGGGCGCCGAGCCCACCGAACGAGGAGCGACCCGCGATGCCTGAGCTGGTGGAACGGATCGACGTCGACGCACCGCCCGAGCAGGTGTGGGCGGCGCTGACCGACTGGGCGCGGCAGGGCGAGTGGATGCTGGCCACCGACGTCCGCACCGTGGCCGGGCCGGCGCAGGGGTTCGGCGGCCGGCTGGCCGCGCGCACCGGGATCCCGCTGCCCGGTGGCCGGCACGTCGGGCTGCTCGACACGATGGTGATCATGAAGTGGGAGCCGCCGCGGCTGGTGGAGGTGCAGCACACCGGCCGGCTGGTGCGCGGCCCCGGCATCTTCGAGATCGAGCCGCGCGGCGAGCACTCGACCTTCGTCTGGACCGAGCGGCTCTACCTGCCCTACGGCTACCTCGGCGTGGCCGGGTGGGCGCTGGTCAGGCCGTTCGCGCTCCTGGGGATCCGGCGGTCGCTGCGCCGCTTCGCCGAGTTCGCCCGCACGTACCCCGCCTGACGCCGTCCCGGCAGGCGCCGGGGGACCGGCGCTCCTAGGCTCCGCACAGTGCTCACGGACCACCCCCTGACCGAGCCGTCGACCCGGCGGCGCACCTGGGGACCGGTACTCGCCGTGGCCGGTGCCGCGCTGTTCGTGACCGTCGTCCACCTCGTGGGGCAGCGGCTCGAGGAGACCGGCACGGACCTCCGGCTCCTGGGCAGCGCCGTCATGCGGGGCACCCCCGACGTGGTCCTCACCCCACGGGTGCTGATGCCGGTCGTCGTCGGCGCGGCCGGCGTTCTCTGGGGCCCCTCCTGGGCCGCCCGCCTCCGCTGGCGGCACCTGCTGTGGGGGTCGGCGGCCGCAGCCGCCGTCTGGGCGGTGGCACTGGCCCTGACCAGCGGCTGGGGCCGGCTCACCGAGCCGCTGGGCTCGGTCTACGAGTACCCGAACGACGTGCCCAAGGTGGAGTCGCTGGGCTCGTTCCTCCCCACCTTCCTCGACTCGGTGCCGCCGGACTCCGCCGACCCGTGGACCGCGCACGTCGGGGGCCACCCGGCGGGCGCGCTGCTCGTTTTCGTGCTGCTGGACCGCGCGGGTCTGGGCGGGCTGGGCTGGGCCGCCGCGCTCTGCATCGCCGGCGGTGCGCTCGCCGTCCCCGCCGTGCTCGTCGGGGTGCGGGCGGTCGCCGACGAGGCCGCCGCCCGCGTGGTCGCCCCCTTCGTCGTCCTGGCGCCCACCGCGCTGTTCGTCGCCACCAGCGCCGACGGGTTCTTCACGCTGGTCAGCGCGTGGGGCATCGCGCTGGTGGCGGTGGGCGCCGCCGGCGGGCCGGGGCGACGGCGGGACGTCGCCGCGCTCGCGGGTGGCCTGCTGCTGGGGCTCGGGCTGTTCCTGTCCTTCGGCCTGGCCGCGCTGGCCCCGCTGGCGGCGGCGGTGGTCGTCGTCCGGCACCGCGAGATCGGCTGGGGACGGGTGCTGCGGGTGCTGCTGCTCGGGGCGGCGGGGACCCTCGTGGTGGTCGCCCTCTTCGCGGTCGCCGGCTACTGGTGGTTCGACGGTCTGGCCGCGACCGACGCCCGGCTGGCGACGGGCCAGGCCCTGACCAACCGCCCGTGGAGCTACTTCGTCTGGGCCAACGTGGCGGCCGGGATCCTGGCGGTGGGCCCGGCGGCCGTCGCGGGGCTGGGCGCCCTCCGGCGGGCCCGCCTCGCGGTGCTCCCCCTCGGCGCCCTCGCCGGGGTGCTGGTCAGCGACCTCACCGGGGTGGTCCGTGGCGAGACCGAGCGCATCTGGCTGCCGTTCGAGGTGTGGGTGCTCGTGGCCACCGCCTTCCTGCCGGCGCGCCACCGTCGCTTCTGGCTGGCCGGCGGGGTCGTCTGCGCCCTGGTGCTGGAGGTCGGCCTCCGCCTGGAGTGGTGACCGCCGGCCGCGTCCGGCCGTAGGCGACGATGTCGGCGTGCGGATCGGGGCGAGGACGACGGAGGTGCGGGCGTGAGCCGCCGGGGCTGGGCGCTGTTCGTGGCGATGTCGGTTATCTGGGGCGTGCCCTACCTGCTGATCAAGGTGGCCGTGGGCGAGGTGTCGCCGGTCGTGGTGGTGTTCGCCCGCTGCGTCGTCGGCGCCGCGCTGCTGCTGCCCTGGACCATCGCGCGCGGCCAGCTGCGCCCGGCGCTGCGGCACTGGAAGCCGCTGCTGCTGTTCACGGTCCTGGAGATGACCGCCCCGTGGCTGCTGCTCTCCTGGGCCGAGCAGTCGCTGTCCAGCTCGCTCACCGGGCTGCTGGTGGCCGGCGTGCCGTTCGCCGCCGCGCTGGCAGCGCGGGTGGCGGGGGAGGAGGACCGGCTGACCCGCTCCCGGCTGCTCGGGATGGCGATCGGTGTCGTCGGGATCGCGGTGCTGCTGGGCCTGGACCTGGAGGGCGCCCAGCTGCTGCCGCTGCTCGCCGTGGCCCTGGTGGTCGTCGGCTACGCGACGGCCCCCATGGTGGTCTCCCGGGCGCTCCCCGACGTCCCGGGGGTGGCGGCCAGCTCCGTCGCGCTGTTCCTGACCGCGGTCGTGTACGCGCCCTTCGCCGTCCCCCGGCTCGGGCAGGTGGCCGACGCGTCGTCCGACGCCGTGCTCTCCCTGGTCCTGCTCGGCGTGCTCTGCACCGCGGTGGCGCTGACGCTGTTCTTCGCGCTCATCCGGGAGGTCGGCCCGCAGCGCGCGCTGGTCATCACCTTCGTCAACCCGGCGGTCGCCGTCCTGCTGGGCGTGTGGCTGCTCGACGAGCCGTTCACCCTGGGCATCGCCCTGGGGCTGCCGCTGGTGCTGGCCGGCTGCGTGCTGGCCACCGGTCGCGGGGGAGCCGCCCCCCGGGCCGAGGTCGAGGCGGTCGACGCCGCCGCGCGCTGAGTCAGCCCAGCCGGCGCAGCTCCGGCCAGATCTCGGCCCACGTCACCTGCCGGTCGGTCGCGACCCACACGGGCTCGCCCTGCTCCTCGTTGTCCAGGCCCACGCCGTTGTCGATGCGCCCCGCCCGGGTCACCGAGCCGAACCAGCGCTCCAGGTCGGCCCGGGGGATGCCCACGACCACCGCGGCGTGGGCGTCCTCCGGCGGCGGCCCCCACTCCCCGTAGGAGTTGTGCCCGCTGTAGGCCGGGCCCAGCGCCGGGGCGAACCGGTCGACGGCGCCGGCCTCCCCGTAGTTGCCGGTGAGCACCACGACCCGCGCCCCGGCGGGCAGCTGGTCCCGCGCACGCGCCACGGTCGCCGCGAACCGCGGCCAGCCGACGGTCTCGGCGGCGTCGTAGTTGAGGTCGGGCACGGGGGTGCGCCCGAGCCGGTCGACGGGCAGCAGCGGCAGCATGAGCACGGCGTTCACCACGAGGCCGAGCGCGAGGGCGTACGGCAGGGCCCTGCGCCGTGCGCGCCGCCGCCGCACCCACGCCAGGGCCGGCTCGGCGCCGGCGGCCAGCAGCAGCGGGTAGAGGCCGGCGAGGTAGTACGGCTTGCCGCCGGTCAGCAGGAAGAGAACCGCCAGCACGGCGTAGGCGACGGCGAAGGCCCGCCAGGTCCGCAGCGCCGGGTCCCGCAGCAGCCGCCACCACCCGGCCGCCCAGACCGGGACGAGGACGGGGCTGACGAGGACCAGCTGGAACGGGAGGAACAGGTACCAGGGCTCGCTGGTCCCCGAGCTGCCCGCCGCGATGGCCTCGGCGAGCTCGAGCTGCGGCCAGCCGTGGGCGGCCTGCCAGGCCAGGTTGGGCGCCCACACGGCGAGCGCCAGGAGGCCGGCGAGCCACGGCCACGGCGACCGCAGCGCGGACCGCGGACCGACCGCCAGGACACCGAGCACGACGGCACCGACCAGGAAGGCCGGCTGGACCTTGTTCTGCAGGGCGAGCCCGGCCGTGGCCCCGGTGAGCAGCCAGGTCCAGCCGCCGTCGCGCAGCGAGCGGACCAGCAGCCACGACAGCGCGGTCCAGGCCAGCAGGTCGAAGGTGGTCGTCGACAGGAGGTGGCCCACGAGGAGCAGGACCGCGGAGACGGCCATCCCGGCGGCGGCGAGCAGCTGACCGGCCCGCCCGGCGCCGAGCTCGCGGGCGATAAGCCCGGTCAGCACGACGACCAGCGCGGCCGCCAGCGCCGAGGGGGTGCGCAGCGCCACGAGCGAGCCGGGCGCGAGCTCGTCGGCCAGGCGCGCGACCAGAGGGGTGAGCGGGGGGTTGTCGACGTAGCCGAGCGCCGGCTCCCGGCCGGCCCGGAGGAAGTAGAGCTCGTCGCGGTGGTGGCCGTACCGCCCGGCGACGGCGAGCAGCACGCCGGCGAGGGCGGCGGCCAGCGCCAGCAGCGGGCGGGTGGCGAGGGCCGGGCGCGCGCCCGTACCGCGGTCGGTCCCGGCGACGGTGCTCACGCGGCGGACGCTAGCGGCTCCGCCGGCCGCGGTGCGGTGTCGGTCGCCGCCGCTAGCGTCTGCCCCGTGGAGCCGGAGAGATCACGCTGCGGCTGGGCGACCAGCGCACCGGAGTACGTCGCGTACCACGACGAGGAGTGGGGGAGGCAGCTGCGCGGGGACGACGCCCTCTTCGAGCGGCTCTGCCTCGAGGCGTTCCAGTCCGGCCTCTCGTGGATCACCATCCTGCGGAAGCGGCCGGCGTTCCGGGCGGCGTTCGCCGGCTTCGCGATCGACGCGGTCGCCGAGTTCACCGCCGAGGACGAGGAGCGGCTGATGGCCGACGCCGGCATCGTCCGGAACCGGGCCAAGGTGCGTGCCGCGATCGGCAACGCCCGGGCCGCCCAGCGGCTGCCGGAGGGCCTGTCGGAGCTGCTCTGGTCCTTCGCACCGACCGGGCCGCAGCCCCGGCCGGCCACGCTCGCCGACGTGCCGGCGACCAGCCCCGAGTCGGTCGCGATGGCCCGCGGGCTCAAGCGGCGGGGGTTCGTCTTCGTCGGCCCGACCACGGCGTACGCGCTCATGCAGGCCACCGGGATGGTCGACGACCACGTCGCCGGCTGCTTCCGGGCGCAGCCGGAGGGCACGCACCCGGGCGCGGAGTGAGCCCGAAAGCGTGGCCTCCTGGGCCTCATGTTGGACGGATCGTCGTCATACGGGATCATTGGTGCGGAGCTCACAGCATCGGACACCGCGCGCCTGCCCCGGCAGTCGTGCGGCTGGCGAAGGAGGCACGCATGGCGGCCATGAAGCCGCGCACGGGTGAAGGTCCCCTCGAGGTCACCAAGGAAGGGCGCGGCCTGGTCATGCGGGTACCGCTGGAAGGTGGCGGTCGCCTGGTCGTCGAGCTGTCGCCCGACGAGGCGGCGGCGCTGTCGGAGGCCCTGAAGGGCGCCACCAGCTGACCTTCGCGGGCTGCCCCCGGGCGGCCCGCCCGCAGACGAGACGCGGCCCCGGCCGCCGGCACCCGCCGGCGACCGGGGCCGCTCCTCGTCCTGCCCGCCCCGGCGGGGCCAGGGCGTCAGGGCGGGCCGACGAGGCCCGCGACGATCTCCGCCGAGAGGGTCACCAGCGGCAGCCCGCCGCCGGGGTGCGCCGAGCCGCCGACCAGGAAGAGCCCGGGGACGGGCGAGGCGTTGGACGGCCGCAGGAAGGCGGCCCGGCTGCCGTTGCTCGAGGACCCGTAGATCGAGCCGCCCACGCTGCCGGTGTCGCGCTCGAGGTCGGCAGGCGTTCGCACCACGCGCCGCCGGATGCGCTGCCGCACGTCGAGACCGCGGCGGGCCATGACGCCCAGCACCTCGTCGGCGTACCGGTCGGCGAGACCGGGGGAGTCCCAGTCCACGCCACCCTCCGGGTCGTGCCGGGGCGCGTTGACGAGCACGAACCAGGACTCGCTGTCCTCGTCCGGCACCAGCGCCGGGTCCGCGGGCGCGCTGACGTACACGGTCGGGTCCGCCACCGGCACGGGGCGCCCCGCGTGCCGGCCGACGCCGAACACCGCGTCGAACTCGGCGTCGTAGTCGTCGGGGAACAGGACGGTGTGGTGGGCCAGCCCGGGCGTGCGGCCGCGCAGCGCCAGCATGAGGACGACGCCGGACAGCGACGGCGTCGCCCGGCCCAGGTCCCGCCGCACGCCGCGGGTCCGCCGGTCGTCCGGCAGCAGCCGGCCGTGGAGGGCGGCCGCGTCGACCCCGGAGACGACGACGTCGGCCGGCACCCGCTCGCCGTCGGCCAGCTGCACGCCGCTCGCCCGCCCGCCCTCGACCAGCATCCGGTCGACCGCGCACCCGGTGCGGGGGACGGCGCCGTGCGCGACGGCCCGGTCGAGGACGGCCCGGGCCAGCTCGTGCAGCCCGCCGCGCACGTACCAGGAGCCGAAGGCCTGCTCGGCGTACGGGACGGTCGCGAGCACCGCCGGCGCACGCCGCGGGTCGGAGCCGGAGTAGGTGGCGTAGCGGTCGAGGAGCGTGCGCAGGTGCGGGTGCCTCAGGTGCTGGCGGCCGAGACCGCGCAGCGACTGCCAGGGGGCGACCGTGGCGACGTCGGACGGGCGGCGGGCGAGCCGGGCCAGGGTCGCGGCCCCGGCCAGCGGGGAGCGCAGGAACGGCCCCTCGCTGATCCGCCACATGGCCGCGGCCCGCTCCATCAGGGCGTCCCACTGGCGGCCCGCGCCGTCGCCGAGCGCCTCGTCGAGCGCCCGTGGCACCTCCTCGGCCCGGCCGGGCACGGACAGCCGGGTGCCGTCGGCGAACCGGTAGGCCACCGCCGGGTCGAGCCGGACCAGGTCGACGCTGTCCTCGAGGCGGGCGCCGGTGGCGGCGAACAGGTCGCGCAGCACCTGCGGCAGCGTGACCAGGCTGGGGCCGGTGTCGAAGGAGTGGCCGTCGACGTCGAGCCGGCCCAGCTTCCCGCCGATCCCGGCCGCCTGCTCGAGCACCGTCACCGCATGCCCCGCGGCGGCCAGCCGGGCCGCGGTGGCCAGGCCGCCGAGCCCTGCGCCCACGACCACCACCCGCGCCACGTGCCCACCGTAGCCACGGGTGCCGGTGGCACCGGTCGCCCGCCCGGGCGACCGCAGGTGTCGCCCGGGGGATGCCGGGTAGCCGGTCCAGCGATGAGGGAGGTGCGCGCTGTGTCCACGCGGCGGTGGCGGGGCGTCTGCGCGGCGGCCGGTGCGGTCGCCGTGCTCGCCGGGTGCGGCGCGGTCGACGACGACGGGGTGCGGTCGGTGGCTGCCACGTTCGCCGACGCGGCCCCCGGGGCCCGGTGCGAGCTCCTGGCCGAGAGCACCCGGCAGGCCCTGGAGGAGGACGAGCAGGCCGGCTGCGAGGTCGCGCTGCCGGAGCTGCCGCTGGGCAGCGGGCGGGTCACCGCGGTCGAGGTCTGGGGGGACGAGGCGCAGGTGCGGCTGGCCGACGACACGCTCTTCCTGACCCGGACCCGCGAGGGGTGGCGGGTCGTCGCCGGCGCCTGCCGCCCGACCGGTGCCGAGGCGCCCTACGACTGCCGCCTGGAGGGGTCGTGAGGAACGTCCGCGCCGTGTACGTCGCCTACCTGGTGGTCATCGCGCTGGGCATCGTCTACTGCACCGCGCTCGGCCTGCTGGGCCGGTGAGCGCGGTGCGGACCCTCAAGGAGAACGGGCTGAGCCTGGCCTTCGGCGCGCTCTTCCTGCTCTCGCTCGTCGGCCAGGCGCTCGCGGGCGCCGCCGCGTACAACGACGAGCGGCTGGCCGAGGGGATGGAGCAGGTCTCCGTGCTGCGCTACGTCAGCTCGTCGTCGTTCGGTGTCGCGGTGATGGAGAACTGGCAGTCGGAGTACCTGCAGTTCTTCCTCTACGTCTTCGCCACCGTCTGGCTGGTGCAGCGCGGCTCCGCGGAGTCCAAGGAGCCGCGGCAGGCCGGCCCGGAGGACGACCGCGAGCAGATGGTGGGTACCGCCGCGCACGAGGACTCGCCGCCGTGGGTCCGGGCCGGGGGCTGGCGAACGGCGGTGTACTCGCGCTCCCTCGGGGTGCTGATGGGCACCCTGTTCCTGCTCACCTGGGCCGCGTCGTCCGTGGCGGGCTGGGCGGAGTTCAACAACCAGCAGCTGATGTCGCTGGCCGACCCGGTGAGCTGGCCGGGCTACCTCGGCAAGGCCGACTTCTGGGAGCGGACCTTCCAGAACTGGCAGTCGGAGATGCTGGCCGTCGGGTCGTTCGTCGTCTTCACCGTCTACCTCCGGCAGCGCGGCTCGCCGGAGTCCAAGCCGGTGGGCGCGGCGCACGCGGACACCGGCGAGACCGGCTGAGCCGGGGGCTCAGCGCGGGACGGTGAGCGCCAGGACGGCGAGGTCGTCGTGCTCGTGCCGGGAGCCGGCCAGATGCTGCTCCACGGCGGCCGCGACCGCACCCACCGTCGCCTCGGCGTCGAGGGGGGCGCCGGCGACCACCCGCAGCAGCGCGTCCTCGCCGAACTGGCGGCCGGCGTCGTCCCGCGCCTCGGTGACCCCGTCGGTGTAGAGGACCAGCGTCGACCCCGCGGGGAGGGCCAGCTCGGTCTCGGTGAAGCGCACGTCCGGGTCGATGCCCAGCGGCCGGCCGGCGGCGCCGACCTCCGAGGCGTGCCCGTCCGGGCAGCGCAGCACCGGCAGCGGGTGGCCGGCGACGCTGAGGGTGGCGCGGTGCCCGGCGCCGGTCGGTTCGAGGACGAGGCAGCAGGCGGTCACGAAGCGCAGCGGCGCCTCGCCCTGCTGCTGCAGGAGGGCGGCGTTGACCGCCGCGAGGATCTCGGCCGGGCTCCCGGCCGCGGCGGCGGCGCGGGCGGTGTGCCGGGTGACGGCGGTGACGGCAGCGGCCTCGGCCCCCGTGCCGCAGACGTCGGCGATCAGCACCATCCAGCGCCCATCCGGCAGCGGGGTCACGTCGTAGGTGTCGCCGCCCACCAGGGCGGCGTCGGCCCCCGGGCGGTACCGGGCGGCGAGCTGCAGCCCCGGGATGACCGGCAGGTGCGAGGGCAGCAGGCTGCGCTGCAGGGTGTCGGCCAGCTCGCGGACCGCGGACTCGGCCCGGAGGCGGTCCAGGAACTGCCCGATCTGACGGCCGGCGTGCGCGAGGACCTCCAGCAGCTCGGGTGGCACCGGGCGCAGCGCCGTCGAGAACAGCTCGCAGACGGCCAGGACGGTCTCGCCCCGCAGCACCGGGAAGGCGACCCCGGTGCTCAGGCCGTCGGACCGGATCGCGGCTCTGCGCACGACCGCCGGGTTGCTGGCGAGGTCCTCCACCACGACCGGGACACGGTTCTTCCACGCCTGCCCGGGAAGCCCCTCCCCGCGGCGGAAGAGGCGCTGGGTGGCGTCGGCGGTCAGCGCGGGGACGTCGGCGTCCGGAGCGGTCCAGGTGCCGGCGTGCCGCAGCCGGCCGCGGTCGGCGTCGGCCTGCCAGAGGAGCGCCGCGTCCCAGTCGAGCTCGGTGCAGAGGGTCGGCAGCAGCTGGTGGAAGGCGACGTCGGCGTCGGCGGCCTCGGTGAGCGCGGCGGTGACCCGCAGGGTGGCGGCCAGGTAGCGACTGACCTCGAACTGCCGCTCCAGGAGGATCGTCGTGCTCGCGTCGCGGAGGACGGCGACCACGAGGGCGTCGCCCGGCTCGTCGTCGACCGACGGCGTGAGGCGGGAGAGGGTCAGGTCGACCGGCACCTCGTGGCCGGCCGCGTGCAGGGCCGGCACCTGCGTGGTGGCACCGACCAGCTTGCCCTCACCGGTGGCGCGGTAGCGGGAGAAGCCCTCGCTGTGGCCGCGGCGGAGCCGCTCGGGCATGAGCACCTGCAGGGGGCGACCCGTGAGCGTCGCCGCGTCGTAGCCGAGCAGGCTCTGCACCGACGGGCTCACGTAGGCGATGCGGCCCTCGCCGTCGGCGACGACCACCGTGTCGGGAAGTGCCGCCAGCAGGGTCCGGGCACTCACCCCCGCGGTGTTGTCCGGCACACGTCCCCCTGAGACCGACTTCCCCCTGCCCCGGCTGGTCGGACCGGCGGCAACCTCACCTTCTCATACGCGCGGTGAGGGGCTGAACACGATTCGTCGATATGTGGTCATGTCGACACGGCGCCGTGCCGACCTGTCGGTCAGAACGCGTAGCGCACCCGGAGCCATGGGGCGTGGTCCCGGACCAGCCCCTGGAGCCGGGCCAGCGCCGCCCGCTTGGCACCCGCCCGGTACCGCACGTTGTCCTGGCCGTTCTGGCTGCGCTTGGGCTCCTGCAGGTCCGGCCGCCAGAGCAGGTCCTCCGCCGCCGGGTGCCAGCCGAGGTTGACCTCGTGCAGGGCCTCGTTGTGGGTCAGCATGATCACCTCGGCGGCCGCCTGGGCCTTGGCGGCCGGCGAGAGGACGTCGTCCAGGTGCCGGAGCAGGTCCGTCCACGCCTCCTCCCAGCCCTCGCGGAGCACGACGGGGGAGAGGTTGAGGTGGACCTCGTAGCCGGCCTCGACGAAGTCGTCCACGGCCGCGATCCGCTCGGCCACCCGGCTGGTGCGCACGTCGAGCACGCGGGCGTCGTCGTCGGGCATGACCGAGAACCGGACCCGGGTGCGCCCGGCGGGGTCGAGCTCGAGCAGCTGCCGGTTGACGTACTTGGTGGCGAAGGAGGCCTTGGCGGTCGGCAGGTCCCGGAACGTCGCCACCAGGTCGGCGACGTTGTCGCTCACCAGCGCGTCGACCGAGCAGTCGCCGTTCTCGCCGATGTCGTAGACCCAGCTGTCCGGGTCGCACTGGTTCGGCTCGGTCTTGGGCCCCTGGCGGGCGACGTGCCGGCGCAGGTGCGCGGTGATCTGCTCGATGTTGGTGAAGACGGTGATCGGGTTGGCGAAGCCCTTGCGCCTGGGCACGTAGCAGTAGGCGCAGGCCATCGCGCAGCCGTTGGACGGGCCGGGCGCGATGAAGTCCGCGGAGCGGCCGTTCGGGCGGGTGGCCAGGCCCTTCCGGACCCCGAGGACCAGGGTCTCGGTCTTGACGCGCACCCAGCGGTCGACGTTGCCCGCGTTGCCGTGCAGCTCGGGGATCTGCCAGTGCGAGGGCACCTCGACCACCTCGGCGCCGGGGAAGCGGCCGAGGACCTGGCGGCCCCGCGGTGAGTCGGCGGCCGCGGGCTCGGCGTAGATCCGCCGGACCTGGAGGAGCCGGTTCGGGCGCATCGGCGTGGGCGGGGGCCCGACGTCGAAGAGGGTGAGCGGCTCGGCGGCGGCCATGCCCTGTGCAGCGCCGTTGCCGGCCCGGGCATTCCGGCCGCACGCGCGTCGGGGCTGCACGCCAGGTCCCGAGGGGGACGCGGCGTGGTCGAGGGGCCGCCCGCCCGGTGCGAGGATGCGCCGGTGACCAGCATCGACCTGAACGCCGACCTCGGCGAGGGCTTCGGGGTGTGGCGGCTCGGCGACGACGACGCGCTGCTGCAGGTCGTCAGCAGCGCCAACGTCGCCTGCGGGTTCCACGCCGGTGACCCGCTGACCATGCGCCGGGTGACCGCCGCGGCGGTCGCGGGCGGCGTCTCGGTCGGTGCGCAGGTCGCCTACCGGGACCTGGCCGGGTTCGGGCGGCGCTTCGTGGACGCCGACCCCGTGGAGCTGGCCGCCGACGTGCTCTACCAGCTCGCCGCGCTGGACGGCATCGCGCGGACCGCCGGCGGCCGGGTCTCCTACGTCAAGCCGCACGGGGCGCTCTACAACGCACTGGTGCACCACGAGCGGCAGGCGCGGGCGGTCGTGGAGGCCGTGCACGCCTACGACCCCGCGCTGCCGGTCCTCGGCCTGCCGGGGTCGGCGCTGCTGCGGCTCGCGGCCGGGGCGGGCCTGCCCACCGTCGCCGAGGGCTTCGCCGACCGCGGCTACACCCCGGACGGCACGCTCGTGCCCCGCAGCGCGCCGGGCGCGCTGGTGCACGACCCGGCGGAGGTCGCCGAGCGGGCGGTGCGCATGGCGACCGAGGGCCGTGTCGTGGCCGTCGACGGCAGCACCGTGCCGGTGGCCGTGGGTTCGGTGTGCGTGCACGGCGACACCCCGGGCGCCGTCGGGCTCGCCCGGTCGGTGCGGGCGGCGCTGGAGTCGGCCGGCCTCGCGGTGCGCCCGTTCGCCCGCTGAGCGGTCAGCCCGCGGCGCGCAGGTCCGCCGCCACCCGGCGCCCCGCCAGCACGTCGGCGGCGACGTCGTCCACGGTGCGGCCGGCGGCCGAGGCGGCCGAGCGCAGCAGGGCCAGCGCCTCCTCCGTGGGGACGTCGAGGTCCATGCACACCCGGCCCATCGCCTCCCACACCCGCGTGCGGTCGCGCGTGACCGGCCCGCGCAGCCAGGCCGGGTCCTCCCCGGGAGGCCACGTGGCCCAGACGGTGGCGTCGCTCAGCGCCGCGCTCACCAGCTCGCCGACGGCGGTGGCGGCGAAGGCGTCGACCTCGGCGACCCGAGCGCCGGAGCGGAGGTAGAGGTCCAGCGCGCCCTGGCCCCAGGGTGCGGGGCCCAGCGGCAGCGCGATGACGGCGCGGTACGGGGTGACCGCGAGGAGCCGCTCGGTGAAGGCCGGCCAGCGCCGTCGCAGCTCCTCCTCGACGGCCAGCACGGGCTGGCCGGTGCTCCGCGCCGTCCGGCACGGGCCCTCGCCCGCGGTGAACTGCACCCGCTCGGCGGTGCTCGCCGCGTCCGCGCTGGCCCCGAGGGGCAGCCAGCGCCCGAGCGCGTCGACCATGCCGAGACCGGCGGCGTCCACGCCGAGGGCGGAGGCGACGGCGCGGCTCAGCCGCACCGGCAGCAGCTCCGGGCCGGTCGGTCCCGCCTCGGCCGCCTGCGAGAGCGCGGCGGCGAAGCGATCGGAGATGGCCACACCCGAGTGTCCCGCGCCGGATCGCGCGCCACACGTCGTGGCGTCACCCCGTCAGGGGCCCGACCGCTCCGGCCGGTACGTGTACGCGGCCTCCCGCACGGTCTCGTCGCTCTCCAGACCGGCTCCCAGCGCACCGCCGACCGTCGCCAGGGAGCAGGTGAGCCAGGCCAGCTCCAGGTAGTCGGAGAAGCGGGCCGGGTGCCCCAGGCCCTCGCTGAACAGCGGCTCGACCACGAGGAACAGGCCGCCGAGCAGCGCCAGCACGAACAGCGCCAGGTACAGGCACAGGACACCGATCGTGACGGTGGCCGCCGTCGCGATGTTGAACAGCACCACCTGCTTGCGCACCCGGCGCGACCGCGGCCGCTCCCACATCTCCGCACCGACGATGAGCGTCACGGCGATGGCGACGACCGAGCCGATGCCGACCAGCAGCAGGCGCAGCCAGCCGAAGGCGTCGGCCAGCCGCCAGATGTCGGCGGTGACCAGGGCGAAGACCCCGGCGGCGATGGCCGCGGTCAGCGCGCGGGAGAGCCGGATCGCCAGCCGCCACGGACGGTTCGCCCGCACCATGCCGCTGAGCAGCCGCAGGTTGCCCGACAGGACCCGCGCGGTGAAGCGCACGCCGTCGGTGGAGCCGGCCGGGTCCGTGGCGAGCTGCCGCAGCCTCCGGCCGAGGTCCGCGCGGTCGTCGGGGTCGTCGGGGTCGTCGCCGCCGTCGCTGACCAGGGCCTGCACCAGGCCGATGGCGGTCTCCAGCGCTCGCCGGCGGCGGCCGACCGCGCCGAGCGCCGGCAGGGACAGCACGCCGACGCCGTGCAGCGGGCTGGCGTGGCCGGTCACCGGGCGGCGGTCGACCTCCAACGGCACGTCGGTGAGGCACAGCGCCAGGTCCCAGTCGGCTCCCAGCAGCCGCTCGCGGGTGGCGGCCACCAGCTCGGCGTCGTCGGCGGGCGGCTGGACCAGCCCGTCCTCGACGGTCTGCACCTGCCAGGTGACCTCCGGGTGCCGGCGGGCCAGCTCGGCGGCGAGCTCGTCGGCCAGCCCGTGCGCCAGCTCGGCGGGCGCGCCGGGTGCGGCGACCAGCCCGACCACGACCACCGGTGCGACGGCCTGGGCCACCTCGTCCTCTTCCCTCTCGTCCAGCGGGACGTCCTGGGCGCTCACAGCCGCAGCTGCTCCTCGCGGCCGGTGCGCCACTCGACCAGCACGATCGACGCGTCGTCCTGCAGCTGGCCGGACTGGTGGTCCATGACGCTGCGCATCAGCCGGCGGAGCGTCTCCGGCGGGGGGTCCCCGGCTGCCTCGGCGCGGACCACGAAGTCGGCCAGCCGGTCCTCGCCGAAGAACGCCCCCTCGGGGGACCGGGCCTCGACGATGCCGTCGGTGTAGAGCAGGATCCGGTCGCCCGGCCCGAGCTGGACCGAGCACTCGTGCGCGGGGCCGGGCTGCAGCCCCAGGGGCAGCGAGGACCGGCAGGGGTGCGGGGGGAGGAGCTCCCCGTCGCGCACCACCAGCGGCGCGGGGTGCCCGGCGTTGACCCAGCTGAACCGGCCGGTGTCCAGGTCCAGCCGCGCCAGCAGCGCGGTGGCGAACTGGCTCGCGGCGAACTGCTCCCTAATCGCCTGGTCCATGCGCGCGGAGATCTCCGGCAGGGGAAGCCCCGCGCGCCGGCCGGAGCGGTAGGCGCCCACGGCGACCGTGGACAGGAGAGCGGCGGGCAGGCCGTGCCCCACTGCGTCGAGCACCATGAGGTCGGCGACCGGGCCGTTGACGGCGTAGTCGAACGTGTCGCCGCCGATCTCGTACGACGGCTCCAGCGCGGCGGCGATGACGATGCGGTCGGTGCCGAAGGTCAGCGGCGGGACCAGCTCCCACTGGATCTCCGCGGCGATGCTCATCGGCCGGTTCCGCCGCAGCCGGGTGAGGACGTCGCTGTACGCGTCGCGCGTGACGCACAGCTCGGCCACCAGGGCGGCGAACGCCCGGATCTCCTCGCCCCGGTCCGACGGGGGCCCGCCGTCGAAGCCGAGCTCCAGGACCCCGAGCCGCTCCGCGCCGTCGAGCAGCGGCACCCACAGGGTGGTCGCCGTCCCGCCTCCCGTGGCGGCGGGCACGATCTCCACCCGCCGGAAGGCGGCACCCCCGGTCGCGTCGTCGACGTCCAGCGGCGCACGGGACGGGACGTCCGAGCCGGCCAGCGGCACGAGGGACTGCTGCTCGTAGTCGGCGAGGTAGACCACGGCGTGGTGGGCGCCCAGGCGGGCGGCGAGCCGGGAGACGGCCGTGCCCAGCTGGTCGGCGCGCAGGTGGTGCGAGGCGCGCAGCAGCGCGTGCATCGGGTCCAGCGCGTCGGGGTGGGGCGGAGTCACGACAGCCGAGCATTCCACCCCCCGGCCTGGCCGGCTCCCTCTGGCGGCGACAGCAGGCGCAGGTCACGCGGCCGGGTGAGCCATGCACGATCATGGGCGGGTGCCGGTCGAGCGGGTCGTCCCCTACGGGGACCGCGCGGTCCTGCTCGACGCCGGGCCCTCGGTCGTCCGGGGCCTGCACGCCGCGCTCACCCTCAGCCCGCTGCCCGGCCAGGTCGACCTCGTCCCCGCCGCGCGCACGCTGCTCGTCGTCCTGGACCGGTCGCCGGACGAGTCCGATCTCGCCGCCCTGCGCCGGCTCCGTCCGGTGCCACCGTCGGACGGGCCGGCGCGGGACCTGGTGGAGGTGCCGGTCGTCTTCGACGGCCCCGACCTGGCCGACGTCGCGGAGCTGACCGGACGCCCGGTGGCCGACGTGGTGGCCGGCCTGGTCGGCACCTCCTTCACGGTCGCCTTCGGCGGGTTCGCGCCGGGCTTCGGCTACCTCACCGGCCTGCCGGAGGAGCTGCACGTGCCGCGCCGCGCCACGCCGCGCACCCGGGTGCCCGCCGGCGCCGTCGGTCTGGCCGGGCCGTACGCCGGCATCTACCCGCGGGCGTCCCCGGGTGGGTGGCAGCTGGTCGGCCGGACCGACCTGGTGCTCTTCGACGTCGACCGGGACCCACCGGCGCTGCTCTCCCCGGGGACCGCCGTCCGGCTGCGGGCGGTGGGCGGGTGATCGAGGTGCTGGCCCCCGGGCCGCTCACGACCGTGCAGGACCGCGGCCGGCCGGGCTGGGCGGGGATCGGCGTGACCCGGTCCGGTGCCGCCGACCGCGCCTCGGCCGCGCTGGCCGGCCGGCTGGTCGGCAACGACCCCGGGGCCGCCCTCCTGGAGACGACGGCCGGTGGCCTCCGGGTGCGTGCCCGGCGCACGCTGCTGGTCGCGCTCACCGGGGCACCGGCCGGGCCGCGGGTGGACGGCCGCGCCGCGCCCTGGAACGCGCCGTTCACCCTCCGCGCCGGGTCCGAGCTCGCCCTCGCCGCGCCCGCGGTCGGGCTGCGCAGCTACCTGGCGGTGCGCGGCGGCATCGACGTCCCGCCGGTGCTGGGCTCCCGCAGCACCGACACCCTCTCGGGTCTGGGGCCCGCACCGCTGCGCGCCGGCGACCTGCTGCCCGTCGGCGGGCCGGGGGAGGAGCAGCCGGTCGTGGACGTCGCCCCGGTCCCGCCACCGCGCGCCGACCCGGTGCTGCGCGTGCTGCCCGGGCCGCGGCGGGACTGGCTGGCGCCCGAGGCGTGGCGGGCGCTGGTGACGGCGGAGTGGGTCGTGGGCACGGCCAGCGACCGGGTCGGGCTGCGGCTGGGCGGACCGGCGCTGCAGCGGGCGCGCGAGGGCGAACTGCCGAGCGAGGGGCTGGTGCCCGGTGCGGTGCAGGTGCCGCCCGACGGCGCCCCGGTCCTCTTCCTCGCCGACCACCCCGTCACCGGCGGCTACCCGGTGCTCGCCGTCGTGGCCACCCGCGACCTGCCCGCGGTCGCCCAGCTGCGGCCGGGCGACGTGCTGCGGTTCCGCCCGGCCTGAGCCGGCTCAGCCGACCGAGCGGACCGGCAGCACCGCGGGGCCCCCGGGGCCGGCGACCACCTGGGCGCGGGCGCCGTAGTGCGCGCTCAGCGCCTCGGCGGTGAGCACCTCGGCGGGGGTGCCCTCCGCCACCACGCGGCCGCCGGAGAGCAGGGCGAGCCGGTCGGCGTACTGGCCGGCGAGCGTGAGGTCGTGCAGCGTGCTGACGACGGTCAGCCCGTCCTGCCGGCGGAGGAGGTCCACCAGGTCCAGCACCTGCTGGGCGTGCCCGAGGTCCAGCGACGCCGTCGGCTCGTCGAGCAGCAGGACCCGCGGCTGCTGGGCGAGCGCCCGGGCGAGGACGGCCCGCTGCTGCTCGCCGCCGGAGAGCGTGGCGAGCGGGCGCTTCGCCATCGGGCCCAGCCCGAGGCGCTCCATGACGTCGGCGACCACCCGCCGGTCCACCCCCCGCGGGGCGGCCAGCAGCGGGCGGTGCGGGGTGCGGCCGAGGGTCACGTAGTCGCTGGTCGTGATGCCCTCGGGCAGGACCGGGATCTGCGGCGCGTAGGCCATGGCCCGGGCGCGCTCCCGGCGCGGCATGCCGTTCGTGGGCACGCCGTCGACGCGCACCTGGCCCTCGTGCCGGTGGAAGCCCAGCACCGACCGCAGCAGGGTCGACTTGCCCGACCCGTTGGGGCCGATGACCGCGAGCCAGCCGCCGGGCCCGACGGTCAGCCGGACGGAGTCCAGAACCTGCCTGCGGCCGTAGCCGGCCGAGAGGCCGACCACCTCGACCCGCGCGCCGGTCGTGCCCTCCGGTGGCGTCTGCGCGCTCATCGCCGCCTCGCCCCGAACCACAGGAGGCCGGCGAAGAAGGGTGCCCCGATGAAGGCGGTGACCACGCCGATCGGCAGTTCCGCCGGAGCGACCACCACGCGGGCGACGACGTCGGTCAGGACGAGGAAGGCCCCGCCGACCAGCAGCGACACCGGCAGCAGCCGGGCGTTCGAGCCGCCGACGAAGCGGCGGGCGATGTGCGGGACCACCAGGCCGACGAACCCGATGAGGCCGCTGACCGCGACCGCCGAGGCGGTGGCCAGCGAGGCGGCGACGATGACCAGCAGCCGCAGCCGGCCCGGGTGCACCCCCAGCGACGAGGCCTCGTCGTCGCCCACCGCGAGAACGTCCAGCGCGCGGCCGCAGAGCAGGAGGACCAGGCACGAGACGCCGAGGTAGGGCAGGACCACGAGGACGTCGGACCACTGCGCCTTGCCGAGCTGCCCGAGCAGCCAGCCGTAGATCTCGCGCAGGTCGTCGGTGTTCTTCTGCTGGACCAGCGTCTGGCCCGCGGACAGGAAGGCCGCCACCGCGATGCCGGCCAGCAGCAGGGTCGGGCCGTGCGAGCCGCCGGTGACGGCGCCGAGCAGCAGGGCGGACCCCACGCCCAGGAGCGCACCGGCGAACGCGGCCAGCGGCACGATGCCGACCGGGCCCAGCGACTGGACGGGGGAGTAGGCGATGACCAGGGTGGCGCCCAGCCCGGCGCCGGCGGCGGCCCCGAGCAGGTAGGGGTCGGCCAGCGGGTTGCGGAAGACGCCCTGGTAGGCCGCGCCGGCGACGGCGAGGGCCGCGCCCACGAGGGCGGCGAGCAGTACGCGGGGGAGGCGCAGCTTGAGCAGCACCGCCTCCTCGGTCCCGCTGAGGCCGCCGGGCACGTCGATGCCCAGCGGCCCCAGCAGGTGGTCGAGCAGGGTCGCGACGACGGCGCCGGGAGCCAGCGGCAGGGCGCCCACCCAGACGCCCACCAGCAGGGCGAGCAGGAGCGCGACCCCGCTGCCGGCCAGCACCAGCCCCGGCCGGCGGCGCCCGCGAGGGGTCGCCGGCGCCGGGCCCCCGGGCTGGGAGCGCGTGCCGCTGCCCGCCGTCGCCGTCATCGGAGGAGTCCTCGCCGCTCGCTCAGCCCTGGAGGGCCTCGGCGACGGACTCGGCGAAGTCCGCGATCCGCGGGCCCCAGCGCGAGGCGATGTCGTCGTCGGCCTCCAGGACGCGGCCCTCCACGACGGCCGGGACGGTGTCGAAGGCCGGCCGCTGGGCGAGGGTCGCCGCGGACTCGCCGCAGCACTTCGTGTCGGCCAGCACGACCAGGTCCGGGGCCGCCCCGACGACGTACTCGGGCGACAGCTGCGGGTACCCGCCGGCCGCCTCGCCGGGACCGTCGGCGATGTTCTCCAGCCCGAACATCGCGTAAATGCTGCCCACGAACGTGCTGCTGTCCACGGAGTACAGCTCCGGGCCGAGCTCGTGGTAGACGGACATGCCCTCCACGCCGTCCGGCACGGAGGCGACGGCGGCGGCGATGCGCTCCTGGACGTCGGCCGCCACGTCAGCGGCCTCGTCGGCGTGGCCCGTGGCCTCACCGAGGGTCTCGAGCTGGGCGTAGGTGTCCTCCACGCTGCCCGCGGCCTCGAGCAGCAGCGTGGGCACCGCCAGCTCGGCGAGCGCGTCGACGATCCCGTTCTGGTCGTTGCTGAGCACCACCAGGTCCGGCTCGTACCCGGCGATCGCCTCGGCGTTCGGGGTGAAGCCCGACAGGTCGGTGACCGGGGCGTCGGCCGGGAAGGTGGAGTAGTCGTCGACGGCCACCACCTGGTCGCCGGCGCCGATCGCGAACAGCATCTCCGTCGCGGTGGGGGACAGCGAGACGATGGACCCCGGCTGCTCCTCGAGCGTGACCTCGCCGTTCGAGCCGGTCACCGTGACCGGGAAGGCGCCGGAGCCGGAGGACTCGGCCGCGCCCTCCGAGCCGGTGTCGCCGCCACCGCAGGCGGTCACCGCCAGCAGCAGGGCGGCCAGGAGGGCGAGCGGGGCAGCGGCGGTCGCCCGGCGCGGGCCCGGGGTGGTCGTCCGCGGCCGGGAGAGGGAACGGGGCAAGAGGAGCCTCCAGCGGAGGCGGCGAGCGTCGCTCATGGGCTGCCGACGGCAGGATGCGCAACCCTTACCGCGAGGGTCGGTGACATGCCGCAGAGCAGGCGATCTGGCTAGGGCCGTGGGGTCCAGCAGGACCGAGGGCCATCACAGTTGCGGGACAGCGCCGGGATTGCACCGGACTTCGCTGCCGCTACGGCACCGACCCAGGGGTCGGCGGCGCGAATCTACCAGCGGACGGTCAGGTCGCGGCGGCCAGCACGGCGGAGTAGACCTCCGTCGTCCGCTGCGCGATGGCGGCCCAGCCGAACTCCGACAGCACCCGCTCGCGCCCGGCGGCACCCATGGCGGCGGCCCGCTGCGGGTCGGCCAGCAGCTCGGTCATCCGGGCGGCCAGCCCGGTGGCGAACCCCTGCGGGTCCGCCTCGTCGTAGGGGACGAGCAGCCCGGTGCGGCCGTCGGCCACGACCTCCGGGATGCCACCGACGGCGCTGGCGACGACGGCGGTGCCGCACGCCGCGGCCTCCAGGTTCACGATCCCGAGCGGCTCGTAGACCGAGGGGCAGACGAACACCGTCGCGCCGGTGATCAGCGGGACCAGCTGCTCGCGGGGCAGCATCGCCTCGATCCAGACCACGCCCTCGCGCCGCGCCTGCAGGGCGGCGACCGCGTCGGCGACCTGCTGGCGCTCGGCGGGGGTGTCCGCGGCGCCGGCGCACAGCACCAGCCCGACGTCCGCGGGCAGCTGCTCGGCGGCGGCCAGCAGGTGGACCAGACCCTTCTGCCGCGTGATCCGGCCGACGAACAGCGCGTACGGGCGGTCGGGGTCCACGCCCAGGCCGCGGACGACGTCCGGCGCGTGCACCGGCCGGTAGGCCTCGGCGTCCACCCCGTTGTGCACCACGTGCACCCGGGCCGGGTCCAGCTCGGGGTAGACGGCCAGGACGTCGTCGCGCATGCCGGCGCTCACCGCGACGACGGCGTCGGCGGCCAGGTAGGCCGTGCGCTCGGTCCAGGAGGACAGCCGGTAGCCGCCGCCGAGCTGCTCGGCCTTCCACGGGCGCCGCGGCTCCAGCGAGTGGGCCGTGATGACGTGCGGGATGCCGTGCACCAGCGAGGCCAGCATCCCGGCGCCGTTGGCGTACCAGGTGTGGCTGTGCACCAGGTCGACCCCGGCGAGCGCGGCCGCGATGCCGACGTCGGTGCCCCACGCCTGGAGAGCGCCGTTCGCCTCGCGCAGCCCCTCGGGCACCGGGTGGCCGGTGGCGTCGCCCCGCGGGTCGCCGAAGCAGTGGACGTCGAGCTCCGGGCCGGCCGGCAGGGAGCGCAGCGCCGCGACCAGGTGCTCGACGTGCACCCCCGCACCGCCGTAGACCGCCGGTGGCCACTCCCGCGTCACGATCCCGATGCGCACGCCGTCACCCTAGAAGGACCCCGTCCCTCTCACCCCTCGCAGGCTCGGGGAGAGCCTCTGGACGGGGCCGTTCCAGTCCGTCACCTGCTCGCACGGGTCCCTGCGAGGGGGCCGTTCCAGGCCGTCGCCTGCCCCGAAGGGTGGGGTTGCGGGGTTCGGTGCGTCGTCCGCGCCGGTCAGCGGCTACCTTTCCGACATGCGTGGCGGTCCTCGGGTTCTCGGCATCGTGCTCGCCGGTGGCGAGGGCAAGCGGCTGGCGCCGCTGACCGCCGACCGTGCGAAGCCGGCGGTGCCCTTCGGCGGCAACTACCGGCTCATCGACTTCGTGCTGTCCAACCTGGTGAACGCCGACATCCGGCAGATCGCCGTCCTCACGCAGTACAAGAGCCACAGCCTCGACCGGCACATCACCACCACCTGGCGGATGTCCCAGCTGCTCGGCAACTACATCACCCCGGTCCCGGCGCAGCAGCGGCTTGGCCCGCGCTGGTACACCGGCAGCGCCGACGCGATCTTCCAGAGCCTGAACCTGATCTACGACGAGCGGCCGGAGATCGTCGTCGTCTTCGGCGCCGACCACGTCTACCGCATGGACCCGGCGCAGATGATCGACCAGCACCTGCGCACCGGTGCGGGCGTGACCATCGCCGGCCTGCGCGTGCCGCGGCGCGAGGCGACCGGCTTCGGCGTCATCGACGCCGACGCCGAGGGCCGCGTGCGCGGGTTCCTGGAGAAGCCGGCCGACCCGCCCGGCCTCCCGGACTCGCCCGAGGAGAGCTTCGCCTCCATGGGCAACTACGTGTTCACCACCGACGCCCTGCTCGAGGCGCTGCGGACCGACGCCGAGGACGCCACCTCCGAGCACGACATGGGCGGCTCGATCATGCCGATGCTGGCCGCCGCCGGTGAGGCGTGGGTGTACGACTTCTCCACCAACGTGGTGCCGGGTGCGACCGAGCGCGACCACGGCTACTGGCGCGACGTGGGGACGATCGACTCCTACTACGACGCGCACATGGACCTCGTGTCGGTGTCGCCGGTCTTCAACCTCTACAACGACCGCTGGCCGATCTACACCCTCCCGCCGCAGCTGCCGCCGGCGAAGTTCGTGCTCGGCGGCCGGGCCGAGGAGTCGATGGTCAGCGCCGGCGCGATCATCGGCGGCGGCTCGGTGCACAACTCCGTCGTCTCGCCCGGGGTGCGCGTGGAGCGCGGGGCCCGCGTCGAGGACAGCGTGATCATGGACGGCGTCTACATCGGCGAGGGCGCGCACGTCCGCCGCGCCATCCTGGACAAGAACGTCATCGTCCCGGCGGGCGCGCGGATCGGGCTGGACCCGGAGGTGGACCGCCAGCGGTACCACGTCAGCGCCGGCGGGGTGACCGTCCTCGGCAAGGGCGCCCGCGCATTCGCGTAGGGCGGCTACCGGCGCCTGGTCGCGACCAGCAGGCCGGTGCCGATCGGCAGGACGGCGGGCAGCAGCGTCTCGTCGTCCCGCACCGTGCGCGCGATCTCCCGCCACGCGACCGACTGCGGGTCGCGCGCGGTGCGGTCCGCGACGCGGCCGCCGGCGAGCACCCCGTGGCAGGTGAGCGACCCGCCCAGCCGCACCAGGCCCAGGAGGGCCGGCAGGTGCTCGCTGTAGTCGCGGGGCGGGCCCGCGCAGCAGACCAGGTCGTACGCGCCGGGCGACAGCCGGGGGATGACCTCACCCGGTGTGCCGAAGATGAGCCGGGCCCGGCTCGCCGGCACCTTGGCCTCCGCCAGCGCCTTGCGGGCGGCACCCAGCTGCTCCGGGTCGCCGTCGAGCGCGGTGAGCACGCCGTCGGGGCGCATGCCGCGCAGCAGCCAGAGGGCGGCCAGCCCACCGCCGCTGCCGATCGAGACCACCGAACGGGCGCCCGCGGTGGCGGCCAGGACGGCGAGGGTCGCACCGACGGCCGGCTCCACCGGCGGCGTCCCGGACAGGAAGTGCGCCCGGTGCCGGGCCGAGGCCATCTCCGGGCTCTCCGCGGCGAAGCGGTCGGCGTAGGCGGCGCCCGGATCGGTGCCGCTCCCGGGCGGCGGTTCCTCGGCGCTCATCACCGGCCGAGGGTAGTGGCCGGGGCGCCGGGACCCGCGTGCGGCAGCCCTACCTGTGGGTCTGCTGTGAGCAGCGGTGCACGGGAACACCGCTGTGTCCCCCGCCCGTTGAGCAGGACGTGCGCGTGAAGCGAGCCATGCCCGCCCGAAACTCCGGTGCAGCGGAGGTCGCGACGGCCCCCGTCTGCGATCCTGGTGGCGTGCCCGAGGCCACGCCAGCGCAGTCGCCCGCTCCCGCGGCGACCTCCGACGCCTGGGTGGCGCCCACCTGGGACCAGGTCGTGCGCGACCACTCCGCCCGCGTCTACCGGCTGGCCTACCGGCTGTCGGGGAACGCGCAGGACGCCGAGGACCTGACCCAGGAGACCTTCGTCCGGGTCTTCCGCTCGCTGGCGGACTACTCGCCCGGCACGTTCGAGGGCTGGCTGCACCGCATCACCACGAACCTGTTCCTCGACATGGTCCGCCGTCGGCAGCGGATCCGGTTCGACGCCCTGCCCGAGGACACCGAGCGGCTGCCCGGCCGGGCGCCCAGCCCCGAGCAGGTCTACGCCGACACCCACCTCGACCCCCAGGTGCAGGCCGCGCTCGACGCGCTGCCGCCCGAGTTCCGCGTGGCCGTCGTCCTCTGCGACATCGAGGGCCTCACCTACGAGGAGATCGCCGCGACCCTGGGGATCAAGCTCGGCACCGTCCGCAGCCGCATCCACCGCGGCCGCGTCCAGCTGCGGCAGGCGCTGGCGCACCTCGCCCCGCGCCGGCCCGTCGTCCCGGGGGAGGTCGGGGCATGAACATCCCGGAGAGCCACCTGGCGCAGGAGGCGATCGCCGCGCTCGTCGACGGCGAGCTGACCGCCGGCCCCGCGGGCCGGGCGGCACGGCACCTCGCCGGGTGCGCGCAGTGCCGGATGGCCGTGGAGGCCCAGCGCGAGGCGAAGGAGGCGCTGCACGGCTCGGCCGACGTCGCGGTCCCCGGCGACCTCATGTCCCGGCTGTGCGCGATCCCGTTCACCGCGGACGTCCCCGGCGCCGGGTCGGGCCCCATGAGCGCCGGGCCGGGGGAGCTGACGCTCACCGGCGGGACCGGCTCGTGGTCGGTCGACCTCACCGGCGGCGCGCCGCACAACCGCGACCACTCGAGCGCGCGCTGGCTGCGCCGCGGCGTCGCCGGCACGCTCGTCGGGCTGGGCGCGGGCGTCACCGTGCTCGTGCTGACCCTCCCCGGGGACGGCGCCCGCCTGCCGGGTGGCCCGGTGGCCGACAGCGGCCGCGCCGAGCAGCACACCGAGGTCGCCCCGCCGGTCCTGCGCACCGTCACCGTGGGCACCAACGGCGCACCGGGCGGCACCCCCTGAGCACTCCCGGGCCCTCGGGGCCGGACCCCGCCGTCTTCACGCGTCCGACCGGGCAGACCGGCTCGTTCGACGAGACCACGGCCCAGCGGCTCCAGCCCCGCCCGGCGGCGCCGCAGCAGCCCTCGCCCGCGCAGGCCGGCGCCTTCGGCCGCCCGGCGGCCGTCGAGGGCGGCTTCGCCGGTGACCGGCCCCCTTGCCGCCGGCCTTGACCAGCTGCTCGGTCAGCTCGCCCGTGTCGCCGGAGGGGGCGGCGGGCGTCTGGTCGGGGTCGCGGCGGCCGGGCAGGCGGAGCTTCACGGGCCGGAAGTCTACGTGT
>NZ_SPQP01000009.1 GCF_004571075.1 Blastococcus sp. TF02A-35
CGGGAGCACCAGGACGAACGCGGCCAGCACGACCGACCAGATCACGACGAACCCTCCTCCGCGCGGCGCTGCCGGGCTCCGGCAGGAGGGGGTCGCCGCGGTCGAGCGCCGGCTGCTGCGCCGTCGCGGGCGGGTGCGCGACTCCGCCGGCCTGACCGCGGCCCAGCGGCGGGCCAACCTGGCCGGCACCTTCGTCCCCGACCCGCGCGGCGGGCGGCTCCCCGTGGGCGCGCTGGTGGTGGTCGTCGACGACGTCGTCACCACCGGGGCCACCCTCTGCGCCGCGGCCGCGGTGCTCTCCGACCGGGCCCGGGCGGGCGGGCCGGCGGTGCTGGCGGCCGTCCTCGCCGCCACGCCGCGCCCCTCCGCGACCCCTCGGCCGGGCACCTCCGAGCCGCTCCGGTACCGGGCCGGGAACGTCCCCGGGGGCCACCACGATCGACTGTCGGGACCGGGGAGGAGCGACTAGCGTCGAAGCGACCAATGCCCGTCCCAACCGGGAGGTCTCATGGAGATCGTGGTCCGTGGTCGTAACGTCGAAGTTCCCGAGCACTACCGGCAGCACGTGGAGGACAAGGTCGGTCAGCTGGAGCGGTTCGACACCAAGCTCTCGCGCATCGACGTGGAACTCTTCCACGAGAAGAACCCCCGCCAGGCGGCCAACTGCCAGCGGGTGGAGATCACCCTGAGGGGCAAGGGCCCCGTGGTCCGCGCCGAGGCCTGCGGCCCGGACTTCTACGCCGCCCTCGACCTCGCCGCCGGCAAGCTCGACAACCGGCTCCGCCGGGCCGCCGACCGGCGCCGCGTCCACCACGGGCGGCGCACCCCGGAGAGCGTCCGGCTCAACGGCGCCGTGCTCGACGGCGGTGCCCCGGAGCTCGCCATCGAGGCGCAGCTGGAACGGGACCGCGAGCTGGCCGCCGGCCCGCACCTCACCGACCTCGACGAGCACCTGCCCGGGCAGATCGTGCGGGAGAAGCACCACCCCGCGACGCCCATGACCGTCGACCAGGCGCTCCACGAGATGGAGCTGGTCGGCCACGACTTCTTCCTCTTCCAGTGCGCCGACACCGGGCAGCCGACGGTCGTCTACCGCCGGCACGCCTACGACTACGGCCTGATCCGGCTGGCGCCGGTGTCCCAGGACGGCGCCGCGCAGACGCCGTCCGCGGTGCCGCAGCCGGCGACCGTCTGACCCGGGCGGGGCGCGGCCACCGGCCGCGCCCCGCTCAGTCGCCGGGCAGCCGGCCGAACAGCACGGCGTCGCGCCGGCCGCCGTCGCGGTGGTCCAGCGCGGCCCGCACCACGCCCTCGTCGCGGAAGCCGGCGCGCCGCGCGACCGCCTGGGACGCGGCGTTGCCGACGTCGACGAACAGGTGCACCCGGGGAGCGCCCAGGCCCAGCGCCCACTCGGCCAGGGCGTGCGCGGCCTCGGCGGCGTAGCCCTGCCCGCGCGCCCACGGCGCGACCCAGTAGCCGATCTCAGGGCCCAGGCGTCCCGGTCGCAGGTAGGCGCCGGCGGAGCCGACGAGCTCCCCGTCGGCCTCCACCGCGGTGGTCAGGCCGGTCCCGGCGGACCGCTCCCCGGGCGCGACCTCCTCCACGAACGCCCTCGCCGAGTCCCGCGTGTAGGGCACCGGCAGCTGGCCGATCCAGCGCTGGATCTCCGGGTCCTGGCAGGCCCGGTGCACCGGCGCCACGTCGTCGGCCCGGTAGGGCCGCAGCACGAGCCGCTCGGTGCGGACGGTCTCGGTGACCAGGTCGACGGCGGAGAGGTCCACCGCGCCATCGTCACGCGTTGCCGAGGATCCGGTCCACCGAGATCTCGATGACCACGCGGGCCGGGTTCTCCCGCGGCTGCTTGTAGCGCCGGGCGTAGCGCTCGACCGCGTCGGCCACCGAGGCGGCGTCGTCGCGCACCACCGCCGTCCCCTCCAGGGTGGCCCAGCGCGCGCCGTCGACCTGGCAGACGGCGACGCGCCCCTGCCCGCCCCGCACGTGCCGCGCCTTCGCCGACGAGCCGGACGTGATGACCCGGGCGGTCCGCGTGGCGGCGTCGTAGGTGACCCCGACCGGCACCACGTGCGGGGTGCCGTCGGGGCGCAGCGTGGTCAGCGTCGCGAGGTGCCGCTCGGTGAGGAACTCCAGCAGACCGGGGCCCGGGTCGGTGAGGTCGCGCGCCATCGGTGCAGCGTACGGATGGGGCGCGTGGTGTGCCGCGGACCGCACGGGGCCGCGCTCCCAGCTGCGCCGCCTACGCTGGGGACGTGGTGTTCTCGAAGATCCTCCGTGCCGGTGAGGGCAAGCTCGTCCGACGGCTGTCCAAGATCGCCGATGCGGTCGACTCGCTGGCCGACGACTACACGGACCTCTCCGACGCCGAGCTGCGTGCGAAGACCGACGAGTTCAAGGAGCGGTACGCCGACGGGGAGTCCCTCGACGCGCTGCTGCCCGAGGCGTTCGCGGTCGTCCGCGAGGCGGCCACCCGGACGCTGGGCCAGCGGCACTTCCGCGTGCAGCTCATGGGCGGCGCGGCGCTGCACCTGGGCAACATCGCCGAGATGCGCACCGGTGAGGGCAAGACGCTGACCGGTGTCCTCCCCGCCTACCTGAACGCGCTGACCGGCAAGGGCGTGCACGTCGTCACGGTCAACGACTACCTGGCCAAGCGCGACGCGGAGTGGATGGGCCGGGTGCACCGGTTCCTCGGCCTGTCGGTCGGCACGATCCTCTCCGGCCAGACCCCTGCCGAGCGGCGCGAGCACTACGCCGCCGACATCACCTACGGCACGAACAACGAGTTCGGCTTCGACTACCTGCGCGACAACATGGCCTGGAACAAGGCCGACCTGGTGCAGCGCGGCCACCACTTCGCCATCGTCGACGAGGTCGACTCGATCCTCATCGACGAGGCCCGCACCCCGCTGATCATCAGCGGCCCGGCCGAGACGGCGGGCAAGTGGTACCAGGAGTTCGCGCGGATCGTCCCGTTGATGAAGCGCGACGTGCACTACGAGGTGGAGGAGGCCAAGCGCACGGTCGCCGTCACCGAGGAGGGCGTGGAGTTCGTCGAGGACCAGCTCGGCATCGACAACCTCTACGAGGCGGTCAACACGCCGCTGATCGGCTACCTGAACAACGCCCTCAAGGCCAAGGAGCTGTTCAAGAAGGACCAGCAGTACATCGTCAGCAACGGTGAGGTCCTCATCGTCGACGAGTTCACCGGCCGCGTGCTGGCCGGCCGCCGCTACAACGAGGGCATGCACCAGGCCATCGAGGCCAAGGAGAAGGTGAAGATCAAGGACGAGAACCAGACGCTCGCCACGATCACCCTCCAGAACTACTTCCGGCTCTACGAGAAGCTGTCCGGGATGACCGGTACGGCCCAGACCGAGGCCGCCGAGCTGCACCAGACCTACAAGCTGGGCGTCGTGCCGATCCCGACGAACCGGCCGATGGTGCGGCAGGACCAGGCCGACGTCATCTACAAGACGGAGAAGGCGAAGTTCGACGCCGTCGTCGAGGACATCGCGGAGCGGCACGAGGCCGGCCAGCCGGTGCTGGTGGGCACGGCCAGCGTCGAGAAGTCCGAGATCCTGGCGAAGTACCTGCTCAAGCGCGGCATCCCGCACGAGGTGCTGAACGCGAAGAACCACGCCCGCGAGGCGTCGATCATCGCGCAGGCCGGCCGCCCGGGTGCGGTCACCGTCGCCACGAACATGGCCGGCCGCGGTACCGACATCCAGCTCGGCGGCAGCGCGGAGTTCATCGCCGACGAGGCCCTGCGCGCCCGCGGCCTGTCCCCGGCGGAGACGCCGGAGGAGTACGAGGCGGCCTGGGACGAGGCGCTCGTCGCGGCGAAGGCCCAGGTGAAGGCCGAGCACGAGGCGGTCGCCGAGGCCGGTGGCCTGTACGTGCTCGGCACCGAGCGGCACGAGAGCCGGCGCATCGACGACCAGCTGCGCGGCCGGTCGGGCCGCCAGGGCGACCCGGGGGAGTCCCGCTTCTACCTCTCCCTCGGTGACGACCTGATGCGCCGGTTCAACGGCCCGATGCTCGAGTCGATGATGAACACCCTCCGGGTGCCCGACGACGAGCCGATCACCCACAGGATGGTCACCCGGGCGATCCGCTCGGCCCAGACGCAGCTGGAGCAGCAGAACTTCGAGGTCCGCAAGGACGTCCTCAAGTACGACGAGGTCCTCAACCGCCAGCGCACGGTCATCTACGACGAGCGCCGCAAGGTGCTCGACGGCGCCGACCTGCACGACCAGGTGCGGGCGATGGTCGACGACGTCATCGGTGCCTACGCCGACGGTGCCACCGAGACCGGCTACGCGGAGGACTGGGACCTCGAGCAGCTGTGGACGGCGCTCAAGGCGCTGTACCCGGTCGGGATCACGATCGAGGAGCTGGTCGAGCAGGCCGGTGGCGAGCAGTCCGACCTGACCCCGGCCGCGCTCAAGCAGGCGCTGCTGGACGACGTCCACCGGGCGTACGAGGAGCGGGAGGGCAAGCTCGGCGCGGAGGTCATGCGGGAGCTGGAGCGCCGGGTGCTGCTGTCGGTCATGGACCGCAAGTGGCGCGAGCACCTCTACGAGATGGACTACCTGCGGGCCGGCATCCACCTGCGCGCCATGGCGAACCGCGACCCCGTCGTGGAGTACCAGCGCGAGGGCTTCGACATGTTCACCGCGATGCTCGACGGCATCAAGGAGGAGTCGGTCGGCTTCCTGTTCAACCTCGAGGTGAAGACCAAGGAGGAGCAGGAGGCGGAGGCCAAGGCCAAGCAGGACGAGGCGGAGGCCAAGGCGCTCGCCGCCGCGCAGGCGGGGACGGCGAAGGTGCTGGCCCGCCAGGCCGCCGCCACGGCCACCACCGGCAAGGCTGCTGCGGCCACCGCCCGGCGGTCCACCGCCGAGGCGGCGCCGGCCACGCCGGCCGAGCCCGCGCCGGCCGAGGCGGCTCCTGCCGAGACCGGTGCGGCGCCGACGCTGTCGGTGAAGGGGCTGGACGAGCCGCGCCGGGCCCAGCAGAACCTGACCTACTCCGCGCCCAGCCTCGACGCCTCGGCGTCCGAGGGCGGCAAGGCCAAGGCGGCGAAGAGCGCGACCGTGGTGGGCTCCAAGGAGACGCCGCGCAACGCGCCCTGCCCCTGCGGATCGGGCCGCAAGTTCAAGCAGTGCCACGGAGCTGCCGGCAGCTGAGCGGCGCACCGCACGACGGCGCCCCCGACGACCCGGTCGTCGGGGGCGCCGTCGTGTGCGGTCTCAGCCGATCTGCAGGACCGTGCAGCGCCAGCGGCCGTCGACGCCCTCCAGGCGTGCGGCGACCGCGTGGGCCCGCCCACCCCGGTGGGCCACGGCGCTGACCTCGGCCACCCCGTCGACCGGCTCGCACACCCGGATCCGCCCGACGACCAGCGGGGCGCTGCCCTCGGCGCACCAGGCGGGGCGGCGACCGCCGCAGAGCGCCGCGTAGATGCCCGGCGAGGTCAGGTCGCGCACGTGCGTCAGGGGCCGCCGGCCGGCGAGGGCCTCGAGCGCCGTCCGGACGAGGCGGTGCCCGGCCTGCGCGGCGGGCGGCAGCTCGGAGCGGGTGGACCTGACCGGGCCGAACTCGTCGGCCGGGGCGACCGCGAGCGTCTCCCGCGGAGGGGGGCCGGGCCGGTACGCCGGCCGGGGGGTGGGCCGGCCCGGGTGCACCAGGCGCAGCGCCGGTCGCTCCTCCAGGGGTGGCTGGGGCGTCGGGACCACGGCCACCCGGAGGGCCGGGCGGGCGGCGGGTGCCGTGCGGGTCGGTGCGGTCATGGGGTTCTCCCTGCGGGGTGGGTGGGGTCGGGGGGCCGGGCGGGTCAGGCGGACGGCGGTCGCAGTACCTGGCCCGGCTGGAGCAGGTCGGGGTCCGGGCCGACCACGTCGGCGTTGGCCTGCCACCACGCCCGGACGGCCCGCGCGACGTCCGCGGGAGCGGGCGCCGTCCCGGACGCGTCGGCGAGGCGGCGCTCGGCGATGTCCCACAGGCAGTCGCCGCGGACGACGACGTGCTCGCCGGCCACCGGTGCCTGCGGCCAGTCCGGCAGCGACCCGGCGTCGTGACCGGCGTGGGCCACCGTGGGCGAGGGCGCTCCCGGCCAGTCCGGCACGCCCGCGCCCGGGACTGGCTCCTCCGCCGCCGCGGCGGCCGGGGCCGCCCACACCACCGCCGTCGCCAGGACGGGCGGGGCGACACCGAGGCCGATCCCGAGGGCGAGGGCGGCGGCCTGGCGGGCACCCGCGGGGAGGACCCGGCGGAGCACGCCGCTGGCGAGCCCGCCGGCGAGGCCGGGCAGGGCGGAGGCCGCCGTCAGCGCCAGCCCGACCGCCCCCCAGGCCCAGACGGCCCAGGCCAGGAGGCCGACGACGTGCAGCACGAGGGCGTCGGCACCGGCGGCGTCCGCGGTGGCCTGCGGCCGGCCGAGGGCCGCGACGCTCGCGCCGGCGGAGGGCGACAGCGCCACCAGCAGAGCAGCGACGGCCGCCATGCCGACGACGGTGCCGAGCAGCCGGTGGATCGACATCGCACCTCCTCGATCGTTGACGTCGCGACACTAAAGCAAGCAAACGCCAGCAAACGCAAGTATCCGCGTCGATCTAGGCTGTGCGCATGCGGTGGCAGCAGCTGTTCGCGGACCTGCAGGCGCAGTTCGAGGCCGCGGAGGACGCGCAGGAGCGGGCGGAGTGGGCCTCGCGCGCCCGCGCGGAGATGGGAGCCGTCCGGCTGGCCGAGCGGCTCGGTGGCTCGGTGGGGGCCCGGGTCACCGTGACCTGCCGCGGCGCCGGCCGCGTGGGCGGTGTGCTCACGGAGGTGGGCAGCGACTGGCTGCTCCTGGCCGACGACCACGGCCGCGACCAGCTGGTGTCGGTGGCGGCCGTGCGCGCCGTCGCGGGGCTGGGGCGGCGCAGCGCCGCCCCGGAGGACGAGGGGCCGGTCCGGGCGCGGCTGGACCTGCGCCGCGCGCTGCGCGGGCTGGCCCGCGACCGCAGCCCCGTCCAGGTCGTGCTGGACGACGGGACGGTCCTCGGCGGGACCCTGGACCGGGTGGGTGCCGACTACGTGGAGCTGGCCGAGCACCCGGCCGACGAGCCGCGGCGGTCCGGCGCGGTCCGCGAGGTGCACGCGCTCGTCATCGACGCGGTCGCGGTGGTGCGGACGCTGCTGCCCGGGTGGGACTGAGCGCTCAGGCGCGCTGCTCGGCCGCCGGGGTCTCGGACGGCGTGGCCGCGGGCTCCTCGGGCACGGTGCCGGCGCGCGCCTCGGCGTACTTCTGCTGGATGAAGCGCTCGAGCTCGTCCACCTCGACCCGCCACTGGCCCCGGCCGCCGATCTGGATGGCGATCAGCTCCTTGCGGCGGACCAGCGCGTAGGCCTGCGACCACGAGACGTTGAGGATCTCCGCGACGTCGTCGAGGGTCAGGAAGCGGGGCGTGGGCATCTGCGTCTCCATCCGGGTCGCCGCCCAGTGTGTCAGCCGCGCCGGGGAACGTCTGCGGCTGTCCACACACGTTCGTGTGGATGGCGGATGCACGGAAACGGGTCCGTGCCGCATCATCTGCACCCGAACGTCGTCAGCGCTCCGCAACGGCGTGTCAACGCACCGGTTCCCGGTGCACGACGTGCTGGAAGAGGTGAGGTGCCGTGACCGCCCTCCGGAGCCCGGTCCCCGCCGAGGCGGCCGCCGACCTGCCGGCCGGGCCCACGCCGCGGCGCGTCAAGCCCCCCGCCTGGCTCGACCTGCGCCTGGTGCTGGGCGTGCTGCTCGTGCTCGGCTCGGTGCTGCTCGGCGCGCGGGTCGTCAGCGCTGCCGACACCACCGTGCCGGTCTGGACCGCCGCGGAGGACCTGGCCGCCGGTACCGAGCTGGACGCCTCGGACCTCGTCGTCGTCGACGTCCGGCTGGACGACGCGGCGCAGGCCTACCTGTCGGGCAGCACCCGGCCCGACGGGCAGGTGCTGTCCCGCGCCGTGCGAGCCGGCGAGCTGCTCCCGGTCTCCGCGCTCGAGGAGCCGGCGGACCTGGTGGAGCTGTCCCTCCCGGTGCAGGCCGGCTACGTGCCCCCCGGCCTGCGCCACGGTCGGCTGATCGACGTCTACGCCGTGGGCGACCCGGCCGCCGGGGCCACCGGCCAGGGGGTCGGCAGCGTCGCGCTCGTCGTCTCCGGGGCCCCCGTGCAGACCACCTCCGGCGACGCCGAGGGCGTGCTGTCCACCCCGTCGACGACGGTCCAGGTGGTCATCCGCGTCCCCGCCGACGAGCCCGCCGCCCTCCTGGCCGCGATCGCCGGGCGTCCCCTGGTCGTCGTCGCCCACGACTCGGTCGACACGTCGGCGGCCGCCGCCGAACGGGCGCGGGCCGGAGCGGCGGCGCGGCCCACGGCGCCGGCTCCCGCCCCGGCCCCGGCCCCCGCGCCGGCCGGGCCGGTCGGCTGATGGCCGTCCAGGTCTTCACCGCGGTCACCGGGGCGGGCTGGGAGTCCGAGCTCGTCGGGGCGCTGGACCGCGACGCGCACGGGGTGACCGTCGTGCGGCGCTGCGTGGACGTCGCCGAGCTGCTCGCCGCCGCGGCCACCGGGACCGGCCAGGCGGCGCTGCTCTCGGCCGAGCTGCGCCGGCTCGACGGCGAGGCCGTGGCCCGCCTGCACGCCGCGGGCGTCGCGGTCGTGGGGCTGGTCGAGCCGGGGGACGAGGTGGCAGCGCAGCGGCTGCGCCAGCTCGGCGTGTCCCAGGTGCTGCCGGCCGACGCCGATGCCGAGGTCATCGCCGCCGCACTGCGCGACGCGGTCGCCGGGGTGCCCGACGCCGGCCGGGATGTCGCGGACCCGCGCGCGGCGCTCCCCGTGCTGGTCGAGCCGGAGGAGCCCCTGGCCCGGCCGGAGGGCCGCGGCCGGGTGGTCGCCGTGTGGGGGCCGACCGGGGCGCCCGGGCGGACGACCGTCGCGGTGGGCCTGGCCGACGAGGCGGCGCGGCTGGGGGCCGGCACGCTGCTGGTGGACGCCGACGTCTACGGCGGAGTCGTGGCCCAGGTGCTCGGGCTCCTGGACGAGTCACCGGGGCTGGCCGGCGCCGCCCGTCTGGCGGGCTCGGGGACGCTGGACGCCGCGGGGCTGGCCCGCCTGGCCTGGGCGGTCCGCCCGGAGCTGCGCGTGCTCACCGGCCTGGCCCGGGCGGACCGCTGGCCGGAGCTGCGGCCCTCGGCCGTGGCCACCGTGCTGGAGGAGGCGCGCCGCCTGGCCCACCTCACCGTGGTCGACTGCGCCTTCGGCGTCGAGGACGACGAGGAGCTCTCCTTCGACACCGCCGCGCCCCGCCGGAACGGGGCGACGCTGGCGGTCCTGGAGGAGGCCGACACCGTCCTGTGCGTGACCGGGGCCGACCCGGTGGCGCTGCAGCGCTGCGTGCGGGGCCTGGACCAGCTGCGCGAGGTGCTCCCCGACGTCGAGCCGGTGCTGGTGGTCAACCAGCTGCGGCGCGGGCCGGTGCCGGGCGACCCGCGCGAGGAGGTCGCGGAGGCGCTCGAGCGGTTCACCGGCCACCGGCCGCGGTTCTTCCTCCCGGCGGACCGGCGCGCGACCGACGCCGCGCTGGCCGCGGGCCGGACGCTGGCCGAGGTGGCGCCCGGCGCCCCGCTGCGGGAGGCTCTGCGCGGTCTGGCCGCGGAGCTCGCGGGACTGCGGGCCCCGGCCCCCGGCCGCCGCCGGCTCGTCGGGCGCAGGCGGGCGGGGTGACCGTCGGAGTGTCGGAGGAGCGGTCCTGCGTCGTAGCGTGAGGCCCCGGCCCGTGAGGAGAACGATGGTCGAGCGGCTCAGCACCCTGGACGCGTCCTTCCTCTACCTGGAGGAGCCCGGGACGCCCATGCACGTCGGTGGCGTCCTCGTCCTCGAGGCGCCGCCCGGAGGGCTCGACGCGCTCGAGTCGCTCGTGGCCGCCCGGCTGTCCCTGGTGCCGCGGTACCGCCAGCGGGTCGTGGAGGTCCCCGGCCAGCTCGCCAACCCGGTGTGGGTCGACGACCCCGAGTTCGACATCGCCTACCACGTGCGGCGGTCCGGACTGCCCCGTCCGGGCACCACGACGCAGCTGCTGGACCTCGTCTCGCGGCTGAACTCCCGGCCGCTGGACCGCAACCGCCCGCTGTGGGAGGCCTACCTCGTCGAGGGGCTGACCGGCGGCCGCGTCGCCGTGGTGACCAAGACCCACCCGGCGCTGGTGGACGGCCTGAGCGCCGTCGACATCGGCCAGGTGCTGCTGGACCCCTCCCCGGACGCGCCGGCGCCCGAGCCGGTCCCGTGGCGCCCGCAGCCGCTCCCCTCGGGGCTGGAGCTGGTCCGGTCCGCCCTGGACGAGTACCGGCAGCGACCGAGCACGCTGGTGGACGCCGCCCGGTCCGCGGTGACCGACACCCGGACCACCGCCGCCCGCCTCGGCGGGCTCGCCGGCGGCCTGCTGCGCACCGCCCGCTCGGCGATCCTGCCCGCCCCGCACAGCCCGATGAACGCACCCGTGGGCCGGCAGCGGCGGGTGGCTGTCGCCTGCGCCGACCTCGACGACCTCAAGCGCGTGCGCAAGGCGCACGGCGGCACCGTCAACGACGTCCTGCTCACCGTGGTCGCCGGCGCGCTGCGCGAGTGGCTGCTGTCCCGCGGTGAGCCGGTGGTGTCCGGGACCACGATCCGGGCGCTCGTGCCCGTCTCGGTGCAGGACGAGGAGGGGGAGGCCGGCAGCCGGGTCACCTCGCACCTGGTCGACCTGCCGGTGGGGGAGCCGAACCCGCGGGTGCGCCTGGCCCGGCTGACCTACGCCATGCGCGGGGCCAGCCAGCACGGGCGGTCCGTCGGGGCCGACAGCCTGATCGCGCTCAGCGGCTTCGCGCCCTCCACCCTGCACGCCCTCGGTGCCCGGGCGGCCCGCGGGCTGTCCCGCCGGCTGTTCAACGTGGTCGTCACCAACGTGCCCGGCCCGCAGGTGCCGCTGTACGCGGCCGGCGGCCGGATGCTGGAGGTCTTCCCGGTCGTCCCGCTGGCGCGGGGGCAGGGGCTGTCCATCGGCATGACGTCCTACGACGGCACGGTGTACTTCGGCTTCAACGCCGACCGGGACAGCGTGGGCGACGTCGACGTGCTGGCCGACCTCGTCGAGCAGCAGGTCGCGGAGCTGGTCGAGACCTCGTCCTGAGCCGCCGGGCGGTGCGCGCACCGCGGGCGGATACGGTCTCCCTCCACCGACGAAGGAGGAAGCCGCGTGCGCGTGTACCTGCCGGCGACGACGACCGTGCTGCGGACGCTGGTCGACGAGGGGCGGCTGCCCGCTCCGCAGACGGTCTTCGCGGTGACCCCGCAGCTGCGCGAGTTCTACGCGGTGAGCGACGCCGAGGCCGACACCGAGGAGCTGGAGTACGCCGCGCTGCTGACCGCCGCCCGCGCGAGCCTGCGGCTGCTGGACCTGGACCCGCTGGCCCCCCGGCGCCGCGTGGTGGTCGCCGCCGACGTCCCCGACGACGCGGTCGCCCCGATGGACGACCCGCACGTCGAGCGCGGCGCGGCCCGGCTCTCGCACGAGGTGCGGATGCAGGACGTCGCCAGCGCGCACGTCGACGACGCCGAGGCCGAGGACGACGTCCGCAAGGCGGTCAACGTGGTGCTGGAGGCCGACCTGGGCAGCGAGGAGTCGCAGTTCGTCGTCGACCAGGCCGAGGGGCACGAGCTCGCCTGGTACGCCTCGCAGGAGATCGGCCCGCTGCTCGAGCTGCTCTGAGGCCCGGCCACCGGCCGCCCGCGGGTGCGGCCGGGTGCCGCGTCCGTAAGATCACGACCCGTCTGTCAGCGTCGACGTCGGGAGCGAGCACATGCAGTTCGGTCGGTACTACGAGGAGTTCGAGGTCGGCGCGGTCTACAAGCACTGGCCCGGGAAGACCGTCACCGAGTACGACGACCACCTGTTCTGCCTGCTGACGATGAACCACCACCCGCTGCACATGGACGTGAACTACGCGGAGAAGACCACCGACTTCGGCAAGAACGTCGTCGTCGGCAACTACATCTACTCGCTGCTGCTCGGCATGAGCGTCCCGGACGTCTCGGGCAAGGCGATCGCGAACCTGGAGATCGAGTCGCTGCGCCACGTGGCGCCGACCTTCCACGGCGACACCATCTACGGCGAGACGACCGTGCTGGACAAGACGCCGTCGAAGTCCAAGGACGACCGCGGCGTGGTCTACGTCGAGACCATCGGCTACAAGCAGGACGGCACCGTCGTCTGCATCTTCCGCCGCAAGGTCATGGTCCCCAAGCGCTCCTACGGCGAGGCCCGTGGCGGCGAGCAGCCGGGCCGCCCGGAGCCCACGCCCCGCGGCTGACCTGCGGCCGGGGCGTGTCGCCGGTCAGTCCGGCAGCACGCCCCAGCCGGCCAGCGTCTTCACCAGCCCGGGCGTGCAGTCCAGCCCGGTGAGCGTCGCGGCGTCCACGAAGAGCGCCTCGGTCGCGTCGTCCCCGGCCACCGGCGCGGCATCGTCGAGCAGCACGCAGGCCAGGTCCGCGACGTCGTAGACGGCGGCACCGCCGTCGATGCGCACCCGGCCGACCTCGGCGCCGGCCCGCACGCGCAGGCCGGTCTCCTCCAGCACCTCGCGCTCGACCGCCGCGGCGAGGGTCTCGCCGGGCTCGACGCGGCCGCCGGGCACCGACCACAGGCCGCGGCTGGGCTCCTGGCCCCGCCGGACCACCAGCAGCCGGTGCGCCCGGTCGTGCACGATCCCCCCGACGCACGGCACCAGCGGCCGGGTGTCGTCCTGCTCGCCCGCGGCCACCCCCGGGAGGCTACGCAGCGCGGCGCGCCCCTGCGCTTGACGTGCGGCGCCGCTCCCGCGACGGTTGTCTGCGATGAGCGCCTCCCCGGTCTGCCCCCGGTGCGGCGAGCTGCTGGCCGCCCGGACCGGGTCGGAGGCGCTCGCCTGGTGCCACCTGCACGGCGCCGTCACACCGCTGCACCACACCGCCCTGGTCGCGCACGACGCGATCGCGGCGGTCACCGCCGACGCGCGCGTCCCGGCGTGGGTGCCCGACCCGATGCCGTCCGGCTGGGCGGTCACCGGCCTGGCCTGGGGTGGCGAGCCGGGGGCCCGGGCGATCGTCGTCGACTGTGCCGGACCGGCCCCTCTCGGTGGGTCGGCCGAGCTGGTCCTGGTCGCCGAGGAGCCCGGTACCGGAGTGGGCTGCGGGTACGCCGGCCTGCCCGGCCTGGACCCCGGCGACGTCATCTCCGGCCCGAGCTCGGTCGACGTCAAGGCGGCCGGCCAGCGGGCACCGCTGTGGACGGTCCCGACGACCGACGACCGCGCCGCGTTCGTGGGGGAGGCCTACGGCGTCTGGCTGTGGCTGGTCATGTGGCCGATGAACGCCGCCTGGCTGCTGGCCGAGCAGCTGGAGCTGCTGGACCTGCGGGATCGCATCTACCCCGACCTGCCGCTCGGCCCGCCGGGGGAGCACCTGCTGCCCGGCTCGTGACCGGCCCGTCTCCGGAACCGGGTGGGCCGCCCCATGATCGGCGCGCCTGCCGGAGTGGCCCTGGGGCCTGTGTTACTCATGGGACGAACGCGTCCGCCGCACCCGGCGGGCTGTCCGCGCGGGCTGGTCCCGCCCCTGCACTCGCACCCCTGGAGGTGGCGGTGAACCTCAAGAAGGTCCTCACCTGGGTGGTCGTCGCCTTCGTGCTCTTCTACGTCATCCAGCAGCCGGAGGCCTCCGCCGAGCTCGTGCGCAACGCCGGTGAGGCGCTGGGCAGCGCGGCGTCGTCGCTGTCGGAGTTCGTCGGCTCCCTGGTCTGACCCGTGGGGACCCCGGAGGCGCTCCCGACCCGGGCGGCCAAGGACGTCCAGAAGTACCTGCTGCCCGACGAGACGGCGGTGGTGGCCACCCGCCGGCACTGGGCGGTGCTGATCGGGCCGACGGTGCGCTTCCTGCCGGTGTTCCTCCTCGGCGGCTGGCTGCTGCTGCTGGACCCGGAGAACCGGGTCACCAGCACCGTCGGCATGCTGGTCGTCCTCGGGGCGCTGGTCGTGTACGCCCTGCGCATCGGCGAGTGGTGGATGCGGCACTTCATCGTCAGCACCCGGCGGGTGCTGCTGACCTCCGGCGTCATCGTCCGCACCGTCACCCTGCTCCCGCTGCGCCGGATCACCGACCTGACGTGGAAGGAGACGCTGTTCGGCCAGCTGCTCGGCTACGGCACCTTCCGCTTCGAGTCGGCCGGCCAGCAGCAGGCGCTGTCGGAGATCACGTTCCTCCCCGACGCCGGGACGCTGTACAAGGACGTGAGCAAGCTGCTGTTCACCAGCGACTACGGCGGCGCCGCCTCCGGGGGCGACGACGAGGGCAACGTGGAGCCGCAGCGCCCGGCCCGGCGCGACACCGAGCCGATCACCGGTCTCCCGCCGCAGCAGGCCTGACCCGCCGGGTGGCCGGCGGCGCGGTGCGGCAGGCTGGGCGGTGATGCGGATCGACCTGCACACCCACTCCTCCGTGTCCGACGGCACCGAGAGCCCCGCCGAGCTGCTCGCGACCGCGCGCGCCGCCGGCCTCGACGTCGTCGCGCTGACCGACCACGACACCACCGGTGGCTGGGCGGCCGCGGAGGCGGCCCGCCCGCCCGGGCTGACCGTCGTCCCCGGCATGGAGCTGTCCTGCCGCTGGTTCCCCGACGACGAGCCGCCGATCAGCGTGCACCTGCTCGGCTACCTCTTCGACCCCGTGCACCCGGTCTTCGCCGCCGAGCGCGCCCGGCTGCGGGACGAGCGGCTCAGCCGCGCCGAGCGGATCGTGCGGGCGATGGCGGCCGACGGGCACCCGGTCGACTGGGACGAGCTGGTGGCGCACGCCGGCGGCGGGGTGGTGGGCCGGCCGCACATCGCCGGCGCGCTGGTCCGCGGCGGGGTGGTCGGCTCGGTCGAGGAGGCGTTCGCGACCCTGCTCCACCACCGCAGCCCCTACTACGTGGCCAAGGCCGACACCGACGTCCGCGAGGGCATCGCGCTGGTGCGGGCGGCCGGGGGAGTGCCGGTCTTCGCGCACGGGCTGGCCACCAAGCGGGGCAGGGTGGTCGGTGACGAGGCGGTGGCCGCGATGGCCGAGGCGGGCCTGCTGGGTCTCGAGGTCGACCACCCCGACCACGACGAGGCGGAGCGGGCGCAGCTGCGAGGCCTGGCCGCGGACCTGGGGCTGGTCGTCACCGGCTCCAGCGACTACCACGGCAGCAACAAGACGACGCCGATCGGCGCCTGCACGACCGACCCGGCGGAGTTCGAGCGGCTGCTGGCCGCCGGGACGGGGACGGCCCTCCTGCGCGGCTGAACCGTCGGCGGCCGCGGCTACCGTGGCGGCATGCGCAACCCGACGGACGGCGGTGAGGCCGTGCTGCCCGGCATGCCGCGCCGGTTGCTGCGCGCCTCCCCGAAGTCGCTGGCGGACTTCTCCGACTGCCCGCGCCGCTACCGGTTCGCCAACGTCGACCGGCCGGTGCCGCCGCGCGGTCCCCGGTTCGCCCACCACACCGTCGGCACGGCGCTGCACCAGGTGCTCTCCTCGTGGTGGGACCTGCCGGTCGAGCGGCGCACGCCGGGGGCGGCCCGGCAGCTGCTGTACGCGGCGTGGACGCCGGCGGGGTTCCGCGACGACGCGCAGTCCGACCGCTGGAGGGCGAGGGCGGCCGGCTGGCTCACCGACTACCTCTCCGGCGTGGACCCCACCGACGAGCCGCGGTCGCGCGAGCGCACGGTGAGCACCACGACCGAGCGGATGACGCTGTCGGGCCGGGTGGACCGGATCGACGAGCGCGGCGACGAGCTGGTCGTCGTGGACTACAAGACCGGCCGCTCGCCGAGCACCGACGACGAGGCGCGGGGCTCCCAGGCGCTCGCGCTGTACGTGCTCGCCGTCCGCCGCACGATGCGCCGGCCGTGCAGCCGGGTGGAGCTGCACCACGTGCCCACCGGCACGGTGGCCTCCTTCGAGCACACCGAGCGGTCGCTGGCCAACCACGCCCGCCGGGCCGAGGACGTGGCGATCGACATCCAGGCGGCGATGGCGGCCGCGGCGGCCGGGGAGGACGCGGACGCCGCGTTCCCCGCCGTGCCCGGCGTGCAGTGCGGCTGGTGCGACTTCCGGCCCAGCTGCCCGACCGGCCAGGCCGCCGTCCCCGCCCGCGAGCCGTGGGCGTTCCTGCCCGAGGACGACGGCTCAGCCGCCTGAGAGCCCGCGGACCGCGAGCGAGACGCCCAGCGCGGTCATGACGACGGCGATGACGGCGTCCAGGACCCGCCACGCCGCCGGCCGGGCGAAGACCGGCCGCAGCAGGCGCGCGCCGAACCCGAGGCCGGTGAACCAGGCCGCGCTGCCGACGGCGGCGCCGGCCGCGAACCACCAGCGGTCCTCGGCGTAGGTGGTGGACAGCGAGCCGAGGAGCACCACGGTGTCCAGGTACACGTGCGGGTTGAGCCAGGTCAGCCCGAGGCAGGTGGCCACGGTGACCGCCAGGGCGGTGCGTGCACCGGACTCGTCGGCGGCGAGCGCACCGGCCGGGCGCAGCGCCCGCCGTGCCGCCATCGCGCCGTAGACCAGGAGGAACGCCGCGCCGGCAAAGCAGACCGCGGTCAGCAGGCCGGGCCGGCTCAGCAGGAGGGCCCCGGCACCGAGCACCCCGGCGCAGATGAGGACCACGTCGGAGAGCGCGCAGACGGCGACCACCGCGCCGACGTGCTCCACCCGCAGCCCCTGGCGGAGCACGAACGCGTTCTGGGCACCGATGGCGATGATGAGCGACAGCCCGAGGCCGAGGCCGGCGAGGACGGCGGTCCAGGCGGTCGAGGAGAGCACGCCGCCACGGTAGGCACGGGCGAGCCGGAAGCCCAGCTCATGATTCTTCGGCAGCTGTAGCGTTGCTTACGTGGACCTCGACGCCGGGCAGCTCCGGGCGCTGGCCGCGGCGGTGGACGCCGGCTCGCTCGACGGCGCGGCCCGGCGGCTGCACGTGACGCCGTCGGCGGTGAGCCAGCGGATCAAGGCGCTCGAGGCCGCCACCGGCCGGGTCCTGCTGGTGCGCGCGAAGCCGGTCCGGGTCACGCCGTCCGGCGCGGCGGTGCTGCGGCTGGCCCGCCAGGTCGAGCTGCTCGCCGCCGACACCGCCCGCGAGCTGCACACCGACGGCGCCGGTGCCGGCCCGGTCACCGTGCCGATCGCGGTGAACGCGGACTCGCTGGCGACCTGGGTGCTCCCGGCGCTCGCTCCGCTGTCGGAGGACCACCGCTTCGACCTGTACCGCGCCGACCAGGAGCGCACCGGGGACCTGCTGCGCGACGGGACCGTCATGGCAGCTGTCACGGCCGAGTCCGAGCCGGTGCCCGGGTGCCGGGTCGTCCCGCTGGGGGCCATGCGGTACCGGCCGATGGCGACGGCGGCCTTCGTCCGCCGGTGGTTCCCCGAGGGCGTCACGGCCGGCGCCCTCGCCGTCGCGCCGGTGGTCGTGTTCGACCGGGAGGACGACCTCCAGCACGCCTACCTGCGGCGCTGGGGGATCACCCGGCCGCTGGTGCACCACGTCCCCTCGTCGGCCGACTACGTGCGCGCGGTGCAGCTCGGCATGGGGTGGGGCACCGTCCCGGACCTCCAGCTGGCCCAGACGGCCGACGGCCCGGAGCTGGTGGAGCTGGACCCCGACGGCGCGACGGACGTCGTCCTGCACTGGCAGCAGTGGCGGCTGCACTCGCCGGCGCTGGACCGGGTCGCCGAGGCCGTCCTCGCCGCGGCCAGGGCCCAGCTGGTCAGGCGCTGAGCTGCTCGGAGCCGGCGACCCGGTCGATGCCGGCCCAGACGATGGGGGAGCGGCGGGCGGCCCGTGGCAGGCGGAGCGTCGCCTGCCGGAACGCCCGCACGGCGGCGGTCGCCGCCGCATCGGTCAGGGCGAGGCCGGGCAGCGAGTACATGCGCCGCGCCCAGGACGGCAGCAGCGCGACGGCGAGCGCCGCCAGCCCGCCCCAGGCCGGCTGGGCCGGGGTCAGGTACCGCACCCAGGTGGGCATGGGCGGCAGCAGCACCAGCCGGTAGGCGTCCTGCGCGGCGGGGGTCGCGGCCAGCTGCGGCCGCACCCGCTCGAAGTACGCGGCCAGCTCCGCGACCGACGACGGCACGTCGGCCCGCTCGACCCCCACCAGCTCCGCGGCGGTCACCTGCTCGGCGACGTAGCGGTCGGCGTCGTCGTCGGAGAGCTCCAGCCCGCCCCGGCGGGCGGCGGTCAGCAGTGAGTCGACCTCGCAGCAGTGCACCCACAGCAGCAGGTCCGGGTCGTCGACCCGGTACTCCCGCCCGGTGGTCTCCTCGACGCCGCCGAGCCGCCGGTGGATGCCCCGCACGCGGGCCACCGCGCGGACGGCCTCGGTGCGGGTGCCGAAGGTGATGGTGTCCACGTAGGCGGCGGTGCGGATCAGCCGCGGCCACGGCTCGTCGCGGAAGGCGCCGGAGAACCGCGCGACGCCGTCCATCGCGACCGGGTGCAGGGCCTGCAGCAGCAGGGCGCGCAGCCCCCCGATGGAGAACGACGGGTCGGCGTGCACCCGCCAGGTCACGCTGCCGGGGCCGAAGAAGCCCAGCCGGTCCTCCTCGGCGGTCCACTCGCGCGGCAGCGGGGTCATGCCGGGACCACGCCGGCCCAGAAGTCGCACAGCACCTCGAGGGTGCGTGGTGGGTTCTCGACGGCGGGGGAGTGGATCGAGCCGTCGATGACCTCGTGGCGGGCGCCCAGGCGCTGCGCCATGTCGGCCTGCACGTGCGGCAGCCAGGCGTCGTCGGCCTCGCCGTGCGCCACCAGCAGCGGGACGCCGGTGGCCTTGAGCTCGGCCACCCGGTCGGGCTCGGCGAGCATCGCGTCGGCCATGCCGCGCAGCCCGGCGGCGGAGTTGCGCAGGAACCGCCGCGTGTAGAACTCGCGGGTCGGGGCCGGCACCGCCTGCGCCTTGGGGTCGGTCATGGCCACCTGTTCGAGCGTCTCGTGCACCAGCGGCACGCCACCGGCGTCCAGCAGCGGGGCCAGGTGGTCGAGCAGGTCGGCGCGGCGCCCGGTCAGCCGCGACGGGCCGGAGCCCAGCAGGGTGAACGAGGTGAACAGCTCCGGCTCGGCGAGCACCGCGGCACGCGTCACCAGGCCGCCGAAGCTGTGGCCGACCAGGTGCAGCGGCCCGCCGGACTCCTCGAGCAGGACGCGGGCCACCGCGACGACGTCCGAGCCGAGGATCTCCACGGTGTACTCGGCCGGGCCGTCCGGCCCGGGCGACTCGAACTGCCCGCGCTGGTCGATGGCCACCACGCGGTAGCCGGCCTCGGCCAGCGGGCGGAGCAGGGGCGCGAAGTCCTCCTTGCTGCCGGTGTAGCCCGCCACCATCAGCACCGTGCCGCGCGCGGCGTCGCCGCCGGTGTCCAGGGCGGCCAGGGGGCCCGCCCCTCCCGGGAAGGTGCGGGCCGCCGCGTCGTGCTCGGCGAGCTGCCGCAGGTCGTCGGGGGCGATGGCGAGGTCAACGGGGAGGGCATCGGAGCCGCCGGGCAGGACCATGGTCCCCAGTGAACCCCGATCCCGGCGCCGGTGCCGCGAGGGGGTCTAGCGGAGGCCCAGCACCCGGTCGTCCAGCCGGAGGACGACCACGGGGCCGGTCACGGCGACCGTGCCCCCCGGGGGGAGCCCCTCCGCTGTCGTGCGGCCCACCTCGGCGCCGGTGACCGGGTCCCGGAGGACGACGGCCCCGCCGTCGGGCACGGCCAGCGAGGTGGCGCCGGCGGCGACGTCCGGCAGGCCCGAGGCGGGGACCTCCCACAGCCGCTGCCCGGACACCGGGTCCAGCGCGGTGAGCCGCCCGTCGGCGAGCACCACCGTGGCGGCGGGTGCCGAGGTCTGCCGGACCGCGCCGTCCGCCCCGGTGGGGAGCGTCGTCAGCAGGGTGCCGTCGGCGGAGGCGAAGAGGCGGGCCTCGTTGCCGGCCCGCACGCCCACGAGCCGGTCGGCCGCCAGCAGGGCGACCTCCTCCTGCTCGCCCGCCACGACGTCGCGGGTCCAGTGCTCGCTGCCGTCGAAGCCGTCCACCAGGCGCAGCTGGACGGCCCGGACCTCCGGGCACCGGTACAGGACGGCCACACCGGCCTCACCGGCCGAGCCGTCCAGCAGCCGGCAGCCCGGCGGCACGGGCCAGCGCCAGCGCAGCCCGTTGCCGGTCGGGTCCAGGGTGACCACGCCCGTGGGGCTGGTGGCCAGCACGATGCGCGAGGTCGAGGTCAGCGTCGCGTCGGCCCGGAAGTTCACGTTCCGGGTCCACGTCCGGACGCCGGTGCCCGCGTCGAGCGCGACCGCCTCGTCGCAGCGGTCCGCGGTGCGGAAGACCGCGACCGCGACGCCGTCGGTCGCGGTGAGACCGCACAGCCAGGCGTTCCCGCGCGTGTAGTGCCAGGCCTCCTCACCGGTGAGCGGGTCCAGCGCCCGGACCCCGTGCGGGGAGCCGAGCAGCACGCGGCCGTCCTGGACGACGGCGCCCGGGACCGGGTCGCCGGCGGCGGACCAGGCCTCGGAGACGGCGCCGGCCGGCGCCCCGTCGGGGGCGTCGGCCGGCGCCGCGGTGGTGCTGGAGGTGGCGGCTGCGTCGGAGCCGCGCCAGAGCAGCGCGGCGACGACGGCCAGCGCCAGGGTGGCGGCCGTCCAGACCCAGACCCGCAGGGGCGGGAGCCCCGGGCGGGACACCGGTGGCGGGGTCAGTCGGTGCCGGGCTCGGCGCCGGCCGCGGCGGCCGAGCCACCGCGACCCGCACCACCCCGGCGGCGGCGACGGCGGGGACGGCTCGGGCCGCCCTCACCGGCTGCCTCGCCGGAGCCCGCGCCCGCCTCGCCGGCCGGGGCCGACGGCTGCGCCGGGGCGTCGGCGTCGCCGGAGCCGCTGCCACGCGTGCGACGGCGGGGACGGCTCTTGCCGCCGCCGGCGGGCTTCTCCTCGTCGCCGGTGCGCCCGCCGGGCCCGCGGGAGTCCCCGCGGCCGCCGGACTGGGCCGGGCGGTTGCGCTTGCCCGTCTCGCCGAGGTCCTCGAGGCTCTCGGCCTCCAGCCCCTCGCGGGTCCGCTGCGAGCGCGGCAGCCGGCCCTTGGCGCCCTCGGGCACGTCGAGGTCGGTGTAGACCCACGGCGAGGTCGAGTAGGTCTCCGGCGGGTCGGCGAAGTCGAGGTCGAGCGCCTTGTTGATCAGCTGCCAGCGCGGGATGTCGTCCCAGTCGACCAGCGTGACCGCGACGCCGGTGCTCCCGGCGCGGCCGGTGCGGCCGATGCGGTGCACGTAGGTCTTCTCGTCCTCGGGGCACTGGTAGTTCACGACGTGGCTGACGCCGGTGACGTCGATGCCGCGGGCGGCGACGTCGGTGGCCACCAGGACGTCGACCTTCCCGCTGCGGAAGGCGCGCAGGGCCTGCTCGCGAGCGCCCTGGCCGAGGTCGCCGTGCACGGCGGCCGCGGCGAACCCGCGGTCGACCAGCTCGTCGGCGACCTTCTGGGCGGTGCGCTTGGTGCGGCAGAAGACCATGGCCAGGCCGCGGCCGCGGGCCTGCAGCACGCGGGAGAGCAGCTCGGGCTTGTCCAGGTTGTGCGCCCGGTAGATGAACTGGGTGGTCTGCGGGACCGTCGAGCCCTCGTCGTTGCCGTGCGCCCGGATGTGGGTCGGCTGGGTCATGAACGACCGCGACAGCGTGACGATCGGGCCGGGCATGGTGGCCGAGAAGAGCATCGTCTGCCGCTTCTCCGGGACCATGGCGAGGATCCGCTCGATGTCGGGCAGGAAGCCCAGGTCCAGCATCTCGTCGGCCTCGTCGAGCACGAGCACCCGCACCTTGCCGAGGATCAGGTCACCGCGCTGGGCCAGGTCGAGCAGCCGGCCGGGGGTACCGACGACGACCTCGACGCCCTTCTTCAGCGCCTCGATCTGCGGCTCGAACGCGCGGCCGCCGTAGATGGCCTGCACCCGCAGGCCGCGGGTGGCGCCGGCGGTGCCGAGGTCGCGGGCGACCTGCACGCACAGCTCGCGGGTGGGGACGACGACCAGCGCCTGCGGGACGCCGTCGGCGCCCTCGCTCGGCGGGGTCACGCGGGTGAGCAGCGGGACGCCGAAGCCGAGGGTCTTGCCGGTGCCCGTGCGGGCCTGGCCGATGAGGTCGTTGCCGGCCAGCGCCAGGGGGAGGGTGAGCTCCTGGATGGCGAAGGTCCGGGTGATCCCCGCGTCGGCCAGCGCCGAGACGATGTCGGGGTGCACGTCGAAGTCGCTGAACAGCGGGCTGTCCTCGGCGACGGGTGCGCCGCCGAGCTCCTCGACGACCTGCTCGAGCTCCTCGGGCGCGGGGGCGCCGCTCTCGGAGTGGTCGAGCGCGGCGGTCTCGGTGGGGGTGGTGTCGGTGGGGGTGTTCTCGGTGGAGGTCAGTGCAATCGCCTCTGGTCTGCTGGGGGACCGGCTGCGGCAGCGGTGTCGCCGCCTCGCGCCCGTCCCGGTTCGGTGTCGCGGGATCGGTTCCAGCGCCGACGCGGCCAGCAGAACCGGGCCTCGCAACAGCCCGGGAGACAGCCCGGGGGCGTCGTCCAGCGGTCGTCAGCGCACAGATGTACGAGCGGGCCCGAGGGCTCGCCGGCTCCCATGCTAGCGCGAGCACCGGTTAGCCTCTCCGCGCCGCGCTCCCCGTTGTTGCCTCGGTCACTCGCCGGGGGCATGTGCACCACGCTGTCGAGCCCCGTAGGAGAGTGCCGTGCCCCCGGTCGAGAACACGGCCGTCGCCGATCTGCTGGGCGCGCTGGCCTACGCCGAGCTCACCGCGTTCGACCGGCTCGCCGAGGACGCGCGCATGGCGCCGACGCTCGCCGGCCGGGCCGCGCTGGCCCGCATGGCGGCCGCCGAGATCGCCCACCACGTCCGGCTCACCGCGCGTCTCACGGAGCTGGGCGTGGACCCCGCCGACGCCATGGCGCCGTTCGTCGCCGCGCTCGACACCTTCCACGAGAGCACCCGGCCCACCACGTGGCTGGAAGGGCTCGTGAAGGCCTACGTCGGCGACGGGCTGGCCACCGACTTCTACCGCGAGGTCGCCGGCTTCCTGCCCGAGCTCGACCGCGGCCTGGTGCTCGACGTCCTCGCCGACACCGGCTACGCCGACTTCGCCGTCCGGGAGGTGCGGGCGGCCATCGCCGCGGACCGCAAGGTGGCCGGCCGGCTCGCCCTGTGGGGACGGCGGCTGGTGGGGGAGGCGATGACCCGCTCGCAGGCGGTGATCGCCGAGCACGACGGGCTCGCCAGGCTCATCGTCAGCGGCACCGGCGACCTCTCCGGCATCGGCCGGCTGATCGAGCGGATCACCAAGGCGCACACCGAGCGGATGAAGGCCCTCGGCCTCAACCCGTGAGGGAGGGCCCCGGTGCCCCCCACGCCTCGCGAGCGCGGTGTGGGGGGCCGCACCGGGGCCGTCCCGTCAGGCTCCGGTGCCGGCGATGAAGCCGACGCGGCGCTGGTCGGCCTGCGCGATCTCCACGTAGGCGATGCGGTCGACCGGGACGAGGACCTTGCGGCCCCGCTCGTCGACCAGGGTGAGCAGGCCGTCCTTGGTCGAGCCGGACATGGCCGCGGCCACGTCGGACGCGATCTCGTCGGGGGACTTGGGGCTGTCGATGACCAGCTCCCGGGGCGAGTGCTGGACGCCGATCTTGACTTCCACGTGGGCGATGCCTCCTCGATTCGCGACTGCGCCCACGCTAGTCCAGCGGGTGGCCCGGGGGCCGGGCGAGCGGGTGCGCCGACAGCGAACGCGGCGCGACCGTCAGGTGGCGGGGGCGTCGTCCACGCGGGGGAAGCCGGAGATGCCGCGCCAGGCCAGCGACGACATGAGCTCCACCGCCTCGTCCCGGGAGACCGTGCCCTTGCGCGGCAGCCACCAGCGGGCGCTGCTCTCGGCCAGGCCGGCGAGCCCGGAGGCGATGAGCAGGGCGCGCTCGGCGTCGGCGCCGGTGTCGGCCGCGATCACGCCGGCGATCGCCTCGACGCAGACCCCGGTGCCGCGGTCGACGATGGCGCGGACGTCGTCGTCGTTGCGGAGGTCGGACTCGAAGACCAGCCGGAAGGCCTCGCCGTCGGCGTCGATGAAGTCGAAGTAGGCGCCCACGGCGGCGTCGACGCGCGCCCGGTTGTCCTCGGTGGTGCCCATGGCCTCGGCGACCCGGTCGGCCAGCTCCGAGACGTGCTCCTCCAGGAGGGCCAGGTACAGCTCCCGCTTGCCCGGGAAGTGCTGGTAGAGCACCGGCTTGCTGACGCCCGCCCGGTCGGCGATGTCGTCCATCGCGGCGGCGTGGAAGCCGTGCGCGACGAAGACGTCCTGCGCGGCACGCAGGAGCTGCAGCCGGCGCGCGCCGCGCGGCAGGCGGGAGGTGCGCCGGCTGGCCGCGGCGGGGCGTGAAGGCTGCATGGCGGGGAGATGTTACCGAGCGGTCGGGGTCGGCTCGGGGCCGCGGCACCCGGCGCTACCGTCGAGGGTGATGTCCGAGGCCCCGCTCTCCGCCACGCCGTTGCCACCGGTCGAGGGCGTCCTCCCGCCCTGGCCCGGCGAGGAGGTGCCCGTGCGCGGGGGCGCGGTGTTCGTCCGGCGCACCCCCTGGGCCGGCCTGCAGGACGGGGACGACGGCGCCGCCCGGGAGCGCGCGCTGTACGTGCACGGGCTCGGCGGGGCGTCGACCAACTGGACCGACCTCGCCGCGCTCCTGGCCGTCCGCTTCGAGGGCTGGGCGGTGGACCTCCCCGGCTTCGGCCGGTCGCAGCCGCCGCCGGGGGGCCGCTACACGGTCCGGGGCCACGTGCGCGCCGTCGTCGACGTCCTCGAGCACCTCGTGGCGCTGCCGGGCGCGGCCTCGGGCCGGCCGGTGCACCTGGTCGGCAACTCCCTCGGCGGCCTGGTGAGCCTGCTCGTCGCCGCCCAGCGCCCCGACCTGGTCGCCACCCTGACCCTGGTCTCCCCGGCGATGCCGGTCTACCGCGTGCCCCCGGCGTTCAGCCGTGCGCTGCTGCTGCTCCTGCTGCCGGGCGTCCCGACCCTCGCCGAGCGCCGGCTGGCCGGCGTCCGGCCCGAGGACAGCGTCCGCTCGATGGTGCAGATGTGCTTCGGGGAGCCGGGGAACGTGCCGGCCGAGCGCGTCGAGCAGGCGGTCGAGGAGATGCGCGAGCGCAGCGGCCAGCCGTGGGCGGACCGGGCGCTGGCCCGCAGCATGCGTGGCCTGATCAGCTCCTACCTGCGGGTCGGGCGGGCGAACGCCTGGCGCGCGGCCCGCAGGCTGCGGATGCCGACGCTGGTGGTCTGGGGCGCCCGCGACCGCCTGGTCGACCCGGCCCTCGCCCCCCGGCTGGCCGCCACCGCGCACGACGCCCGCCTCCTCGTCCTCGACCGGGTCGGGCACCTGGCGATGCTCGAGACGCCGGAGGTCACCGCCCGGGCCGTCCTCGCGCTCGCCGAGGCCCGAACCGCCGGAGCCGACGGCGCGGATGCGTCGGCTGTCGCCGACACGGCACGGAGCGTGAGACGCTGACTGCCTGACGACGGGAGCGTCGAGGAACGGGGAGACCGGCCGGTGGGTGGACGTCTGACCGACGACCGGCCCACGGCACGCCGGGAGCCGCTGGTCGCCCGGCGCGAGCCCCGGATCGGCCCGGACCGCCGCGACGGCGGGACGACCCGCCTGCGCCGCTTCGTGCGGCGCTACGGCTGGCGGGCCTACGCCATCCCGTTCCTCACCGTCGCCACCCTCGTGGTCCTGGTGGACCTCGCCCTCCACCCGCGGGCGACCCCGCCCGCCGCCGCTCCGACCGCGGCCACCCCGCCGGTGACGACGGCGCCGACCCCCGTCCCGACGGCGCCGGCCCAGGGCGACGCCGGTCCCACCGAGCCCGTCCCGCCCGCGGTCGCCGACGCCTACGTCGAGGTGGGCGCCGGCACCCTCTCGGTGGTCGACAGCGCGTCCGGGGTCCTCGGGTCCGGGCCGCTCCAGCGGTTCGTCGTCGAGGTCGAGGACGGCATCGGGGTCGACGGCGCCACGTTCGCCGCCGAGGTCACCGCCACCCTCGGTGACCCGCGCTCCTGGGGCAACGCCGGGCGGCTGTCGTTCCAGCGCGTGGGCGCCGCCGCGGCGGCGTCGGGCGAGTACGACTTCCGGGTCAGCCTGGTGAGCCCGGGGAGCATGGAGCGGTACTGCCCCGGCGTGGGCACCGGTGGGTACACGTCCTGCCGGTACGGCGAGCGGGCGGTCATCAACCTGGCGCGCTGGGCGACGGCGGTGCCCGACTACCAGGGCGACGTCGCCACCTACCGGCAGTACGTCGTGAACCACGAGGTCGGCCACGCGCTCGGCAACGGGCACGAGAGCTGCCCCGGGCCCGGCGCCCTCGCGCCGGTCATGCAGCAGCAGACCCTCGGCCTCGAGGGCTGCGCGAAGAACGCCTGGCCGTTCCCCTGAGCGGCGCCCTGCCGGTGCGGGCCCGTCGATAGCCTGGTCCGGTGACCGGCCGGCGCTCGGACGACCCCCTCCTGCTCACGTTCGAGGAGGTGACCCGGCACCGGCCCGTCGAGCTGCTCTCCCCGTTCGTCGCCCACGACCGCACCGACGGCCTCGACGTCCCCGGCGGGGAGCCGGTCCGGCTCGGGAGCGGGCCGCGGGCACCCTTCTGCGCCGTCCTGGTCGACGTCGCCGCCCTGGACGCCGACGGCGTGGTCGAGTGCGGGCTCGCCGGTCCGGGCGGGGTGCTGGCCTCCTACCGCGCGGGGGAGGGTGCGGTCACCGTCGAGGTGGCGGGTCCGGGCGGCGGCGTCGTCGTCGGCTCGGCGCCGGCGGGGCTCACCGCCCCGTTCCGGCTGGCCTGCGTCGTCAACGAGAGCCGGGTGACGGTGCTCGCCGCCCCCGCCGGGGGCGAGGAGTGGCGGCCGCTGCTCACCGTCCGCGAGGAGGTCTCCGCCGTCACCGACCTGCGGGACCCGGCGGTGCTGGGGGAGCTGCAGTACGCCTGCGGGGGCCGCTCCACGCGGCTGGCCCGCGTCCGCGCCGGTCACTCGGGGGCCGTCGGCCTGCGCGACCCGCAAGTGGTGCGCACCGCCGACGGGCGGCCGGTGGTCCGCGACGGGCGGCTGTACCTGACCGCCACCAACGCGGGGCTGGGGTTCTTCCAGCAGGCGCACTGGGGGGTGTGGGCCCTGGACCTCGCCGACCCCACGCGGCTGGCCCAGGTGGGCGCGCTGTTCGCCGAGCGCGACGGGCTGCTGCTCGGTGACCACGCCGGCGCCCTGGTGCTGGACGAGGAGGACGGCAGCTGGCTGGTCCTCGTCTCCTCGTGGGGGGACCACACCCCCGAGCGCGGCGTGCACGTCCGCCACGCGACGGTCAGGGGCGCCGACCTGCTCGAGGGCGTGCACGTGGTCACGACCGAGCGGCTGGCGCTGCCCACCGACGTCAGCGCCTGGGACCCGTCGCCGGCGCGCGTGGGCGGGCGCTGGTTCCTGGCGTTCACCGAGTGCCCCTCGTTCGGCCCGCCGCGGTACGTCTTCCACCCGGCGCTGGCGACGACGACGGACGCCGACCCCACGCAGGGCCTCCGGCGGGTCGGTGCCGACGAGGCGCTGGAGCAGACCGAGGGCACGCTCCTCCAGCGGTTCGGGGAGGACTGGTTCCTGCTGGCCAGCTACCGCGACGCCGCCGAGTACCCCGTCTACGACCTCGGGGTGCGCCGGCTGGGTGCCCTCTGCGCGCCGTACGGGACCAACATCCCTCATCCCATGGCGGTGCACGCCGACGGCCGGTGGTGGATGGTCACCTTCGACGGCACGCCCTGGCACGAGGAGGCCCTCGGCTACGGCACGCACGGCGACCTGGTCGTGCTGGCAGGTCGTGCGCCGTCGGCGCGCGGGACGCTGGACGCCGCCGCCTGAGCGGAGGGCGCGCCGGCCTCGATGACCTCTCCCGCGACCGTCGTCGTGACGGCGTCATGGTCTCGGCCCTCGACGAGCAACCGGGCCGTCCGGATCTCCGGCAGCACCTGGACGACGTCGGTGGTGGCACGCCCGACCCCCTCGGCCGGCACCTGCACGGCGGCGAGGGTCTCCGCGATGGCTTCCTCCGGGGAGCCGCACCGGGTCGCTGGCCCCGAGGTCCTGTGCAGCCGTGACAGCACCTCCAGCGCACGGCCCGCCGTCGTCGGACCGCTGCCGAACCACGGCGTCCAGCTGCAGGTCCCGGCGGCCGAGGACAGGACGGGCCGTGGCCGGCGGGTCGACGGTCTGCTCCACGGACCTGTCGTGTGCCTCGCCGTGCAGCTCGGCTGCGAGGCTGCCGACGAGCTGCCGCTGCGACGCGGTGTCGGCCTCCGCCTGCGGCCCGTACGACAGCAGCTCCACAGCTCGGGCGGAGGTCGGCAGGTCCGCGACCCTTCTGCCGGGACAGGGGCAGGGGGAGCGGTGAAGGACCCATGCCGCGGCGGGATTACCGGCGCCTGTCACGCTGTTCTCCACTCGAACGCCGGTCCTCCGGGGCCGTTGTCCGCGACGTGAAGGAGCAAGCGTGTCCCTGCCACCGCTGGTGGAGCCGGCCGCAGACCTGTCGATCGACGAGGTCCGCCGGTACAGCCGTCACCTGATCATCCCCGACGTCGGCATGGACGGGCAGAAGCGCCTGAAGAACGCCAAGGTGCTCGCCGTCGGTGCCGGTGGCCTCGGTTCGCCGGTGCTGATGTACCTGGCCGCGGCCGGCGTGGGCACGCTCGGCATCGTCGAGTTCGACACCGTCGACGAGTCCAACCTGCAGCGCCAGATCATCCACGGCGCCTCCGACGTCGGCCGGTCCAAGGCCGAGAGCGCGCGGGACTCCATCAAGGAGATCAACCCCTACGTCGACGTCCGCCTGCACGAGACCCGGCTGGACAGCGACAACGTGCTCGACATCTTCGGTCAGTACGACCTGATCGTGGACGGCACCGACAACTTCGCCACGCGCTACCTGGTCAACGACGCGTGCGTGCTGCTCGACAAGCCCTACGTCTGGGGCTCGATCTACCGGTTCGACGGCCAGGTGTCGGTCTTCTGGAACGAGCACGGGCCGAACTACCGCGACCTCTACCCGGTCCCGCCGCCGCCCGGCATGGTCCCCAGCTGCGCCGAGGGCGGCGTGCTCGGCGTCCTCTGCGCGACCATCGGCGCCATCCAGGCCACCGAGGCGGTCAAGCTCATCACCGGTATCGGCGAGACGCTGCTCGGCCGGCTCATGGTCTACGACGCCCTGGAGATGACCTTCCGCGAGATCAAGATCCGCAAGGACCCCGAGGGCGAGCCGATCACCGGTCTCATCGACTACGAGACCTTCTGCGGCGTCGTCTCCACCGAGGCGCAGGAGGCGGCCGCGGGCGCGACGATCACCGTCGACGAGCTCAAGGACATGATGGACGCCGGCAAGGACTTCGAGCTGATCGACGTCCGCGAGCCCAACGAGTACGAGATCGTGTCGATCCCCGGCGCGAAGCTCATCCCCAAGGACGAGCTGCTCTCGGGCCGGGCGCTGTCGCAGCTGCCGCAGGACCGGCCGATCGTGCTGCACTGCAAGACCGGCGTCCGCTCGGCCGAGGTGCTGGCCGCGATCAAGAACGCCGGCTTCAAGGACGCCGTCCACGTCCAGGGCGGCGTGACGGCGTGGGCCACGCGCATCGACAAGGCGCTGCCCACCTACTGACCCACCGGAGGCCCGGTTCCGTTCCGATTCGAGGAGCGGGCCGGGCCTCCGTCGTCTTGACTGGCGGTATGGCCGACTTCTCGCCCGTGGAGCTGCTCGAGCTCTTCCAGCGCGCCCAGAACCAGTTCACCGACCGCGTCGACGCCGTCGACCCGGACCAGTGGGAGGACCAGGCGCTGCCGGAGTGGACGGTCGCCGACCTGGTCGCGCACCTGGTGAGCGAGCAGCTCTGGGTGCCGCCGCTGCTGGCCGGTGAGCCCTACGCCGAGGGCCGCTTCCCCGACGAGACCAGCGACCTGCTCGGCAACGACCCCTTCATCGGCTGGGAGTCCGCCGCGGACAACGCCCTGTCCGCCTTCGCCGAGGACGACGCCCTGGTCCGCACCGTCCACCTGGAGCGGGGGCCGACCCCCGCCACCCAGTACATCCTCGAGATGACCGCCGACCTGACGGTGCACGCCTGGGACCTGGCGCACGCGACCGGCGGCGACACCGAGCTCGACGGCGAGCTGGTCACCGCCGCCCTGGTCTTCGCCGAGCAGCTTCCCGAGGACGGCGTGCCGGGGCTGTTCGACCCGCCGCTGGACGTCTCGGCCGCTGCCTCGCCGCAGACCCGTCTCCTGGCGCGGTTCGGCCGCAAGGACTTCTGAGCGGGCGGCCCGCACGCCACGATGGGCGGGTGACCGGTGCGCTCGACGTCGACGAGGCCGTCTTCGACGCCGTGGAGCGGATCCCGCCGGGGCGGGTGAGCACCTACGGCGCCATCGGCCGGCTGGTCGGGGTCGGGCCCAGGCGCGTCGCCCGTGCGCTGTCGCAGGGCGGGGGAGCGGTGCCCTGGTACCGCGTGGTGCGGGCCGACGGGTCGGTGGCCGAGCCGGTGCGCGTCCGCCAGCTGGCGCTGCTGGCGACCGAGGGCGTGCCGGTGCGCAACGGCCGGGTGGACCTGGCGGCCGTCGGCTGGCCGGACGGCTGAGGGGCCGCGCTCAAGCACGCGGCCCGGCGTGCCGATCACCGGGGCATGAACACCATGGCGTGCCGGGCAGTGGCCCAGGCCGGGCTGGTCGCCGGAACCGCGTCCCTGGACGAGGAGCGCGCCTTCCCGCTGCTCCTCGTCGCCGGCTGGCTGACGACCGCGGCCGACCTGATGCTCGAGCAGGGCCTGCTGGACTCGCTGGCCTGACCCACCGGCCACTCCTGCCCCGGGGATGTCGTAGCCCCGTGCTTCCATCGAGGGGTGGCACAGCGCGGGGGTGAGGGCGGTCCGGTCTACCGGCTGCTGGCAGGGGAGCCGCCGCGCACCACCGCACCGGTCCTCGACCCCACCCAGCAGGCGGTCGTGGACCACCCCGCCGGGCCCCTGCTGGTCCTCGCCGGACCGGGGACCGGCAAGACGACGACGATCGTCGAGGCCGTCGCCACCCGCATCGACGCCGGGATCGACCCCGAGCAGATGCTGGTCCTGACCTTCAGCCGCAAGGCCGCCGCCGAGCTGCGCACCCGGATCACCGCCCGCGTCGCGCGCACGATCCGCGAGCCGCTGGCCCGCACCTTCCACTCCTACGCCTACGGCGTGCTCCGGCGAGCCGCCGTGCTGCGCGGTGACCCCCCGCCGCGGCTGCTCACCTCCGCCGAGCAGGACGCCGTCGTCGCCGAGCTGCTGCGCGGCGACGCCGAGGGCCTGGGCACCGTCCGGTGGCCGGAGGACCTCGCGCCGGCGCTGGGCACCGAGGGCTTCCGGGCCGAGCTGCGCGAGCTGCTGCTGCGCGCCACCGAGCGCGGGGTGGGCTCGGCGCAGCTGGCGGCGTGGGGCCGGGAGACCGGCAACGAGCACTGGGTGCACGCCGCGGCCTTCCAGCAGCAGTACGAGAACGTCAGCGACTTCTGGGTGGCCTCCCGCGGTGACGCCTCCGGCTACGACCCCGCCGAGCTCGTCCGCCAGGCCATCCTCGAGCTGAGCGAGGACCCCGAGCTGCTCCGGCAGGAGCGCGAGCGGGCCCGGTGGCTGTTCGTCGACGAGTACCAGGACACCGACCCGGCCCAGGTGGAGCTGCTCGAGCTGCTCGCCGGCGGCGGCGGCAACCTGGTCGCCGTCGGCGACCCGGACCAGTCGATCTACGCCTTCCGCGGCGCCGAGCCGCGCGGCATCGTCGAGTTCACCGAGCGCTTCCGGCACACCGACGGGCGCCCCGCGGGCCGCGTCTCGCTGGGCGTCTGCCGGCGGTCCGGCGCCGAGCTGCTCCGCATCAGCCGGCAGGTCGCCGAGGGGCTGCCCGGCCCGTGGGAGCACCGCCGCCTGGCCGCCGGTGAGGGCACCCCGCCCGGGGAGGCCGAGGTGCACGTCTTCGGCTCCGCCGCGGTCGAGGCGGCCTACGTGGCCGACGTGCTGCGGCGGGCCCACCTCCTCGACGGCGTTCCGTGGTCGGAGATGGCCGTGGTCGTGCGCACCGCATCGGTGCTCGGCCCCTTCCGCCGGGCCCTCGCCTCGGCCGGTGTACCCGTCACCGTCTCCACCGACGACCTGCCGCTGGCTGCCCAGCCGGCCGTCGCCCCGTTCCTGCGGGCGCTGTCCGCGCTCCTGCCCGGTCCCGACGGCGGGCCCGCCGGCCTCGACGAGCCGGGGGCCGAGGCGCTGCTGGCCTCCGCCCTGGGCGGGGCCACCGTGCTGGACCTCCGCCGCCTCCGTCGCGCGGTGCGGGTGGCGCTCGCGAAGCAGGGCGTGGACGCCGCCGAGCGCGGTGCCCCGCTCGCGGACGCGCTCACCGACGCCACCCTGCTGGACGCGCTGCCCGACCACGTCGCCCGCCCGGCCGCCCGGGTGGCCGCCGTGCTGGACGCCGGCCGGCTGGCGCTGGCCCAGGACGGCACGGCCGAGGACGTGCTCTGGGCGATGTGGCAGCGCAGCGGCCTGTCCTCCCGCTGGGCGCAGGCCAGCGCGGCGGGCGGGCCCACGGGCGCGGTCGCCGACCGGGACCTCGACGCGGTCGTCGCGCTGTTCGACGCCGCCGCCGGGTTCGTCGACCGCCTCCCCTCGGCCGACGTGCGGGCCTTCGTCGAGCACCTCTCCGCCCAGGAGCTGCCCGGTGACACCGGTGCGGCGCGCGCGGTCGCGGGCGAGACGGTCCGCCTGCTCACCGCGCACGCGTCCAAGGGCCTGGAGTGGGAGCTGGTCTGCGTCTCGGGCGTCCAGGAGGGCCTGTGGCCCGACCTGCGCGAGCGGACCTCGCTGCTGGGCGCCGAGGTGCTCGTCGAGAAGGCCGCGGGCATCGACGGCGCGCGGGTCGACCGCCGCACCCTGGCCCTGGCCGAGGAGCGCCGGCTGTTCTACGTCGCCGCCACCCGCGCCCGCCGGCGGCTGGTGGTCACCGCCGTCGAGGGTGCGCTGGACGGGGCGGACGCCGGGGCCACGGCGTCGCGGTTCCTGGACCTCGTCTCCCCACCGCCGGCCGACGGGCGGCCGCTGACCGAGCTGCCCCGCGCGCTCACCCTGCCGGCCCTGGTCGCCGAGCTGCGCCGGGCGGTCACCGACCCGCAGACCGCACCGGCCCGTCGCTCCGCCGCGGCGGCGCTGCTGCGGCGGCTGGCCGACGAGGGTGTCCCCGGCGCCGCCCCGGCGCGCTGGTGGGGGCTGGCGCCGCTGTCCGACGACGCCCCGCTGGTGCCCGAGGAGGAGCCGGTGCGGGTGCGGCCCTCGGCCATCGAGACCTTCCAGCGCTGCCCGCTGCGGTGGGTCCTCGGCGCGGTGGGTGCCGAGGCCTCGCCGGACGCCACCCGGACGGTCGGCACCGCGGTGCACGACGTCGCCCAGCAGGTCGCCGAGGGGATGTCCGCGGCCGATGCGCGGGTCGCGCTCGACGCCGAGCTGGACCAGCTCGACCTCGGCCCGGGCTGGGCGGACCAGCGCCAGCGGGTGCAGGCACAGGAGATGCTCGACCGGTTCCTGCGCTGGCACGCCGCCAACGACCGGGAGCTGCTCGCCGCGGAGGGCGACGTCGACGTGGTCGTCGGCCGGGCGCGGATCCGGGGCCAGGTCGACCGGCTGGAGCGCGACGCCGAGGGCCGGCTGGTCGTCGTCGACCTGAAGACCGGCAAGAGCCCGGCGAAGAACACCGAGGAGCACGGCCAGCTGGCGGCCTACCAGGTGGCGGTCGCCGCCGGCGGGTTCGCCGAGCACGGCACGGTGCCCGGTGGGGCGGCCCTGCTGCAGGTGGGCACCGGCGCGAAGGCCAAGGAGCAGCACCAGGAGCCGCTGCCGGCGGAGGTGCCGGTGGGCGAGACCTGGGCCGGGCAGCTCGTCGCCGAGGTGGGCGAGGGGATGGGGGCGGGCAGCTTCGAGGTGCGCACGGGGCCCCACTGCTCCCGCTGCCCCGCGCGGCGCAGCTGCCCGATGCAGGAGCCGGGCCGGCAGGTGACCGGGTGAGCCGCCACGACGACGGTCAGCTCTCCTTCGAGGACCTGCTGGCCGAGGTGGCCGAGCCGCAGGCCGCGCCGCGCCGGCTGCTCAGCCCGGCCGAGGTGGCGGAGCGGTGCGGGCTCTCCTACGCGCCGTCCGACGAGCAGGCGGGTGTCGTCTCCGCCCCCGCGGACCGCCCGCTGGTCGTCGTCGCCGGTGCGGGGTCGGGCAAGACCGAGACGATGGCGGCCCGGGTGTCCTACCTGGTGGCCAACCGCATCGTCGAGCCGGAGGCGATCCTCGGGCTGACCTTCACCCGCAAGGCGGCCAGCGAGCTCAACGAGCGGATCCGGCTGCGGCTGGCCGCGCTCGCCCGCCACCCCGACACCGACGCCGACCTCCGCGAGCGGCTGGCGATCGCCCAGCCCACCGTGTCGACCTACCACGGGTACGCGGCGGCGCTCGTCGCCGAGCACGGGCTGCGCATCGGCGTCGAGCCCGGGGCGGGCGTCCTCGGACCGGCCATGTGCTGGGGTCAGGCGGCGACGGTGGTGGCCGCCTGGACCGGCGACATGTCCGACGTCCCGCTCACCCTCCTCACCACCGTCGAGGACGTGCTCGCCCTCGCCGGCGAGATGGGGGAGCACGACGTCACCTCCGCGGCGCTGCGGAGCTGGACGGCGCGGCTGGAGGCGCAGGTCGCCGGCTACCCGGACGCGCCGCGCAAGCGCGGCCCCTACAAGGACGTCACCGACATGCTCGCCCGGCAGAAGGCGCGGGTGGCGCTGCTGCCGCTGGTCGAGGCGTTCGAGGCGCGCAAGCGGTCGCTCGGCTCCATCGACTACGCCGACCAGGTGGCGTACGCCGCGCGGATCGCCGTCGCCTCGCCCGAGGTCGGCCGCCGCGAGCGGGCGCGCTGGAAGGTCGTGCTGCTCGACGAGTACCAGGACACCAGCGTCGGGCAGCTGCGCATGCTCGAGGCCCTCTTCGGCGGTGCGAGCGGGCACCCGGTGCTCGCCGTGGGCGACCCGCGCCAGTCGATCTACGGGTGGCGCGGGGCGTCGGCCGGCACGATCGAGCGGTTCGCGCGCACGTTCCCCGGGCTGCCCGGGCGGGCGGCGCAGCGGCTCACGCTGGCGACGAGCTGGCGCAACGACGAGGCGGTGTTGGCGGTCGCCAACGCCGTCTCCGCGATGCTGCCCGAGCCGGCCCAGCCGCTGCCCGACCTCGCCCCGGCACCCACCGCCGGCCGGGGTGCGGTCACCGTCGGGCTGTACGAGACCGTCGCCGACGAGACCACGGCCCTGGCCGACCGGATGGCCGCCTGCTGGAACGGGAAGGACGCCGTGGTCCAGCCGCGCCCCGACGGCCGGCCGCCGTCGATGGCGGTGCTGGTCCGGACCCGCAAGCAGCTGCCCGGCATCGCCGCGGCCCTGCGCGAGCGCGGCCTGCCGGTCGAGGTGGTCGGTCTGGGCGGCCTGCTCGAGGTGCCCGAGGTCTCCGACGTCGTCGCCACCCTCACCGTGCTGGTCGACCCGACCGCCGGCGACGCGATGGGCCGGCTGCTGAGCGGCGCCCGCTGGCGGATCGGCCCGCGCGACCTGGCCGCGCTGGAGGCCCGCGCCCGCGCGCTCGTCCACTCCCGCCGGCCGGCGCGCCGGCCCGAGGGGGAGGCCGCGGCCACCGCCGAGCCGCCGCAGGAGCGGGGCAGCATCGTGGAGGCGCTGGACGACCTGGGCGACGCCGAGCAGTACTCGCCGGCGGGCTACCGGCGGCTGCGCCGGTTCGGTGCCGAGCTCGCCCACCTGCGCGGCCGGATCGGGGAGTCGCTGCCCGACCTGGTCGACGAGGTGGCCCGCACCCTCGGCCTGGAGACCGAGCTGGCGAGCACGCCCGGGGTCAGCCCGGCCGGTGCACGCGCCCACCTCGACGCGCTGCACGGTGTCGCCGCCGAGTTCACCGAGCTGTCCGAGCTGCCCTCGCTGCCGGCGTTCCTCGGGTACCTGCGCGACGCCGAGGAGCGCGAGCGCGGGCTGGAGCCCGGGGAGGTGGCGGTCAACCCCGAGGCGGTGCAGCTGCTCACCGGGCACTCGGCCAAGGGCCTGGAGTGGGACGTCGTCGCCGTGCCCGGGATGACCGACGGCCAGTTCCCGGCCCGCACGAACGCCAGCGACTCCTGGATCAAGGACCCCGGGGCGGTGCCCGCGGAGCTGCGCCTCACCGACCGGGCCGAGCTGCCCAGCCTGAAGCTCCCGGTCCCCGGCTCCGGCGACCAGGCGGCGGTGCGGGACGCGCTGGAGGACTACGTCCAGGACTGGAAAGACTTCGGCCGGGACGAGGAGATCCGGCTCGGCTACGTCGCCGTCACCCGCGCCAAGAAGCTGCTGCTGTGCTCGGGCAGCTGGTGGCGCGACGGCGTGAAGCCCTGCGGACCCTCGTCGCTGCTGGTCACCGCCAAGGAGGCGTGCGAGGCCGGCGCCGGCACGGTCGTGCACTGGGCCCCGGCGCCGGAGGACGGCGCCACCAACCCGGCGCTGGAGGAGTGGCCGGTCGGGGTCTGGCCGGCCGACCCGCTGTCCGGGCCCCGGCGCCGCGCGCTGACCGCGGCCGCCCAGCTGGTCGAGGGCGCCGCGCCGCACCCCCTGGACGCCGAGCGGACCCTGGGCGGCGAGGACGAGCTGCTCGACCAGTGGGTCCGCGACGCGGACCTGCTGCTGCGCGAGCGGGCGCGTCACTCCGGCTCGACCGTCGACGTCCCGCTGCCGTCGCACCTGTCGGTGTCGGCGCTGGTCACCCTGCGGCGCGACCCCGCGGAGCTGGCCCGCCGGCTCCGCCGCCCCATGCCCGCCGCGCCCGCGCCGCAGGCCCGCCGCGGTACGGCCTTCCACGCGTGGCTGGAGGAGCGGTTCGGCGCGGCCCGGCTCGTCGACCTCGACGAGCTGCCCGGCTCGGGTGACGAGCTGGCCGCGCCCGACGACGCGCTGACCGAGCTGCGCGAGGCGTTCCTGGCAAGCGAGTGGGCCGACCGCCAGCCGGTCGAGGTCGAGGTCCCCTTCGAGACGCCGCTGGGACCGCTGACCCTGCGCGGCCGGATCGACGCGGTCTTCCAGCGGGAGGACGGCGGCTACGAGGTCATCGACTGGAAGACCGGCCCGCCACCGTCCGCGGCGGAGATGGCCGCGGCCTCGGTGCAGCTGGCCGCCTACCGGCTGGGCTGGTCGCGGCTCACCGGCGTGCCGGTCGAGCAGGTGAGCGCGGGGTTCCACCACGTGGCGGCGAAGGAGACGATCCGCCCGGTCGACCTGCTCGACGAGGCCGGGCTCCTCGCCCTGGTCACCGGGGAGGACTAGGCGACGCGGCGATGTGTCGACTCGTCGACACGTCGCTCAGCCGAGGAGCAGCCCGAACTCCTGCACGGGGGCGCCGTCAGGGGACCGGTGGAGTGCCGACGGCGTCATGCCGAGCCTCCGCGCCACCGCGGCCGAGGCCGCGTTCTCCGCGTGCACCATCGACACCAGCCGGTCGACGCCGCGTTCGCGGGCCAGGCCCACCGCGGCACGGGCGGCCGCCGTCGCCAGCCCGCGCCCCCAGAACCGGCGGCCCAGCCGCCAGCCGGCCTCCAGCGACCCCGTCGGGCCCCACGGGTGGCTCCACGGGTGGATGCCGGCGAAGCCCACCACCTCGCCGTCGACGACGACGCTGAACAGGCACAGGCCGGTGGCGCCGGCGAGCTCCTGCTGCCGCTGGACCAGGCCCGCGTAGTACGGCCGGTCGCGCACCTCGCCGGAGCCGATGAACCGCATGACCGCGGCGTCGTCGAACAGCTCGGACCACCGGTCGGCATCGGCAGCCGTCGGGACCCGCAGCCGCGGCCCGGTCACGACGAGGCGACGCGGTCCAGGATCGCTGCGGCCAGCTGCTCGGGCGCCTGCTCCGGGACCCAGTGCGTGACCCCCGGCAGCTCCACGAAGCGGTAGTCGCCGACCACGAACTCCGCGCACGCCTCCGCGGCGGTCCGCCCGATGGCGACGTCGCCGTCGCTCCACACGTAGGTCGTCGGCACCCCGACCTTGTCCACGCGGATGTCGGAGCTCATCGCCCGGTACCAGTTCAGCGCCGCGGTGAGCGCGCCCGGCGCCGACAGCACGGCGACGTACTCGTCGACCGCCTCCGGCGACACCCCCGTCTCGCCGTCGGTGCCCAGCAGCATCCGCCGCAGCCGGCGCGCGCCGTCGGCGAGGAGGACCTCCTCGGCCTTGCCCGGCTGCCAGAACAGGCGGATGTAGGCCGACCGCTCCTTCTGCTCCGGGTCGACCCGGAAGGCGGCGGTGTAGGCCGCCGGGTGCGGCACCGAGACGGCGGTGAGGGAGCGCACGCGGTCGGAGTGCCAGGCGGCCAGCGTCCAGGCGACGTTGGCGCCCCAGTCGTGCCCGACGACGTCGGCGACGGGGATCTCCAGCGCGGTCATCAGGTCCGCTGTCACCTGCGCCAGGTTCTGCATCGCGTAGGCCTCGACCTCGTCCGGCCGGGCGCCGGGGGAGTAGCCCAGCTGGTCGGGGGCGTAGGTCCGCAGGCCGGCCTCGGTCAGCAGCGGCGTGACCGCCGCCCACGACGCCGAGGTCTCGGGGAAGCCGTGCAGGAGCAGCACCGGCCGCCCGTCCTCCGGCCCGTCGACCCGCACGTCGAAGGTCAGGTCGCCGACGTCCACGCGCAGCAGCTCTCCGGGCATGGCCCGCACGCTAGCCGGGCGGGGGCCGCCGCGCTGGCGGCACTACCGTCGACCCCGTGACCAGCGAGCGCGAGTACGTCACCGCCCACCTCGACGACCTGCACGCCGACCTCGACGCGTGGGTGCGGATCCCGTCGATCTCCGCGGACCCGGCGCACGCCGGGGACGTCGCCGCGAGCGCCGCCTGGCTCGCCGACGCGCTGCGCCGCACCGGCTTCCCGACCGTGGAGATCTGGCCGACCGCGGGCGCTCCCGCCGTCTTCGCGGAGTGGCCCTCGGCCGACCCCGACGCCCCGGTGGCGCTGGTCTACGGCCACCACGACGTGCAGCCGGTCGACCCGCTGGAGCTGTGGGAGCACCCGCCGTTCGAGCCGACGCTCGTGGAGGGCCCGGACGGACCCGAGCTGCACGGCCGCGGTGCCAGCGACGACAAGGGGGTGCTGATCGTCCACCTGCTGGGCCTGCGCGCCCACCTGGCCGCGACCGGCCGCGAGACCCCTGCCGTCACCGTGAAGATGCTCGTCGAGGGCGAGGAGGAGTCCGGCTCCCCGCACTTCGAGGCGCTGCTGCGGGAGAGGGCCGACCGGCTGGCCTGCGACGTCGTCGTCGTCAGCGACACCGGCATGGCGGCACCGGACGTGCCGAGCGCGGTGACGGCGATGCGCGGCCTGGCCGACGCCGAGATCACGCTGCGCGGCCCGGCGGTCGACCTGCACTCCGGCTCCTTCGGCGGCGCGGTGCCCAACCCGCTGCACGCGATGGCCGAGCTGGTCGCGAAGCTGCACGACGAGCAGGGCCGCGTCGCCATCCCCGGCTTCTACGACGAGGTGCGGCCGCTGGGGGAGCGCGAGAAGGAGCTGATGAGCCGCGTCCCCTTCGACGAGCAGGCGTGGCTGGCCGGCCCCGCCGCCTCCCGCGCCACGTTCGGCGAGGCCGGCTTCAGCACCCTGGAGCGCACCGGCGCGCGCCCGACCGCGGAGGTCAACGGTATGTGGGGCGGGTACACCGGCCCGGGCCACAAGACGATCATCCCGGCCGAGGCGCACGCCAAGGTCACCTTCCGGCTGGTGTCCGACCAGCGGCCCGAGGACGTCGGCCCCCGGCTGCGCGCGTGGGTGGAGGCCAACGTCCCCGACGGCATCGAGGCCGAGGTGCACACCCCGCCCGGTGGTGTCGCGCCCTGCGCCAGCGACCTGGACTCCCCGCACGTGGAGGCGCTGCTGGCGGCGATCGGGCAGGCCTTCGACACCGACCCGGCCGACGTGCTGTTCACCCGCGAAGGGGGCAGCGGCCCGGAGGCCGCCATCGAGGGCGCGCTCGGGGCACCGCTGCTCTTCCTCGGCGTGGGGCTGCCCACCGACCGCATCCACTCGCCGAACGAGCGGGTGCTGCTGCCGATGCTGCACCGCGGCGCCGAGGCGGCCGCCCACCTCTGGCGGGAGCTGGCCGCCCGCCGGGCCTAGGGGGCGGTGCCGACGACGACGGTCGCGCCACGCTCCTCGTCGGTGACCAGCCGGGCGGCCAGACCGGCCGCGCCGACCAGCGACAGCGCCTCGGCCACCTGGCCCCGGCCGCACTCGAAGAGGAGCGACCCACCGGGGGCCAGCCACGCGCGGCCCTCGGCGGCGACGCGCCGCGCGAGCGCCAGGCCGTCCGGCCCGCCGTCGAGCGACACCCGCGGCTCGTGGTCGCGGGCCTCGGGCGGCATGAGCGCGATCGCCCCGGTCGGCACGTAGGGCACGTTGGCGGCCAGCACGTCGATCCGGCCGCTGAGCCCCGGGGGCAGCGCGGCGAACAGGTCGCCGGCGTGCACCGGGACGCCGGGCAGGTTCCGCCGCGCGCAGGCGACCGCCGCCGGGTCGACGTCGGCCGCGTGCAGCTCGACCCCCGCGACGGCCGCGGCGAGCGCGGCACCGACGGCGCCGGACCCGCAGCACAGGTCCACGACGACGGCCCCGGGGCGGGCCAGCCGGACCGCCTCCTCGACCAGGGCCTCGGTGCGCCGCCGGGGCACGAAGACCCCCGGTGCCACCACGATCCGCAGGCCGGCGAACTCCGTCCAGCCCAGCAGCACCTCGAGCGGCGTCCCGGCGACCCGCCGCGCCACCAGGCCCTCGAGCGCGTCCCGGCTCCCTGCGGCGGCGGTGAGCAGCCGCGCCTCGTCCTCGGCGAAGACGCAGCCGGCCGCCCGCAGCCGGCCGACCAGGCGGGGGTCCGGCGGCGACGGCTGCACGGGACCTCCGGGAGCGGTGGGGGCGGTGGGCGACGACCTAGGCTGGCGGGGTGACCGGAGCCGGGCAGACCCCTCCACCGGGCTGGTACCCCGACCCCAGCGGTGCGCCCGGCATGGTGCGCTGGTGGAGCGGGGAGACCTGGTCCGACGTCATGATGCCGTCGGGCCCGGGCGTCTCGGTGGGCACGGTCCCCGGCGCCCCCGCGCAGCGACCGGCCGAGCCCGCCGCGGAGCAGCCCTCCGAGGGGCCCGCGCGCCGCCCGGGACCGTCGCGCGCCTGGACCGCCGCGGTCGCGGTCGTCGTCCTGGTCGCCGCCGTCGTCGGCACCCTGCTCGCCGTCCGGTCCGGGGACGACGGCCCCGACCGCAGCGCTTCCCCGCCCTCCTCGGGAGGGCTGCCCGACCCGCCCTCCGGGGCGGGCCCGGGCTTCCCGCCGGGGACCGTCCGGATCATCGACGAGGCCGCCGGCATCTCCTACCCGTACCTGGGGGAGGGCTGGTCGGAGTTCGACCTCGGCCTGCAGCTGGAGACGACGGAGACGGCGGGGCAGTACTTCACCACCCAGGAGGACACCCCCGACGGCGGCATCTTCATCTCCCAGTGCACCTCGGGGCCGGTGGAGCCGCAGTACGGGGACGCGGCGGACCTGCGCTCGACGGTGACCACGCTGGCGGCGAGCGTCCGCGCGAACTACTACCCCGGACCGAACGAGCGGGAGGTGCTGCGCGACGAGGCCCGCACGGTCGACGGCCACCGGGCGCACCTCTACGAGTTCTCGCTGAGCTGGGACATCGAGGGGTACGACGCCACCGGGGAGCGGGCCGCGCTGCTGCTGGTCGACGTCGGGCGCCCGGCGCCGGCGCTGCTCTACATCTCGATCCCGAACTCCCACGCCGAGCTCTACGGCGTCATCAACCGGGTGCTCGACGCCGTCGACGTGCTGTGACGGTCGTCCACCGGACGGCGGGGCGTCGGCGCCCGCGGCTACTGTCGGGCGCGTGACTGCAGCTGGTACCGAACTGACCCTGCGGCACCCGATCGAACGGTTCACGCTGGAGAACGGGCTGCGGGTCGTCCTCGCCCCCGACCGCAGCGTGCCGGTGGTGGCGGTGAGCGTCTACTACGACGTCGGGATGCGCAACGAGCCCGAGGGGCGGACCGGGTTCGCCCACCTCTTCGAGCACATGATGTTCCAGGGGTCGGCGAACGTCGCGAAGATGGAGCACGCCCGGCTCGTCCAGGCCGCCGGCGGCACGTTCAACGGGTCGACGCACCAGGACTACACGAACTACTTCGAGGCGCTGCCCGCCGAGGCGCTGGAGCGCGCCCTCTTCCTCGAGGCCGACCGCATGGCGGCGCCGGCCATCACCGAGGAGAACCTCCGCAACCAGATCGACGTGGTGAAGGAGGAGATCCGGGTCAACGTGCTCAACCGGCCCTACGGCGCCTTCCCCTGGCTGCAGCTGCCGCAGGTCGCGTTCAAGAGCTTCGCCAACACCCACGACGGCTACGGCTCGTTCGTCGACCTGGAGTCCTCGACCGTCGACGACGCGACCGACTTCTTCCACCGGTACTACGCGCCGGGCAACGCCGTCCTCTGCATCGGCGGCGACCTCGACGTCGCCGAGACCGAGAAGCTGGTGCGCCGCTGGTTCGGCCCGGTGCCCGCCCGCGACGTCCCGCCGCTGCCGCCGACCGGCGAGCCCTCGCCGACCACCGTGCGCTCGGCCGTCGTGGAGGACCGGCTGGCCACCGCGCCCGCGCTGGCGCTGGGCTGGCGGGTGCCCGACCCGGTCGGCGACTTCGACACCTACCTCGGCACCGTGCTCCTGGCCGAGGTGCTCAGCGAGGGCGACGCCTCCCGCCTCGAGCGGCGGCTAATCCACGGCGACCGGACCGCCATCGCGCAGAGCAGCTACGTCGGCCTCTTCGGCGACCCGTTCGACGTCCGCGACGCCACCCTCCTCACCACCCAGGTGCACCACCCGGCCGGCGTCCCCGCCGAGCGGGTGACCGCGGCGGTGCACGAGGAGATCGGCCGGATCGCGCAGGACGGCGTGGACGCCGAGGAGCTGCGCCGGGTCCAGGCACGCACCGAGGCCCAGCTGCTCCAGCAGTCGGACTCCATCCTGGGCCGCACCCTCTCCTTCGCCGCCGCCGAGCTCGTCCACGGCCGCGCCGAGCTGGCGGGGGAGCTGGCCGCGCGTCTCGCCCGGGTCACCCCCGAGGCGGTGCAGGCGGCGGCCCGGGGCCTGGACCCCGGCACCGTCGCGATGCTCGAGCTGCGACCGGCAGGAGGCGCCCGATGAACGCCCCGACCTCGCTGATCCCGCCGCTGGGCGAGCCCCGGCCGCAGCCGGTCCCGCAGGCCGAGGAGACGACGCTGCCCAACGGGCTGCGCCTCGTCGTCGTCCCGCGTCCCGGGGTGCCGCTTGTGGAGCTCCGCCTGCGGGTGCCCTTCGCCGCGGCGAGCGCGCGCAACGCCGGGGTGCACGCCGCGCGCGGCGCCGTCCTCTCCGGCGCGGTGCTGCTGGGCAGCCAGCAGCACGACCAGGCGGAGATCGCGCAGCTGCTGCAGACCCACGGTGCCGAGCTCTCCGTGGCCACCGACGCCGACCGGCTGCTCTTCGGGACGACGCTGCTGCCCGGCGGCCTCGCCCCGGTGCTGGGCGTGCTCGCCGAGCTCCTCACCGGCGCGAGCTACCCGGCCGGCCAGGTCGACGGCGAGCGGGACCGGCTGGCCGAGCGGATCGCCATCGCCCGCACCCAGCCCGGCACGATCGCCCGGTCGGCGCTGGCCGCCCGGCGCTACGGCGCCCACCCCTACGCCATCCAGCTGCCCGACGCCGACCTCGTGTCGGCGGTGCGCGCCCCGGCGCTGCGCCGGCTGCACCGCGAGCGGGTGCTGCCCGCCGGGAGCATCCTCGTGCTCGTCGGCGACCTGGACCCGCGGGCCGCGGCCGACACCGTCGCCGCCGCGCTCGAGGGGTGGACCGGCAGCGGCACCGCCGTCGAGGCCCCACCGGTCACCGAGCTGCGGCCGGCCGGCATCGAGCTGGTCGACCGGCCCGGGGCGGTGCAGTCCAACCTGCGGCTGGGTGGCCCGGCGCCGCGCCGCACCGACGCCGACCTCCCGGCGACGCGCCTGGCCGCGATGATCTACGGCGGCTACTTCTCCTCCCGGCTGGTGGAGAACATCCGCGAGCGCAAGGGCTACAGCTACAGCCCGCGCAGTGCCATCGACCACCAGCGGGCGACCTCGTCGTTCCTGGTGGAGGCCGACGTCGCCACCGAGGTCACCGGCCCGGCGCTGCTGGAGACGCTGTACGAGCTCGGCCGGATCGCGCTCACCCCGGTGACCGAGGTGGAGCTGGACGCGGCGCGCCGCTACGTGCTCGGCAGCATGGCGCTGTCCACCGCGACGCACGCCGGGCTGGCCAGCACGCTGTCGGCGCTGCTGGGCGCGGGCATGCCGGCGGACTGGCTGCGCAGCCACCAGCAGGACCTCGCCGCGGTCACCGTCGAGCAGGTGCAGGCGGCCGCCGCCCGGTACCTGGCGCCGGAGGCGCTCACCGCGGTCGTGGTCGGCGACGCCGACCGGGTCGCGGCCGAGCTGGGCACCCTCGGCCCGGTCACCGTGACCGGGAGCGGCGACAAGGCATGACCGGGGACCGGCGGCCGCTGCTGTCGCGGGCCGCGCACGACCGGGCGCACCTCGCCCGGTCGCTGCCCGACCCGGCGCGCGGCCGCCCGGTCCGGGTGCTGACCGTCGACCCCCAGCGCACCGTCCCGGTCCAGGAGGGCCCGTCCGGGCCCGCGCTGGTCTGGGACGAGCGACCCGAGCTGCCGCTCGGGGCGGTGTTCCTCGGCGAGGCCGACGGCGTCCCCTACGCGGCGGTCCGCGGCGAGCGGTCGCTCACCGTCAACGGCCGCCCGGTCGACTCCTGGGCCGGGCTGCGCGACATCGGGGCCGACCTCGGCGACCTCGACGCCGGGCTGCTGGCGGAGGCCATCGGCATCCTCGAGTGGCACGAGCGGCACCGGTTCAGCCCGCTGACCGGCGAGGCCACGACGGTGGAGCGCGCCGGGTGGACGCAGCGCGACCCGAGCACCGGGGTGGAGTTCTTCCCCCGCACCGACCCCGCCGTGATCATGCTCGTCCACGACGGCGGCGACCGCGTCGTCCTCGGCCGGCAGGCGGTCTGGCCGCCCGGACGGTTCTCCATCCTCGCCGGCTTCGTCGAGCCGGGGGAGTCGGCCGAGGCCGCCGTCGCCCGGGAGGTCGAGGAGGAGGTCGGCCTGCGGGTCACCGACATCCGCTACGTGGCCAGCCAGCCGTGGCCGTTCCCGCAGTCGCTGATGCTCGGCTTCGTCGCCCGGGCCGACGGGGAGCAGGAGATCCGGGTCGACCCCACGGAGATCGAGGAGGCCCGCTGGTTCACCCGCGACGAGCTGCGCGCACCGGACGGCCGGCTGGCCATCCCGCCGTCGATCTCCATCGCCCGGCACATCCTCGACCTGTGGGTCGCGGGCGAGCTCTGACTCAGCTCCAGCGACCGCCGAGGACCAGGGCGGGCTTCTCGGGGTGGTCGGCGAGCACCACGGCGTCGGCGAGGGCCGCCGGGTCGACCTCGTCGTCGTAGCGGTCGAAGGCCGGGAGCGCCCACTGCTCCTCGGGCGGTGTGCGTCGCCTCCGGGCGGCCGGGGACATCCGCAGGTGGACGACGACGTCCAGGGCCAGCCCCACCCCCTGCAGCAGGGAGCCCGGCACCAGGACCACGGCGCCGGGCGGTGCCGGCCGGCGCGGTGCGCGCGCAGCACGGTCGCGGTCGAGGTCCCACAGGACCGGCAGGTACTCGCCGCTGCCACCCGGGCCGAGCGGGCCGAGCACCTCGCGGTTGAGGGCGTTCCCGTCCAGCCAGTCGGTGTACCGGGCGTCGGGGTCGGTGCGGCCGTGCTCCAGCCGCAGCGAGGCCGGCCGGTAGAAGCCCGTGGCGGGGACGACGACGGCGCCGTGCCCGAGCGCGGGCAGCCGTTCGGCGACCGCCCCGGCCAGCCGTTCCGGCTCGGCGGCCTCCGGGCCGTCGACGCCCACGCGCAGGGCGGCCGCGCCCGGGTCGGGAGGGGTGGCCGCGAGCAGGGCGGCCAGCCGGTCGGCCAGGGCGTCGGGGGAGAGCGGCTCCGGACGGGTCAGGACCGGCCGTCCGCGACGACGGCGGCCGGCGGTGCGGGCTGCACCCGGGGGAGCGGGGCGGTGGCGGGGCCGACGGCGGGGGCCACCGTGACGGCGCCGGGTGCCGGGTCCGCGGCCAGCCCGTCGAGCACCTCGCGCGCCAGGTCCACGACGGGCCGCCCCTCGGAGCGCGCCTGCCGGCGCATCTCCTCGAACGCCGCCCGCGGGCTGCTGCCGTTGCGCTCCGCCAGCACGCCGATCGCCCGCTCGGTGGAGACGCGGGCCGCGAGGGCGTGCTCCAGCTGGGCGACGGTGCGCTCCAGCGCGGCGATCCGGGCGTCGACGGGGTCGTCGTCGGCGGGGGCGCCGGAGGGTCCGCGGGCGGAGCGCCGGGCGGTCCGGTCGGGCTCCGGCAGACCGCCGAGCTCGTCGGCCACCAGGTCGGCGAGGGTCATGCCCTCGAGGAGGTCACCGACCGCCTCCCCGGCGACCGGGCCGGAGACCGGGATGACGGTCCAGCCGCGCGCGGTGCGGGTGAGCGCGACCCGCGCGTGGTCGTCGGTCGGGCCCGCGCCGGACGACGGGGACCCGTCGCGCTGGCCGGAGGGCCGGGGGCCGGGGACCACGGGTCTCACGCCTCCGGTTGCTGTGCCAGCTGGGCCTTGACCTGGTCGATGCTCGGGTTGGTCAGGGCGCTGCCGTCGCGGAAGACCAGCGTGGGGACCGTGCGGTTGCCGCCGTTGGCCTGCATGACCAGGTCGGCCGCCGCGGCGTCCTCCTCGATGTTGACCTCGGCGTAGTCGATGCCCTCGCGCTGCATCATCTTCTTGAGCCGCACGCAGTAGCCACACCACGAGGTGGTGTACATCGTGACGGCGGCGCCGGGGGTCGTGGTCATCGCGGGGAGTCTCCCTGTTCGTGCCGGGCGGGTCCAGTCCCGTTCCGGGGTGGCGTGCTCGTGATCGACAACGCCGACCCCCCTGGGGATGCTTCCCGGGCCGTGTCGGCCCGGGCTGGGAGGATCGGGTGGGGCCCGTCGGGCCGGCAGGGCGAGCAGGAGGGACGGCGGCGATGTCGCAGGCGGAGGCGGAGGCCGTGCTCAGCGGTCTCGACGACGAGCAGCGCGAGGCGGCGCAGGCGGTGTCGGGCCCGGTCTGCATCCTCGCCGGCGCCGGGACCGGGAAGACCCGGACCATCACCCACCGCATCGCCTACGGCGTGCACACCGGCACCTACGTGCCCGAGCAGGTGCTCGCCGTGACCTTCACCGCCCGTGCCGCGGGCGAGCTGCGCGCCCGCCTCGCCGGCCTCGGCGTGGGCGGGGTCCAGGCCCGCACCTTCCACGCCGCCGCGATGCGCCAGCTGCGCTACTTCGCCCCGCGGGTGCTGGGCGGCCCCATGCCCTCGCTCATCGAGAACAAGCTGCGCGTGGTGGCCTCGGCGGCCACCCGCAACCGGCTCACCACCGACCGGACCAGCCTCCGCGACCTGGCCAGCGAGATCGAGTGGGCCAAGACCACCCTGGCGACGCCGGAGGACTACCCGGCGCGCGCGAAGGCGGCCGGCCGCGAGGCGCCGTTCGAGCCGGCGGCGGTGGCCGCGGTGTACGCCAGCTACGAGTCGGCGAAGCAGCGCGACGGCTCGCTGGACTTCGAGGACCTGCTGCTGGTCACCGCGTACGCCATCGAGGGCAACCCGGACGTCGCCCGGCAGGTGCGGGCGCAGTACCGGCACTTCGTCGTCGACGAGTACCAGGACGTCAACCCGCTGCAGCAGCGGCTGCTCGACGCCTGGCTGGGCGGGCGGGCGGAGGTCTGCGTCGTCGGCGACCCGAACCAGACCATCTACTCCTTCACCGGCGCCAACCCCGACTACCTGCTGGGGTTCGCCGACCGGTACCAGGACGCCGCGGTGGTGAAGCTGGAACGCGACTACCGCTCGACGCCGCAGGTCGTCGGGCTGGCCAACAAGCTCATCGGCATGGCACCGCGGCGCAAGGGCCTGCCCGGCCTGCGGCTGCTGGGCCAGCGGGCCGAGGGTGCCGAGCCGCGCTTCACCGAGTACCCCGACGAGCCGGCCGAGGCCGCCGCCATCGCGGCGCGGTGCCGGGCGCTGATCGACGAGGGCATGCCGGCGGCGGAGATCGCGATCCTGTTCCGCATCAACGCCCAGTCCGAGGTCTACGAGAACGCGCTGGCCGCGGCCGGCGTCCCCTACGTGCTCAAGGGCGGGGAGCGGTTCTTCGAGCGCCCCGAGGTGCGCGAGGCAGTCCTGCTGCTGCGCGGGGCGGCGGCAGGTGGCAACGACCCGGGCATGCTCGTGCCCGCGGTCCGCGACGTGCTGGCCTCGACCGGGTGGGCCGAGCACCGGCCGCCGCCCGGGGGAGCGGCCCGCGACCGCTGGCAGTCGCTGGCCGCGCTGGTCGACCTGGCGGTGGACCTGGTGGCCGAGAACCCCGCGCTCGACCTCGGCGGCTTCGTCGACCACCTGGCCCAGCGGGCCGACGCGCAGCACGCGCCCACCGTGCAGGGCGTCACGCTCGCCTCCATGCACGCGGCCAAGGGCCTGGAGTGGGACGTCGTCTTCGTCGTCGGCCTCGTGGAGGGGGTGCTCCCCATCGCGCAGTCGCTGAGCCGTCCCGACGCGGTGGAGGAGGAGCGGCGGCTGCTGTACGTCGCCATCACCCGGGCACGGGAGCAGCTGTCGCTGTCCTGGTCGCTGGCGCGCAACCCCGGCGGACGCCGGGCGCGGCCGCGCAGCCAGTTCCTCACCGGGCTGGCTCCCGAGTCCGGCCCGACCGCGCCGCCGGCCCGCCGGCCGGCCAAGAAGGCCAAGGTCGTGCTCGAGGGCGAGGCGGGGGAGCTGTTCGAGCGGCTCCGCGCCTGGCGCAGCCAGGCGGCGCAGACGCAGTCGGTGCCGGCCTACGTGGTGTTCTCCGACGCCACGCTGCAGGCGATCGCCGAGAGCCGGCCGACCAGCCTGCGCGAGCTCTCCGGGCTGCCCGGGGTCGGCGCGAAGAAGCTCGACCTGTACGGCGAGGACGTGCTCGCCACCGTCAGCGGCTGACCCGCGAGGGACTCGTCGCACCCGTCCGCGGGATCTCCGATTAATTCGTTTGACCGCATCTCGGCCGTCCCCCTAGTGTCCTGACACACACGAGCTGCGCCCCCGTGCGATCCCGGCCGACCGGCCAGGACGCGGACAGAGGAAGGAGGGGCACTTCGATGATCACCATGAACCGGACCGCCACCTCCGCCGATGTCCTGAGCCGTGGCGGCTTCGAGCCGGTCAACGGCTCCGCCGCCCCGTCCGGCGCCACCGGTCTGTCCCTCGCCCCGTGCACCGGCTGGGCCCTCACCGCTGCCGCCCTCCGCGCCCCCGCCACCCGTGTGCCCGCCATCGCGGGCGTCCTCGGCAAGCGCCGGGAGCAGGCCCTCGTCGAGCGCTTCCTCGCGCCGACCCACACCCCCACCGACGACAGCACCCCCCTCGGGATCCACTCCCCGGGGAGACCGCAGAGCTAGCGCTCGACCGGTCCTCCTCGAGGCCGCGGAACCCGAACCCCGGGATCCGCGGCCTCTTCGTTTCTCCGCGGCACCCGGCCCCCGACCTCGGTCGGCGGAGCCCCCGCCGGCCGTACCCGACGAGTACGAGGAGGAGCGGCAGTGCAGCAGACGATCGACCGCCCGACGTCCCACCGCCGACCCGGGCTCCCCCGGACCGGTGGACCGACGCCGACCTTTCCCCACCCGCCTCAGCGGGGACGTCCCCGTCCGCCCCTGTCACCCGCGCCGGTGCGGCTCCCGCTGCCGTGCCGGGTGGAGGACCCGGACCTGTGGTTCGCCGAGAGCCCGAGCGAGCTGGAGCTCGCGAAGGGCTTCTGCGGCAGCTGCCCGGTGCGCCAGAAGTGCCTGGCCGGTGCGCTCGACCGCGCCGAGCCGTGGGGCGTCTGGGGCGGCGAGATCTTCGAGCGCGGCGTGGTCATCGCCCGGAAGCGGCCCCGTGGCCGCCCCCGGAAGGTGGTCGCCGCGTGAGCACCGAGACCAGCGACGAGCAGTCCTCCAGCAGACCGAAGGAAGCAGCCATGTACACCACCGAGCACGAACTGGCCCGCAGCCGGCACGCCGAGCTGCAGGCCGAGGCGGAGGCCGTCACCCGCGCCCGCCGTCTCTACCTGGCCAGGCGGTCCGCCCGCCGGGCCGAGCGTGCGGTCCGCCGGGCCGCGCGCGCCAGCGCCGCCGTCTACTGACGGCGGTGGGCAGCCGGGCCCGGCGTCTCCCGGTGCGTCCGGACCCGGCTGCCCCTCCGGTCAGTCCTTGAAGCCGGGGAGCCACTCCTCGAGGACCGCACGCCAGTCGGCGTCGGCGTCGAGCTGGCACAGCACCCCGATCGAGCCGATCGTCACCCGGTGGATGAGCAGGTAGGCCGGGGGCAGGTTGAGCTGGCGCCCCAGCCGGTTGGCCTCGGTCCGCGGGTCGGCGATGCGGGCTGCCTGCTCCTGCATCCACGCCCGGGTGAAGTGGAAGTGGCTGCCGGCCACCGGCTCAAGCAGGGGGCGCAGGTAGTCCAGGACCCCCTCGGCGTCGATGTCCACCCCGGGGCGCACGAAGCCCTCCGTGCGCAGGTCGGCCAGCACCTCCCCGGCGCGGCCGGCCAGCGCCCAGCGCAGCAGCCGGCCGATCGGCTCGGGATGGCCGTCGGGGAGCCGCGCGGTGGCGCCGAAGTCGATGACGCCCAGCCGGCCGTCGGGCATCAGCCGGAAGTTCCCCGGGTGCGGGTCGGCGTGCAGCAGCCCGGCCCGCTGCGGACCGGAGAAGTGCAGCACCGCGAGCAGGCGCCCCGCCCGGTCGCGCTGCTCCCGCGACCCGTCGGCGATCACCCGGGACAGCGGCGTCCCCTCCATCCACTCGGAGACGACGACCTTCGGGGCGCTGGCCACCACCCGGGGCACCGCGATCTCCGGGTCACCGGCGTACGCGGCCGCCATCGCCCGCTGCGCGTCGGCCTCCAGGCCGTAGTCCAGCTCCTCGGCGACCCGGGCCTTGAGCTCGGCGATCAGCGGCTTGACGTCCAGCCCCGGGAACAGCGAGGCGAACAGCCGGGCGAAGCGGGCCAGCTGGTTGAGGTCGGCCATGAGCGCCGTGCCCGCGCCCGGGTACTGGATCTTCACCGCGACGTCGCGGCCGTCGCGCCAGGTCGCCCGGTGCACCTGCCCGATGCTCGCCGCCGCCGCGGGCGTGTCGTCGAACTCGCGGAACCGCTGTCGCCAGGTGCCGCCCAGCTGCTGGGCGAGGACGGCGTGCACCGTCCGCACCGGCATCGGCGGCGCCTCCTCCTGGAGCTTGACCAGCGCCTCGCGGTAGGGGGCGGCCATCTCCTCGGGGACCGCCGCCTCGAACACCGAGAGCGTCTGCCCGAGCTTCATCGCGCCGCCCTTGAGCTGGCCCAGGACGGCGAACAGCTGCTCGGCCGTCCGCTGCTGCAGCTCGGCGTTGACCGCCTCCGCCGACTGGCCGGACAGCCGCTTGCCCAGGCCGAGCGTGGCCCGGCCCGCGGCACCCAGGGGGAGCGACGCCAGCCGGGCGGTGCGCGAGACCGACCCCCGCGGCATCACCGGTCGCTCGTCACTCACACGTCCTCCTCGCCGGCGCGGGGAGAGCGGCGCCGTGTCGTGTCCGGTGAGCGGCGTGGGCGCGCTCAGCTCCCCATTGTTCCCTGCTCCGGCGCCTCCCCGCCCGGAGGAGCCGGATCCCCGCCGTCGTCGCCGGCCCCGGCGCCGCATCCGCAGGACGGGTGCGCAGGCCAGCGGCGCACCCGGGGGAGGAGGTCGGGGGGCCGCAGCTCCACGGTGGCCCCCAGCGTGAGCGGCGCACCGGCGTCGTCCAGGTAGGCGAGGGCCTGTCCCGCGGCCAGCAGCGCGGTGAGCAGGCAGGTCAGCGTCGAGCCGCTCGGCGGGGCCTCCGCGGCGACCAGCTGGGCGGCCAGCCGCGGCCAGCGGGCGTCGGCGTCCCGCCGGTGCAGGTCGGCGCAGAGCAGGCAGCTGGTGGCGCCCCGCACGACGAGCGGGCCAACCACCCCCGTCTCCCCGCGCACGGTGGCCACCAGGTGCGCGCCGGACCCGGTGCCGCGCAGCGCCACCGGGTCCGAGGCCGCCCACGGCCGGGTCAGCACCACCAGGTCGGGCAGGGCGCCCGGCGGCAGCGGTCGCAGGTCGGTGAGCGGGCTCGCCCGGCGCACGGCGTCGGCTGCGGCCATCGAGCGCGGCCGCCCCTCGTCCCCGGCGGTCAGCCCGCCGACGACGGCGTCCCCGGCGCGGACCACGCCGCTGTCGTGGACGACGACGCGGCCCACGCCGCTGGCCGCCAGGACCGCCGCGAGCGGCGTCCCCACCCGGGTGGCCCCCTCGACGACGACCGAGGACAGCGCCCGGGTGCGCCACACCGCCGAGCCGGGCACGCGGACCGCGGACGGCAGCTCGACCCGGGCCCGCGCGGCCGCGGCGGGGCCCGCCCCGGTGGCCAGCAGGTCGGCCGGGTCGAGGTCGGTCAGCAGCCCGGTGCCCCGCAGCGCCTCGAGCGCGGTGTCGACGAGGCCGGGGTCCAGGCCGTCGCGCGCGGCCTGGGCGCGCACCGCCCGCTGTGAGCGCCGTCCGTCCAGGGCGCGGATCAGGTTCGGCAGCCCCGGCACCGGGTCGAGCAGCAGGCCGTCGGTCGAGTCCACGCCCCCGACCTGCACGGCGCCGCCGTCGGCGTGCAGGAGGGGCGTCGCCGGCGGGAGGAGGGGATGGGCGCTGTCGCTCACCCGGGCAGCGTGGCAGCCGGGCGGCCCGGGCCGCTGCCGTTCTCCACAGGCCCGGGACGACGGACGGCGGCGCCCCCGTGGGGACGCCGCCGTCCAGCCTGCCCCGGTGGGGCAGGAGGGCTCAGGCCTTGCCGAGGATCCGGTTCATCTTGGTGCCGCAGACGGGGCAGGTCCCCTGCGCCATCCGTCGACCGGACTCGCTGACCTTCACCTCTCCGTCGAAGTCGCGCTTCTCCTTGCACTTCACGCAGTAGCCGTTGTAGCTCTCCGCCACGGGGATCTCCTCGGAACTCGGGGCCGCCCGGCTCGCACGCCGGGCGCCGTTGCGCGAGCACGCTACCCGTGCGGACCGGGCCCGGCCCGGACAGCGGGCACGCGGAGGCGGCGGCCCCACGGGCGTCGTCGCACTGCGTCACCCACAGCTGTGGACGAACCTGTGGACGCCATGGGGACGACGTGGCGTGTCGCTGTGCGCGGCCCGGGGACGGCTGGGGGACGGGTCGCGCTCCGCAGCGCCGTCGCCGCCCCCGACCTGCGGCGATGCCCCCGACCGGGTGTGGACGGCGCACAGCGCGCGACCTCGTCACCGGCTGGAGCGGCGGCCGTGTCCACCGTCCGTGCGACCTGCACCCGAGAGGGTGTCCGTGGGCAGGCGCCACGCCCGGCCGGTGTCTTACGGTGCCTCCGTGCCCGCAACGCCTCCCGACAGCTCCGCCGTGCCCGACCCGGCGGACGACGACGTCGTGGAGGTGCGGCGCAGCCCGCGTCGCCGGCGCACGGTGACCGCCTACCGGGAGATGGGGCGCACCGTCGTCCTGATCCCCGCCGCGTTCAGCCCGGCGGAGGAGCAGCGCTGGGTGGCGCAGATGGTCGCCAAGCTGCGCACCCGGGAGGAGCGCCGCAAGCGCTCCCTCGGCGGGGACAACGAGCTCATGGCCCGGGCACGGGCGCTCTCGGCCGCCCACCTGGACGGCCTGGCCGAGCCGGCCAGCGTCCGGTGGGTGGAGAACCAGCACCGCCGCTGGGGGTCGTGCACCCCCGCCGACCGCACCATCCGGCTGTCGGGCCGGCTGCGGTCGATGCCCGACTACGTCGTCGACTACGTGCTGGTGCACGAGCTGGTGCACCTGCTCGAGCCCAGCCACGACGAGCGCTTCTGGGCGCTGGTCGCCCGCTACCCGCGCGCCGAGCGCGCGCGGGGCTTCCTGGAGGGCGTCGAGCTGGCCGCCACCGCGGGCGCGGCGAACCTGGAGCCCGCGGCCGACCCGGTGGACTGAGGGTCAGCGGGCGGCGTCGTCGCCCGGCTCGTCCTGCTCGTCGGGGCGCTCGGCGTCCTCGGCGGTCAGCTGCGCCAGCTCGTCGTCCAGCCCCTGGCGGGCCACGAAGTCCAGCGGCTCGTCCAGGTCGTCGGAGGTCGGCAGCAGGTCGGGGTGCGACCAGAGCCGGTCGCGCTCCGCGCTGCCGTGCTGCTGGGCCATCGCGCCCCAGACCGTGGCGGCGTCGCGCAGCCGGCGCGGGCGCAGCTGCAGGCCGACCAGCGTCGCGAACGTCTGCTCCGCCGGCCCACCGGAGGCGCGGCGGCGGCGCATCGTCTCGGCCAGCGCCGGGTAGCCGGGCAGCCGCTCGGCGGCGGCCGCGGCGACGACGGCGTCGACCCAGCCCTCCACGAGGGCGAGGAGGGTCTCCAGCCGGCGCAGGGCCATCTGCTGCTCCGGCGTCTCCGCGGGCTCGAGGACCCCGGAGCTGAGCAGCCGCTGAATGCTCTCCGGGTCGCTCGGGTCCAGCCCGCCGCCCAGGCCGCCGGACATGGCGTCGTTGATGCCGCGCTCGATGGCCTCGCGGTCGATGGTGATGCCGCGGGCGTAGGCGTGCACCGCGTCCTGCAGCTGCTGGCGCAGCCACGGGACGTGGGCGAACAGGCGCTGGGAGGCCGCCTCGCGGAGGGCGACGAAAAGCCGGACCTCGTCGGCGGGGCGGTCGAGGCCCTCCGCGAAGGCGGCCAGGTTCTGCGGCACGAGGACGCCGGTGCCCGCCGGGGCCAGGGGCAGGCCCACGTCGGTGCTGGTCAGCACCTCCTCGGCGAGCTTGCCCATGGCCTGGCCGACCTGGGCGCCGAACATGACCCCGCCCATCCGGCCCATGATCCCGGCGATCGGGCCGAAGGACATCGCCGCCTCCTGGGGGAGGGCGCTGGTCATCGCCGAGACCACCCGCTCGGCGAGGGGGTCGATGAGGGCGCCCCAGGCGGGGAGCGTCTGCTCGACCCACTCGACCCGCGACCAGGCCGCGGTGCGCTCGATGCCCGAGGGCAGCTCGGTGACCTGGTCCAGCCACAGGTCGGCCAGCCGCAGCGCCTCGGCCGCGGCCGAGCGCTCGCCGTCGGACGCCGGCTGGTGGCCGGGCGCGAGCTGGCTGATGGCGCCCTGCCGGGCGAGGTCCCAGTTGACCGGGCCGCCGGACCAGTTCATGAGCTTCTGCAGCTCGGCGAACAACGGCATCTTGCCCAGCACGTCCTCCGGCGAGCCGCCGCCGGCCATGCCGCCGAACAGCGCGCCGAGGCCGAACGGGTCACCACCCTGCTCGCCTCCGCGCCCGGGCTCCCGGCGCTCGGGGTCGCGGTCGGGCAGGCCGAAGCCGAACGGCACGTCGCTCATGCCGTCCACGGTAGACGCCGGTGTTCCCGCAGGTGGACGCGTTCGCTGGCAGCGGATGGGCCCTCGCCCGTGCCCGCGCCGGCCCGTGAGCGGTGGGGGGCCCGGGGCCGTCACCTAGGCTCGCGCCTCGTGACCCGTCGGATCGCCGTCCTCAGCGTGGGGGCGGTGCTGCTGCTGCTGTTCGGCGTGCTCGGCACGACCGTGCCCGTGCCCTACGTGGCGCAGGTCCCCGGTCCCACCTACAACACCCTCGGCGACATCGAGGGCGAGCCGATCATCGCCGTCCAGGGCCGGGAGCGGAACGACGCCGAGGGCAACCTCAACCTGACGACCGTCGGGGTGAGCCGCGGTGGCCTCTCCCTCGTGCAGGCGGTGCGCGGCTGGTTCGACGACGAGGTCGCGGTCGTCCCCGAGGAGACGGTCTACCCGCCCGACCGCAGCGAGGAGGAGACGCGGCGGGTCAACCGCGAGGCGTTCGTGACCTCCGAGCAGGCGGCGGAGAGCGTCGCCCTGGGCGAGCTCGGCTTCCCGCAGAAGGTCGTCGTCCGCGACGTGCCGGAGGCCTCGCCGTCCGAGGGGCGCCTGGAGGAGGGCGACGCGCTGGAGGCGGTGGCCGGGCAGCCGGTGCCCGACTCCCAGGTGCTCGCCGAGGTGCTGACCGACATCCCTCCCGGCACGCCGGTCACCGTCGACTTCACCCGGCTCGGGCAGCCCGGCACGGCCACCGTGACCACCCGGGCGGCCGACGAGCGCGAGGGCTCCCTGCTCGGCGTCTCGGTGCTGGACCAGCCGTCGGCCCCCTTCGACGTCGACATCCAGGTCGCCGACGTCGGCGGTCCGTCGGCGGGCCTGATGCTCACCCTCGGCATCCTCGACCTGGTCGGGGAGGAGGACCTCACCGGCGGCAAGGTGGTGGCCGGGACCGGCACCATCAAGCTCGACCGCACCGTGGGCCCGATCGGTGGGATCGCGCTGAAGATGGTGGCCGCCCGCGAGATCGGTGCCGAGCTCTTCCTGGTCCCGGCCGACAACTGCGCCGAGGCCGCGGCCGCCCCGGACACCGGGGTGCCCATGGCGCGGGTCGCCACGCTCGACGACGCCCTCGAGGCCCTCGCCGACCTGCGCGCCGGCCGGGCCCCCGAGAGCTGCTGACGGAGGTCGGCCCGCACGCCGCGGCGCCCGCGCGGCACGACCTCGCCCCGGTGGGGGAAGCTGGGGCCGGCCCACCGGGAACCCCGCGCCGCCCGGTGCGTTGTCCTGGGAGGGCCGGGGGAGCATCCCGCGTGCACCACCCGACCTTCGCGGTCGATCGTCGCGTGGCCGGTGGCCACGCCCGCAACTGAAGGAGACCGCTCGTGGCCATGCGGCCCCCTGTGCCGGTGCCGACGCTGTCGCGGCGCGCGAAGCTGGCCATCGGCGCCATCGCCGTGCTGCTCGTGCTGTTCACCGTGGTGGGCAGCCTCACCAACGTGTACGTCGACTTCCTCTGGTTCGAGGAGACCGGCTTCACCGAGGTCTTCTGGACCGAGCTGCAGACCCGTGCGCTGCTGTTCGCCGTGGCCGGTGTCGCGACCGGCGGGCTCACCGCCCTGGCCGTCTACCTGGCCTACCGCTTCCGGCCTGCGTTCCGGCCCATGTCGCTCGAGCAGCAGAACCTCGAGCGCTACCGGCAGTCGCTCGAGCCGCGCCGCGGCCTGGTCCTCACCGCCATCGCGGTCGTCCTGGGCCTGTTCGCCGGGTTCACCGCCCAGGCGAGCTGGGAGACCTGGCTGTCGTTCCGCAACAGCACCGACTTCGGCCGGACCGACCCGCAGTTCGGCGTCGACGTGTCGTTCTTCGTCTTCGACTACCCGTTCTACCGGCTGCTCCTGGGCTTCGGGTTCGCGATCGCCATCCTGTCGCTGATCGGGTCCCTGCTCACGCACTACGTGTTCGGCGGCCTGCGCCTGCAGACCCCCGGCCAGAAGCTGACCGCGGCCGCGCGGGTGCAGCTGTCGGTCCTCGTCGGCGTCTTCGTGGCGCTGAAGTCCGCCGCCTACTGGCTGGACCGCTACGGGCTGGTCTACTCCGAGCGGGGCGGGGAGTTCACCGGCGCCAGCTACACCGACGTCAACGCCCTGCTGGTCTCCAAGACCATCCTGGTCTGGGTGGCCGGCGTCTGCGCCGTCGCCTTCTTCGCCAACATCGTGGTGCGCAACTTCCTGCTGCCGGCCATGGCGCTGGTGCTCCTGCTGGTCTCCAGCCTGGTCATCGGCGTGGCCTACCCGGCGATCGTGCAGCAGTTCGTGGTGAAGCCGAGCGCCAACGAGAAGGAGGCGCCCTACATCGAGCGCGCCATCGCCTCGACCCGTGAGGCCTACGGGCTCGAGGACATCGACTACGTCGACTACGCGCGCGACACCGGCGAGCAGGTCGACCCCGAGAAGGCGCTGGCCGAGGTCCGCGCGAACGCCGGGACGATCGAGAACGCCCGCCTGCTGGACCCCAACGTCCTCGAGGGCACGTTCACCGCGCGCCAGCAGATCCGCAACGTGTACGGCTTCCCGGAGAAGCTGGACATCGACCGGTACACGCTGCCCGACCCCGAGACCGGTGAGCCCCGGACCCAGGACTACATCGTCGCCGCGCGCGAGCTGAACAGCGCCGGGCTGTCGGAGAACCAGGCCAGCTGGATCAACCGGCACACCGTCTACACGCACGGCAACGGGTTCGTGGCCGCGCCGGCCAACGAGATCATCGCCGCGCGCGAGGGTGGTGTCCCCGACTTCACCACCCGGGACCTGCCGACCCGGGGCAACATCCAGGTCGACCAGGGCCGCATCTACTACGGCGAGCTGATCCAGGACCAGGGCCAGGACGTCTACTCCGTCGTCGGCGCCCCGGAGGGCAGCGAGCCCCGCGAGTTCGACCGTCCCGAGGACGGGTCCGACGAGGGCCAGATCAACAACACCTACGACGGCGAGGGTGGCGTCGCGGTCGGCAGCTTCTTCCGCCAGCTGACCTTCGCCATCTACTACCGGGAGCGGAACTTCATCCTCTCCAGCGCGGTGAACGACGCGTCGAAGGTGCTCTACGTCCGCGACCCGCGGGACCGCGTGGAGAAGGCGGCGCCCTTCCTGGAGGTCGACGGCGACCCGTACCCGGCGGTCATCGACGGCCGGGTGACCTGGATCCTCGACGGCTACACGACGTCGGACTCCTACCCCTACGCCGAGCAGCGCCAGCTCGGCGAGGTGGCGGCGGACGCCCTGACCGGCACGGGCACGACGGCGCTGCCGGACGAGACCTTCAACTACATCCGCAACTCGGTGAAGGCCACCGTCGACGCCTACGACGGCACGGTCACGCTCTACGCCTGGGACACCCAGGACCCGGTGCTGCAGACCTTCATGAAGGCCTTCCCCGGTGTCGTGGAGCCGCGCGGCGAGATGTCCGAGGAGCTGGTCAGCCACGTCCGGTACCCCGAGGACCTGTTCAAGGTGCAGCGGGACATCCTGACCCGGTACCACGTGGACAACCCGCAGGACTTCTACAACAGCAACGACCGCTGGCAGGTGCCCGACGACCCGACCCGGGGTGGCCAGGCCGACGCGCAGCCGCCGTACTACATCCTGGCCCAGCGGCCGGGCGAGACCGAGGCGACGTTCCAGCTGACGAGCGCGCTCAACGCGTTCAACCGGCAGAACCTCTCGGCGTTCGTGTCCGCGTCCAGCGACCCGGAGAACTACGGCAAGCTGCAGGTGCTCCGGCTGCCGGGCAACACGCCCTTCAAGGGGCCGCAGCAGGTGCAGCAGTCGTTCAACACCGACGACGACGTCGCGCGCGACCTGAACCTGTTCCGGAGCGCGGACTCCAAGCCGGTGTTCGGCAACCTGCTGACGCTGCCCGTCGGCACCAACGGCCTGCTCTACGTGGAGCCGCTGTACGTCGAGGGCACCGGGGAGAACTCCTTCCCGCTGCTGCGGAAGGTGCTGGTCAACTACGGCGACCGGGTCGGCTACGCCGACACGCTCGACGAGGCGCTCGACCAGGTGTTCGGCCCCGGCGGCGGCGACTCCGCGACCGACAGCGAGGACTCGCCGGACACCCCGGCGCCCCCGCCCGCGCAGCCCACCGACCCGGCGACGCCGACCACGCCGCCCGCCGACGGCGGTGGCGACGCCCCGGCGCCGGACCTCGACGCCGCGGTGGCCGACATGAACGCCGCGCTCGGCCGGCTGGCCGACGCCCAGCGCTCCGGTGACTTCGCCGCGCAGGGCCAGGCGCTGGCGGACCTGCAGCGGGCGGTGGAGGCCTACCAGAGCGCGCAGCAGGCGGGCGGCGGCGGCTGACCCGTGGCCGGGACCGGTGGCTTCCCCCTCGGGGGAGCCCACCGGTCCCGGCGCCTGGTAGGCTGTTCCTACCGACGCGGGGTGGAGCAGCTCGGTAGCTCGCTGGGCTCATAACCCAGAGGTCGCAGGTTCGAATCCTGTCCCCGCTACCACCACGAAGGCCCGGTCCCCCAGGGGACCGGGCCTTCGTCGTCGTCGGGGTGCCGCGCTCAGACCGTGCTCAGGCGCTCGTCGTGCTCGTCCCAGGAGTGCTCCGCGGTCCAGCCACGGGACCACGCGTCGGCCTGGTCGACCGGGGTGCGCCGGTACGGCGTGGGCCGCGGCCGGGCCGGTGCGGCAGGGGTCGACGTCCGGGCCGCCGGAGGGGCCGCCGGGGCGGGGACGGGCGAGGCGACCGGCCGGGGCGCGGCCGGCGGGGCGAGCACGTGCGCAGGCTTGCCCGGCCGCGCGCTCAGCCCGGTGAAGTGGTTGTTCGGACGGGTCCGGTCGTCGTCCTCGACGGGTGCCCCCGCGAGGGCCCGGGCCGGGGCGGCCGGGTACGGCTCGCGCCGCGGCGGGTGCGCGGGGTCGGGCAGGCGGAGCTCGGAGAGGTCCTTCCACGTCGAGTGCCGCAGCCCGTCGACGGTGCACCGCACCCGCGCGGACACCAGGCCGTCGGGGGTGTGCCGCCAGCCCAGCAGCTCGCCGGAGTACCAGATCCCGCGGTGGTGGATCTCCACCGGCTGCGGGTCACCGACGAATGCGCTCGTCGTCATGTCCCCCGCCACGAGCCGGACTGTAGGCGCGGGGGAGAGGCCCGCCGGGAAGGCGCGCACTTCTCCTGAGGCGGGTGTGACGGGGCTGCCCCACGGTCCGCAGGAGCACTCGGCGGACGGGCCCGGCCCCGTCGGGGCAGGTGGTCGGGGCGTCGCCGTCGGCGCGGCCGGGGGCCGAGGTCGGCCAGGCCCCCGGAACGGGGTCCGGAACGGGGTCCGGCACGAGTGCTACAGTGGTCCTACCGACGCGGGGTGGAGCAGCTCGGTAGCTCGCTGGGCTCATAACCCAGAGGTCGCAGGTTCGAATCCTGTCCCCGCTACCACCACGAAGGCCCGGTCCCGGCAGGGACCGGGCCTTCGTCGTCCCACCCCGTTCCGTCGCGTGCACTCTGCAACCTTCTTGGGGCGGATGTGGCGTTGTGTGTTGTGCGTCACCCGGGTCGGCTTCTAGCGTGCGGGCACGTCCGATCGCAGGGGAGTGACAGGTGTCCGTCGACGCAGCACCCACGCAGGGAACCGTTCCGCCGCCGCGACGCGCCGGGGCGGAGGACCTCGGGATCGATCTCTCCGACCGCGACTTCTGGCTGAGCCCGCCGGCCGAGCGGCACGCGGTGTTCGACCGGCTGCGGCAGGAGCGCCCGCTCGCGTTCTTCGCCGAGCCGGAGATCCCCAACATGCAGAGCGGCCCGGGCTACCACGCGGTCACCCGGTACGCGGACCTGGAGGCGATCAGCTCGCAGCCGACGGTGTTCTGCTCGGGCAACGGCGCCGTGTCCATCCAGGACATCCCGGCCGACCTCAACGAGTTCTACGGCTCGCTGATCAGCATGGACGACCCGCGGCACGCGCGGATCCGGCGCATCGTCTCCAAGACCTTCACGCCGCGGATGCTGGAGCGGGTCGTCGGCTCGGTGGAGCTCGTGGTCGACGACGTCCTGGCCGAGGCGAGGCGCAAGGCGGCCGGCGGCGACGGCACCATCGACGTCGTCGCCGACATCGCCGCCCCGATCCCGCTGCGGGTCATCTGCGACATGATGGGCATCCCCGCCGAGGACCGGGCGATGGTGCTGGCCAAGTCCAACGTGATCCTCTCCGGCGGCGACCCCGAGCTGGTCGAGGACCAGGACGACCCGCTCACCGGTCTGCTCATGGCCGGCATCGAGCTCGCCGGCCTCATGGAGCGGCTGGCCGCCGAGCGCGTCGTCGAGCCGAAGGACGACCTCACCACGGCGCTGGTCACGACCGAGGTGGACGGCGAGAAGCTCAGCCACCAGGAGATCGCGTCGTTCTTCATCCTGCTGCTGGTCGCCGGCAACGAGACCACCCGCAACGCCATCTCGCAGGGGCTGCTCGCCCTGCAGGAGCACCCGGAGCAGCGCGCCCGGTGGGTCGCCGAGCCGGAGCTGACCCGCACCGCGGTCGAGGAGATCGTGCGCTGGACCAGCCCGATCACCTGGATGCGGCGGACCGCGACGCAGGACACCGAGCTCAACGGCTACCCGGTCCAGGCCGGCGACAAGTTCCTGCTCTTCTACGCCGCGGCCAACCGGGACCCGGAGGTGTTCGCCGAGCCGCACCGGTTCGACCTGGCGCGGGACCCCAACCCGCACGTCGGGTTCGGGTCGAAGGGCCCGCACTTCTGCCTCGGGGCGCACCTGGCCCGGCGGGAGCTGGCGGTCACCTTCCGCAAGGTGTTCGAGCAGCTGCCGGACCTGGAGATCACCGGCCCGCCGGCCAGGCTGCGGTCCTCCTTCGTCAACGGCCTCAAGCGGCTGCCCGCCCGGCTCGGGGGCGCCGCATGACCCGGATCGCCCTGGACGGGGAGCGGTGCGTGGGGTCCGGTGCCTGCGAGTCGCTGGCGCCGGACTTCTTCGAGGTCGGTGACGACGGCATGGTGGCCGTCCTGCGCGCCGAGCCCGGGCCCGGCGAGGAGCGGGACGTGGCGGCGGCGGTGCAGCAGTGCCCGACGCGGGCGCTGGCGCTGGTGGAGGAACAGCCGGCGGGTGCCGCCGGTTGAGCACGCACATGGAGCCCACCGTCATCGACGTCCCCGAGTCCGACCGGTTCGAGATCCGCGACGGTGATCGCGTCCTGGGCCTGGCCGCCTACCAGCGCAGCGGCGACACCCTCGTCTTCACCCACACCGAGGTCGACCCCGACGCCGGCCAGTCGGGCCTGGGCAGCACCCTGGTGCGGGCCGCGCTCGACGAGGTGCGGGCCAAGGGCGGGCACGTCGTGCCCCGCTGCTCGTTCGTCGCCGGCTGGATCGAGCGCCACCCGGAGTACGCCGACCTGGTCGCCGACCGCAGCTGATCCGACCACCGCCGAGGGCGGGACGGCCCAGGCCGTCCCGCCCTCGGTCGTCTCAGAGGACCTGGTGGCCGTACATCTCGCCGAGCGGGTCGGCGATGAGCTCGATGCGGGCGCCGTCGGGGTCGCGGAAGTAGACCGAGACGCCGCTGTGCACCTCGTGCTCGACGCCGGCCTCCGTGAGCCGCTCGACCAGCTTCTCCCAGCGCTCGGGGTCGACGCTGATGGCCATGTGGTGCAGCCCGCCGAGCACCTCGGCGTAGGGGCCGACGTCCAGGCCGGGGAAGTCGAAGAACGCCAGCAGGTTGCCGTTGCCGATGTCGAAGAAGAAGTGCGACGAGCCGGGGTAGTCGCGGTTCTCGATCAGCTCGGTGAGCGGGAAGCCGAGCACGTCCTGGTAGAAGCGCACGGTCCGCTCCACGTCGCTGCTGATCAGCGCCGTGTGGTGGAGGCCGCGCGCGGTCGAGGCGGGGCGCTCGCCGGCCGGGCGCAGGTGCGCCTCGCGGATGCGGGCGCGCGCGGCCTCGAGCGCGTCCAGGTCACGGGTGCTCTCGGTGGTGCTCACGCGGGAGGTCCTCCTCGAAGTCGGCGTCTGACCGGCTGAACTCCTCGTCGCGCGGAGTCCTTCCCGGATGGCTCAGGCGGTGAGCGCCGCGCCGTCCGTGGGCGCGGCGAGGTCCTGCACCAGCCCGTCCAGGGGCAGGTCGAGCGCGGCGGCCAGGGCGGCGACGGTGAAGAACGCGGGCGTCGGCACGCGCCCGGACTCGATCTTGCGCAGCGCCTCGAGGCTCACGCCCGAGGCGGCCGACACCTCGGCGGGGGTCCGGCGGCCACGGGCCTCGCGCAGCAGCGCCCCGAGGCGCCGGCCGCGCTCGCGATCCTCGGCGCTCAGCGGGGGACGGACCATGGCCGTGATAGTAATACCGGGATAGCTTTACCGGAACCCATCGAGGAGAGTGCCGTGATCGAGCTCCGCACCCCCGGCGAGCTGGACGCCATGCGCGCCGCCGGAGCGGTGGTCGCCGACATGCACGCCGCGGTCCGCGCGATCGCGGCACCGGGCGTGCGCCTGACCCAGCTCGACGCGGTGGCCCGCGACGTGCTCGCCGACGCGGGCGCCACCTCGCCGTTCCTCGGCTACGCGCCGCTGCCGACCACCCCGCCGTTCCCGGGGGTGCTGTGCCTGTCGGTGAACGACGTCGCCCTGCACGGCATCCCGACCCCGGACACCCTGCAGGACGGTGACCTGCTCAGCGTCGACGCCGGCGCCGTCCTCGACGGCTGGGTCGGCGACGCGGCCATCACCTTCCCGGTCGGCACCCCCCGGCCCGAGGACCTGGAGCTGGTCGCCACCACCGAGCGCGCACTGGCGGCCGGGATCGCGGCGGCGGTCGTCGGCAACCGGGTCGGCGACATCTCGGCCGCCATCGGCGCGGTCGGGCGGGCCGGCGGCTGCGGCATCAACACCGACCAGGGCGGGCACGGTGTGGGCCGCACCATGCACGAGGCGCCGTCGGTGCCGAACGAGGGCCGCGCGGGGCGTGGCGTGCCGCTGCGGGCCGGGCTGGTCATCGCCATCGAGCCGTGGTTCCTCGCGGGGGGCGACGACGGCTACACCGTCGACGCCGACGGCTGGACGCTGCGCAGCGCCGACGGCAGCCGCGCCGCCCACGTCGAGCACACCGTCGCCGTCACCGCCGACGGCCCGAGGATCCTCACCGCACCTCGCTGACCGCCGGCTCCGGGACAGGTCCCGCAGCGGGACTCGTCCGGCGGACGCCACGACCGGGATGCGGAGCGGGTCTGAGAGGGTCATCGCATGGGCCTCGACCGTGCGGTGCTCTTCCGGATGGCCACCAGCGCGCGGCTCGAGCGTGCTGTGCGGTCCCGCGCGACCGGTGAGCGGCTCGCGTGGCGGGCAGCGTCCCGCTACGTCGCCGGCCGGACCCGCTCCGACGCCCTTGCCGCCGTCGACCGTCTGCTGGCGCAGGGGCACGGCGTGAGCGTGGACCTGTTCGGTGAGCTCGTGACCGACGTGGGCACCGCGACCGACGTGGTCGAGCACTACCGCTCGCTGGCGGTGGCGCTGCCTCCGCCCCCTGCGGAGGTCTGGCTGTCGGTGGACCTCACCCATCTCGCGCTGGACGTCGACCCACCGGGTACGGCGGACCGGCTCGCCGCGATCGCGCAGGCCCTGCCACCGGGACGGCGGCTCCAGGTCGGTGCGGAGGACCTGCGCCGCACCGACGCCGTGCTGTCCTGCGTGCTCGACGTCGCCGGTCGCGGGCTGGCGGACAGGCTCGGAGCCACGGTGCAGGCCAACCTGGTCCGCTCACCCGCCGACGCGGACGCGCTGGCCGCCGCCGGGGTGCACGTCCGCCTGGTCAAGGGGGCCTACGTGGAGGCCTCCGGAGTGCACGCCTACGGGGAGCCGACCGACGTCGCCTACCTCCGTCTGGCCTTCCGCCTGGCCGAGCAGCGTGCCGCATGGTCGATGGCCACCCACGACGGCCGGCTGCGCGAGGCGCTGCTGCTGGCCGTCGGGCCGGTGACGGTGGAGCAGCTGCTCGGGGTGCGGCCCGAGACGCTGGGCGACCTGCGGGAGCGCGGAGTCCCCAGCCGGGTCTACGTCCCCTACGGCCAGGACTGGTTCCGCTACTGGATGCGCCGAGTGGCCGAGTCGCGGGGCGCGTAGCCGAGCCACCGCCCGGCGCCGACCTGCGCGCCCCTGCGCCCGTTCCGGCCGGACCCCGCGGCACGGCCCGTGCCAGCTGACCGGATCAGCCCAGCGCCTGCTCCAGGTCGGCGAGCAGGTCCTCGACGTCCTCGATGCCGACCGACAGCCGGACGAGGTCGGCCGGCACCTCCAGCGGTGACCCGGCGGCGCTGGCGTGGGTCATCCGGCCCGGGTGCTCGATGAGCGACTCCACGCCGCCGAGCGACTCGGCCAGGGTGAACAGCCGCGTGCGCTCGCAGACCCGCAGCGCCGCGTCCTCGCCGCCGGAGAGGCGGAAGGAGATCATCCCGCCGAAGCCGGACATCTGCTTCGCCGCGACCTCGTGGCCGGGGTGGTCGGGCAGGCCGGGGTACAGCACCGTCGCGACGTCCGGCCGGCCGACGAGGAACTCCGCGACCCGGGCGGCGTTCGCGCAGTGCCGGTCCATCCGGACGCCGAGCGTCTTGAGGCTGCGCAACACCATCCAGGAGTCGAACGGTCCGGCGACCGCGCCCATGGCGTTGTGGTTGTAGGCCAGCTGCTCGCCCAGCGCGGCGTCCCGGGTGACCAGGGCGCCCCCGACGACGTCGGAGTGGCCGCCCAGGTACTTGGTCGTCGAGTGCACGACGACGTCGGCGCCGAGGGTCAGCGGCCGCTGCAGGTACGGCGAGGCGAACGTGTTGTCGACGACGAGCAGCGCCCCGGCCTCGTGGGCGATCGCCGCCGTCGCCTCGATGTCGGTGATGTTGAGCAGCGGGTTGCTGGGGGTCTCGCACCAGACCACCCGGGTCGTCGGGCGGATCGCCGCGCGCAGCGCCTCGGGGTCGGCCAGGTCGACCGGAGTGTGCTCCAACCCCCACTCCGACAGCACGCGGGAGATCAGCCGGAACGTGCCGCCGTAGGCGTCCCCGCCGAGGACGACGTGGTCGCCCGACCGGCAGGCGGTGCGCAGCAGGGTGTCCTCGGCGGCCAGGCCGGAGGCGAACGCCAGCGCCGTCGTGCCCTCCTCCAGGGCGGCCAGCGCGGCGTGCAGGGTGTCCCGGGTCGGGTTGCCGCTGCGGCTGTACTCGTAGCCCCCGCGCAGCCCGCCGACGCCGTCCTGCTTGTAGGTGGTCGTCAGGTGCAGCGGCGGGATCACCGCGCCGGTGGCCGGGTCGGGGTCCTGGCCCGCGTGGATGGCGCGGGTGTTGAAGCCGGTCATGCCCCGACCGTAGGCGCGGGGCCGGCGGACGACACACCGGCGAGGTGCCCGAGCACGTCCTGGCGGGTGACGACGCCGGCGGGCTTGCCGTCGACGTGCACCAGCAGCGCGTCGGCGTGCCCGAGCTCGTGCACCGCCACGGTCACCGGCTCGCCCGAGCCGATGATCGGCAGCGGGGGCGACATGTGCTTCTCCACCCGGTCCGACAGCGTCGCCCGCCCGGCGAACACGGCGTCCAGCAGCGTCTTCTCGTCGACCGAGCCGACCACCTCACCGGCGGTGACCGGCGGCTCCGCGCGGACGACCGGCAGCTGGCTGACGCCGTACTCGCGGAGGATGTCGATGGCGTCGCGCACCGTCTCGTTGGGGTGCGTGTGCACGAGCGGCGGGGTCTCGCCGGACTTGTCCAGCAGCTCGCCGACGGTCGTGCCCGACGTGGCCTCGAGGAAGCCGTAGTCGGCCATCCACGTGTCGTTGAAGATCTTGTTCAGGTAGCCGCGGCCACCGTCGGGCAGCAGGACCACCAGGACGTCGTCCTTGGTCAGGCGCTCGGCCACCCGCAGCGCGGCGGCCACCGCCATCCCGCAGGAGCCGCCCACGAGCAGCCCCTCCTCGCGGGCCAGCCGGCGGGTCATGGCGAAGGAGTCGCCGTCGGAGACCGCGACGATCTCGTCGGCGACCTCCTGGTCGTAGGTGGACGGCCAGAAGTCCTCGCCGACGCCCTCGACCAGGTACGGGCGTCCGGTGCCACCGGAGTACACCGAGCCCTCGGGGTCGGCGCCGATGACCTGCACGCGCCCGCCGGACTGCTCCTTGAGGTACCGGCCGACGCCGCTGATCGTCCCGCCCGTGCCGGCCCCGGTGACGAAGTGGCTGATCCGGCCCTCGGTCTGCGCCCAGATCTCGGGGCCGGTGGTCTCGTAGTGCGACCGCGGGTTGTTCGGGTTCGAGTACTGGTCGGGCTTCCAGGCGCCGGGAGTCTCGCGGGCCAGCCGGTCGGACACCGAGTAGTAGGACCGCGGGTCGGCGGGGTCGACCGCGGTGGGGCAGACGACGACCTCGGCGCCGTAGGCCTTGAGCACGTTGATCTTCTCCTGCCCGACCTTGTCGGGGCACACGAAGATGCAGCGGTAGCCGCGCTGCTGGGCGACCAGGGCCAGGCCGATGCCGGTGTTCCCGCTGGTCGGCTCCACGATCGTGCCGCCGGGCCGCAGCTCGCCGCTGGCCTCGGCCGCGTCGACCATCCGCACGGCGATCCGGTCCTTCACCGAGCCGCCGGGGTTGAAGTACTCGACCTTGGCCAGCACCAGTGGGGCGTCGGGGCCCAGGTCGCGGGTCACCGAGGTGAGCCGCACGAGCGGGGTGTTGCCGACGAGCTCGATGACGTTCTCGGAGTACTGCACGTCCCCATCCCACCAGACGACGCGGTGGCGGGTGGCGGAACCGGGCGACGAGGATGCGGCCATGACCTCTCCTGCGGGCCCTCGCACCCTCGGCGACCTCACCGTCTCCGCCCTCGGCCTCGGCTGCATGGGCATGAGCCAGATGTACGGCACCGCCGACCGGACGGAGTCCATCGCGACCATCCACCGCGCGCTGGACCTCGGCGTCACCTTCCTGGACACCTCCGACGTCTACGGCGACGGGCACAACGAGGAGCTCGTGGGGGAGGCGATCGCCGGGCGCCGCGACGAGGTCCAGCTGGCGACGAAGTTCTCGCTGTCGCGGACGCCCGACGGCGGGATGCGCATCGACGGCCGCCCGGAGAACGTCCGCGCGTGCGCCGAGGCGAGCCTGCGCCGGCTGGGGGTCGACGTGATCGACCTCTACTACCAGCACCGGGTCGACCCCCGGGTGCCGATCGAGGACACCGTCGGCGCCATGGCCGAGCTGGTCGAGCAGGGCAAGGTGCGCCACCTCGGCCTCTCGGAGGCCAGCGCCGCCTCGATCCGCCGCGCGGTGGCGGTCCACCCGATCGCCGCGCTGCAGAGCGAGTGGTCGCTGTGGACCCGTGACCTGGAGGTGGCCGGCGACGGCGGGGAGACCGTCCTGGGGGTGGCCCGCGAGCACGGCATCGGCATCGTGCCGTTCAGCCCGCTCGGCCGCGGCTTCCTCACCGGCGCCATCACCAGCCCCGACGACTTCGCCGAGGACGACTGGCGCCGCGGCCACCCCCGCTTCACCGGCGAGGCGTTCCGGAGCAACCTGCGGCTGGTCGAGGCCGTCCGCGAGCTCGCGGCCGCGAAGGGGGTCGCCCCGGGCCAGCTCGCCCTCGCCTGGGTGCTGGCGCAGGGCGAGGACGTCGTCCCGATCCCCGGCACCAAGCGGCGCAGCTACCTGGAGGAGAACGCGGCCGCGGTGGCCGTCGAGCTGTCCGCGGACGACCTGGCCCGGCTGGACGCCATCGCCCCGCCCGGGGTCGCCGCCGGTGGCCGCTACGTCGACTCCGGCTACGCCTACGGCAACAGCCCCGAGCGGTGAGCCGGGACGTCGTCCTCGGCGCCGACCTGGGCACCAGCGGGCTGAAGCTGGTCGCGCTCGACGTCGCCGGTGCCGTGGTGGCCGAGGCGGAGTCCGGCTACGCGCTGGAGCGCCCCGCGCCCGACCGGGCCGAGATCGAGGTCGCCGTCTGGCGGGGGGCGTTCGACTCGGCCCTGGCCGCCCTCGACCTCGAGGGCGGCCAGGTGCTGGCGCTCGGCCTCTCGGGGCAGATGCACGGTGCCGTGCTGGTCGACGACGCCGGCCGGCCGCTGCGGCCGGCCGTGCTCTGGCCCGACGCCCGTGCCGCGGCGCAGCTCGCCCGGTGGCGCCGGCTGCGGCCGGACGACCGCGCGGCGCTGGCCAACCCGCTGGTCCCCGGCATGACCGGGCCGGTCCTGGCCTGGCTGGCCGAGCACGAGCCGGCGCTCGTGCGCCGTGCCGCCAAGGTCCTGCTGCCCAAGGACGCCCTGCGCGCCTCGCTCGTCCCGGGCGGGCCGCTGGGCACCGACCGCAGCGACGCCTCCGGGACGCTGCTCTGGGACGTCCCCCTGGACGCGTGGTCGGGGGCGGCGGCCCGGTCGGCGGGGGTCCCCTTCGACCTGCTGCCGGGGGTGCTGCCCTCGACGGAGGTGGTCGGGACCGCGCCGCTGCCGGTGGGGGAGGTGCCGGTCGTCGTCGGCGGCGCGGACACCCCGCTGGCCCTCCTCGCCGCCGGCACCGGTGACCAGCTGCAGGTGAACCTGGGGACCGGCGCGCAGGTGCTGCTGCCGGGCTGGGCCCCCGCGCCGGCCGACGACCCCGTGGTGCACGGCTACGCCGACACCGGCGAGGGCTGGTACGCGATGGCCGCGCTGCGCAACGGCGGCTCGGCCTGGGAGTGGGTGTGCGGGGTGCTCGGGCTCTCCTGGCCGGAGCTGTTCGCCGCCGCGGCGTCGGTGCCGGACGCCGGGGGAGCGGTGTTCCGGCCGTTCCTCACGGGTGAGCGCGGCGGTGTGGCCGGCCCCGACGACCGCGGGGGGTGGGACGGCCTCGGCGCCGGCACGACCCGGGCGCACCTGGCCCGGGCCGCCGTCGAGGGCGTGGTCCGTGCGGTCGGGGCGGCGGCCGCGCTGCTCGACGCCCCGGACGACGGCGCACCGGTGGTCCTCACCGGTGGGGGCACCCGGTCGGCGCTGGTGCAGCAGCTCCTCGCCGACGACCTGCGCCGCCCGGTGCGCCACCTCGCGCTGCGCAGCGCCTCGGCGGTCGGTGCGGCGCTGCTGGCGGCGTCGGCCGCCGGTCTGCCCGTCGAGCCGGAGCGGGCGCCGGGCCCGGTGGTCGAGCCGCGCGGCTGAGCGCGGCGCATGGAACCCGTGCGCCCCGGGCACCGTTTCCCCACCAGCGGGGCCGACCACGGCTCCGGCGAGGAGAGGAGGCGAGCTTCCCATGGCGTCGCTGTTCAACAAGGTCGTCCAGTTCGCCAACAGCCCCAAGGGCAAGCAGGCGATCCAGCAGGCCACGACCAAGGCGCAGGAGCTGGCCAAGGACCCGAAGACGCGGGCGAAGATCGACGACGTCCGCCGGCGGTTCCAGGGCGGCGGCCGCGGTACCGGGGGCGGCACCGCGCACTGACCGGTCGGGGCCGGCCCGCCGCTCAGGCGGGAGCGGGCCGGCCCGGCGGCCGCAGCAGGCCCAGGGCGGCGTCGTGCAGCTTGCCGTTGCTGGCCAGGGCGCTGCCCCCTGCGGGGCCCGGGGCGCCGGTGACGTCGGTGAACCGGCCACCGGCCTCCCGCACGATCACGTCCAGCGCGGCGAGGTCCCACAGCGAGACCTCGGGCTCGCAGGCGACGTCGACCGCGCCCTCGGCGAGGAGCACGTAGCTCCAGAAGTCCCCGTAGGCCCGGGTCCGCCAGACCGAGCGGGTCAGGTCGAGGAACCCGTCGAGCAGCCCGCGCTCCTCCCAGCCGGAGAGGCTGGAGTAGCTGAGGCTCGCGTCCTCCAGCGCACCGACGTCGGAGACGCGGCAGCGGGTCGCTGACTCCAGCCGGCGACCGGTCCAGGCCCCGACGTCCTTGGCCGCCCACCACCGGCGGTTGAGGGCGGGCGCGGACACCAGGCCCACCACGGGCTCGTCGCCGTCGACCAGGGCGATCAGCGTGGCCCACACGGGGACGCCGCGGACGAAGTTCTTCGTGCCGTCGATCGGGTCGAGGATCCAGCGCCGGGACCCGTGCCCCGTGGTGCCGAACTCCTCGCCCATGACGGCGTCACGGGTGCGGGCGCGGCTGAGCGTGATGCGCAGCTGCTCCTCGACGGCCCGGTCGGCGTCGGTCACCGGCGTCAGGTCGGGCTTGGTGTCGACGGTCAGGTCCTGCGCCTTGAACCGGTCCATGCTGATCGAGTCGGCCTGGTCGGCCAGCACGTGTGCCAGCCGCATGTCCTCTGAGAAGCCCCGACCCGACGTCATGGGCACCCAACCTAGCGGTCGGTCAGTCGAAGACGGCGGAACTGACCCCGCTCGGCCCCTCGTACTCGCGGTCGTCGATCTTCCTCAGCGCGTCGAGCACCTCGCCCGCGCCGCCGTTCCGCTCGGCGTGCTGGACGATCTGCTCCTTCGACGCGGGGTAGTCCATGCCGGACAGGGCCTTCTGGATGTCGATCGGGCTCACCATGCACCGGGTCCTACCCGGGGGCCCCGCCGGGATGCACGGATACCGTCGGGCACGTGGACGCAGCGACGATCGCGGGGCTGCTGGCCGACCCCGTCCGGCTGAAGGTGGTGGCCGCGCTGGCGCTCGGGGCGGGGACCATCGAGCAGGTGGCCGAGGCCTCCGGGCTGGGCCTGAAGGAGGTCGCGCTGGCCGCGCGGCGGCTGGCCCGCGGCGGGCTGGTGCACCGCGACGGGCACGCGCTGGCGCTGAACACCGACCGGTTCGGTGCCGCGGCGCGGGCGGCGGCAGAGGCCGCGCCCCCGCCCGAGCCGCTCTCGGACGACCCGGCGCAGGACGCCGTCCTCTCCGCCTTCGTGCGCGACGGCCGGCTGACCTCCATCCCGGCGCAGCGCAGCAAGCGGCTGCTCGTGCTCGACCACCTCGTGCGCGTCTTCGAGCCCGGCGTCCGCTACCCCGAGCGCGAGGTCAACGCGCTGCTGGCGGTCTGGCACCCCGACGTCGCCGCGCTGCGCCGCTACCTGGTCGACGAGGGGCTGCTGACCCGGGACGCCGGCGTCTACTGGCGCAGCGGTGGGTACGTCGAGGTGTGAACCCGCTCGTCAGCAGGGCGGCGCCCGCGCAAACTGGCCCGGTGCCCGCGCCCGACGCCTTCGCCGCCCTCGCCCGGTCCTCGCCGTGGCGCTGGTCGACGCTGCGCTTCACCGTGAGCTGGCCGCAGAACCCGCACCGGCCGGAGGCGGTGCGCGCCTGGGTCCGGCGACCGGACCTGCTGCGGGTCGAGTCAGCCGGCGGGGAGCTGCTGCGGGCCGAGCGCACCCGCCCGCAGACGGTGGCCGGCTACGGCCCTCGCGGCGGGTCCGTCCACGTGATGACGTGGGCGTCGCAGTCCCCTCCGCCGCCGCTGCGGCCGGACGGGCTGGTCGACGTGCGGCCGGAGAACCCGCTGCTGAGCTACGACGACCCGATGCACAACAGCTACGACTGGGTCGCGATGCTCGACCCGGCGGAGCTCGCCGACGGCCGGGACCAGGACACCTGGGACCGTGCCCCGGCGGTCGCCGCACGGTCGGTGACCGAGGTGCGGCACGCCGGCCGCCCGGCCTGGGAGGCGGTGGTCGTCCCGACCGCGACCTACGAGCCCCGCTGCGGCTGCTGCCCGCTGCTGCGGACCCGGGAGGTGGACCGCCGCGAGTGGGACGGGGACCACCTGCTCGACCGGTACGCGGACGCCTACCGCGTCCGGCTGGACGTGCAGACCGGCGTCTGCGTGCTCACCGAGGAGCTGGGTGGGGAGCGGCCGGGGTTCGGGCACGACCTGCGCATCGAGGCGGTCGACGAGCCGATGGCCGACCGGCTCTTTCAGTAACCGGGCCCGACCTGCCCGACGGCGGCCAGCAGCACCCGCAGCGCGTCGAGCTGCTCCCGCCGTCGCTCCGGTCCCTGGGCCGCCCACGCGTCGAGCGCGCAGTCGGGGTCCTCGGCGGTGTGCCCGCACCCTGGCGGGCACTCGGTCGCGGCCTCGGCGATGTCGTCGAAGGCCACGAGGACGTCGTCGGCGGTGACGTGGGCAAGGCCGAAGGACCGGATGCCGGGGGTGTCGATGACCGTGCCGCCGCCGGGCAGGTCGAAGAGCACGGCCGAGGACGACGTGTGCCGCCCCTTGCCGATCTTGCTGACGTCGCCGGTGGCCCGCAGGGCGTCGGGCACCAGCCGGTTCACCAGGGTCGACTTCCCGACGCCCGACTGCCCGACGAAGACGCTCATCCGGTCGCGGATCCGGTCGAGCAAGTCGTCCAGGGGCAGCTCGCGCGACATCGGGACGGCCTCCAGGTGCAGCCCCGCGTAGCGGTCCAGCAGCGGCTGCGCGGACGCCAGGTCGGTCTTGGTGAGGCACAGCAGCGGCTCGAGCCCGCCGGCGTAGGCGGCGACCAGGCAGCGGTCGAGGAAGCCCAGCGCCGGCTCGGGGTCGGTGACCGCGGTGACGATCACGAGCAGGTCGGCGTTGGCGACGACGACGCGCTCGGTGGGGTCGGTGTCGTCGGCGGTGCGGCGCAGCGCCGTCTGCCGCTCCTCGATGGTCACGATGCGGGCCAGCGAGTCGGTCCGGCCGCTGGTGTCGCCGACCAGCCGGACCCGGTCGCCGACGACGACCCCGTGCCGGCCCAGCTCGCGCGCCCGCATGGCGGTCACGTCGACCGGCCCCTCGGGGCCGTCGATGCGCACGGTCATCCGGCCGCGGTCGACGGCGACGACCAGCCCCGGGACGGCGTCCTCGTGCGCGGGGCGGGTGCGGGTGCGGGGCCGGGTGCCGCGCCGGTTGGGGCGGACCCGGATGTCGTCCTCGTCGACGCGGTGGCCGCGGCGGTTGGTGCTCAGCGGGTCGCTCCGATCGGGTCGCCGAGCAGCCCCGCCCAGCGCTCGCGGAAGTCCGGGAGCGTCTTGGTCACCGCGCCGGGGTCGGCCACGGTGACGCCGTCGACCGCCAGCCCGAGGACGGCGGCGGCCATGACCATGCGGTGGTCGGCGTAGGAGTCCAGCCGGGCCGGGCGGCCGGGGCCGGGCTCGATCTCCAGGCCGTCGGGCAGCTGCCGCACCCGTGCGCCGACGGCGGTCAGGACCTCGTCGAGGGCCTGCAGCCGGTCGGTCTCGTGGCCGCGCAGGTGGGCGATGCCGGTGAGCCGGGAGGGCCCGTCGGCCAGGGCGCACAGCGCCGCCAGCACCGGGGTCAGCTCGCCGACCTCGCCGAGGTCGGCGACCAGGGGGCGGACGGCGCCGGTCCCGGCCACCCGCAGCCCGCCCTCGGCGGTCCGCTCGACGTCGGCGCCCATGTCGGCGAGCAGCCGGTCGAGCTGGGCGCCGGGCTGGGTGGTGACCTCCGGCCAGTCCCGCACCGTGACCTGCCCGCCGGTCACCAGCGCCGCCGCGAGGAAGGGGGCGGCGTTGGAGAGGTCGGGCTCGACGACCCGGTCCAGCGGTGCGACCGGGCCGGGGGCGACCCGCCACCCACGGTCGGTGGCGGCGACGTCGACGCCGTGCTCGCGCAGCGTCGTCACCGTCATCTCCACGTGCGGCATAGACGGGACCCCGCCGGCCAGGGCCAGGTCGACGCCCTCGTCGAAGCGCGCCGCGGCCAGGAGCAGCCCCGAGACGATCTGGGAGGACTCGCTCGCGTCGACGGTCACCGCGCCGCCGCGCACCCGCCCGGTGCCGCGCACGGTGAACGGGGCCCGCCCGCGGCCGTCGTCGTCCACCCCGACCCCGAGGTCGCGCAGCGCCGCGATCAGCCCGGCGTTGGGCCGCTCGCGCAGCCGCGGGTCGCCGTCCACGGTCACGTCGCCGTCGGCGAGCGCGGCCACCGGCGGGAGGAACCGCAGGATCGTCCCGGCCAGGCCGGCGTCCACCGTCACCGGCCCGCGGAGCGGGCCGGGGGTGACCAGCCAGTCGTCGCCGTCGGGCTCGACCCGCACGCCCATCGCCCGGAGCGCGCCGGCCATGAGGTCGGTGTCGCGTGCCCGCAGCGGGCGGACGAGCCGGCTCGGCCCGTCGGCCAGCGCCGCCAGCACCAGCGCCCGGGCGGTCAGCGACTTGGAGCCGGGCAGGGTGACGACGGCGTCGACGGGAGCCGGGTGGTGCGGCGCGGACCAGACGTCTGACACGTGGCCAGTCTGCCCGGTCGCGCGCCGCACCCGATCAGCCCGCCTGCGGCTTGTCGGACTTCTTGGCCGGGACGGTGCGCAGCAGCCGCCGGTTGGCGAACTCGAACATCGCCATCTCCGACAGCTCGCGGCCGTAGCCGGACCGCTTGATCCCGCCGAAGGGCAGCTCGGGGGAGGAGCCGGTCGGCTGGTTGATCCAGACCATGCCGGCCTCGATCCGCTCGGCCACGGCGCGGGCCCTGTCGAGGTCGCTGCTCATGACGGTCGCGCCCAGGCCGTAGACGGTGTCGTTGGCCAGCGCGACCGCCTCGTCCTCGTCCTTCACCTTGTAGATGACGGCGGCCGGGCCGAAGAGCTCCTCGTGGTAGGCCCGCATGTCCGGCGTGACGTCGGCGAGCAGGGTCGCCTCGACGAAGGCGCCGGGCAGGTCGGGACGGCTCCCGCCGGCCAGCACGGTGGCGCCCTTGTCGATGGCGTCCTGGATCTGGGCGTGCAGGTCCGCCGCGGCCTGCTCCGACGACAGCGGGGCCAGCGACGTCGACGGGTCGGTCGGGTCGCCGGGCGCGAAGGTGGCGAACGCCTGCTGCATGCCGGCGACGAAGGTGTCGTAGACGTCCTCGGTGACGATCATCCGCTTGGCGGCGATGCACGCCTGGCCGCTGTTCTGCATGCGCCCGGTGGTCGCGGCCTTGACCGTGGCCGCCAGGTTCTCGGTGTCCAGCACGATGAACGGGTCGCTGCCGCCGAGCTCGAGCACCGACTTCTTGAGGTGCTTGCCGGCCAGCGCGCCGACCGCGCTGCCCGCGCGCTCGCTGCCGGTGAGGGTCACGCCGGCGATGCGCGGGTCGGCGATGACCTGCTCGACGTCCTCGATCTTCAGGAACGTGTTGGTGAAGACGCCCTCGGGGGCGCCGGCGTCGGTGAACAGCTGCTCGATCGCCTCGGCGCACTGCGGGACGATCTCGGCGTGCTTGAGGATGACCGTGTTGCCCAGCACGAGGTTCGGCCCGGCGACGCGGACGACCTGGTAGTAGGGGTAGTTCCACGGCTCGATGGCCAGTAGCGCGCCGACGGGCTGGGTCTCGACGACCGCCTCGCCCCCGCCGAACAGCGGCTGGATGGGGGTGGGCTGCAGGAAGCCGGGGCCGTTGTCGGCGTAGTACTTGAGGATCATCGAGCAGAGGAAGAGCTCGCCGACGGCCTCCTCCGTGCGCTTGCCCATCTCCTTGGTGGTCAGCGCGGCGAGGTCGTGGATGCGCTCGTCCATCAGCTCGGCGGCCCGGCGGACCACGGCGGCCCGGTCCTCGACCGAGCGCCCGCGCCACTCCTGGTAGGCGGCGTGCGCCCGCCCGATGATGCCGTCGATGGCCTCGGTCGGGGTGAAGTCGAACTCCTTCTCCGTCTCGCCGGTGAAGGGGTTGACCGTCGCGTAGCGGCGTGCGGCGCTGTCGCTGGCGGTCTTCGGCTGGTCGGTCGGTGGGTTCTGCGTCACGGTCACGCCGGTGATCCTCGTCTCTCGTCGGGCTTTGCGACAGAGGGCAACTGCCCGCGGCCCGGTGTGCGGCTCGCGCCGCTCGGACGTCGGTGCCCGCACCTAGAGTGCGGGGACGTCAGCCCAGCCCGTCGAGGAGGCGCCCATGTGCGGTCGCTACGCCGCCAGCCGCAAGCCGGAGGACCTGGCGCTGGAGTTCGAGGCCGTCCCCGCGCCGGGGCAGCCGCCGCTGGCCGCCGACTACAACGTGGCCCCCACCAAGGACGTCTACGTCGTGCGGCACGCCAAGGAGCGGGACGCCGAAGGGCGGCCGACCGGGGGAGGGCACCGCGAGCTGCGCGCCGTCCGCTGGGGCCTGGTGCCCTCGTGGGCCAAGGACGTCTCCGTGGGCAACCGGATGCTGAACGCGCGGGTGGAGTCGCTGACGGAGAAGCCGGCGTTCCGCAAGGCGGCGGCCTCGCGCCGGTGCCTGGTCCCGGCCGACGGCTGGTACGAGTGGGCCAAGCGCCTGGACTCACCGACCAAGCAGCCGTACTTCATCACCCCCGAGGACGGGTCGGTGCTCGCCTTCGCCGGGCTCTGGGAGGTCTGGGGGCAGGGCGAGGACCGGCTCTACACCTGCACGGTGGTCACCGCGCCAGCCGTCGGAGCGCTCACCGAGATCCACGACCGGATGCCGCTGGTGCTGCCGCCCGACCGCTGGGCGGAGTGGCTGGACCCGGCCCGCGAGGACGTCGCGGAGCTGGCCGCGCCCACCCCGCCGGAGGTCGTCGCCGCGCTCGAGCTGCGGCCGGTGAGCACGGCGGTGAACAACGTCCGGGTCAACGGCCCGCAGCTCACCGCGCGCGCGGAGTCGGTGGCCGAGCCGGCCGACCAGCCCGCCCTCTTCTGAGATGGCCGCAGCCGCCGACCAGCCCTCGACGGCCGGAGGGACCGCGCTGCCCGGGTGGGTGGCCGCGGCGATCACCTTCCTCTGCTCGGGCGCGGTCCTGGTCCTGGAGATCGTCGGGCTGCGCCTGATCGCGCCCTACGTCGGCGTCACGGTGCAGACCAGCACCGCGGTCATCGGCTTCGCGCTGGCCGCGATCGCGCTCGGGGCCTGGGTGGGCGGTGCCACGGCCGACCGCGCCGACCCCCGCCGGCTGCTCGCGCCGCTCATGGTCGCCGGCGGTGCCCTGGTGGTCGCGGTGCTCCCGCTGGTGCGGTTCACCGGCGAGCTGCTCTCCGGCGCCGACGCCGGGGGAGTGCTGCTCCTGGCCGCCGTCGCCGTGGTGGTGCCGGCCGCGCTGCTGTCGGCCGTCCCGCCGATGGTGGTGAAGCTGCAGCTGGCCAGCCTCGCCGAGACCGGGGCCGTGGTCGGGCGGCTGTCGGGCATCGGCACGCTCGGCGGGATCGCCGCCACCTTCGCCACCGGGTTCGTGCTCGTCGCCGTCCTCCCCAGCAGCGTGATCCTGGTGGCCACGGGTGCGGTGACGGCGGTGGCCGGGCTCGCCGTCGCGGTGCTCCTCCGGCGGGTGCCCGGGGCCGGCCGGGTGCCGGTCGCCCTCCTCGCGCTGGCCGTGGGCGGCGGGGCGCTGGCCGCCGTCGCGCCGACGCCCTGCGAGGAGGAGACCGCCTACCACTGCGCCCGGGTGGTGGCCGACCCCGAGCGGGACACCGGACGGGTCCTGCTGCTCGACACGCTCCGGCACTCCTACGTCGACCTCGCCGACCCGACCCACCTCGAGTTCGAGTACGTGCGGGCGGTCGCCGCCGTCACCGACGCCGCGTTCCCCGCGGGCGCCCCGGTCTCCGCGCTGCACGTCGGCGGCGGTGGGCTCACGCTGCCCCGCTACCTGGCGGAGGTGCGTCCCGGCACCCGCAGCCTGGTCCTGGAGGTCGACCCCGGGGTGGTCGCCATGGACCGCGAGCAGCTCGGCCTGGAGACGTCGGAGGAGTTGGGCGTGCGGGTGGCCGACGGCCGGGTGGGGCTCGCCGAGGAGTCCGCGGGGGAGCGGGACCTCGTCGTGGGCGACGCGTTCGGCGGGCTGTCGGTGCCCTGGCAGCTGACCACCCGGGAGGCCATGGCGCTCGTCGACCGCGCCCTGGCCGACGACGGCGTCTACGCGGTGAACCTCATCGACCACCCGCCGCTGGCCTTCGTCCGCGCCGAGCTGGCGACGCTGCGGGAGGCGTTCGCCCACGTCCTGCTGCTGGCCCGCGTGCCGGTGCTGGCCGGGGAGGACGGCGGCAACCTCGTCGCGGTCGCCTCGCAGCGCCCCCTCCCGGTGGAGGCGCTCACGCGGGCGCTGGGCGACCGCGGCCTCACCTGGCAGGTCGCGGAGGGGGACGAGCTGGACCGGTTCGTGGGCGACGCCGCCGTCCTCACCGACGACTTCGCCCCGGTCGACCAGCTCCTGACCCCCTACGGCTCCTGACCGGCCCCTCGGCCGGCCCCCCTCCCGACCGCTGTCCGGTTCGCGCCTGTTGCCGCGCGGGTCAACCCGCGCGGCCGTCCCCGGAGCCGCGCCGTGGCGCGGCTCGAGGGTCGGCGGTCCGGGTCGAGCCGGGTCAGCGTCCGATGGCCGCGGTGCGCGCCCGGGTCAGGCACACCAGGTCGGCCGGGGCGAGCTCCAGCTGCAGGCCGCGCTTGCCGGCGCTGACCATCACGGTGCCGAACCCCAGGGCCGAGGAGTCGACGACCGTCGGCAGCGCCTTCTTCTGGCCCAGCGGGCTGATGCCGCCCAGCACGTAGCCGGTGGCCCGCTCGGCGTCGGCCGGGTCGGCCATGACCGCCTTGCGGCCGCCCACCGCCGCGGCGAGCGCCTTGAGGTCGAGGGTTCCGCTGACCGGGACCACGGCGACGGTGAGCGCGCCGTCGACGCGGGCGACCAGCGTCTTGAACACCTGCCTCGGGTCGGCGCCCAGCGCGGCCACCGCGGCCTCGCCGTGGCCCTGGTCGGAGGGGTGCTCGGGGTCGTACGGGTGCAGGGTGTGGGCCACTTTCGCCCGCTCCAGGACCCGCACCGCCGGGGTAGCCGCCACGGCGCGGGAGCGTAGCCAGTTCCGCCCCACCGGGAATGACCGCGCCGACGGACGCCGTTGCACCGGCCGTGAGCAGCACCGTCTCCAGCGCCCGCCCGCGGGCCGCGCACCGGCGTCCCCCGGGCCGTCCTGATGCCGCGCGGCTAGGATCGATCGATGTGGCGCCCCGCGTCCCGGGGCTCCGGAGAGGACGGTCGGTGCCTGAAGAGTCCGCGGTGGAGAACCCTGGCCAGCTGCCGGAGGCCGCACCCGTAGAGGTGCCCGAGGCCCGCGAGGGCGGGAGCCGCACGGAGCTCGCCGAGACCCGCGCCGAGCGCGACGCCCGCTTCGAGCGGGACGCGCTGCCCTACCTCGACCAGCTCTACCCGGCGGCTCTGCGGATGACCCGCAACCCGGCCGACGCCGAGGACCTGGTCCAGGAGACGTTCGTCAAGGCGTACTCCGCGTTCCACCAGTTCGCCGAGGGCACGAACCTCAAGGCCTGGCTGTACCGGATCCTGACGAACACCTACATCAACAGCTACCGCAAGAAGCAGCGGCAGCCGCAGCAGTACCCCACCGAGCAGGTGCAGGACTGGCAGCTCTACGCCGCCGAGGAGCACAGCTCCACGGGCCTGCGTTCCGCCGAGATCGAGGCGCTGGACCACCTGCCGGACTCCGACATCAAGGAGGCCCTGCAGCAGCTGCCCGAGGACTTCCGGCTGGCGGTGTACCTCGCCGACGTCGAGGGGTTCGCCTACAAGGAGATCGCCGAGATCATGGGCACGCCCATCGGCACGGTGATGTCCCGGCTGCACCGCGGGCGCCGCGGGCTGCAGAAGCTGCTGGCCGACTACGCCCGTGAGCGCGGCTTCGTCCGCGCCGGAGCCGGTGAGGAGGCGAGCAAGTGACGAGCGACGACGCTGCGCGCGCCGGTGAGCCGATCGAGATCAACTCCTGCGACGACGTCCTGACGCACGTCTTCGAGTTCCTCGACCACGAGACGAACGACGCCCGGCGGGCGGTCATCGCCGAGCACCTCGAGGACTGCTCCTCCTGCCTGCGCGAGTTCGGCATCGAGCAGGAGTTCAAGGCGCTCGTGCGCCGCCGGTGCGGTGGCGACAAGCCGCCGTCGGGCCTGCGCGACCGGATCAAGATGCAGCTGACCAGTGTGTCGTTCGAGGAGGACGGCACCCAGATCAGCGTCGAGCGCGTCACCATCGAGCGCACCGGCGACTAGCCCCCGGACACGCGAACGCCCCGCTCCCGCGCTGCTCGCGGGTGCGGGGCGTTCGTACGTCCGCGGCCTGGGATCAGGCGTTGGGGCGCTTGCCGTGGTTCGCCTTGTTCCCCTTGCGGGAGCGACGCTTGCGTCCGCGCTTGGACATCGCTGCCCTCCTCTCACGTTGCAGGTGGGCCGGGCGGCCCTGGTTCTCGCGGGGCCGGAACGCGGCGCACGTATCGTGCGCGGCGTCGCCGAACCCGCCAAGCTGACGCGACAAGCCTCTCACGGGGAGTCCGGCCGCCGTGCCGGGCAGGGGACAGCAGGAGGAAACACCAGTGCCACAGCTCGACATCGAGAGCGTCCTCGTCGCGGGACGGGGACCGGCCGGCTGTGCCGTGATCCGGGCCTGCGAGCGCTCCGGCGTGAAGGCGGTGGCGGTGCACAGCGAGTCCGAGCGCAGCGCCCGGCACGTCCGCCTGGCCGACGACGCCGTCCTGCTGGGGCCGGCCCCCGCCGCCGAGAGCTACCTGGCCGTGGACCGCATCGTCGAGGCCGCGCGGCGCAGCGGTGTCGAGGCCGTGCTGCCCGTCCCGCCGGCCCTCGCGGGCAACGCCCGGCTGGCCGCCGCCGTCATCGGAGCGGGGCTGCGCTGGGTCGGGCCGGACCCGGAGGTGCTCGAGCGCCTCGGCGGGGACGGTGTCGAGCCGGCCAGCGAGCGTGGGTTCCTCGCCTGGGTCACCGAGGAGGGGCTGCGCTTCACCACCCCGGTCGCCCGCGACCGCGCGGCCGGCATCGCCCGCGTCTCCTGGACCCCCGACGCCTCCGAGCAGCTGCCGGCGGCCGCCCGGCGGCTGCCCGAGCTCGGCTGGCGCGGCCTGGTCACCGTGGGGATCTCACCGGACGGCGAGCTCGCCGAGGTCGCGGCCGGCTTCTCCCTCGACATGGCGGTGCTGGAGCGGGCGCACGGCGTCGACGCCGTGGAGCTCGCCCTGCGCAGCGCCGCCGGCCCCCGGGCCACCGCCGCCGGGCCGCGGGGCTCCGGGCCGCGGTCGGCCGTCGCCGTCCAGCTGCGCTCGACGCTGCCGCCCGGCACGGAGGGGCGGGTCAGCGGCCGGCTCCCCGGCTCCGGCCGGCCCCCGGAGGCGCCGTCCGGGGTGAACCTGGTCGCGGTGACCGGCTACGACCCCGGCGACCGCCTGGACGGCTGGTACGACGCGCTCCTGGCCACGGTCAGCGCCGGGGCGCCGGACGCCGCGACCGCTGCCCGGGCGGCCTCCGAGGCGCTGTCGGGCCTGCCGGAGATCGGCGTCCCGCACGACGGGCCCGAGGTCTGCGCCGTGCTCGGCAGACTCGCCGAGGACCCGGCTCTGCCGCGGCCCTGACGCCGGGGACGCGTGCTTGGATGAGGGCTCGCGAACGGTTGTGATCAGGAGGTCGCGGTGGCGGTCGAGGAGATCCACGCGGAGATGGTCTCCAGCGTCTGGAAGGTGCTCGTCACCCCCGGAGCCGAGGTGTCCGCCGGCGACACGCTGGTGATCCTCGAGTCCATGAAGATGGAGATCCCGGTGCTCACCGAGCACGCGGGGACCGTGCAGGAGCTGCACGTCGTCGAGGGCGAGGTCCTCCAGGAGGGCGACCTCATCGCCACCGTCGCGGCGGCCTAGGACAGCTCGCGGGCGTAGACCACCAGGTCGATGCCCGGCACCGGCGCCCAGTCCCGCTCCGGGAGCCGGGTGAAGCCGAGCCGCTCGTAGAGGCGGTGCGCCGTCGTCATGCGCGTCCCGGTGGAGATGACCACCCGCCGCTTGCCGGCCGCCCGGGCCCGGCCCAGGCACTCCCGGACCAGCGCCGCGCCGATGCCGCGCCCCTGCGCCGCGGGGTCCACCACCAGCATCCGGAAGCCGGCCTCGTCCTCGGACTCGGTGACCTCGCCGAAGTCGCCCTCGAGCACGAGCGCCACGCTGCCGACGACCCGCCCGTCGTGGTCGCGCACGACCAGCAGCTCGGCGCGGGACGCGCGACCGGCGACGTCGGCCAGCTCGGCGGCGTACCCGGCGGAGGCCAGCCCGCCGTCGACGTAGACGCCGACGGTCAGCTCGGCGATGCGGTCGAAGTCCTCGGGGGTGGCCCGGTCGATGCGCACGGCGGGGACTGACACCACGTCCGCAGCCTACGGAGGTGCCGCGCCTAGGCTCGCGGGCACCATGAGCAGCCTCTCCGAGCGCCTCACGCGCGGCACGGCCTCCGACCCCGCCCACGTCGACCACGCCCGGCGGCTGGTCGCCGACTGGCAGCTGCTGGCCGACCTCGCCTTCGCCGACCTGACGCTGTGGGTGCCGCTGGAGTCCGGCGCCTGGTGGTGCGTGGCCCAGGTACGGCCCCTGACGACGTCCACGAGCCGGCCCGAGGACATGGTCGGCGAGGAGCTCGACGGCGCCGCCGCGCAGCCGTTCGCCGTCGCCTACCGGGACGGCCGGCCGGTCACCGACGGCGAGCCGGACTGGTCGGGGCCGGTCCCGCGACGACGGGAGGTCATCCCGGTGCGGCACGAGGGCGCGGTGATCGCCGTCCTGGCCAAGGACACCAACCTGGCGGTCACCCGGTCACCGTCGACGCTGGAGCTGACCTACCTCGACATCGCCGCCGACCTCTGCCTCATGGTCTCGGCGGGCTCCTTCCCGCCGGCCAAGCTCCAGGACGCCGAGATGGGCCCGCGCGTGGGCGACGGCCTGCTGCGGCTCGACGCGACCGGCGCGGTGACCTACGCCAGCCCCAACGCGGTGTCGGCCTACCGCCGGATCGGCGTCACCCGCGACCTGGGCGGCGCGAACCTGGCCGACGTCACCTGCCGCTCGATGACCGACCGGGTGTCGGGCGAGGCGGCCGCGGCCGCCGTGTCCGCGGCGGTGGCCGGCCGCTACCCCGACCCGATGGACGTCGAGGCCGACAGCGCCACCCTGCTGCTGCGCGCGCTCCCGCTCCTGGGCCCGGACGGCGAGCCGGGGGCGCTGGTGCTGGTCCGCGACGTCACCGACGTCCGCCGGCGGGACCGGGCGCTGCTCACCAAGGACGCCACGATCCGCGAGATCCACCACCGCGTGAAGAACAACCTGCAGACGGTGGCGGCGCTGCTGCGGCTCCAGGCCCGCCGCATGACGGAGCCGGCGGCCCGCGCGGCCCTGGAGGAGTCGGTGCGCCGGGTGGCCTCCATCGCCGTCGTCCACGAGACCCTGGCCGGCAGCCGGGAGGACGTCGTCGACGTCGACGACGTCCTGGACCAGGTGCTGCCGATGCTCGGCGACCTGACCTCGGTGGGCCCCGCGGCGCGGACGCGGCGCACCGGGTCCTTCGGCGAGCTGCCCGCCGCGGCGGCGACCCCGCTGGTGCTGGCGGTCACCGAGCTCCTGCACAACGCCGCGGAGCACGCCTTCCCCGAGGGGGAGCCAGGCATCATCGAGCTGGTGGCGCAGCGGTCCGGCGACGACCTCGTCGTGCGGGTGCGGGACAACGGGCGGGGGCTGCCGGAAGGCTTCGACCCGGCGGCCAGCGACGGGCTGGGGCTGCAGATCGTGCGCACGCTGGTGACCAGCGAGCTCGGCGGCACGCTGACGATGGGCGCACCCGAGGACGCGCAGGGCACCGAGGTCGTGCTCGGCCTCCCCGGGAGCGCCTGGCCGCGCCGCTAGCGGCGCAGGCGCCGGAAAGCGCCGAGGCCGGCCCGGGAGCTCCCGGGCCGGCCTCGTGGCGGTCAGTGCGATCGCGGTGGTGCGTGGGCTGCTCGGCAGCCCGTCGTGCCGGTTCTCAGGCGGTGCGGACCCGGGTCCGAGCCTGACGGCGCTTCAGCGCGCGTCGCTCGTCCTCGGAGAGACCGCCCCAGACCCCGGAGTCCTGGCCCGAGCGGAGAGCCCAGTCCAGGCACGACTGCACCACCGGGCAGCGCTGGCACACGGCCTTCGCCTGCTCGATCTGGACGGTGGCCGGGCCGGTCGTCCCGATCGGGAAGAACAGTTCCGGATCCTCGTCCCGGCAGAGCGCGCGGTGGCGCCAGTCCATGGCTTCGTACTCCTCGATGTCGTCTAGCGTTCGGTGCGTCAGTCGCCTGCTCGGTCCGCCTCGCCGGGCCGACACCGGTTACCCAGCGCCATGGCGGCAGCGACTGCCTGCCTTTGTTACCGGCAGGTTGCGTTCCTCCAGCGATGTTTTCACGGGAAAGTCGCAAGTCAAGGGAATCAGCCCCACCCCGGACCCCCGCGTGAGCAACCTCACCACGCGCGTGATAGGCCCGCCACTCGGCGGGGGGAATGCCCTCGCGAAACGCTCAAGAACCTGCTCAGGCGACCACGCGCAGCGCGTTCGGGACGTCCTGGATCCGCACCCCCGTGGCCGTTCCCAGGTGCTCGCCGTCGACCTGCCAGCCCTGCGGCCGGACGGCGCTGAGCGAGAGCTCCGGGAGGTCGTGCCAGCGGTGCAGACCGCGGCCGCGCAGGTCCGGCTCGCGGGAGAGCGTCTGCCGCAGCGCGCGCAGCATGCGGGTGGTGCTCGTCCGGCCGAGGGCGAAGACGTCGAGGCCGGTCTCGAAGGACGCCTCGGGGGTCGGGTTCACCGGCCGGGCGCCCAGGTAGGTCCAGGGGCTGACATTGGACACCAGGCAGAGGAACAGCTCCTCCACGGAGGGCTCGCCGGGGACCTGCAGGGTCATGGCGGGGCGCCGCCGCTCGCGGCCGAAGAGGAAGGCGCTGGTCGCCTCGCGGACGTAGAGGGCGCCGGTGGAACGCCGGCCCTCCGCCCGCCGCGCCTCGACCCGGGCGATGACCTCGGCGTCGAAGCCGAAGCCGGCGGCGAAGACGAACCAGCGGGGCGCCGTCCACTCGTCGTCGCGCCGGTCGGCGTCGGCCTCGGCCGCGCCGGGGGCCACGCCCGTGACGGCGGCGGTGCTGGTGCCCGCGGCGCTGATCGTCCCGAGCGAGACCAGCCGGGTGCGGCCGGCACGGAGGGAGGCCAGGATCTCCGCGGTCGCCTCCACCGGGTCGCGCGAGCGGCCCAGGGCCCGGGAGAAGACGTTGGTCGACCCGCCGGGCACGACGGCCAGGGTCGGCAGCCCGGGGCGCGGTCCGCCGCTGAGCAGCCCGTTCACCACCTCGTTGACGGTGCCGTCGCCACCCACGGAGACCACGACGTCGACGCCGTCGGCCGCCGCGCGGGCGCCGAGCTCGCGGGCGTGCCCGCGGTGGGAGGTCTCGGCGACGTCGAGCTTGAGCTCGCTGGCGAGGGCGCCGACCAGCACGTCCCGCATCTTGGCGGAGGTGGTGGTCGCCGCCGGGTTGACGACCACGAGCGCGCGCATGCGGCCAGGCTAACCAGCGCGGACCCGTCCTCGCGGGAGGACGACGGGGCAGCGAGGGCCGGGTGGCGTCGGCCCCCGCGTAACCTCGGCGCCGTGACCGAGGACCGAGGGGCGCCGTCGAAGCCGCCCCGCAGGCTTGCCGACCGGCTGTTCGGCGCGGCCGCCGCGGAGCCCGCGCCCCGTCCCGCACGCCCGGTGGCCGTCGCCCCGCCGTCGCTGCGCCGCGCCGCGCTCGTGGTCGGTGTGGAGGCCGCCGCGTTCGCCGTCGGCACCCTGGTCCTGCTCTACCTGACGGTGACCGGCGACCCGGACAGCACCGCCCGGGCACTGGCCGAGGTCGTCCTCGCCGCGCTCGCGGCTGGCGTCCTCGGGGCCGGCGCCGTCGGCCTCTCGCGGGTCTCCGAGTGGGCCCGCGGCCCCGTCATCGCCCTGCAGCTGTTCCTGGGCATCGCCGGGTTCACCCTGGCGTTCTCGGCGCAGCTGCCGCTGGTCGGGCTGCCGGTCCTGGCCCTCGTGGTCGCCGTGCTCTACCTCCTGGCCGCGCCGGAGTCCCGGCTGGCCTACGAGGACCGCTAGCGCTCAGACCAGCTCGATCACGTCGGCGTTCGACGTGCAGACCCGGCTGGGCCGGAACGGGAAGCGGCTGACCTCCTCGGCCGAGGTCGACCCGGACAGCACCAGCACGGTCTCCAGACCGGCCTCGATGCCGGCCACCACGTCGGTGTCCATCCGGTCGCCCACCATGATCGTGGACTCCGAGTGGGCCTCGATCCGGTTCATGGCGCTGCGGAACATCATCGGGTTGGGCTTGCCCACGAAGTAGGGCTTCGCGCCGGTGGCGGCGGTGATCATGGCTGCCACCGAGCCCGTCGCCGGCAGCGGCCCCTCCGTCGAGGGGCCGGTGACGTCGGGGTTGGTGGCGATGAACCGGGCGCCGTCGCCGACCAGCCGGATGGCGCGGGTGATGGCCTCGAACGAGTAGGTCCGGGTCTCACCGAGGACGACGTAGTCGGGGGCGGTGTCGGTCAGCGTGTAGCCGGCCTCGTACAGCGCCGTCGTGAGGCCGGCCTCCCCGATGACGTAGGCCGACCCGCCGGGCAGCTGCGAGCTGAGGAAGTCCGCCGTCGCCAGGGCCGAGGTGAAGATCGCCTCCTCCGGCACCTGCAGGCCACCCCGGGCCAGCCGGGCGGCGAGGTCGCGGGGCGTGAAGATCGAGTTGTTGGTCAGCACGAGGAACCGGCGACGTCGCTCGACGAGGCGGTCCAGGAACTCCTTGGCGCCGGGGAGGGCCAGGCCCTCGTGGACCAGCACCCCGTCCATGTCGGTGAGCCAGCACTCGATGGGTCCGCGGTCGGTGGTCATCCAGGTCCTCCGGTGGTCATGGCCAGATGCGCGGGTCGGCGTCGGACTCGTCGGGCTCTCCCAGCGTCACCGTGCGGCGCAGGAGGCGCCGCCCGAGGGAGTACGGCGTACGGATCCGCAGCTGACCCTCGCAGGCGCGGTGCTCGAGGTCGACCCGGACCGCGTCGGACCCCAGCCAGGTGATGTCCATGACCAGGGCCACTGCCCGCAGATCGTCGCGGGCGGCCAGCAGGCTGCCCTCCACGACGTCGATCGCGTCGAGCGGGGTGAGCCGGCGTCCGGGCACCGGGTCGGGCAGGTGGTACTCGAGGGTCCCGGAGCGGTCGATGGACAGGCCGACGGGGAAGAAGCCGCCACGCCGTTGCAGGGAGGTGACGGCGGCCCGGAGTGCCGCGGACCGCAGGTGCGCGACGTCCTCGCACACGGCGGCGGGAACCGCGGGGCTCCGAGTCGTCACACCCCGAACTTCGGCACCTGCGCCAGGATCTTGATCCGGGCGGCGCAGTTCGCGGGCTAGCGCGCCGCGGCGGCGAAGGTGCTCAGGGCGTCGTCGGTCAGCCGGAAGACCGTCCACTCGTCCATGGGGACGGCGCCGGCGGCGCGGTAGAAGTCGATCGACGGGGTGTTCCAGTCGAGCACCGACCACTCCAGGCGCGAGTAGCCGCGCTCGACGCAGACGGCGGCCAGCGTGCGCAGCAGCTCCCTGCCCAGCCCGCTGCCGCGGTGCTCCGGGGAGACGTAGAGGTCCTCGAGGTAGATGCCGTGGGTGCCGCGCCAGGTGGAGAAGTTGAGGAACCACAGGGCGATGCCCACGACCCGGCCCTCGTGCTCGGCGACGTGCCCGAAGAGGGCGGGGGAGTCGCCGAAGAGGCAGGCGGTGAGCTGCTCCTCGGTGAGCCGGACCTCGTGCAGCGCCTTCTCGTACTCGGCGAGCTCGCGCACCAGGCCGACGACGGCGGGCACGTCCTCGCGCCGCACCGGGCGCACGCTCACGACAGGGCCTCCCTCAGCCGCGCCGGCACCAGCTTGGCCAGGGGTGCGACGACCGGCACCAGGATCGGCGCGAGCAGGTAGCCGTAGGCGAGCACGATCCCGGTGACGACGGGGGCGACGGCGAAGCCGACCACCAGCAGCACCGCTGTCGCGACCAGCCCGTAGGGGCGGCCGCTCTTCGGGCTGACCAGCGACCGGAACGACCGGAAGCGGATGTTCGTGACCATCAGCAGCGCCGGCACGGCGACGATGAGCAGCACCCACAGCCGGTCGCGGCCCTGCATGTCGTCACCGAAGGCGAAGACCGAGGCGAGGACCACGCCGGCGGCCCCGGGGCTGGGCATGCCGATGAAGTACCGCTTGTCCGCCGTCGGGTCGATCGTGGTGTTGAACCGGGCCAGCCGGATCGCCGCGCAGGCCACCCACAGGAAGCAGACCACCCAGCCGAGCGGGTCCCACCCGTCCTGGCCCTCGGAGAACAGCGTGAAGGCCAGCAGCGCCGGTGCCAGGCCGAAGGAGACCAGGTCGGCCAGCGAGTCGAACTGCAGGCCGAAGGGGGTCACCGCGCCCACCAGCCGGGCCACGGCGCCGTCGGTGATGTCGAAGAGCACCGAGAGCCCGACCAGCACCGCGGCCAGCGTGTGGTCGCCCCGGATCGACACCAGGATGGCGAAGAACCCGCAGAACATGTTCCCGAGCGTGAAGAGGCTGGGCAGGCTGGCCAGCGCCCGTCGCCGGCTGCCCCGGACCGATCCCCGGACGAACTCGACGGTCGCCGTGCGCCGCGTGGGCACCGCGGGCCTCAGCGGGTCGAGGGCCAGCGGGCGATGACGGTCTCGCCGCCGCGCACGCGCTGCGCCTTCGTCACGGTGATCTCGCACTCCGGGGGGAGGAAGACGTCCATCCGGGAGCCGAACTTCATCAGGCCCATCCGCTCGCCGGTGGCCAGCGTCTGGCCGACGCCGGTGCGGGTCACGATGCGGCGGGCCAGCACGCCGACGATCTGGCGGAAGACCACGGTGCGGTCGGCGGGGCCGCTGGAGTCGCGCAGCCACAGCTCGCTGCGCTCGTTCCGGTGCGCCGACTCCTTGCGGTAGGCGGCCAGGAAGCTGCCCCTGCGGTAGGAGCTCTCCACGACCTCACCCCGGTACGGCGAGCGGTTGACGTGCACGTCGACCACCGACAGGAAGATGCTGACCTGCTGCCACGTCCCCTCGGGCGCGACGCCCTCCTGCGGCTCGCCGGACACCATGACGACGCCGTCGGCGGGGGAGAGGACGACGTCCGGGTCCGGCGGCGTCACGTCGCAGCGCCGGTCCGGGTCGCGGAAGAAGAGGGCCATGTAGGCGGAGAGGCCCAGGAACGGCCACGCCGCCGCGCGCGCCCAGCGGCGGCCGGTGAGGCGGCCTCCGGCGGCGAGCAGGGCGGCAGGGGCCAGCGGTCCGGTGATGAAGGGCCACCCGGCGGGGTCGATGCGCATGGTCCTCGAACCGTACCGGGCGGGCGGGGGTCGTCACCCGCTGTGCCGCCGTCGGTCGGCGCGCCGGAACGCGAACGGCGCCGGTCGGTGGCGATCCACCGGCCGGCGCCGTCCGCGTGCGCGGGAGGTCAGGCAGCTGCCTTGGTCTCCCAGAAGATCTTGTCGATCTCGGCGATGTAGTCGAGCAGCTTCTGGCCCTCGGCGGGGTCCATGCTGCCCTTGCCGCCGGCCGCACCGGCCTGCTTGGTGGCCTTGTTGAACAGCTCGTGCAGGTGCGGGTACTTCTCGAAGTGCGGGGGCTTGAAGTAGTCGGTCCAGAGCACCCACAGGTGGTGCTTGACCAGGTCGGCGCGCGCCTCCTTGATCAGGACGGCGCGCATCTTGAAGACCTCGTCGTCGCTGGCCTGGTACTTCTCCTGGATGGCCTTGACCGACTCGGCCTCGATGCGGGCCTGGGCGGGGTCGTACACGCCGCAGGGGAGGTCGCAGTGCGCGGTGGCCTCCACGGCGGAGAACATGCGGGTGAGACGCATGGAGGTGCCTCCGGGGTTCGTGGGGATCTGTCGTCTGCGACCCTACTCGCGGTGATCCAGGAGGACAGCGCGAGAGAGCCCACGGCGGGCCTGCCGACCCCGTGGGCCCTGGTGCGGGTCAGCGGGCCGTCGATGTCGCCGACCGTCCGCGACGGCGACCGGCTGATGGCCCGGCGGGTGCCGGACCCCGCCCGGGTGCGTCCCGGGGACGTCGTCGTCGCCCGGTTTCCCGCGCGGCCGGAGCTGCTGGTCGTCAAGCGGGTGCGCCGCGCCGTCGACGGCGGGCACTGGGTCGAGGGCGACAACCCGTTCCTCACCGACGACAGCCGCTCCTTCGGGCCCGCCGTCGTCGTGGGTCGCGTGCTGGGCCGGCTCTGGCCGCGGCCGGGCCGGCTGGCGGCCCGGCCCGACCTCGGCTCAGACCTGGCGTAGCTGCGCGTAGCGCGCGGCGCACTCCTCCATCGTCGGCAGCAGCCCCTGCTCCCGGGCCTGCGCGAGGGTCGGGGCGGCGCGGTCCTTGGCCGACAGCTCCAGCTGGACGTCCGACGGCCACGGGAGGGCGAGGTCGGGGTCCATCGGGTCGACGCCGAACTCGCGGGAGGGGTCGTAGCCCGAGGACACCAGGTAGGTCACCGAGCTGTCGTCGGCCAGCGCGAGGAAGGCGTGGCCGAGCCCCTCGGCCAGGTAGACCGCACGCGGCTGGTCGCTGTCGAGCACCACCGCGTCGTGCACGCCGAAGGTGGGCGAGCCGACCCGCACGTCGACGACGACGTCCAGCACCCGCCCGGCGGGGCAGTAGACGTACTTGGCCTGCCCGGGAGGCACCAGGGCGAAGTGCACCCCGCGCAGGACCCCCCGCGCCGAGACGCTGTGGTTGGCCTGCGCGAGCGGAAGTGCGTGTCCCACTGTCTGGGAAAGAGCGTCGGCCCGGTACCACTCGGTGAAACGCCCCCGCGTGTCGCCGTGCGGCACGAGGTCGACGACGTAGCTGTCGGGGACGGCGAGCTCGGTGATCTCCACGACGGCACCGTAGCGACAGGCGCCCCGACGGGCCGGTCTACTCTGCTGTGCCCATGAGCGGAAACCCGGCGCCCGAGCAGCCCACCGACCGCTTCGCCGACGACCCGGCGTTCGCGGTGCACGAGGGCGGCAAGCTCTCCGTGGCCTCGACCCGCTCCATCGGCTCGATCGACGACCTCGCGCTCACGTACACCCCCGGCGTCGCCCGCGTCTCCAGCGCCATCGCCGCCGAGCCCGAGCTCGCGCGCCGGTTCACCTGGGCCCCTCGCGTCGTCGCAGTCGTCTCCGACGGCACCGCGGTGCTCGGCCTCGGCGACATCGGGCCGGCCGCGGCGCTGCCGGTGATGGAGGGCAAGGCCTGCCTGTTCAGCGAGTTCGCCGGCCTCTCCTCGGTGCCGATCGTGCTGAGCACCACCGACGTGGACGAGATCGTCGACACCGTCATGGCGATCGCGCCGTCCTTCGGCGGCATCAACCTCGAGGACATCAGCGCCCCGCGCTGCTTCGAGATCGAGGACCGGCTGCGCGAGCGGCTCGACATCCCCGTCATGCACGACGACCAGCACGGGACGGCGATCGTCGTGCTGGCCGCCCTGCGCAACGCCGCCAAGGTCGTGGGCCGCGAGATCGGCGACCTGCGGGTCGTCGTCTCCGGGGCCGGAGCCGCGGGCGTGGCGTGCACCAAGATCCTGCTCGAGGCCGGCGTCGGCGACATCTCCGTCGCGGACTCCCAGGGCATCCTGCACGCCGGCCGCGAGGTCACCGGCAGCAAGCAGTGGCTGGTGGAGAACACGAACCAGGCCGGCTTCGCGGGCACCATGGTGTCCGCGCTCGAGGGCGCCGACGTCTACCTCGGCGTCTCCGGCGGCTCGGTGCCCGAGGCGGCGATCGCCTCGATGGCCGAGAACGCGATCGTCTTCTCGCTGGCCAACCCGACGCCCGAGGTGGACCCGGAGATGGCGGCCAGGCACGCCGCGGTCGTCGCCACCGGCCGCAGCGACCTGCCCAACCAGATCAACAACGTGCTGGCCTTCCCCGGCGTCTTCCGCGGCGCCATCGACGCCGGCGCCACGAAGATCACCGAGGAGATGAAGCTCGCGGCCGCCACCGCGATCGCCGACGTCGTCGGCGAGGACCTGCGGCCGGACTACATCGTGCCCAGCCCGCTGGACCGGCGGGTCGCCACCGCGGTCGCCGAGGCCGTGGCCGCCGTCGCCCGCGAGCAGGGCGTCACCCGCTGAGGTCCGGCGTCAGTCGCCCTTGACGTTCACCAGCTGGCGCAGCGTGTGCCTGATCTCGACCAGGTCGGCGGCGTCCCTCATGACGACGTCGACGTCCTTGTAGGCAGCGGGGATCTCGTCGAGGAAGGCGTCGCTGTGCCGCCACTCGATGCCCGTCATCGCCTTCTCCAGCTCGGCGCGGGTGAACGTGCGCCGCGCCCTGCTCCGCGAGTACACCCGGCCGGCGCCGTGCGGTGAGCTGTTCAACGACTCCGGGTTGCCCCTGCCGACGACCACGTAGCTGGCCGTGCCCATCGAGCCGGGGATGAGGCCGGGCTGGCCCTTCCTCGCCTCGATGGCCCCCTTGCGGGAGACCCACAGGTCGACGCCGTCGTGCCGCTCCTGCTGGGTGAAGTTGTGGTGGCAGTTGATCCGCTCGAGCTCGGGCGTGCTGTCGGCCCGCATGTGCGCCGCGAGCGCGTCGGCGACCCGGTCCATCATCTCCTCGCGGTTGAGCAGCGCGAAGTGCTGCGCCCAGCGCAGCTCGGCGATGTAGCGGTCGAACTCCGGCGTGCCCTCCTCCAGCCAGGCGAGGTCCCGGTCGGGGAGGTCCAGGTGCTCGTCCCGCGCCCGCTGCTGGGCGATGGCGATGTGCTTCTGGGCGATCTTGTTGCCCACGCCCCGGCTGCCGCTGTGCAGGAAGAGCCACACCCGCTGCTGCTCGTCGGCGGTGACCTCGATGAAGTGGTTGCCCGAGCCCAGGCTGCCGAGCTGCAGCTGCCAGTTCGGGGCGGTGCCGGTGACCGAGCCGAGCACCTTGGGGCCGAGCTCCTCGGCCTTGGCCTCCAGCTCCTCGACCCGGCGCCGGGCGGTCGCGGTCAGCTTCTTGTTGTACCTCCCGGCCGACAGCGGCACGTTCCGCTCGATGTCGCCCCGCAGCGGCGCCAGCGACCCGCGGCCGCGCACCTCCTCGACCGACCACGGCGTGCGGACGGCGATCATGCCGCAGCCGATGTCGACCCCGACCGCGGCCGGGATGATCGCCCGCTCCGTCGGCAGCACCGAGCCGACGGTCGCACCCTTGCCGAGGTGCGCGTCGGGCATGAGCGCCACGTGGGGGCGGATGAAGGGCAGCGTGGCGGTGCGCTCGGCCTGCCTCAGCGTCTCGTCGTCGAGGATGCTGGCCCAGTTCAGCAGCTTGTCCGACAGTCGTTCCACAGCGACGAGTCTGCGGGGCGCGGGCGGCGACCGCTTCGCGGGCGTCAGCCGCCGGCGAGGACGCGCTGGACGATGGGGTCGACGGCGACGTGCAGGCCGGTGTTGGCGTAGGCGAAGAAGCACGCCGCGATGCCGAAGGCCGGGACCAGCGCCACCTTCTCCAGGGTCGCGCCCGTGCGCAGCGGCAGGACCGTCAGCCGGCGGCGGGTGACCAGCCACAGGACCGGCACCGGGACGCCGGCGGTGGTGAGCGCGTCGCCGAGGACGTGGGTGAGCACCCCGGCGGCCACCGCCCACGGCAGCCAGCCGGGAGTGGGCATGTGCGTCAGCAGCAGCCAGGCGCCGCCCCAGGAGAGCACCAGGTTGCCCAGGATCGTGGTCTCCGCGCGGCCGGGGATCACGAAGTGCAGCGCGTGCAGCGCCAGGCCGATCGCCAGCGCCAGGACCAGCAGGCTGGACCAGAAGGCGTTCGCGGCCAGCATCGCCAGGGCGCCGAAGGCCAGCGGCGCGAGGACGGCATCGTGGGTGCCCCAGCGGTGGCCGCCGGTGACGGCGCCGATCCCGCCCGAGGGGACGTCGGTGACCGGCCCCCACATGTCCGACACCGTGGAGCCGCGGTGGTCCAGGTCGGGCAGCATCGCGAAGCCGCCCACCGCCGCGATCCAGGCGCCCTGCGCTACGGCGCCGTGCACCGGCGCCCAGGGCAGCGTGGCGGCGCCGACGGCGAGTCCGGAGAGCGCGTGGGTGTGGCCGAGCATGCACCCAGGGTCGCGCCGGGCCGTCCTCCGGGCCGGGAGGCGCGCTGGCGGTCAGTCCGGGAGCAGGTGGCGCAGCAGCCGCTGGGGGTCGTCGAGGAACGCCCGCCAGTCCTGCACGAGGTCCAGCCGCTCCCACTCGCACGGGGCGAAGCCGTCGTCGTCGAGCTCGTACACCAGCGCGCCGGGCAGCGCGGCCAGCAGCGGCGAGTGGGTGGCCAGGAGCACCTGCGAGCCGGCCGCCACGACGCCGTCCAGGAGGGCCAGCAGCCGCAGGCACGAGGAGAACGACAGCGCGGACTCCGGCTCGTCGAGGACCCACAGCCCGCGCTCGGTCTTGCGCTCCTCCAGGAAGGCGAGGAAGCCCTCCCCGTGCGACCGGGCGTGCAGCGGCCCACCGAAGGCGCGCACCCCGTGCGGTCCCTCGTCCAGGGAGCTGAAGTGACCGTGCATGGCCTCCGCGCGCAGGAACGCCCCGCCCTGCGGCCGGGGGAGCTGCCCGTGCAGCTCGAGCTCGCCCCACAGGTCCGACTCGTCGGGGGAGGGGAGCGGGCCCCAGTGCTTCACCGCAGCGGTCAGCGACCGCTGCCACGCGCGGGCGACGGCCTCCACCAGCGTGGACTTGCCGCTGCCGTTCTCACCGACCAGGACGGTGACCGGGGCCAGGTCCATACCGTCGGCCCGCAGCTGCGCGACCGCGGGCACGTCCCAGAACCAGGCACCGGGCGACCGGAGGTCTCGACGCACCTCGGCCCGCGCCAGCGGCAGGGGTGCCGCCGGCGCGGGTCCGTTCATTCGTCGAGGTCGTCGTCGTCCGTGCCGCCGCGGGCCAGCCAGGTGGCCAGCCGCTCGACGGGAACCTCGAAGTCGGGGTTCTGGTCGACGAACGCCTGCATCTGGTCGGCCAGCCAGGCGAGGCTCACCTGCTCCTCGCCCCGCCGCTGCGCCAGCTCCTCGAGCCCCCGGTCGGTGAAGTACACGTGCAGCCCCGAGGTCAGGAGGTGGCGAAGGCCTCGGCGACCAGCTTGCGCTGCTCGACCTCGTGCACCTTCGCCGACCCGACGGCCGGGCTGGCCGACGCGCGACGGCTGACCCGGCGCAGCGTGCGACCCTCCGGCAGCTCCTCGGGCAGGTTGACCGCCATGAACTGCCAGGCGCCCATGTTCGCCGGCTCCTCCTGCACCCAGACGACGTCCGAGGCGTTCGGGTAGCGCTCGAGCTCGGCCCGGATCTGCTCGGCCGGCAGCGGGTACAGCTGCTCGACGCGCACGATCGCGGTGTCGGCCGTGCCTTCGGACTCCCGCTGCGCCATCAGGTCGTAGGCGACCTTGCCGGAGCAGAGCAGCACCTTGCGGACCGCCGAGGCGTCCAGCGGCTCGCCGCCGACCCCGGTGTCGGGGAGGACCGGGCGGAAGCTCTGCTCGGTGAAGTCGGCGACCGCGCTGACCGCCACCTTCGCCCGCAGCAGCGACTTCGGCGTGAAGACGACCAGCGGCCGGTGCACGTCCGACAGCGCCTGGCGGCGGAGCAGGTGGAAGTAGTTGCCCGGCGTCGTGCAGTTGGCGACCGTCATGTTGTTCTCGGCCGACAGCTGCAGGAACCGCTCGATGCGACCGCTGGAGTGGTCGGGGCCCTGGCCCTCGAGGCCGTGCGGCAGCAGCATGACCACGCCGGAGCGCTGGCCCCACTTGGCCTCGCCGGAGCTGATGAACTCGTCGATGACCATCTGCGCGCCGTCGACGAAGTCGCCGAACTGCGCCTCCCACAGCACCAGCGCCTTGGGGTTGGCCACCGAGTAGCCGTACTCGAAGCCGAGCGCGGCGTACTCGCTCAGCAGCGAGTCGTAGACGAAGAACTTCGCCTGGTCCTCGGTGAGGTTGGCCAGCGGCGTGTACTCCGAGCCGTTCTCCCGGTCGATGAGCACCGAGTGGCGCTGCACGAACGTGCCGCGGCGGGAGTCCTGGCCGGCCAGCCGGACCGGGACGCCCTCCATGAGCAGCGACCCGAAGGCCAGCAGCTCGCCCATCGCCCAGTCGATGCCGCCCTCGCTGGCCATCGCCGCGCGGCGCTCCAGCATCTTCTGCAGCTTCGGGTGCGGGGTGAAGTCCGGCGGGAACGAGACGTGCGCGTCGCCGATGGCCTTGAGCACCTCGGGCGTGATCGCCGTCTTCACCATCGACTGCTGCGGCGTGCGCGGGTCCATGACCGGCTCCGGCTTGGAGGCGTCCTTGGCGTCGTGCGTCTCGGCGAAGGCCCGCTCCAGCTGGTCGCGGTAGTCCTTCAGCGCCTCCTCGGCCTCCTGCAGCGTGATGTCGCCACGGCCGACGAGCGCCTCGGTGTACAGCTTCCGGACCGAGCGCTTGCGGTCGATGATGTCGTACATCTGCGGCTGGGTCATCGACGGGTCGTCGCCCTCGTTGTGCCCGCGGCGGCGGTAGCAGACGAGGTCGATGACGACGTCCTTCTTGAACGCCTGCCGGTAGTCCACGGCCAGCCGCGCCACGCGGACGCAGGCCTCCGGGTCGTCACCGTTGACGTGGAAGACCGGCGCGTTGACCATCCGCGCGACGTCGGTCGAGTAGAGGCTCGACCGGGCCGAGGCCGGGCTGGTGGTGAAGCCGACCTGGTTGTTGACGACGACGTGCACCGTGCCGCCGGTGCGGTAGCCGCGCAGCTGGGAGAGGTTCAGGGTCTCCTGCACCACGCCCTGGCCGGCGAACGCGGAGTCGCCGTGCAGCAGGACCGGCAGCACGGTGAAGCCGCTCTCGCCCTTGTCGATCATGTCCTGCTTGGCCCGGACCACGCCCTCGAGGACGGGGTTGACCGTCTCCAGGTGCGAGGGGTTGCTGGCCAGCGAGACGGCGATCTCGGCGTCGAGCTTGAACGGGTTGGTGAACGTGCCCGTGGCGCCGAGGTGGTACTTCACGTCGCCGGAGCCCTGGACCGTGCCGGGGTCGATGTTGCCCTCGAACTCGCCGAAGATCTTGGCGTAGCTCTTGCCGAGCACGTTGGCCAGCACGTTGAGCCGGCCGCGGTGCGGCATGCCGATCGCGACCTCGTCGAGGCCGTGGTCGGTACCGGCGAGCAGGACCTCGTCGAGCACCGGGATGAGCGACTCGCCGCCCTCGAGGGAGAAGCGCTTCTGGCCGACGTACTTGGTCTGCAGGAAGGTCTCGAAGGCCTCGGCGGCGTTCAGCCGGCCCAGGACGTGCTTCTGCTTCTCACGCTCGGGCTGCTCGTGCTTGACCTCGATGCGCTTCTGCAGCCACTCGCGCTCCTCGGGGTCGGTGATGTGCATGTACTCCACGCCGACGGTGCGGCAGTAGGAGTTGCGGAGCACGCCGAGGATGTCGCGCAGCGCCATCAGCTTCTCGCCGGCGAAGCCGCCGACGGGGAACTGCCGGTCGAGGTCCCAGAGGGTCAGACCGTGCTGGAGGATGTCGAGGTCGGGGTGGGTGCGGACCTTGAACTCGAGCGGGTCGGTGTCGGCCATGAGGTGGCCGTTGCGCCGGTAGGCCTCGATGACCTCGATGACGCGGGCTTCCTTGTCGATCTGCCCCTCGCGCGTGATCCGCACGTCCGGCATCCAGCGCACCGGCTCGTAGGGGATGCGCAGCGAGCGGAAGACCTCGTCGTAGAAGCCGTCCTCGCCCAGCAGCAGGGCGTGCAGCCGGCGCAGGAAGTCGCCGGACTCCGCGCCCTGGATGATCCGGTGGTCGTAGGTCGAGGTCAGCGTGATGATCTTCGAGACGGCCATCTCGGTGAGCGCGTCGGGGTTCATCCCCTGGAACTCGGCCGGGTACTCCATGGCACCCACGCCGATGATCGCGCCCTGGCCGGCGGTCAGCCGCGGCACCGAGTGGTTGGTGCCGATCGTGCCCGGGTTGGTCAGGCTGATCGTGGTGCCGGAGAAGTCCTCCATCGTCAGCTTGTTCTGCCGGGCGCGGCGGATGATGTCCTCGTAGGCGGCCCAGAACTGGGCGAAGTCCATCTCCTCGGCGGCCTTGATGGAGGCCACGACCAGCGAGCGCGAGCCGTCGGGCTTCGGCAGGTCGATGGCCAGGCCGAAGTTCACGTGCTCCGGCGTGACGAGCACCGGCTTGCCGTCGACCTCGGCGTAGCTGTTGTTCATGTTCGGGAACGCGTCCAGCGCGCGGACCAGCGCGTAGCCGATCAGGTGCGTGAACGAGATCTTCCCGCCCCGCCCGCGGGCCAGGTGGTTGTTGATGACGATGCGGTTGTCGGCCAGCAGCTTGGCCGGCACCGCGCGCACGCTCGTCGCCGTCGGCACGGTCAGCGACATGTTCATGTTCTTGACGACGGCCGCGGACGCACCGCGCAGCGGCGACTGCTTGCCGGCGCCCACCGGAGGCTTCGGGGCGGCGGCGTTCGAGCTGGTGGTCTGCACGGGTGCGCTCCCCGTCGGCTGGGACCCGGCGGCGGCCGGGCGCTGGACGTCGGGCTTGGCGGGGGCGGGCGCCTGCTGCGGGGCCGCCTGCTTCGCGGGCGCCTGCTGGGCGGGCGCCGCGGGCTGGGCCGGGGCGGCGCGCTTGGCCGGCGCGGCCGCGGCAGCGCCGTTGCCCTTGCCCGCGTCCTCGCGGTCGCCGCCGTCGACCGGGCTGCCCGGGCGGTAGTCGGCGAAGAACTCGTGCCACGCCTGGTCCACGCTGGACGGGTCGGCCTGGTACTGCTGGTACATCTCCTCGACCAGCCACTCGTTGGTGCCGAAGCCGGCGACCTGGGACGAGGGGGACGAGGGCCGGGATGAACTCACGCTTGACACGGGGTCGAGTGCCTTCTTCGTCTTGGGGCTGCGTCTGAGGGGCGTCGCTGGACCGGGTGGCGAGTCTACGCCCGTGGGCGGCGGTCGTCCGGGTGCGGATGAGGACAGGCGTGCCTCGCCCACCGGACCGTCAGTGCGTCGCGCCGTGCGCGACCAGGAGCTCGACCAGGGCGTCGTTGCCGGTGGCCGCCTGCTCGTCGGCCCGGCGGTGCCGGGCGGCGGCCACGCGGCTGATGTCGAGGGCGCTGGCGCCGTCGTGGGTGGTGGCGTCCACGTCGGCCCCGGAGTCCAGCAGCAGCCGCACGATCTCCGGCGCGTCGCCGGCGGCGCCGGCCGCCACCGCCGAGTGCAGCGGGGTGCGACCGGTGTCGGCGTCCCGCCCGTCGACGTCGGCCCCGGCCTCCAGCAGCAGGCGGACCAGCTCCAGGTGCCCGGCCGTGGTGGCCGCGTGCAGGGCCCCGCCGTCGGCGTCGGCGCCGCGGTCCAGCAGCAGCCGGGCGGTGCCGGCTGCACCGCCGAAGGCGGCCCAGGCGAGCAGGTCGACGCCGGTGGTCGGGTCGGTCAGGGCGGCACCGCCGTCGAGCTCGGCGGTGAGCCGCTCGACGTCGTCCAGGTAGGCCGCGCTGGGGGCGTCGACGGGGGCACCGCGCGAGACGAGCAGCGGGACCAGGTCGGGCGCGTGCTCCAGGGCCACGTGCAGCGGGGTGCGGTGGTGCTCGGTCCGGGCCGAGAGGTCCGCGCCGGCGTCCACGAGGACGTCGACCACCTCGGCCCGGCCGCCGGCGACGGCGAGGTGCAGGGGGGTCCAGCCGTCCTGGCCCTCGTGCTCGACGGTCCCGGTGAGCAGCCGCGGCGCCTCGGCGACGGCTGACCGGACGGCCTCGACGTCCCCGTCGGCGATGAGCCGGCCGAGCCGCTGGACTGTCATGCGGGTGGTCACGCGGTCTCCAGTTCTCCCGGGCGGGGGCTCAGCCGACGTCGCGGCGGACGGCGAACAGGGCCCCCAGCAGTGCGGCCACCAGACCGTAACCGAGGAGCAGCAGGGCGCCCTGCCACGGTTCGAGCAGCTCCGGTGCCTGGAAGTCGGAGGTGACCGCCTGGACCGCGCCGCCGGGCAGCCACTTGTAGACGCCCTGGATGGCACCGATGAGGGCCACCAGCGGCTCCACCACGTACAGGTAGACCAGGGCACCCACGACCGCGCCGACCTGGCTGCGGACGAGCGCGCCCACCCCGACCCCGATCACCGTGAAGAGCACCAGGACCAGGCCGGACATGGCCACGGTCCGCACGTTGTCACCGGTCAGCGAGGGGGCGTCGCCCCGGGCGCCCGCGGCGACGGCGACGACCGCGACGTTCACCGCGAGGAGCAGCAGCGTGAACGGCACCGCCACGACGGCGTAGGCGAGCAGCTTGGCGGCGACCACCCGGCCGCGGTCCGGGGTGGTCAGGAAGGTCGGGACGGCGGTCTTGTGCCGGTACTCCTGCGTCATCCCGATGATCCCGAGGATCAGCAGGAAGACGCTGGCGTTGGCGGCGACGGAGAGCGCGAGCTCCTCGAACGCCGGGGTGCCCACCTCCGGCAGGGCCGGCTGCCCCTCCTGCGCCACCCCGGCCAGCGCGGTGAACAGCACCGAGAAGCCGGCGGTCATCAGGCAGCCGCCGATCAGCACCCCGATCCAGAAGCGGGTGGAGAACAGCTTCAGCCACTCCGCGCGCACCAGCCCGGTCATCGCGTGCCCTCTCCGGCGGCAGGGGCCGCGTACTGCTCCTGGCCGGCCGTCAGCTGGAAGTAGATCTCCTCGAGCCCGCTGCTGTGCGGGCGGAGCTCGTGCAGCTCCACGCCCGCCGCGAAGGCCCGGGCGCCCACGTCGGCGCTGCTCCGGCCGTGCACGGTCAGCCCGCCGTCCTCGCCGGCGGACACCTGCACGCCCTCGGCCCGCAGCAGCTCGGCGAGCCGCGCCGCCTGCGGGCTGCGCACCAGGACCGTCCCGGCGCCCTCCGCGCCGGAGCGGAGCTGGTCCATCGACCCCTCGCGGACCAGCCGGCCGGCGCCGACGATGACCACGCGGTCCACGGTCTGCTCGACCTCCGACAGCAGGTGGCTGGACACCAGCACCGTCCGGCCCTCCTCGTGCGCGAGGTAGCGGAGGAACCCGCGCAGCCACTGGATGCCCTCGGGGTCCAGGCCGTTGGCCGGCTCGTCGAGCACCAGGACGGCGGGGTTGCCCAGCAGCGCCGTGGCCAGCGCCAGGCGCTGCCGCATGCCGAGCGAGTAGCCGCCGGCGCGGCGGCCACCGGCGTCGGTCAGGCCCACCTGGGCGAGCACCGCGTCGGCGCGCTCCTGGGGCAGCCCGGCGGCGCGGCAGTACACCCGCAGGTGGTTGAGGCCGGACCGCGCCGGGTGGAACGCGGTCTCCAGCACCGCACCGACGGTGTGCACCGGTGCGGGCAGCGCCGCGTAGGGGACGCCGTCGAAGGTCGCCGTGCCGGAGTCGGGCCGGACGAGGCCGAGCAGCATCCGCAGCGTCGTGGTCTTTCCGGCGCCGTTGGGGCCGAGGAAGCCCGTGACCGAGCCCGGCTCCACGGTGAACCCCAGGTCGGACACCGCGCGCACCGCGCCGAAGGACTTGGTGAGCCCGCTGACCTCGACCCGCACGGGGCCTGGCGCAGGGGCGTGGGCGGTCGGAATGGCGCACTCCTCGTCGTCGGCGGGACCGGTACCGCCATCCAATCGCACCGAGAGGCCGGTACGGGGTCATTTGGGTGAGCGGGGGCACACGACACGCCGACGTCACATAGAGTGCGCGCCGTGAGCGATGCCGCGAGCACCTACTCCACGGTCGTCGTCGGAACCGACGGGTCGGAATCGTCCCTGCGCGCGGTCGGCCGCGCCGGGGCCCTCGCCGGCGCGTGCGGAGCGACGCTGGTGATCGCCTGCGCCTACCTGCCCCTGGAGGGCGGGGACCGGGAGATGGCCCGCGCGCAGGACGTCCTGGGCGACGAGGCCTACCAGGTGGTCGGGTCCCACCCCGCCGAGGACACCGTGCGCACCGCGGCCGACCGTGCCCGCGCGGCCGGGGCGAGAGAGGTCCGCACCGTCGCCGTCGTCGGCTCGCCGGTGGAGGCCCTCCTCGACGTGGTGCGGCGGGAGGACGCCGACCTGCTGGTCGTCGGCAACCGCGGGCTGAACGGCATCAAGGGCCGGCTGCTGGGCTCGGTGCCGGCCGACGCCACCCGCCGGTCCCAGTGCGACGTGCTCGTCGTGCACACCACCGACTGAGGTCTCCGACGGGGATGGACGAGGCAGGGGCCCCGCTCCCGGGCCCCGGTGCGCGGGAGGCCCTGGAGCGGCTGCTGCTCGGGGGCCCGCGGCGGTACACGCGGCTGCAGGTCGGCGCGCAGGCCGGCATGCCGCCGGAGCGCACGCAGCGGCTCTGGCGGGCGCTGGGCTTCCCGGACGCCTCCGACGACGACCCCGCCTTCACCGATGCCGACGTCGCGGCGCTGGGGGTCCTCTCCACGCTGATCGACTCGGGGTTCATCGGCCCGGACAGCGAGGCCTCGATCGCCCGCGCCATGGGGCAGTCGCTGTCCCGGCTGGCCGACTGGCAGACCGACATGCTGGCCGACGCGCTCTCCGGCAACGCCGACCGCAGCGGCCGGGAGGTGAGCACCGAGGAGGCCGTGGACGCCGCCGAGGCGCTGCTACCGCGGCTGCGGGAGGTGCAGGACTACGTCTGGCGCCGGCACCTGGCGGCCAACGTGGACCGGCTGCTCGCCGCCGGCGGTCCCGGTGACCGGCGGGAGCTCGCGGTGGGGTTCGCCGACCTGGTCGGCTACACCTCGCGCAGCCGCGGCATGGGCGGGCGCGAGCTCGGCGCCATGGTCGAGGACTTCGAGAGCACCGCGGCCGAGGTCATCGCCCGCCACCACGGCCGGGTGGTGAAGACGGTGGGCGACGGCGTGCTCTTCACCGCCGCCTCGGCCACCGACGCCGCCGACATCGGGTTGGAGCTGCCCCACGCCTGGGACGCCGCCGAGCGCCCGCCGCTGCGGGTCGGCGCCGCCTACGGTGCGGTCCTGACCCGGCTGGGCGACGTCTACTCGCCGGTGGTGAACCTGGCCAGCCGGCTCACCTCGCTGGCCCGGCCGGGCGCGCTGCTGGTCGACCGCGAGCTCGCCGACCGGCTGCGGGAGACCGAGCGCTACCGGGTGCGGCCGCTGCGCCGGGTCTCCGTCCGCGGCTACGACCACCTGCAGCCCTGGCTCGTGCGCCGGCCGCGGACGACGGGCGACGCCGACCACGACGGCGGCTACGACGAGGACGCCTTCGACCCCGGGGACGGGCCCGGCGACTGACCGCGGGTGAGGGCCGGTGGACCGGCCTTGGCAGGCTGTGGGGGTGAGCGCCACCCTCGTCGCGCGCGGACTGGCGGCCGGACACGGCGCCCGCGTGCTGTTCTCCGGCCTGGACCTCGTCGTCGCCCCGGGCGACGTCGTGGGGCTGGTCGGCGTCAACGGAGCCGGGAAGTCCACCCTGCTGCGCACCCTCGCCGGGGAGATCCCCGCCGAGGCCGGCAGCATCGCGCTCAGCCCGCCCAGCGCCACCCTCGGCTACCTCCCGCAGGAGCACGAGCGGCGCGAGGGCGAGACGGTGCTCGCCGCGCTCGCGCGGCGCACGGGGGTGGCCGCCGCGCAGGAGGCCATGGACGCCGCGACCGAGGCGCTGGCGGCCGGCGAGCCGGGCGCCGACGACGTGTACGGCGACGCCCTCGAGCGGTGGCTGGCCCTCGGCGGGGCCGACCTGGAGGAGCGGGCCGCGGAGGTGGTCGCCGAGGTCGCCCCCGGCGTCGCCCTGGACGCGCCGACCACCGGCCTCTCCGGCGGGCAGGCGGCCCGGGTCGGCCTGGCGACGCTGCTGCTGTCGCGCTACGACGTCCTGATGCTCGACGAGCCCACCAACGACCTGGACCTGGCCGGCCTGGAGCAGCTCGAGCGGTTCGTCACGGGCGCGCGGTCCGGGGTGGTCGTGGTCAGCCACGACCGCGAGTTCCTCGCCCGCACGGTGAACCGTGTCGTCGAGCTGGACCTCGCCCAGCAGCTGGTGCGGGTGCACGACGGCGGCTACGAGGCCTACCTGACCGAGCGCGAGGTGGCCCGCCGGCACGCGCGCGAGGAGTACGAGGAGTTCGCCGACACCAAGGCGGCGCTCGAGGCCCGCGCGCAGATGCAGCGGAACTGGATGGCCAAGGGCGTCCGCGACTCGATCAAGAAGTCGAAGGACGGCGACAAGCACATCAAGGCGGCGAACCGGGCGTCCTCGGAGAAGCAGGCCGCCAAGGCCAGGCAGACCCAGCGGATGATCGAGCGCCTCGACGTGGTCGAGGAGCCCCGCAAGGAGTGGGAGCTGCGCATGGAGATCGCTGCCGCCCCGCGGTCCGGCGCGGTCGTCGCGACGCTGCGCGGCGCCGTCGTCCGGCGCGGCGGCTTCACCCTGGGGCCGGTGGACCTGCAGGTCGACGGGGGTGACCGCGTCGCCATCACCGGGGCCAACGGCTCGGGCAAGTCGACCCTGCTGGCCGCCCTCCTCGGTCGCGTGCCCCTGGACGAGGGGACGGCCTCGCTGGGGCCGTCGGTGCAGGTCGGCGAGATCGACCAGGCCCGTGGCCGGTTCTTCGGCGCCGAGCAGCTGCTGGACGCCTTCGGTGCCGAGGTGCCCGACTGGCCGACGGCGGAGGTGCGCACCCTGCTGGCGAAGTTCGGGCTGACCGCCGACCACGTGCTGCGGCCGGCCGTGACGCTCTCGCCCGGCGAGCGGACCCGTGCGGCCCTGGCGCTGCTGCAGGCGCGCGGGGTGAACGTGCTGGTCCTCGACGAGCCGACCAACCACCTGGACCTGCCGGCTATCGAGCAGCTGGAGCAGGCGCTGGCGGGCTACACCGGCACGCTGCTGCTGGTCACCCACGACCGCCGGATGCTGGCGGCGGTGCGGACCGACCGCCGGCTGGAGGTCGACGGCGGGCGGGTCACCGAGCGCTGAGAGCGGTCCCGCGCGGCGCGCCCACCGCGACCGCGAGGGTGGCCGCGGCCAGGCCGGCGGCGCCGAGCAGCAGCACCCAGTAGGGGACCAGTGCGGCCAGCAGCGAGAGCAGCACCGGCGCGGCGAAGCCCACGTAGGTGAGCGCGTAGTAGACGGCGGTGAGGCCGGCGAGCTCGCCCGGTGCCGCGATGCGCTGGGTCTGGATCAGCCCCGAGACCAGGCAGCAGCCGTACCCCGTGCCCAGGACGACGGCGGCCGTCGCCACGAGCCAGGGCGACGTCGTGGCCGCGGCGGCGGCCGCGGTGCCGAGGCCGACGACGACGGCGGCGAGCCCGCACACCACGCCGCGGCGGGGGGAGGCGGCGGCGATCCGGCGCGCCGTCGGCTGGACGAGGAAGCCGGTGCCCAGCGTGACCCCCGCGACCAGCGAGCTGAACGCGACGGTCCAGCCGGCGGTCGTGCCGGTCACCAGCCCGGGCAGGACGGCGATGGAGATCGTGGCGGCGCCGAACACCCACGGCGCGACGGGCGCCACCGAGCGCCGGAACCGCGGGTCGGCGGCCGAGCGGACGCGCAGCCGGGCCAGCGGCGAGCCCGCGGCGGGGGAGACCCGCGCCGGGTCCACCGTCTCCGGCGCCCGCCACAGTGGCACGAGCACCGCGAGGACGACGACCAGGTGCGGCAGGTAGGCGGTGACCAGCGGGGCGGGCGCCCACTGCGCCAGGAGGCCGGCCACCACCGGCCCGAGGCAGAACCCGGCGGTCAGCGACATCGCCGCCCGGCGGGCACCGGCCCCCTCGCGGGCGTCGGGGTCCCAGTGCTTCGTGGAGAGCTCCTCGACCCAGGCGCTGCCGGCGGCGAAGGCGGCGCCGCTGGCCAGCCCGGCGAGCAGCCGGCCGGCGTAGAGCGCCCACAGGTCGCCGACCATCAGCACCGCCGTCGCCACCAGCGACACCACCGCGGCGGCGCGCAGCACGGGGGTGCGGCCCCGGCGGTCGGAGATCGGCCCGAGCACCAGCAGCGCGGGGATCAGGCCCAGCGCGTAGGCGCCGACCAGGGCGTCGACGGTGCTGACCGAGAAGCCGGAGCGCTCGCGGTAGGCCACCAGCAGGCTGACGAACTGGTTGGCGCCCCAGCCGATGGCGAACATCGTCAGCGCCACCGGGAGCCAGGCGCGGCGGGTGGACCGGGGAGGAGCGACCGTCACCGGGCCAGCGTGCCGCGCGGGCGCCGCCCGGTCTCAGGCGGGGTCGGGTGCGCCGTCGCCGTCGAGCGCCTCGGGCAGCCCGAGGGTGTCCATCGCCGACCAGGTGGCGTCGACCCGGTGGGCGAGCACCAGGAGGTCGCGCAGCTGCCCGGACCGGTCGCGGATGTGGTCCTCCAGCAGCGCCTCGCCGCGGAAGCCCAGTGCCGTGAACAGCGCCAGCGCGGCGCCCTGCTCGGCCACCACCTCCACCACGAGCTTGGTGGCGCCGGAGGCGATGGCCTCGGTGACCGCGTGCCGGGCCAGCACCCGGCCGAGCCCGGACCCGCGGCGGCGGGGACCGACGACCAGCCGCAGCTCCGCGACGTGGTCGGACCAGCCGGAGAGCCGGCGGACCGCCACGTAGCCGTCGATGCCGCCGTCCGGCCCGGTCGCCACCCAGCGGGCGGTGCCGTCCTCGGCCCACGCGCGCACCGTCGCGGGGTCGGTGACGTCCTCCTTGATGAACGTGCGGTCGCCCTCGGGCAGGCCGGCGAAGAAGCGCTGCAGCGCGTCGGCGTGCCCTGCGCCGAGGGCCTCCACCGTCACCGACGGGGTCTCCACGTGGTCGGTCACCTCAGGCTCCCCTCGCCAGGTCCGGCCGGTCCACGGCGTCGCTGCGCCGCCGCAGGAAGTCGATGATCGTGGGCACCGTCGTCTTCGCCGCGGTACGGCCCACGACCAGCCCCATGTGCCCGGCGGGCAGCACCAGCTCGTGCTTGTCCGGTGACCCGACGAGGTCCATCAGCGGGGCGCTGGCCGCCGTCGGCACGATGTGGTCCCGCTCGGCGCGCACCGTCAGGAAGGGCACCCGGATGTCGGACAGGTGCACCGGGTCGCCGCCCACGGACAGCCGGTCGTTCACCATGCCGTTGTCGCGCACGAGCATCCGCACGGTCTGCCGGGCGGCCCGGCCGGGGAAGGGCACGTGGTCGTCCGACCAGCCGGTCATGGCCTGGTAGGAGGCGACGTACTCGTCGTTCCAGAGCCGCTCCCACAGCGTCACGTACCGGGTCACCTCCGCCGTGGGGGTGAGGGTCCGGAAGCCCTGGACGACGACCTGCGGCGGCACGTTGCCGTTCTCGTCGACGACCGAGTCGACCTCCAGGCCGCCGACGGCGAAGACGTCGGCCAGCGGGCCCATGTGCCGGAAGTCCACCGGCGTGGCCAGGACCGTGAGGCTGCGCAGGGGCGAGTCGGGGTGGTGCGCCGCGTGCAGCAGCGAGAGGTCGCCGCCGAAGCAGTAGCCGAAGAGGTTCACCTCGTCGGCCCCGGAGAGCTCGAGCACCCGGTCGATGGCGGCCGGGATGTAGTCGTCGGCGTAGTCCTCCAGCCCGTTCCCGGCGTCGCGCTCGTCGGGCTCGCCCCAGTCGACCAGGTACACGTCGAACCCGGCCCGGAGCAGCTGCTCGACGAAGCTGTTGCCCGGTGACAGGTCGAGGATGTAGCTGCGGCTGATCAGGCTGAAGACCAGCAGCAGGGGAGGGGAGTGCCGCACCCCGCCGTGGGTCTCCGGGTCGTTGCGGTAGTGCCACAGCTGGGTGCGGCCGCGCTCCCAGACGACGTCCTTGGGCGTGCAGCCCACGCCGGGGCGGTCGACGCCGGCGACCAGCCGGATCCCGTTACGTGCCCGTAGGGCGTTGCGCTCCACGTCGCGCCGGACGCGGTCGAGGATCGTCTGCGGGCTGGGCACGGTCGGCATGGCTGTCCTCCGGGGTCCGGGGCTCGGCGGGTCGTGCGGGGAGCGCGCGGCGTCGTTCGGCCTCGAGGGCCACGGTCAGCCGGCGGACCTCCCGGTCCAGCGCACCCACCTGGGCGCGGAGCCGGTGGACGTCGCTCCCGGCGGGCAGGTTCACCAGGTGCCAGGCCCGGGCGGTGAGGTCCTGGGCGGAGGACCGCGCGACCGTCGTCGCCCGCCGCAGCAGCGCCACCCCCAGGGCGAAGCCGGGGGTGCGCACCAGGTGCTCCGCGCGCGGGGTGACCGCGCGGTCGACGGCGTCGTAGGCCTGCCGCCAGAGGGGTGGCTCGCTCACCGGGACCCCACCTCGGCCGGCACCTCGACCGCGCGGCGGAGGATCTTGCCGGTCGGGCCCTTGGGCAGGGCGTCGACCAGCCACAGGTGGCGCGGGTACTTGTAGGCGGCCACGCGGGCCTTGACGAACTCGCGCAGCTCGTCGGCCTCGGCGGTGGCACCGGGCTTGAGCGCGACGGCCGCGGCGACCTCCTCGCCCAGGTCGGGGTGGGAGACGCCGATGACGGCGACCTCGGCCACGGCCGGGTGCTCGTAGAGGGCTTCCTCGATCTCCCGCGGGTACACGTTGTACCCGCCGCGGATGATCATCTCCTTCTTCCGGTCGACGATGAAGTAGTAGCCGTCGTCGTCCCGGCGGGCCAGGTCACCGGTCCGGAACCAGCCGTCCGGGATCGCCTTGGCCGTCTCCTCCGGCCGCTGCCAGTAGCCCTTCATCACGTTCTCGCCGCGGATGGCGATCTCGCCGACCTCGCCGGGCGGCACGTCGTTGCCGTCGTCGTCGACCAGGCGCATCTCCACCCCGCGGATCGGGGTGCCGATCGAGCCGGGCTTGCGCTCGGCGTCGGGGTGGTTGAAGGAGGCCACCGGCGAGGTCTCCGACAGCCCGTAGCCCTCCAGCACGATGCAGCCGAACCGCTCCTCGAAGGCCCGCATGATCTCCACCGGCATCGCCGAGCCGCCCGAGACGCACAGCCGGAGGCTGGAGACGTCGTGCTGCTCGGCGTCGGGCTGGTGCAGCATGGCGGCGAACATCGTCGGCACGCCCTGGAAGATCGTCACCCGGTCGCGCTCGATGACCTGCAGCGCCTTGCCGCCGTCGAAGCGGGGGATGAGGGTCAGGCAGGAGCGGGCGATCACGCCGGCGTTGAGCGAGCAGGTCAGGCCGAAGACGTGGAACAGGGGCAGGCAGCCCATGATCACGTCCTCACCGCCCCCCTGGAGCAGCGTCTCGTGGGTCGTGCGGGCGTTGCCGCGCAGGTTGGCGTGCGTGAGCTCGGCGCCCTTGGGCTGACCGGTGGTGCCGGAGGTGTAGAGGATCACCGCGTCGTCCTCGTCGGCCCGGTCGACCGCGGCGGTCAGGCACTCGTCGCCCAGGAGCTCGGCAGGCGAGGCGGCGCCGACCGTCACCGCCTCGACGCCCACGGTCGCGGCGGCCTCCTGCACCGGGCCGGCGGAGGCCTCCGCCGTCACCACGACGCGCGCCCCCGAGTCCTCCAGGTAGTACTGCACCTCCCGCGCCTTGAGCAGCGGGTTCATCGGCACCACGGCGGCCCCGGCGAGCAGTGCCCCGTAGAAGACGACGGGGAAGGAGACGACGTTGGGCAGCACCATCCCGACGCGGTCCCCGGGGCCCACGCCCCGGTCCTGCAGGGCCGCGGCCACCCGCAGGGACGCGTCGGCGAACTCCCGGTAGGTGAGGACGACGTCGTCCATGCGCAGGGCGGGGTGGTCGGGCGCGGCATCCGCGGCGTCGAGCAGGTTCTGCGCGAGGTTGGTCATCGATCGGTCCCCCCTGAGTACCGGTGCGCGACGGCGGGGTCCTACCCGGCTCGACGGGTGATGTACCGCACACGGTGGATACGGTGTCGCGGACGTCCCAGCACCGACCCGGGGGAGCCCCACCGATGGCCGACCGCACGATCCTCGACATGTTCCGCCTCGACGACCGCGTCGCGATCGTGACCGGTGCGTCCTCGGGCCTCGGCGCCGTCTTCGCCCGCACGCTGGCCGAGGCCGGCTGCGACGTGGTCCTGGGCGCCCGGCGGGTGGACCGCCTGGCCGAGACGCAGCGGGCGGTGGAGGAGACCGGGCGCCGGGCGCTCTCGGTGCAGACCGACGTCGCGAAGGTGGAGGACTGCCAGGGGCTGGTCGACGCCGCGATGGCCGAGTTCGGCAAGGTCGACATCCTGGTCAACAACGCCGGCATCGGCACCGCGGCACCCGCGACCCGGGAGAGCCCCGAGCAGTTCCGCTCGGTCATCGACGTCAACCTCAACGGCTGCTACTGGATGGCGCAGGCCTGCGGCCGGGTCATGAAGCCGGGCAGCTCCATCGTCAACATCTCCAGCATCCTCGGGCTGACCACCGCCGGCCTGCCGCAGGCCGCGTACGCCGCGAGCAAGGCCGGCCTGATCGGGCTCACCCGTGACCTGGCGCAGCAGTGGACCGGCCGCAAGGGGATCCGGGTCAACGCCCTCGCGCCGGGCTTCTTCGCCTCGGAGATGACCGACCAGTACCCCGAGGGGTACCTCGACCAGCAGATGGTTCGGGTGCTGGCCGGCCGGGCCGGCGACCCCCGGGAGCTGGCCGCGGCGCTGGTGTTCCTGGTCAGCGACGCGGGCGGCTACGTCACCGGCACGACGATCCCGGTCGAGGGCGGGATGCTCACCAGCTGAGCCCCGCCCCCGACCGGCTCAGCGGGCCTGCTCGGCGCGCTCGACCAGCGCGGTGATCCCGTCGATGAGCTGCGACCACAGCTCGCGCGGCAGGTCGTGGCCCATTCCGTCGACGACCATCAGCTCGGCGCCGGGCACGGCGGCGGCGGTGGCCCGGCCGCCGGTGACGTTCACCAGCTGGTCCTGCTCGCCGTGGATGACCAGCGTCGGCACGGTGACCTTCCCCAGGTCGGCGGTGCGGTCGTGCGTGCTGAGAATCGCGGCGAGCTGGCGGGAGACCCCGGCGGGGTCGTAGGCGCGGTCGAAGGACAGGCCGGCGCGGTCGCGCACGGCCGCCTCGTCGAACTCGAAGCCGGGCGAGCCGATGACCCGGTAGGTGTCGACGACGCGCTGGACCGCGCCGTCGCGGTCGCTCGCGGGGGCCGGCAGCAGCACGCCGAGGGCCGCCTCGGCCGGCGCGCCCACCGCCGGGTCGCCGGTGGTGGACATGATCGAGGTGAGGCTGCGGACCCGCTCCGGGTGGGCGATGGCGACCAGCTGGGCGATCATCCCGCCCATCGAGGCGCCGACCACGTGCACGCTGTCCAGGCCGAGGGCGTCGAGCAGGCCGACGGTGTCCTCGGCGAGGTCGGGCAGGCCGTAGGCCACCGTGGACCGGTCACCGCCGAGCACGGACATGACGTCGGCGGGGCCGGCGTCGTGCAGGTGGGTGGAGAGCCCGATGTCGCGGTTGTCGAAGCGGACGACGTAGTGGCCGCGCTCGGCGATGCCGGCGCAGAACTCGTCGGGCCAGCCGACCATCTGGGTCGCCAGCCCCATCACCAGCAGGACCGGGGTGCCCGCCGGGTCGCCGAACGTCTCGTAGGCGATCTCGAGGTCGCCGACGGTTGCCTTCTGGATGCCGCTGGTCTGCATGCCAGCGGACGCTAGCCGAGCGTGGTGAGACGGAGGTCACCGGCCCGGGGCGCCCTGTCGGTGGCCGGTGCCACGATCCGGACCACCGCCGCTCGGGCGGTGGCCGGACCCCAGGAGGACGCCGTGCCGGTCGAACTGCTCAACCCCGAGGGGCTGCCGAAGCCCGACGTCTACGCGCAGGTGTCGGTGTCCACCGGCACGCGCATCGTGCACCTCGCCGGCCAGGTGGCGCGGACCGCCGACGGCGAGCCGGTGGGCGCCGGCGACCTCGCCGCCCAGGTCGCGCAGGCCTACCTCAACGTGGCGACGGCGCTGGCGGCGGCCGGCGCCACCTTCGACGACGTGGCCGCGCTGACGGTCTACGTCGTGGACTGGTCGCCGGAGAAGCTGCAGGATCTGGGCGCCGGCGTGGTAAGCGTCGCCGACCGGCTCGGCGGCTCGCCGGTCCGGCCGGTCACGCTGGTCGGCGTCAGCGCGCTGGGGGAGCCGGACCTGCTGGTGGAGGTGCAGGCGGTCGCCGTCCTGCCCTGAGCGGGGCCCCGGGACGACTGGCCTCCCGGAACGACAGCGGCCCGCACCGTGCAGACGGTGCGGGCCGGTTCGCCGTGGTGCCCCCGGCAGGATTCGAACCTGCGCACCCGCCTCCGGAGGGCGGTGCTCTATCCCCTGAGCTACGGGGGCTCGGGGCAGGTCAGAAGTTACCAGCCCCCGCCCGTGGCCCGGACGGCGGCCCCGGCGCCCGGGAGCGGCCGCGGCCGCCGCTCAGGGAGCGGGGAGGGGGGTGCCGCCGCGGGCGGTGAGCATGTCGGTCATCGTCTCGGTCTCGATCCCCTGGGACTGCTCGATCGAGCGGGCCAGGTCGCGGACGGCCTGCACGTCGGCCTCGACGGCGGCGTGCGCCGCCATGTCGAAGCCGCCCTGGTGGTGCCGGATCATCAGGCGCAGGAACTCGACGTCGAACGCGGTGCCCGACAGGCCCCGCAGGTCCGCCAGCTCCTCCTCCGTCGCCATGCCGGGCATGAGGGCGCCCGCACCCATGTCCATGTCCATGTCGTGACCGCTGTGCCCGCCGTGGGCGTCGGCGGGCATCCACGCCATCGTCTCCCCGCCCGTGATGGGCAGCCCCCACAGCGCCAGCCAGCCCTGCATGCGCCCGGCCTGGTTGGTCTGCGTGGCGGAGATGTCGACGGCCAGCGACTCCACCTCCGGGTCCTCGCTGCGCTCGGCGACCAGGTTGGCCATCTCCACGCCCTGCAGGTGGTGGCGGGACATGTCCCGGGAGAAGCCGGCGTCCACCGAGTCGGCGGTCGGCGTGGCCGTGCCCCGGTCACCGATCCCGAGCAGGACGGCGAGACCGGCACCGAGCAGCACCAGGGCCACCGCGGCCAGGGCGAGCAGGGCGGTGCGCAGCGGGCTGCGTGCGGGGACGGGGCTGGTCACCGGTCTCCTCCGTGGAGCTGGAGTGCGCGGATCAGGGAGCGGGCGTCTCGGCGGCCGGCGCCGGGGTCTGGGCCGGGGCCGGGGTGGCGCCGGCGTCGTCGCTCTCCAGCGGCGGGTCGGCCAGGAAGTCCGGCCGCTCGCAGGTGGCGCCGGGCTCCGGGAAGCTGTCGGACTTGTAGGTCATCAGCTCGGCGAACTGCTTGATCCGCTTGTCGTCGGCGCTGTCCACCTTCAGCTGGTGGCCCCACGACTGGACGCTGATCTGGGTGTCCTGGCCCTCGTACGGGGAGAGCATGCGGCCGGAGACGCCGTCCACCAGCTCGGCCAGCTTGTCGACGTCGGCGTCGGAGACCTCGTCGGGGTTGTAGGTGATCCAGACGGCGCCGTGCTCCAGGCTGTGCACCGCGTTCTCGTGCCGGATGTCGACGTCGTAGACCGTGCCGGTGCAGTCGGCCCACTGGTTGGCGTGCATCCCGCCCACCGGGGGCGACTGCTCGTACTCGAGCGGCCCGTCGTCGTGCTGCCCGCCCTCGTACTCGTAGACCTCGGCCCCGCTGATCTCGTCGATGGACTCGACCTTGTCCGCCTCGGACTTCCGGACCTGCGCCAGCGCGTAGCCGAGGACGGTGACGGCGAACACGGCCAGCGCGACCGAGAAGGCGATCAGGCCCCACGGGCGCTGCGGGGAGACGACCTGCGTCGGCGGGCGGGTGCGACCGCCCTTGCCGCGGCCCCCGGCGCCGGCCCCGGAGCGGGAGGAGCCGCCACCGGTCGCTCGGCTCTTGTCGGGCGTGCGGTCCTTGGCCAAGGCCTCTCCTCGTTGCGGGGCGCGTGCGCGCGTGCGGGAGGGCCCGGTCCGGTCCCTCGTACCGGGCGCGAGTCTAGGTCGCGTGCCTGTGCGTCAGCTGGTAACCGGGCGGGCGAGGGCGGTCAGTACGCTCGCCCGGTGACACCGGAGCAGCTGCAGGACGTCGTTCGTACCGCCGTGGGCGCGGTCGTCGAGCGAGGCGCGCTGCCCGTCGAGGTACCCGCCGAGGTCCTGATCGAGCGACCGCGCAACCCGGAGCACGGCGACTACGCCACCAACATCGCGCTGCGCCTGGCCAAGCCGGCCGGTCGCCCGCCGCGCGAGGTGGCCCAGCTGCTGGCCGAGGAGCTGGGTGCCCACGAAGGCATCGCGACCGTCGACATCGCCGGGCCGGGCTTCCTCAACATCACCCTCGCCCAGGGGGCGCTCGGCCGGATCGCCGTCGACGCGGTGACCGCGGGGGAGGCCTACGGCCGCACCGGCACACTGGCCGGGCAGAAGCTGAACCTGGAGTTCGTCTCGGCCAACCCGACCGGCCCGGTGCACATCGGTGGCGGCCGGTGGGCCGCCGTCGGTGACTCGATCGGCCGGCTGCTGGAGGCCAGCGGCGCCGACGTCACCCGCGAGTACTACATCAACGACGCCGGTGCCCAGATCGACCGGTTCGCCCGCAGCCTGCAGGCCGCCGCGCAGGGCCGCCCGGTGCCGGAGGACGGCTACGGCGGCGACTACATCGCCGACATCGCGGCCGCGGTCGTCACCGAGGTGCCCGACGCGCTCGAGCGGGACGGCGTGGCCCAGGTGCAGGTCTTCCGCGAGCGCGGTGTCGCGCTGATGCTGGCCGACATCCGCCGGTCGATGGAGTCCTTCGGCGTGGACTTCGACGTGTGGTTCAGCGAGAAGTCGCTGTACGAGAAGGGCGCGGTGGAGCAGGCCGTGGCCCGCCTGCGGGAGCAGGGGCACGTGTACGAGGCCGACGGCGCCGTGTGGCTGCGCACCACGGACTTCGGGGACGACAAGGACCGCGTCCTGATCAAGGCCGACGGCGAGACCACCTACTTCGCCTCCGACTGCGCCTACTACCTCGACAAGCGCGCCCGTGGCTTCGACCGGGCGGTCATCATGCTCGGCGCCGACCACTCCGGGTACGTCGGGCGGTACAAGGCCCTGGTCGCCGCGGCCGGTGACGAGCCGGCGCGGAACCTGGAGATCCTGCTGGGCCAGCTGGTCAACCTCATGCGCAACGGGGAGCCGGTGCGGATGAGCAAGCGCGCCGGCACGATCGTGGTCGTCGAGGACCTGGTCGAGGCCATCGGCGTCGACGCGGCCCGGTACGTGCTCGCCCGCGCCTCGGTCGACCAGCAGATCGACATCGACGTCGAGCTGTGGAGCCGCAGGACCAACGACAACCCGGTCTTCTACGTCCAGTACGCCCACGCCCGCATCTGCTCGGTGCTGCGCAACGCCGCCGACCTCGGCATCGCGCTGGGCGAGGCCGGCGACGTCGACGCCGCCCAGCTGACCCACGAGCGGGAGAACGACCTGCTGCGGGCGCTCGGCGAGTTCCCCCGGGTGGTGACGTCGGCCGCGGAGCTACGGGCGCCGCACCGGGTGGCCCGCTACCTCGAGGAGCTGGCCGGCACCTACCACCGGTTCTACGACGCCTGCCGCGTGCTGCCGCGCGGTGACGACGAGGCGACGTCGCTGACCACGGCCCGGCTGTGGCTGTGCGCGGCGACGGCGGTCGTGCTGCGCAACGGCCTGGGCCTGCTGGGCGTCTCCGCCCCGGAGCGGATGTGAGGGCGCACCCCGCGGGGCCCCTCCACGGGAACATCAGCCCGCCGTCGGCCGCCGGCGCCCCGCCCGCCGAGCTCGGCGTCCTGGACCCGCAGGTCTGGCCGCGGTCGGCCGAGCGGGTCGACGGCGAGCTGCACCTGGGCGGCCGCCCGGTGACCGAGCTGGCGCGGGAGCACGGCACCCCGCTGTTCGTCCTCGACGAGGGCGACTTCCGCGGCCGGGCCGCGGAGTTCGCGCAGGCCTTCGACGGCGCCGACGTGCACTACGCGTCCAAGGCGTTCCTCTGCGGCCAGGTCGCCCGCTGGATCGCCGACGACGGCCTGCACCTCGACGCGTGCAGCGGCAACGAGCTGGCCCTGGCGCTGGCCGCCGGCTTCCCCGCCGAGCGGATCGCCCTGCACGGCAACAACAAGTCCCTGGTCGAGCTGCAGCTGGCCGTCGACTCCGGCATCGGGCACGTCGTCCTCGACTCCTTCGACGAGATCGACCGGCTGGTCCCGCTGGCCGCCGCCCGCGTGGCCGCCGGTGGTACCCCGGTGCCGGTGCTCATCCGCGCCACGGTGGGCATCGAGGCGCACACCCACGAGTTCATCGCCACGGCGCACGAGGACCAGAAGTTCGGCTTCTCCCTCGCCACCGGCGACGCCCTGGAGGCGGCCCGCCGCGTGGGGGAGGAGCCGGCCCTGCACCTCGCCGGGTTCCACAGCCACATCGGCTCGCAGATCTTCGACACCGCGGGCTTCGAGGCGGCGGCGCACCGCGTCGTCGGCCTGATGGGCGCGGTCCGCGACACGACCGGGCAGGTGCTGGAGGAGCTCAACCTCGGCGGCGGCTTCGGCATCGCCTACCTCCCCGACGACGACCCGGTCAGCCCCGCCGACGTCGCGGGGAAGCTGCGCTCGGTCGTCGCCGCCGAGTGCGCGGAGCTGGGGCTGCCCGTGCCGCGGCTGGCGGTCGAGCCGGGCCGGGCCATCGCCGGCCCCGGCACCGTCACCCTCTACGAGATCGGCACCATCAAGCCGGTCCGTCTGGGGGCCTCCGGTGCGCCGGGCACCCCGCTGGTCCGCAACTACGTGTCGGTCGACGGCGGGATGAGCGACAACATCCGCACCGCCCTCTACGACGCCGCGTACACGTGCGTGCTGGCCAACCGCACGTCCGACGCCCCGCCGGCCCTGTGCCGCGTCGTGGGGAAGCACTGCGAGAGCGGCGACATCCTGGTCCGGGACCTGTGGCTGCCCTCCGACGTCGCGCCCGGCGACCTGCTCGCCGTCGCCGCGACCGGCGCCTACTGCTGGTCGATGGCGAGCAACTACAACTACCTGCTCAAGCCGCCGGTCGTCGCCGTCCGGGACGGCGCCGCCACCGAGATCGTGCGCCGTCAGACACTGTCGGACGTGTTCGCCCTCGACGCCGTCCTCGCCGGTCAGCCGGCACCGTCGCCCGCGCCCTCCCAGCCGGCGCCGGAGCACTCCGGAGGAGCCCGCCCGTGAACGGTCCGCTCAAGGTCGCCCTGCTCGGCTGCGGCACGGTCGGCAGCGCCGTCCTCCGGCTGCTGCAGGACCAGTCCGGGGACCTCGCCGCCCGCATCGGCCGCCCCGTCGAGGTCGCCGGCGTCGCGGTCCGGCGCCCGCAGCACCACCCCGACGTGCCCGCCGGGCTGCTGACGACCGACGCGCACGCGCTGGTCACCCGGGACGACGTCGACCTCGTCGTCGAGGTCATCGGCGGCATCGAGCCGGCCCGCTCGCTGATGCTCGCCGCCTTCGAGGCGGGCAAGTCGGTGGTCAGCGCGAACAAGGCGCTGCTGGCCGAGGACGGCGTCGCGCTGCACGCCGCGGCCGCCAAGAACGGTGTCGACCTGTACTACGAGGCCGCGGTCGCCGGTGCGATCCCGATCCTCCGGCCGCTGCGCGAGTCCCTCGCCGGCGACCAGCTCAGCCGCGTCGTCGGCATCGTCAATGGCACGACGAACTACATCCTGTCGCGGATGGCCGAGACCGGTGCCGGCTTCGGCGAGGCGCTCGCCGAGGCCACCGAGCTCGGGTACGCCGAGGCAGACCCGACCGCCGACGTCGACGGCTTCGACGCCGCCGCCAAGGCCGCGATCCTGGCGTCCCTGGCCTTCCACACGCCGGTGGCCGCCGCCGACGTGCACCGCGAGGGCATCTCCACCGTCACCGCCACCGACGTCGCCCGCGCCGCCGAGATCGGCTGCACCGTCAAGCTGCTGGCGATCTGCGAGCGGGTGACCGGGTCGCCCGACGCCGACGCGCCGTCGGACTCGGTCGCCGTCCGGGTGCACCCGGCCATGATCCCGACCAGCCACCCGCTCGCCTCGGTCAGCGGCGCGTTCAACGCCGTCTTCGTCGAGGCCGAGGCGGCCGGCCAGCTGATGTTCTACGGCCAGGGCGCCGGGGGAGAGCCCACGGCGTCCGCCGTCCTGGGCGACCTGGTGGCGGTGGCCCGCAACCGGCTGGCCGGTGCCGCCGGGCAGGGCCCGTCCGGCTACGCCGACCTGGCGGTCCGACCCATGGCCGAGACGCCGACGCGCTACCACGTCAGCCTCGACGTGGCGGACAAGCCGGGTGTGCTCGCCGCCGTCGCGCAGGAGTTCGCGCAGCACGGCGTGAGCATCTCCACGGTCCGCCAGACCGGGCGGGGGGACGCCGCGACGCTGGTCATCGTGACCCACAGCGCCCCCGACGCGGCGCTGTCGGCCACCATCAACGCCCTGCGGGAGATGCCCGCGGTCCGAGGCGTCACCAGCGTGCTGCGTGTGGAGGGTCTGTCATGACGGTCTCGTCGGTCGTGTCCCCGGGGTGGCCGGGCCTCATCGAGGCCTACCGGTCCCGGCTGCCCGTCAGCGACAGCACGCCGGTGGTGACCCTCCACGAGGGCGCGACGCCGCTGGTGCACGCCCGGGAGCTCTCCCGGCGCACCGGGTGCGAGGTCTACCTGAAGGTCGAGGGGGCCAACCCGACCGGCTCCTTCAAGGACCGGGGCATGACCATGGCCATCACCAAGGCCGTGGAGGAGGGCGCGAAGGCGGTCATCTGCGCCTCCACCGGCAACACCAGCGCGAGCGCCGCGGCCTACGCCGCCCGCGCCGGGATCACCTGCGCCGTCCTCGTGCCGCAGGGCAAGATCGCCATGGGCAAGCTGGCCCAGGCGCTGGTGCACGGGGCGCAGCTGCTGCAGGTCGAGGGCAACTTCGACGACTGCCTGGCGCTGGCCAGCAAGCTGGCGATCGACTACCCGGTCAGCCTGGTCAACAGCGTCAACCAGTACCGGATCGAGGGCCAGAAGACCGCCTCCTTCGAGGTCGTCGACGTCCTCGGCGACGCCCCCGACATCCACTGCCTCCCGGTCGGGAACGCCGGCAACATCACCGCCTACTGGCAGGGCTACCGCGAGTACTGCAGCACGTCGGAGACACCCGGGCCCGCCTCGCGCACCCCGCGCATGTGGGGCTTCCAGGCCGCCGGTGCCGCGCCGATCGTCAGCGGCCAGGTGGTGGAGAACCCGAGCACCATCGCCACGGCCATCCGCATCGGCAACCCCGCGTCCTGGACCAAGGCGCTGGCCGCCCGCGACGAGTCCGGCGGCCGCATCGACGCCGTCACCGACCGCGCGATCCTGTCGGCCTACCGCCTGCTCGCGCGCACCGAGGCGGTCTTCGTCGAGCCTGCCTCGGCGGCCTCGGTCGCGGGCCTGCTCCAGGTGGCCGACGCCGGCGAGCTCGAGCCCGGGCAGCGCGTCGTCTGCACCGTGACCGGCAACGGGCTCAAGGACCCGGAGTGGGCGATCTCCGGTGCGCCCGCGCCGCTGACCGTGCCGGTGGACGCCGCCGCGGCCGCCGCGCAGCTCGGCCTGCAGTGACGGCCCCCGTCGAGGTCCGGGTCCCCGCGACCAGCGCCAACCTCGGTCCGGCCTTCGACTGCGCCGGCCTGGCGCTGGCCCACCACGACGTCCTCGAGTTCGCGGTCCAGCCGTCGGGCCTGACCGTCGAGGTCAGCGGCCTGGGTGAGGGCGAGCTGCCGCGCGACGGCTCGCACCTGGTCGTCCGCGCGTTCCGGGCGGCGTGCGAGGAGCTGGGCTGGTCGCCGTCGGGCCTGCGGGTGAGCGCACGCAACGCGATCCCGCAGGGTCGGGGCATGGGCTCGTCCGCCGCCGCGGTGGTCGCGGGTGTGCTCGGCGCGTGGGCGCTCTGCCCCGAGGTCGAGGCCGTCGACCCGGACGCCGTGCTGCGGCTCACCACGGAGATGGAGGGCCACCCGGACAACGTCGCGGCCTGCCTCCGCGGCGGGCTGACGCTCTCCTGGACGTCGGGGGCCGGCGTCGGTGCCGACAGCCTCCGCGTGCACGACGACGTGCGCCCGGTGGTCCTGGTGCCGGACGCGACGCTGTCGACCGAGCTCGCGCGGGGCCTGCTGCCCGACGTCGTCCCGCACGCCGACGCCGCCTTCAACGCCGGGCGGTCGGCGCTGCTCGTGCACGCGCTCACGTCCGGCCGGCTGCTGATGGAGGCGACCGAGGACCGGCTCCACCAGCGCCAGCGGACCGCGGCCATGCCGGCGTCGCTGGCGCTGGTCGACCGGCTGCGCGACGCCGGCCACGCCGCCGTCGTCTCCGGTGCCGGGCCGTCGGTCCTGGTGCTCGCGACCGGCGCCGGGCAGGTCGACGCGGTCGGCCGGCTCACCCCGGAGGGGTGGTCGGTGCTGCCGCTCGAGGTCGACCCCCTCGGGGCCCGGGTGTCCCGTGGGACGGCGGAGGTATCGTCTCGGTAACGGGGAACACACTGGAAACCACCGGTGTTGTCCTGCTCGTGAGCTGCGATTAGGCTCACGGCGTAGCCGCCCACTCGGGCGAGCCTCGCGCGGGGCCGAAGCGGTCGTTCGAACACCTTCGTCGCTGATCCGCCCCGCATCTTCTCCACCTGATCCGCGTGCGTTCCCGCCTCCGGCCGGAGCCACCCGGACCGGGGACCCCTGCGCCCACACGGCGCAGGTTCACCGCAGGGAAGGACCTGTACGTGAGCGAAACCACCGACCTCGTCGAGAACGGCGCCTCCGACGCCGCCGTCGAGGGCACTGCCGCTTCTGGGACGGCGGGTCGCCCCCGCCGCCGCGGCAACGGGCTGGCCGGCATGCTGCTGCCCGAGCTCCAGCGCCTGGCCGCCGAGCTGGGCATCTCCGGCACCGGCCGGATGCGCAAGAGCGACCTCGTCGCCGCCATCTCCGCCCGCCAGGTCGGCGGCCCGGACGGTGGCGCACCGGCGCCACGCACCGAGACCGCCTCGACCGACGGCGCCGACACCGCGCGCGGCGTGGCCGCGACCTCCGCGCCGCTCGAGGCCCCGATCAGCGGGGGCGCCAACGGCGGCCCGCTGACCGGTGAGACCACCAGCGCCCCGACCCGCACCCGCCGTGGCGCCAGCCGCCCCGCGGGCTCGCCGACGGCCGAGGCGCGCACCGAGGCACCGGCCGCGGAGACCGTCGCCGAGGCTCCCGCCGGCACCGCGCCGGCCGAGACCGAGCGCGACGACGAGCAGCGCGACGGCGACCGCCCGCAGCGCAACCGCAACCGCAACCGCGGTGAGCGCGACGGCAACCGCGAGGGCGGCGACCGCGCCGAGCGCGGCAGCCGCGACGGGAACCGGGACGACCGCGAGCGCGGCAACCGGGACGGCGGCGACCGCGCCGAGCGCGGCGGCCGCGACGGTGCGGGGCGTGACGGTGCGGGGCGTGACGGTGCCGGGCGTGACGGTGCGGGCCGTGACGGTGCCGGCCGTGACGGGAACCGCGGCCCCGACCGCGACCGCAACGAGCGCGGCGGACGCCCCGACAACCGCGCCGACGGCCGGACCGACGGCCGCAACGACCGGAACAACGGCCCGGCCGAGGACGAGGACGACGACTTCGAGGGCGGCCGCGGTCGCCGGGGTCGCCGCTACCGCGACCGCAACAAGCGCGGCACCGGGCGGGACCGCTTCGACCAGGGCGAGCCGACCGTCAGCGAGGACGACGTCCTGCTGCCCGTCGCCGGCATCCTCGACGTGCTGGACAACTACGCGTTCGTCCGCACCTCGGGCTACCTGACCGGTCCCAACGACGTCTACGTCTCGCTGTCGCAGGTGCGCCGCTACGGCCTGCGCCGCGGTGACGCGATCACCGGCGCCGTCCGTCAGCCCCGCGAGGGCGAGCGCAAGGACAAGTACAACGCGCTGGTCCGCCTCGACACGGTCAACGGCCTGGACCCCGAGCAGGCCCGCAACCGGCCGGAGTTCACCAAGCTGACCCCGCTCTACCCGCAGGACCGCCTGCGGCTGGAGACCGAGCCGCACCTGCTGACCACCCGGGTCATCGACCTGGTCATGCCGATCGGCAAGGGGCAGCGTGCCCTCATCGTGTCGCCGCCGAAGGCCGGCAAGACGATGGTGCTGCAGTCGCTGGCCAACGCCATCACGACGAACAACCCCGAGTGCCACCTCATGGTCGTGCTCGTCGACGAGCGGCCCGAAGAGGTCACCGACATGCAGCGCTCGGTGAAGGGCGAGGTCATCGCCTCGACCTTCGACCGGCCGCCGTCGGACCACACCACGGTCGCCGAGCTCTCCATCGAGCGGGCCAAGCGCCTGGTCGAGATGGGCCACGACGTCGTCGTCCTGCTGGACTCCATCACCCGCCTGGGCCGCGCCTACAACCTGGCGGCCCCCGCCAGCGGGCGCATCCTCTCCGGTGGTGTCGACTCCACGGCGCTGTACCCGCCCAAGCGCTTCCTCGGGGCCGCCCGCAACATCGAGAACGGCGGCTCGCTGACGATCATCGCCTCGGCGCTGGTCGAGACCGGCTCCACGATGGACACGGTCATCTTCGAGGAGTTCAAGGGCACCGGTAACGCGGAGATCAAGCTGGACCGCCGCCTGGCGGACAAGCGGGTCTTCCCGGCCGTGGACGTGAACGCGTCGGGCACGCGCAAGGAGGAGATCCTCATGTCGCCCGACGAGCTCGCCATCGTCATCAAGCTGCGCCGGGTGCTCGCCGCGCTCGAGCCGCAGCAGGCGCTGGAGCTGCTGCTCGAGAAGCTGAAGAAGACGCGCAACAACGTCGAGTTCCTCATGCAGATCCAGAAGACGACCCTCGGCCCGGGCGGCGACTGACCCTCCCGCCGTCACGCGGGGCCCGGCCATCAGGGATACTGGTCGACCGAGCCCCGCGGGCGCGGCCGGAAATAGCCGTCCGGCCCCCGGCGTTGACAGCACCGAACGACACAGACTCCGCAGAAGAGGCGCAGCCATGAAGCCCGACATCCACCCGGCCTACAACGTCACCACCGTGACCTGCGGCTGCGGCAACACCTTCACGACCCGCAGCACCAGCCCGACCGGTCAGCTGACCGTCGAGACCTGCTCGGCCTGCCACCCCTTCTACACCGGCAAGCAGCGCATCCTCGACACCGGTGGCCGCGTCGCCCGCTTCGAGAAGCGGTTCGGCAAGCGCGCCGCCGGCACCTCGGCCGACGCCCAGTAGCACCCTCGACGGCGCCCGTCCCACCTTCCGGTGGGGCGGGCGCCGTCGTCATGTCCGCACCCCTAACCGGGCCAAAATGGCCATTTTGGCCCTCCTGTCGGAGGTCCCGTGAGCACGAGCACCGAGACGTCGGCGGCCGACCGGCTGGCCGGGCTGCTCGCCGAGCACGCGCGGCTGGAGCAGGAGCTGGCCGACCCGGCGGTGCACGCCGACCAGTCGCGCGCCCGCCGCATGGCCCGGCGCTACGCCCAGCTCGCCCCGCTGGTGGAGACCGCCCGCGGCCTGGACCAGGCCCGCGACGACCTCAGCGCCGCCCGGGAGCTGGCCGCCGAGGACGCCTCCTTCGCCGCCGAGGCCACCGCCCTCGAGCAGCGCATCGAGGAGCTCACCGCCCGGCTGCGCGAGCAGCTCCTGCCCAAGGACCCCGACGACGACAAGGACGTCATCCTCGAGATCAAGGCGGGGGAGGGCGGCGCGGAGTCCGCGCTGTTCGCCGGCGACCTGCTGCGCATGTACCTGCGCTACGCCGAGCGCCGCGGCTGGGCCACCGAGGTGCTCGACGCCGTCGACGCCGAGCTGGGCGGCTACAAGGACGTCGCCGTCGCGATCAAGTCCCGCACGGACGAGGGCATCTGGTCGCGGCTGAAGTTCGAGGGTGGCGTCCACCGCGTGCAGCGGGTCCCGGTCACCGAGTCGCAGGGCCGCATCCACACCTCCGCAGCCGGGGTCCTCGTGCTGCCGGAGGCCGAGGAGGTCGACGTCACCGTCGACCCGGGTGACCTGCGCATCGACGTCTTCCGGTCCTCGGGGCCGGGCGGCCAGAGCGTCAACACCACCGACTCCGCGGTCCGGATCACCCACCTGCCGTCCGGGATAGTCGTCAGCTCGCAGAACGAGAAGAGCCAGCTGCAGAACCGCGAGTCGGCGCTGCGCGTGCTGCGCTCCCGGCTGCTCGCCGCCGCCCGCGAGGAGGCCGCCGCCGCGGCCAGCGACCAGCGGCGCAGCCAGGTCCGCACCATGGACCGCAGCGAGCGGGTCCGGACCTACAACTTCCCCGAGAACCGGATCGCCGACCACCGGGTGGGCTACAAGGCCCACAACCTCGACCAGGTCATCGACGGCGACCTCGACGCGGTCATCGACGCGCTCTCCGCCGCGCACACCGCCGAGCTGCTCGCGGCCGGCTCCTGAGGGCGGGCCGCGTGGAGACCAGGGCGCTGCTCGCCGAGGCCACGCAGCGGCTCACCGCCGCCGGCGTGGAGTCCCCGCGCGTCGACGCCGAGCTGCTCCTGGGCCACGTCGTCGGCCGGTCGCGCGCCGGCCTGTTCACCCTCGACGAGGTGGACGACGACGCCGCGGAGCGCTTCGGCGCCCTGCTGGACCAGCGCGCCGACCGGGTCCCGCTCCAGCACCTGACCGGCCGCGCGGCCTTCCGGCACCTCGAGCTCGCCGTCGGGCCCGGGGTCTTCGTCCCGCGGCCGGAGACCGAGCTGCTGGTGGAGTGGGCCCTGGAGCGCCTGGCCGGGCTGGACGGGCCGATCGTGGTGGACCTGGGCAGCGGGTCGGGAGCGATCGCGCTGTCCATCGCCCACGAGCACCCCGGGGCCCGGGTCACCGCCGTCGAGCGCGACGCCGGTGCCATCGAGTGGACCCGGCACAACGCCCTCGCCCGGGTGCGGGCGCGGGACACCCCGGTCGGCGTCGTGGCCGGCGACATGACCGACCCCGGGCTGCTCGGCGAGCTCAGCGGCCGGGTCGACGTCGTCGTCTCCAACCCTCCCTACGTGCCCGACGGCGCGCGCGTCCCGCGCGAGGTCGCCGACCACGACCCGCCGCTGGCGCTGTGGGGCGGTCCGGACGGCCTCGACGTGGTGCGGGGCATGCTCTCCGTGGCCGCGAGGCTGCTGCGGCCCGGCGGGTACCTGGGTGTCGAGCACGCCGACCAGCAGGGGACGGCGCTGCCCGCGCTGGTGCGGGCGCACGGCGCCTTCACCGACGTGGAGGACCACCCGGACCTCGCCGGCCGGCCCCGGTTCACCACCGCCCGCCTGACGGAGAGCCGATGAACCCCCAGCCCGGACTGCTCGCCGGCCGCTACCGCCTGACGTCGCTGATCGCCGGCGGCGGCATGGGCCAGGTGTGGCGCGGCCACGACACCCTGCTCGACCGGCCCGTCGCGGTGAAGGTGCTGCGCGACCAGTACGCCGGCGACGCGACGTTCCGCACGCGCTTCCGGGCCGAGGCCCAGCACGCAGCACTCCTCACGCACCCGCACATCGCCGCCGTCTTCGACTACGGCGAGGTGCCGGCGGGGGCCGGTGCACCGGCGTCGGCGTACCTGGTGATGGAGCTGGTCGAGGGGGAGTCGCTGGCCGACGTCCTGGCGCGCGAGGGGCGGCTCGACGCCGCCCGGACCGTGGACGTCGTCCGGCAGGCCGCCGACGGGCTGGCGGCCGCGCACTCGGCGGGGATCGTGCACCGTGACGTCAAGCCGGCCAACATCCTGGTGACGCCGCGGGGCACGGTGAAGATCACCGACTTCGGGATCGCCCGGTCGGCCTCCAGCGTCGCGGTCACCGGCACCGGGCAGGTCATCGGCACGGCCCACTACTTCTCGCCGGAGCAGGCCGGAGGCGGCCAGGCGACGCCGGCGAGCGACGTCTACGCGCTGGGCGCGGTCGCCTACGAGTGCCTGGCCGGGCGCCGGCCCTTCGAGGCCGAGAACCCCGTCCAGATCGCGGTCATGCACCTCCGCGACGAGCCGGCGCCGCTGCCGCCCGAGGTCCCGGACGGCGTCCGGGCGCTGGTCGGGCGGGCGATGGCCAAGGACCCCGCCGCGCGCTTCCCCGACGGCGCCGCGCTCCGCGACGCCGCGGACCGGCTCGCCGCGGGCCTG